>PBDF01000001.1 GCA_002717285.1 Magnetovibrio sp.
CGGTGAATAAGGTGTTTTCTTTGCACCATTAAACACGAAGTCTGTGGATATGTGGATTAACCGACAACTGTTTTCAGCGCACCAATTCGATATTATCCCGACACTGTCAGCGTTGACCCCCTCCGCTAACCCGCGATTATCCTCTGCTTTGTCGACCGCCGTATAAGCACCACAGTTTAAAATGATGGATGGCGAGAAAGACATTAACCTAGTAGGTATTGCTTGTTGATCCAAAAGATCAAAATCATCGATGTCGACTTCATGCAGATTAAACTTGCACACTAGTGGGGAGCTTTTAAACAACAATGAAAACGTTGACCCCAACTGCCCTTTGGAGCCTGTCAATAGTAGATTCTTTCTAGTCACTATACACCGGTATCTGCGAGAGGCACTGAGCGATACGATCTTTTTCAGATAAGATNGGTTCTCTATTTTGAAGAGGCCATTCTATCCCCACAGCTGGATCATTCCAAAGCAGGCTATAATCATCCTCGGGGTGATAGTACTCAGTGCACTTATAAAACAACTCTGCTGACTTACTTAAAACCAAAAACCCATGCGCGAATCCTGGAGGTATCCACAACTGNTTTTTGTTTTCGGCTGACAGAGTTTCGCCAACCCANTTACCGAAAGTGCTTGAGCTTTTTCGAATATCCACGGCAACATCGAAAACAGTNCCACTTATAACACGCACCAATTTTCCTTGAGGAAATTCCAGCTGATAGTGAAGTCCGCGAAGGGTTCCGATTCGAGATTGACTCTGGTTATCTTGAACAAAATTCAATTCGACGCCATGNTTNNTGAGATNCGATGAACGGAATGTNTCCATGAAGTAACCNCGCTCATCTGCATACACATCTGGCTCAANCACAAGCACTTCNGAAATTTTTGTAGGGNAAATTTTCATCGCGCTACCACCCTCATATTTATCGGGCATCAAGCAGAGCTGATAAATACTGTCCGTATCCACTCTTATCTAAATCTTGGGCTAAATTGGCAAGCTGTGTAGCGGTAATAAAGTTTTGTCTAAATGCTATTTCTTCTGGGCAACCAATCTTCAGGCCCTGTCTCTCTTCGAGCACTCGAATAAAGTTAGCCGCATCAAGGAGAGATTGTATAGTTCCTGTATCTAGCCACGCTGTACCCCTGTCGAAAAGTTCAACTTGTAGCGCATTATTCAACATGAATTTTTTATTCAAATCGGTTATTTCAAGCTCCCCTCGCTCAGATGGCTGGATCGATTTAGCAATCTCAATAACGTCACTGTCATACATATAAATGCCTGTCACCGCATAATTCGATTTAGGTTTTCTTGGTTTCTCTTCTANGTCGATAGCCCTATTTTCACTATCTAAAGCCACCACACCATATCTTTCCGGATCATTNACATAGTGGGCAAAAATGCAAGCGCCTTCGCTAGTNGATGCATTTCTCAATGTCTCCTCTATTCGATTACCGTAAAAAATATTATCTCCTAGTATCAGGCAAACGCGACTGTNCTGGATAAATTCCTCTCCAATAATGAATGCCTGNGCTAGACCCTCTGGTTTTGCCTGCTGNGCGTAAGAGATTTGAAGCCCCCACTGCCGTCCGTCACTCAGAAGTTCTTTAAAAGCGCTTTCGTCTGACGGGGTAGTTATGACAAGAATCTCTCTAATACCGGCCTGCATAAGAGTCGAGAGTGGATAGTAGATCATTGGCTTATCATAAACTGGCATCAACTGTTTACTGACTGAGATAGTCATTGGATACAGTCTACTGCCTGTTCCTCCTGCTAGTATTATCCCTTTTGTCATACTATTTATTCCTTCATCTCAACAAAAGATATGACCTAATTTTAATCATTAATCTTTTTAATTATCCTTGGCAGCTCACNGTAGAAAGTTGATTCCGGTTTAAATGAAAGCTCATCGCAAATTTCATTACTGTTGAACAAATTGTCGCTGACCAACCTTTTGNAAGTTCTGAGGTTTAAGTTTCCAAGAGCTGGCAAATTGAATTTGAGAACTCTTAGTACCCGTCCCAGCAAATCAACCACCAAAAATATAGCGTATAATAGCATATGAGGGAGCTTCAACCCGCTCATTTTTTTACCCATCACCTTATACGTTTCTCTTTCAACCGCACTGATTGAGTACTGCTGCCCATCTGTAACAAGGTAAGTTCTTCCGTTGGCTCGCTCTGACTTAATTGAAAGAGAAATCGCACGGCTGAGATCATTAACACCGACCATCGAGAACCTATTTTCAAGGACAGGCAACGCAGGGATAAGACCTTTGGTAATCAATCGAATTAGAAGAGCAATATTACCCCTCATTCCTAACCCATAGACATTAGCCGGTCTCAGAACTACACCCACGATGTTCCCTTTGACATGCTCATCCATGATTAATTTCTCAGCCATCAACTTTGTTGCCCCATAGGCTGTAGATGCATCCGGGTCACCCTTTGCTTCAACTGCTAGAGAACTGCTAACTAATACGAATTTTTCTACGTTTCGGGCAATCGCAGCATCAAGCAATAACTTTGTTCCACCCACGTTGATTTCATGAGCGTAATCTTCGTCACAATTTACATGCGCTATACCAGCCAAGTGCACAATATAACCTACCCCATCGCACGCTTTTTTTAAGCTTTCGACATCCGTAATGTTCCCGAAATATTTTTGAAGCTTTGGATGAGAGTCTGTTCGGAGCATCGTGTTTGATCTCAACAATACTCGTACCGTAAAACCCATTTCTAGCAAATAAGCTTGAGTGTGTCGGCCGATAAATCCACTCGCTCCAGTCACTAGCACTGTGCAATCAGTATCGGATTTCATAGTTAAACCTTTTTATAACGCTACCAATAGCTCCATCCATGTTTGTTAAAAAACCTTAGTCCTGATTTTATAAATTGTCTTATGTGAAACAGACTTTTCTTGCCAGCATTTCCTCCAGAATGAATAATTTGCACATTCGGAGAGTAAGCCAGCGTTCCAAGAGATGCCACGCGAATGCTTAAATCGAAATCTTCAAAATAAAGGAAATAGCNTTCATCGAAACCGCCAATAGACTTTAATACGCGTGTATCAGAAAGCATAAAACAACCACCAATTAGAGGAATCCCTTCTGTTAATTTGGTCTCAGACAAATCCCGCATCTCATAAAAATCCAGCCTTTCCCTGAAAAAACCCTTAAGAAACTTAGGGAGAAAACCGCGTATAAAAAGGGTCAAAACAGTTGGAGATCGCTTACAAAGGAATTGTTTTTCACCTTTTTTATTTTCAGCACTAGGACTTAACATAACAAGAGAGGGGTAACTGAGGAAGGCCTCCACCCCCTCCACTAAGGCGTCCTCTTTGACTACCACATCCGGGTTTAGTATCAAATGCAAGTCGCTATTTACACTTGAAATTGCCAAATTTTGAGCAGCTCCATAACCGATATTACCATGCCCTCCAGTGTACCGAATCTCTACATTTTCGGTTTCTTCAGTCTGGATCGACTCTTCACAAACTGACCGCAGATTACTCTCCCGTGCAGAATTATCTATCACGCAGATGATAAGCGAGACTTCTGGTTGAATGGTATGCAGCCTACGGATTGAAACTTGCAGAGACCGAATTAGGTTCTCTAGTTCAGCAGGAGTAGTTTCATAACAGACAATTCCACATGAAATAGAATTGATACTTCTATCTTTTAAATATCTCTTTACTAAAATAAACCGCCTCCGGAGTTTTCATTCTATCGTTCAATTCCATTAAACCTATTCCGAATTTAGCTCAGATTGTCAGGCCAACTTATTGATCAATCTCCACAAGACGATCCCCAAAGGGAGTAGAGACAATCCGCATACCCNGAGGAACCTCTTCAGGGCTTATTCTCCTCGGAGTGAAACTATTATCAGGTTCGATTTCCGTATCTGGATTAGCAGCCCTGCTCAGTATGGCTTCAAATGGGTTAACCGATATGTCTCCATCCTCTGAGACTTCGACTAATCCTGAATCATTCCCCTTGCCCCCTCGATTAACCGGCTCTAATGGCGAGGCATTTTTTAAACTTAAAATGGCCACTCTTTGAGATTCACAAGCTACCCCTTGTTCAAGGAACTCGATGCAGGCCGCATTAGCGGGGTACTCTATTGAAACCTGTCCCGAACTTATCTCGAGCACACGGTAATTTGGATATCCGGGAACAATTTCGGTTGACTCTTCGGTGAGGCTAAGCGATATGATTTCTCCAAGGCTATCCTCGACAACAACCACCCTGTTACTGCCGATTCTACTGGTACCAACTAGGGTAAATTCAGGGCCAGTAATCAGATTGCCATCACTATCCCTACGAGTTTCTGCCGCAATAGGATTTTCAATCTCCCTTTGCATATTTTCTGTCTCCTCAAAAAGTTGCAGAGGTTGTGCAAAAAGATTTGAACCCATCAAAAAAGATATTAGAAAGATTCTAAGTAAGCCCATGTCTGTGATCCTTCAAATTCAATAATGCAGCCCAGTAATAGAAGTTCTCGGAAAACCTAAAATGAATATTGGTGCAATTAAGACGTGTAATCTCCCAATAAAGTTCTGCCTTAAGAGGAATCATCAAATCAAGAATTAAAGTCGCCTAGATACTAGCACACAACAGACGACAAATTTAGATCAATAAGCTAGAACGGCCTTTCACTGTGGAGTTTTTTTTCTTGGAAAGATGTAGTATTAATCAAGCGGTAACAGTTTTTAGCTTTAATCGGAAATTCTTGCTCTGGAAGTCACCCGCCTAATGAGTTTAGTAAATTAAAAGAGGTATGAAATGAACTTTCATGACAAGGTTCGAAGTGATCTAGTCACGAGCCTAAAAATAGAGAGCAGTGATAAAATTGAACAACTTAATAATTCAATGCGCTTGCTTGCGAAATGGCGCAGCGTTCTGATCCAAAATACGGTTCTTCAAAATGAAGGAAGTACTGTATTAGGTGGACCATTCAAGGGGATGCAATTCCTGGAACATTCAAGTGAAGGTTGCCACATCGCAAAGCTGCTGGGATGCTACGAACAACCCTTGTTCGAGCATCTTGAAACTGCGATCTCATCAAGTTTCGCTACAGTGTTGAATATCGGCTGCGCCGAAGGATACTACGCAGTTGGTATGGCCAGGCGTATGCCTAATTCGAAAATATTTGCATTCGATACCAACGTGTTAGCGCAGCAAGCTTGTCAAAAACTAGCCGTTACAAATAACGTTTCGGACCAAATTAGAGTCGGTGGAGTGTTTGAACCAGAACAATTTAGTAATTTCCCAGACGAGCAAACTTTGATCCTTTGCGACATAGAGGGCGCGGAACAGGAACTACTAGTGCCAAACCAAGCCGACGGACTGAAACGAAAATTCATAATCGTCGAGTCTCACGAATGCCTAAAACCAGGGATAACTGAAACTCTAATCTCAAGGTTTAACGAAACCCACAACGTCACTCTGGTTAATGACCATGGTAGTCGAGAAATTCCTCATGTCCCCCGATGGTTCACTAACCTTTCTCATCTTGATCAGCTACTGGCGACTTGGGAATGGCGTTCAGGACCGACACCATGGCTGATTATGGAGCCAAAACCTTACTATTGAGGAAAGTGCTGTAACGCTACTTTTCTCAGTTGAGCTTCGTCAATTTGCGACTTAAATCCAATCACAAATAAGTCAAAGAATGGTTTCTCACGACGCTTACCCGCGACAGATCTAAAACCGTGGGCCCGCAATACTGAGATTAGGGCATTTAGCGTAAACCCACACTTGTGAGCCATATAATAATTGCCACGCTGCAAAGCTGGACGGTGTCCGTATAGGATATCTAGCGGCGTTATCGGTCCAGCCGGACTTGTATAAGCAGGTTCAAGCAACTGATCTTTCGCCACCAACTCACATACTGATTGTAAATCTGGGCAAGTAATTACGACAAAACCCTCTGGCTTTAATACCCTCGAAAATTCTTTAAGCGCGATTGCAACCTCATGTGGGTACACATGCTCTATGTTATGACTAGAATAAACGGCATCAAAAGTGCCAGATGAAACATTATTCATATCCAAAATTGTTCCAGTGATATCTGGATTGACAGCCCCATCAATATCAAAACGAACCTCATCCCAATTCGGGGAATTGAACCCCTTTGTTGTTTGATTCTTTCTTTTTTGACCACAACCAACATGAAGAAATTTCGGCATAATGTAATCCTAAGTCTTCAAGTCGTCTCTATAGCTTATCAAAATCGAGAGTCTTTGCGCTGTCTGGAAGACCAAAATCAAGAGCCTGACTATCATCATCAAGGCTAACCTCAAGATCTGCCGTTGGTGAGGACGCTGATGTAAGGTTTTGAAGTGCAACTAGCTTGCCCAAATTGTTCATAGATAAGAACTGACCATAAGCCAAAGAGAGCACACCTAGCTCTCGTAATTCATTGAACTCTGGATTGCTTAGATCATCCAGTCCAGACATATCGACTCGGTAAATGTCTCCAATAGTCGCCTCATGACCATCTGTAGAGGCAATTTTAGGAGTCCAAGGGACAATTAACTTAAATTTTTGGAGCGCATCCAATGCTATTTGAAGCCTACTAGCAGACTCAAATATCGCCGTCATATCGGAGACTATTCCCGCAAGAAGAGTAGTTGGCTCAGACTTCTCAAAAAGTGCCTCACCGCTATCCTCCTGAAGTCGCGGACTAGTGTCTTCGATAAAAATACTCTTCTCCTCCGGGCCCGTCGCAATCGCAAAAAACGGGTAGTGCCTAACATACGTTGGCACATAGCGCCCCACCCATTTACCCTCACTGGTAATCAGCGCTGAGCCATGTTTTGGGCTAATAGAGCTCAATAATCGAAGCGAAGGGGTATTGTCTTGAAGAGTAATGCATAGCGGATAGTCGCACGCCACGCTGTTAATTTCATGCTCGTACAGTGGAATGAGCAACAGATCTAAAAACTCATTCATATCAACAGGCCCAAGCTTTAATGAAGCATGTTTTGTTTTTGATAACGGTACTAACGCCATGAATATCCCTCAGAGCTAGGGCAGAATCTTGCCCATTAGCGACAATTCAATGAACTTTTTATCTGGCTAATTTAACATTCCTTCTACCCATTCTACGTGTCTGGGTAGACAAACCCTAGTCAAATCATAATTTTGTATAGCGAGGCCTCTGGCCTCTCTGCCCAACACAGTCCTTTTTTGGGGATCATTTAAAAGCTCACCCACCTGTTGAGCTAAGCCTTCAATGTCAAAGAAGTCTACTAATTTCCCAGTGGAGTCATCTGTAATAACCTCAGTGACTGGCCCAGTGCGGCTTGCAACAACTGCGCAGCCTACGCTCATCGCCTCTAAGAGACTCCAACTCAATACAAATGGGTAGGTAAGGTAGACGTGCACCGAGGACACTTGAAGCAAATTCAAAAAATAGTGGTATGGCAGATGACCGACAAAGTGCAATCGACCCCATTCCGAATCCTTAAGCTGGGGTTTGATCTCATTTAGCAGAAACTCCTTCCAGGTCCCACCCCCTGCAGGGCCGGATCCGTATCCGACATCGTCCTTACCAGCAATTAGGATTCTTGCCTCCGCGTTCTCCCTGAGAATCTTTGGAACGGCCCTTAAAAATATATGCGCCCCTCTAAGGGGTTCAAGATTCCTCGCCACGTAAGTAACGATCTGATCACCTCGTGTCAGTTTCAGAGAACCATTTATCGTGACAACTACATCCTTGTTAGGCTTTACTGCGCTCGTATCAACCCCATCATGAGACACGGTAATCTTACTCCTAAATGATTCCGGAAAAGTTCGCGCCTGCCACTCTGTGGGCGCAAGTCCCGCATCAGCCTGATTGATGTTGTATAAATAGTTAGTGTTCTTCAACGCTATCCGGCAGGGATTCTCCAGATCAGCATTAGCAAATTCTTGATCAAATCCGATATCAAGACCTTCGTGGTGGTAAAAGAATTCGCAGTACAACCCAAGCCGTGCTTTAGGCCATACCTCTTTAAGGAACATGCTCTCCCCCCAGCCGGGGTGGGCAACGATGATATCTGGAGAGTAGCCAGACTTTTTTAACTCTAACGCAGCGTTAAAACAGGCCTCACCCCTTATTACTTTAGTTTCAAAGTCGAGTATCCAGGGATGGATTCCTTCACTTGTCCCTCGCTTTATCGAATAATTAGAGACACTCACTCCGTTCCAGTCCGATTTAGGGAAATCTCTGATGGTCAACGTCCGAACGTTGTGACCTTCACGCACAAGCGCAGGCGCAAGAGATTTAAATTGCGCCGGAAAGTTCTGATGAATAAAGAGTACGTTTATTGACACCGTGACAGAATTCCCAACTTTAACATCCAAACCAATGACCGACGTAAATGCTGCGATTCTTCTGCTGGAAAAAGTCGCAAGATCTCATCTACCGTTTTTTCACACCCAACCAATGAGTGAATGACTTTTTCTGCCTCGTCCATCGAAGGCATTACGTGAGCTGCAAAGTTTACCATTGCTAACGCATTTAGACTCTGTAAATGTTTTAAGCTCTGTCCCAAACTCCCATGGCGCAGTTTTAACCCAGTATCAAGCCCTAAGCGAGTCGTAGGATAACCGCGAAACGCATAGAATGGATCTAACCAAACGGGTGATCGATTAGAACAAGTATTAATCGATTGCTCTTTCCGCATAGAAGCTAGATTAGTCCATAGGGATTCATACTGGGGAATTATCGTTTCCCAGTCATAGACATCCACAGCCCGCCTTTGGCCATCTTGCCCCATCTTGATTCTCAATTCTCTTGAAGAAAAGAGGCGATAAAAAGCATCGATAGTCGCGTCAACGTCTACCGAAATTAGTGAACTCGTGTTGCCGCAGTATCGATCGTAGGAGTCAACTCCAGCAGCATATCTCTGGATCAAGTCCATGCCCATGCCTTCCTCTGGCATTATGGTGGGAATCCGATAGCCATCCAGTCCATCCCTGATACTATCTCGATAACCGTTCCAATCCGATACAACAACGGGTAAGCCCGCAGCCATTGCCTCTATCGGAACGATTCCGAAGGTCTCTTGTACGTTATCTGGCAAAGAGCAGAAAATATCGGCCGCAGCCCAACCCTGATTTCTTTGCTCTTTCACACGACCATCCAGCCTCAGCACCCGTGCACTAGGGCACCCAAACTTGGCTCCGTCCCTAAAGGCCGCAGCAATATGCTCGTTGCCGTGCCAACCGGACTCGATTAGGACAATTTTTTGCCCTGCCGCCAAGCCGGCCTCCTCGATGGCCTGATACATAACGAGTGGATGTGCCTTAGCGTGGAACGAGAGCCGGCCTGTATATAGGACAACAATTTCACTGTCTTCGATACCTAGCTTATGGCGAGAAGAAATTCTATCTTCCTCTGAAAAGACAAAGTCTTTAGTGTGGATGCCTAAGGGGATAACTGGCAGCTCCGGCATAACATTGCGGCTGCTGCCCAGCCTGTTCTTTAAGAATTTAGACTGTTCGGTCAGCATGCTTTCAACATGGCCCTTCACTGCGTTGCTGGTACAAATCAGTGCGTCCCATCTCTCCACTGGTGAAGTGAGCAGATTGATAACAGACCGCATTGCCACCGCGCTTGATGTTGTATGGGTGATCCCGGTAATGCTCCAAGCTGACTGAGCACCGAAAACTTGCCGCCTGTAACTGTGTCCATCTATCTCGGGCCCTGGCACAAACATGACACCAGGCTCGGTAAGACGCTGGATGGATTCCGGGCTCAGGAAATGAAGGCTTTTGTGCGCGCAATCATTGCCATACAACTCCTGGAACGACTTTGCGTGTTGCTCAGTTTCTACAAAAACGTAGAGATCTTCTGTCTTGGACCACTGGATATAGCCCCTAAGGAAAGACTCGCCCGCTGCGTGCCTTCCCATGAGCCGGGGTCCAGAGGTAGTGAACCCCTCCGGATGAAAATAAATACAACAATTCAAATCAGTACGCCGGACTCCTGTGAAGTGAGCGGAATTGCGTTAGCGCCTTATAAGGGGGCTCCGATCAGTCCTCATCATCGCCGGTCACCACTTCAGCTTCAGTGTCTACACCCAAAATTTCATTGAGTGCCCGGCCATAAGTATTTCTTGCTGTCTGCAGCGCGGCAGATCGGGCATTTAATCGAGCGAGTTCTTGGTCGACAAAATTTATGCTGGCTACCTGTGCCTTTGCCTCATCAGATAACTCATCGACGTCATAGTCTTTACCGTCAATTTGAATATTAGGCATGCTACTTCTCCTTTGAATCTGGATTAATCTTTTATATAAAAAAGCCCCACCTTTCGGCAGGGCTTTTTCTATCTCCTATCACTTACAGAGAGCTTTACTTCTTTTACCAGCCCTATTAGGCAGAAAAGTCAGCAAAGTTAGCATCACTAAGACTGGTCACATCAGTGAGACCAACTATCTTAGCGAGCACCGCCATACCGTCCTCAGCTTTCGCGTAAGTCTGGTTTGCGGCCCCTGAAGTTAGCTCAATGAGCCAAGCATCCGCCTCATTATCAACCAAGATAAGGATTGCACTATCTGCATGGCCTTCCTTAAAGATCTTAGTAGAGCCAAGGTAGGTCGCCATCTCATCGGTGGTTGGCATAGCACCGGCTACAGTCATCTTGTCACTGAAGACATGCAAACCGATGGTTGCGTCAGCATCAGCCTTAGCACCTTCCTTGTACTTAACCAGCGCGGCTGCACTAGTACCGGCATAAGCAGGATTAGCAGTCAGCTTAATGACGTCGCCGCCAGCAAAGCCAGTAATGACGTTGTTAACGTCCGTGCTCAACACCTTAGAGGCTGCACCGTCTAGTACTACCCGGTCATTTGCTGCAGCAGTCTCGGTCAATATGATCGAGTCTGCGCCCGCACTACCGGTAATCGTATCTGCGCCCTCACCACCTGTGATTGTGTCAGCACCGCCATTACCTATAAGTGTGTCCGCGCCACCTAGACCTGTAATGGTATCTGCAGCACCAGTACCAGTGAACTTGTCGACACCCGCACCACCGGCCATGGATATACCAATGGTAGTCGAATCGTTCAGCACAACAGTAACGGTACCAGCCAAGACACCAGCAGTAGACACGTTACCCACGCTTGTCGCTGCGCCAATGGTGATATCTGGGTTTGTATCAAAGGTACCGCTGAAGGTTATGTTACCAACGGTCGAGTTAGCTGCACCCCAGGTGCCCATGTTGACCCCAGTGGAACCGTCCTTACCCTTGATAACGATATCTCCAATACTTGTTGCCTGTTCTGCACCATTTGTGAAGCTCACAGTGTCGTCTGCATCGATAGTCACGTCACCAATTGCACCCGTCACGCCTCTCATGTCGGCGAAGGTCAAGTGGTTTGCGTTTCCACCAGCACCAGTCTTAACTGTGAAAGCGTTCACATTAAGAGCTGTAATCTTAGCCACAGTGTTGGCTTGGTTAATGGCCCCAGTGGTCAAGCTGTAGTCGGTAATAATACCGTCTGTACCGAGGTTAACTTCACCAATCGTGTTCGCCGCTGAACTCGCGCCAAGCAAGTCAATGTCGACGGATAGGCTTGTAGCCGCAGTTCCTGCAGTAGCGGTTATGTCACCCACAACCACCTTACCAGTACTGGAGGCGTCGATGTCGATAGCCGTTAATGCGTTACTCGCGGTTACCGCACCCACAGTTGTCGCGGCAGTACCTTTGTTGTTAATCGTCAACGTAGTCGCCTTACCTGCAGCAACAGTGCCGACCGTGTTAGCTCCCCCGCCAGCAGCATCATTAATCGTAATGCTGGTAGCATTAGTTGCTACAAGGTTACCTATGTCTAGTGCACCAGTGCCTCCCGACATGGTAATCGACGTCGCGCTCGCAGCGGTAGTTGATGTACCGTGGTCGACCGCATTAGTGTCATCACCGTCTATCGTAAGCGCTCCCGCTTGGTTCGTAATCGTTACGGAACCATTCGTGGTGCCAGAACCAGCATCGTGATCGAGGACAAGATCCTGCGTAGAGCCGGCCTTGAAACCGATGTTAACAACGTTCATCTCGCCATTCTGATTAATAGTGGTCACGGTGCCAGGCAGGTTGGAAACCACACCAGTGCCGTCAGTACCACTCGTCAAATTGATGGTCTTCACGTCCGTAATATTGGTCGCATTAACCGCGGCACCATTCATGGTAAGCGTCAGTGTCTCAATACCAGATAACGCCGCTGGAGTAATTGTGCCCGATACCGTTGCCGTCAAGGTGTCAGTACCCGCCGAGTCCGTGATTGAGTCGCCTGTGCTCCATCCCGTACCCATGATGTAGGTATCATTACCAGCTCCACCAGAGAGAGTATCTGATCCTGTGCCGGAGGTAATCTGGTCTGCTCCATCGTTACCAGTTAAGACGTCTGAGCCGCTACCACCAGTAAGCGTGTCAGCAGCAGAACCACCAGTAGCAGTGACCTTACCGGTCATCGCAGAGCCAACCACCTTGACCTTACCAGTGCCGCCGCTGCCGTCTACCGTAAGCGTACCGGCACTCGCATTAGTTGCGCTGATAGTTAAGTTACCCGCACCAGTGTGCGTTAACGATGCAGAGCTAGCCACTGTCGCACCAATTGTTAAGGTACTAATCGTAGCCGTTGTGCCAGCGCCGTTGTTTGATGTGAGAGTGACATCATCTGTCGCAGTGATCGCGGTGTGTGTACCACCCGCACCAATATTACCAGTGATATCATCCGCTCGGACTAGGGTTGAACCCACAGTACCGCCACCAGAAGTATTCAACGCTATCGTACCGAAGGTATTAGTTGGGCTACCCAGGGCAACAGTCGCACCGAATGTCGCACTAGCATTTATCGTATTTGCTAGGTCAGCAGCTGTTGCATCTGTTGCGGTACCATCTGTCGCGTCATCCATCTGGATCGTACTGCTAATCGTTGCAGTAGCGTTGTTTGACGCACTCACGTCTATGGTAGTAAGCCCCTCAGCGTTGCCGCCGTCACCAATAGCTCCACCAATAGTGATGTCACCACCTACCGCGTTAACAGTCAGACTGGTCAGCGCATCAGCGTCTGTAATCTTGTCCATAGTTACAGTCTGGCCAGCCGTGCTTGAGGTTACCTCTACAGTTGCTAGCTTGTTAGTAGCCGTGATGCTACCCGTATCAATATTTGCCGCAGTGCCAGCGTCAACATCCAATCGCACTGTATCTTTTGTATCCAGTGCTACGGTGACCATATCGCCATTGCCGGCGCCCGTGTTGGTCAGAGTTACGTTAGCTGCATCCGCCACTGTAACGCTTGTGGCCATGGCCTTCTGCACATCGATAGTCACACTAGCCGCATCAACGGTATCAACCACAATAGTATCTATGGCAGCCGTTTTATTCACTACCGTCGATCCAGAGCTAAGACCGGATATGTTGGCAGTGTCTGAGTCACCGTTAGTTGCCTTAGTCTCTACAGAAACAACGCCTGTGAGATTAGCCAGCGCCAAGACATCAGTTTGAGCATCGAAAGTGGCCTCTATAGCCTCGATTCCGCTGGTGGTACCAGCAGTCACGCTAGATGTAACATCGACAGTCGCCGTATCGGTACCCGCACCACCGTCTACAACGTCGTCCTTAGTCCAGTTACCTGCCATGGTAAATTTATCGTTGCCGGCATCACCGTTAAGCGTGTCGTTACCTGAACCCGCGATGAGGGTATCAACACCACCACCAGCGTGCACAACATTGTTGCCGGAATTCAGAGTTATGCTGTCACCACCGTCGCCGGCTGTGATGCTGTCATTACCCGCACCCGCCAGGATGGTGTCTTTACCAGCACCCGTGGTTATCGTGTCGTTACCGCCTCCACCAGTGATCTTGTTTCCATCTCCGTTTGCCTCGGCAGAGGTGTCCGTTAACGTATCGGCACTACCGCCACCCTTGATGGTGTCCTCACCGAGGCCGCCATCTATGGTTACACCCTTAGTCGCGTTGTTATTCGTATCACCAATGTTATCCGCCTTAGGGCTACCCGTTATGGTCGCCGCCGAGGCCAAGGCACCTATAGTTGCCCAGGTCAGACCCACCTTAGATAGGCCAGAGGCATTAACAGAGGTAAGTGTAGTCGAGGTATTAGCCAATACCGCGCCAGCATCACCACTAATGGTCAGTGTCTTAACGCTATTGGCACTCAGGGCAACCGTTGCGCTATGCGCAGTCGCTGCATTCGTATCATCGGTTTCCAAGTTAATGGTCTCGATGTTATCAGCCTTAACAGTACCAAAGTCCCTATTCGCATCAGCCGAAGTCTTTAGGTTGACCGAGTCGGCGGTGCCCGTAGAGTCGACGAAATTCAACGTCGTAGTAGCTCCACCCACACCCGTCTTAACCAACGTCGCGCCTTCCGTCATATTATTTATGCTAATCGCATTGCTGCCGTCTGCACCCATGGAGACGTAGTTAATGTCATCCAGGTTAGCCAGGTTAATCGAGGCGATACCTGCGGCATCACCCACGGTTAGCCTCTCAAAGCCCGAAATGGTGCCTTCAAAGGTGCCGCTCGCACTCGCTGTTGCGGCATCTGCTATGGCCATGACCAAAGTGTCTGTGCCATCGCCACCATCAACAGAGCCACCGGTTCCCCAAGCCGCTACAGCATCAGATGTCACGGTATCGTTTCCGCCACCCATGGTGATGGCCTTAGTTGTCGCAGCCAGCTTGACGGAGTCAGCCCCATCCCCACCTGCGAAAGACACGCCAGTCCCAAGCGCAGCGGTAAGAGTGACGCCGCCGGTGTTAGTCGAAACAAAGCTTGCCGCGGCGTTAGCGTTACCTAAGGTAGTGACAGTGATCTTACCGTCACCCGAAATATTGACAGTCTTACCACCGGATGATTGCACATCAAGGTCCGCAATCGTATTCCCAAGCTCCACGCCAGCAGCGCTGGTGACCTTGGTAGTCTTGATGTTAAGAGTCTTAACATCTGTATCTATCGTTACTTTACCCGTGGTTACAAGGTTAGAAAGATTTAAGTCCAGATCATCGATCGCGGCAACAGTCAAGTTACCCAGCGAGCTAAGATCCAATGTGGTCATGGTGCCCGAGGCCGTCACGGTCTCAAGCGCGCCGGAGTCGATCGCTACGGCTGCACCACTACTAACGGTTACGTCGGTGATGGTACCGGCCTTAGTAAGTGAGGTCTTGTTAACGTCGTCAATCGTTACAGCGCCATTGGTACGACCTTGAACCGCGGCCCCTTTAGCAACTGCTTTCGCGTCACTTACGCTGACCGTCGTCGTATCGGCAGTACCTGTAACCGTCACCGCACCAGCAGTGTTCATTGTGTTAACAGCGTTGCCTTTTGCTTGAGTAACTGTAACAACGGTACCACCTTTAATTGCAATTGCGCCTTGAACATCTGTATCAGCACCAGCTGAAGTCGAAGTCAAAGTTACCGTGCCCTTTGGCGCTGCTGTAGTACCGATGTCGATAGTGTTTGTCGCAGTTCCGCCCGATATAGTCGCGGTAATATCTTTACCGCCCTGTATTGCAATATCGTCAGTTGTCATTCCAGTGGATGTCATATTGACGTCAGTGTCTGCAGACGATGTTACGGTTTGTGCGCCAACACCAGTGGACGTTAAGGAGGTCAATCCAGTCCACTTTGTAGTATTAAGGGTCACGCCAGCGCTCGTGGTTACAGAGGCATTTTCAACGTTTGTCACCGATACGCCAACCGGCGCGGAGACAGCAGTTGCCGCAGAAATTGTAAATGTATCAGTTCCCTCGCCACCGTCTATAGCATCAGCGGTGCTCCAGGAGTTAGCCACAGCGGCTACGAAAGAGTCATCACCAGAATTACCCGTAAACGTGTTAGGGGCGGTAGTTAGGTTATAAGTCTGACCCACTGGCGGCGGGGTTAATGAGGTATCTGCAATCGTAGTAGAAGTAGAAGCACCGCCTGCAGTAATAGTCAGCGTCTCAGAGCCCTCGGTTGTTGCATCTGCCGCGATAGTGACTGGAACAACAGCCTTACCATCAACTCCGATAGTGGCCTGACCCGTTAAGGCTCCTCCGTCCACGTCAGCCGCTTGCACACCAGAGATAGTGTAAGTGAGCTTTCCACCACTGGATACGTTAGTCGTGGAAATTGTGTAGTTGACCGAATCACCTTCGTTAGCAGTTGCCGCACCACTTACCGCATAAGTCGGTGAACTCGCCGTAGCAGCGGCAGTCAGCGCCGTGTCTACCGTGGAGTTTCCAGCAGCTACCGAGTCTGAGCTCGACGTAACAGTTGCTGGGATAGCCCACTCGTCCGCCGCCTCACTCGTAATGGTGTGGTAGGTTGCAACTGCCACCTTATTCGTAAAGTTGTCAATATGCACCTTCAGAGCGCCAGTCGCATTCGCGCTGTCGCTCATGAATTTTTGTACAGACACAACCAGCGCGGGAATCGAGCCTCCGCCATTGATATGCGCCTCAACGATTGCGACACACTCGGCTTTTAGAGCAGCATCGGCCTCAGGCAGTATGTTGCCTATCCACTCTTCACCAAACTCTTTCGCAGTTTGGAAGAGCGGGTATGTCGATTTAAACTCAGCTCGAGCAGCCAGGGTTGCTGCGATCTGCTCGAGAGTCTGTCCCGAGTTTGCCGCTACCACAAGCTCTCCTAAGAGCGTGGTGCCTGGCGCCTTGTTGTTCATTAGAACGGCAAGCTCCATTATGTCTTGCCTCATTGCTGCTGTAATGGCCATTTTAACTCCTTACGGTCAAACCAAATTTTAGAA
>PBDF01000017.1 GCA_002717285.1 Magnetovibrio sp.
CGTATCAAACGTGCCAGAGAACACAGAGGTTATTTGGCATGATGGAGTACGAACCAGGGAGACAGGCAGCTTTACCTTTGAAACTGATGTCGCAGGGTCATTTACTTTGTTTCTAACAGCACCGGCTTACTATCCAAATCACAACAAGGTGGATATTGATGTCACATAGAACGATTACCACTGACCCAACAATTAGCCGACGTAAGGCTTATGAGAGATTGGAAAAAGAAGGCTCTGCCCAGCAAGCACTGTGGGAAGCACTGGCAACAATGAAAAATAACGGTATCGACATCGGAGAGAAAGCTGATGCGATGCTGACTCAACGCACACAAATAAAAACAGCGAGGCCNAAATGACACCAAAAACTCTGGAAGCAAAAAGCAAATACAATCAGTTTGATTTGGATAAGGACGGTACGGTGACTGATGCAGAGATTGATCGAGCGAAAGAGATGGTGGATTTGGAGTTGAGAGAGGCTAAGTCAGAGGCGCAGAANAAAATGGCTTGGCTTTCTATTATAGTAATGACTGTTGCAACNATAGTGCTTTTTACGCCTTTGATACCTGACAGCAGAGTGAATGCCCTTTCGGACTTGCTAGGCTTATTCTATTTTTCTTTATGCGGTATAGTCGGAACTTATATGGGCGCGACTGCTTTCATGCACCATAAACCCACTAAATAAAGTTTNTAAAGGNTTTTTANGGTTTTTAACTCATTTCGTGAATTTTTACGGGTTTTAACAGCATATCGTGATTTATTAGTTCAACTAATATTATTCCCTCTGGTTATATTCCTATGTGCCTAATTTCAGTACTTTGTACGCTACATGTGCAATTTCATTTTTAAAGTGAAAAAGGTAGAAACATGTACCAATTGGTGTATAGTTAGTTCTGTAAATATTAGAAACACTAATAAAAAATTATGAAATCAATGGGAGAAATCATGGAACAGTTATTAGCCGATAAGTACGGCCCATTGATGTCCGTCGAAGACTATGCAGAACTTTTTAAAGTTTCAAAGAAAGTCGTTTATTCAGACATCGCAAACGGGTCATTACCAGTTCAAGTTTTATCAATGAAAGGGCGTAAAAAATATCTATTTGCGACACCCGCAGTAGCTGCTTTTTTGGAGAAAGAAATACAAAATGCAGCATAAATCTCTCCGTTTTGAAGTAAGAAAAAGTGGCCCANNTGGGCCACTCTATCTTCCACTAGATAGCACTATCAGGAACTATCTTCCACTCTAAGCCTTTGACAAACTTCCATTAAAAGGTACAAACAGGTACAATCTTCCACTGTTTTTGGCAGGGAGTTCAAGTCTCTCCGTCCGCACCATAAGTACTTGATTTAACTGACAAAAATATTTTAAAATTTGCGTTTGGGCCACTTTTGGGCCACTCTCTATAGACGGAGGGTAGTGGCCCAAGAGTGGCCCAGAGAATCAGGAGATTTTAAAATGGCTCAAATAAGTAGAAGATCAAATGGNAAATGGAAGGCAAGAGTTCGATCAGGGTCGCAAGGTTCAGCTAAAGATAAGTCTAAAGATTTTGATTCAAAAGNAGCAGCCCAACAGTGGGCTTACCAGCAAGAATACGGCACATCTGTAATCCTCAAAAAAGATGAAGTTTTAACTGTCGATTATGTAATCCGTCAATTTATTGACAGTACAACTTTAGATCAACCTAAAAAAAGCTCCTTAGAGCAAACAGCCGCTGACTTCGAAGATTATCCTGTAGCAAAGTTGGACGAAGCAGTCGTGTTAGTTTGGCTGCGGGGGGTGGTCAAGTTTACAAAAATTGAACCAAGCACGGCTCAAAAACGAATTGATTACTTAAAGCAAGCTCTTGAGTTGTATGGTATTGAACATGGCGTACAAACGAATTACGGCGTTGTTTCGGAAGCTAAAAAGGTTTTAGAGAAGGAAGGCTTGGTTGGGGCATCAAATGAGCGTGATCGAAGGCTAAACGTAGAGGAGAATGAAGAACAGCGGCTTTACGAGCATTGCCCTCCGAATCCCTGGATTGCAGATGCGATTGAAATAGCTCTGTTAACTTGCAAACGGGTGAGTGAGATTCACGGGGAACAGATTTCTTACATTAATTTTAAGGATTCAACCTGCTTTATACCCAGTCGAAAGANCCCTAAGAAAAAAGGTGGGACTGATGAGATTATTCCAGTGCCGCCAAGGGCTTTAGAAATCTACGAAAAACGGATTCATATCGCTCGGAAAAAAAGCTATAAGTATGGGAAACAGCTATGGCCTTTAAAGAATGCNTATTCGATTAGCGATAGATTTGCGAAAGTGAGGAAATCAGCAGGGATTGAGGATTTACATTTTCATGATTTGAGGCACGAAGGGATTAGTAGATTATTTGAAATTGAGAAAATAAAAGACGGCTACATTAGAAAATGGACTATACCTGAAGTAGCTAAAGTGAGTGGGCATAAGACTTGGAAGATGCTTGAACGGTATACTCAGTTGAAACCGAAAGACCTAGTTGATTTATTTTAAGCGTTCTTCTTTAAATTTTTGGGCTGCTGCTGGAGCGTATAGTTCACTTAGTTTTAGCATGGTTTCTAACCATTTTTCTGAGCCTTCTTGTAGATCTTTTAAAGTATGCAATATTTCAGTTGCTGTATAGGGGACATCATTTTCTGATCCAAAAAAACCAGCTAAGTAACTTAAACTACATGTATAATGTTGTGTAAGTCGAATAGCTTGATTGAAAGATAACTCTTGATCTGTGTGTTGACTTTCTAAACGAGCATATTGTTGCCGACTAACTTCAAGTACTTTTGCTATTTCGTTTTGAGTTTGAGAGTGATCAACTCGAAGTTTTTTTAGACGTTCTTTAGTTATTAGTCGTTGTTCTTCTGGCATGTTATTACTCCTTATTANACTANATACACGGANAGTATTTTTGCTACNTACTCCATNTTCCGTAATACAGGGGGTTCAACACTTCGAAAAATACGTATNGCTTCACTATTTTTAAATTTGACAACCCACAAACCATGCTGAGTCGATTGGTAGTAGTCAGATCGAGTACCAATCTGACGGTCATACGCTTCTGTACACACTAAAGAAGAGTATTGTGGTAATTTTTGTTCTTGTGATTTTTCGTCAAGCCATTTGATGTCAATACCTGGTTTTAACTCATAGAGTTCTACTTTGATTGCTTTATCAAGGTAGATAACAAACATATCTTTGTCAGCAGGTTGTAAAAAACGAATAGTGTCGCTTTCTCTGGGTTTGCCTGTGGCTGTTTGACGTATTGGATATTCTACTTTTTTAGGCAGTATTTCTTTAAGTGTAGGGTCAATATCAGTTGGGGGAACTCCTAAAAAATTAGCAAGTTTTAAGACGGTTGCTGGTCCTAAGTCTGTAAGATTATTTAGGTATTGAGAAAAAGCACCCTGCGTCCAACCTAATTTTTCTGCTGCTTGTGTTTGAGTAAGGTTTAGCTCACGCTTTTTTTGAGTCCAAATCCGTCTGAAATTTTCGGCTGGTGTTGGACGTATCATTGGTATTTACCGTATTGCATATATAGTCTATAAACTCATCTAAAGAAATTAAAAGGGACTGAAATTTAGCATTACTAATATTTTCATTCAAGGTATTAGTATCGCTAATTACAAAAATGCCTCTCGATGAACCAATAGCAACTACGCAAAGGTGTCCGTAACCCATCATTTGATTAAGCCAGTTAAGNTGTAACGCGGATAATCCAGTAGTAATAACAGTAGTATCTTTTTTTGGTAGTTTTTTCAGATACTTATATTCAACAAACAACATACCGGAAGGGCCAGCATACATTGCATCTGGCACTCCTCCGGTAAAGCTGTCGTGAATTTTCCAGCGATAAATGCTCCTCGGTAATTTCCGATGAACTGATTTAACGAACGAATGCTCGTTCAATACACGCTACCGCTAGAATAACTCTTTACTGATTAGTTTCAGTTTCTCTAGCTTTCTGCGCCAAATAGAGTGCTTCAGCAGCTTCTGCTATCTCCTCTGACACATACTTGGGTTGCTCTGTGGGAACTTTAAAACGCCAGTAATCTTTACCAGACGATTTAGAAGTTTGGAGTTCAGCTTCAAGCAACCAAGGTTTTGCCCAACGGGACAGCCCAGTTTCACCTAGCNCTTTGTTCCACGAACGNGAGTTCCAGAGTTTAGCACCGTGAACTGAAAATAAGACAGGTTGACCATCGATTAATAGAGCGTGATCGTCAGTGTCTTTAATTTCCAATTTGGCAGGTTCGGGTTGAGCATTAGCAAACTGTTGCGCTTCCACTTCAGTTTTAAATGATCCCATGAAACCACCACCGTGCTCGAACTTAGTCCAGACTTTAAAGCTAGATCGAGTATAGCAACAGACGACTTCTANAGATGGGCCGTAGACTTCTTTTGTTACACTGTTAACAAAGTAACCTTCTTTAGCACCAGGTATAAATTTTTCATTCCTTTCTTTAAGCTCTGGGCTTATGTCTGCAAGAAGTTTAAGGTAAGGAATAGACTGAATAGTTTCAGCACTTTCGTTACCCATTGGGGTTGATTTTAAATGAGCAGGTAATGCTTCTTTGCTCTTTTTTGCTACCGCAGTATTCGCTGGCATAATTATTTTACCTCGGAAATAATGAAATATTTAATAAATTTTAGTTAGGTGGACTAGCCATACAATAGTCCAAACACCTCCTTATTACTGTGGTTTATATTGAATCTCGATTTTCTCCACGGTTTTGATGCCGGGGATTGTCATACCTTCTGCAATAAGTTCTTCGCAAGCCTTTTGACCGGGTCGTTGATAAAGCAGTTGGTAATATTCGTTTTCGAAAGCAAACTTAAAGAAGTCATTTTTAGTTTCAGGACTTTCAAAAGCGTAAATAGTTTTGGTGTTCATTACGGCTTTACCGCCCTGTTGACTGGATATTTCTTTAAGATCACTGCGTTCCATGTAGTCTTGGATTTCACTTTGGATTCCAGTTATTTCAGCTTCGATATTTTTTAGCTCTGCTTGGCACTGTTTTTTCTTGCTAGTTAAAGCGTCGAGTTGACTGAGCAATAGTGCAATAGGNCGTTCAGNAGTTGATTGTTTTAATGCAGTTACGTTTGACATAGGGCTATCCTGTTTTGGCGAGTTGATGAAGGTTAGTAAGAATTCCTAAAAGGTCTTCCATTTTGGTTANTTTAGTTTCGAGCTTTTCGTACACTTCCATTTCCCACGTATTCCGTGCAGCTATTTGTATGATTTCAGTTTTCTTGTTTTGACCTGCGCGGTAGATACGTCCGTTAAATTGCTCATAATGCTCTGCGTTATAGGTAGGTGATGACCAAATAACAGTTGTTGCTTTGGTAAGTGTTAAGCCATGACCTGCTGATTGAGGATGAGCAAATAACACTTGCAGTTGACCGGATTGAAAATGGTTAACTATTTCACCTCGTTTGCTGGCAGGGGTTGACCCATCAATAACGGCGTAATTAATTCCCATTGATTCAGCAAGTTCAGTTAGGTATTCCTTTTCGTGTGACCAGTTAAATGCCACTAGGGAATGTTTGCGTTCAGCGACCAGATCTATAACAAGTTTGTAGCGTTCTTTATGGATACCTTGGGCTACACCGTCTTGGTCGTAGATTGCACCAGTACAAAGTTGTAATAATTTTTGGACTTTAGCTCCAGCATGAATAGCATTAATAGTTGCTTTGCCTGTGTAGAGAACGCTGTCTTCTTGTAGTATTAGATACTTAGCTCGTATTCGATCAGGAAGATCAACGTACAGTTGCGTTGTAATACGTTCTGGCATGTCAATACAATCTTCAAGTTGATACCGNATATTGATGTCATTAATTAGTGCAGCAACTCGTTCTTCAGCATCAGGCTTGTCTTCCCACGTACCAAAGCGGGTATACATTGATGGCAGATTAGTACACATTTCATCTCTGAATTTACTGAACAATCGACCTAGCCGATCCCCGTCNTCAACNAANAAACAGGGATGCCACATATCTTGGATAGTGTTGCTGTTAGGTGTACCTGACATGGCAATGCGATATTTGAATTCGTCAATAAAGCGTTTAAGTACTTTAGAGCGTTGAGAAGTTCGATTTTTAAACGCCGTAAATTCGTCAATACAAATGGTGTCGAACTTGTTAAGTACACGAACGTTTTTAATTATCCACTTAACAGCATCGTGATTTGTAATAACAATGTCAGCNTCACTACTAAAAGCAGCTTNACGATTTTTTGCAAAAGCAATTGAGTAAGTTAGTTTNGGTTGGAACTTTTCAATGTCGTCCCCCCAACTAGCTTGAAGAATTGATAGAGGCGCGAGGACAAGCATCTTTCCCTTCTTTCGCTGGGCATAAGCATCAAGTACTGATCGAGTCTTACCCGTACCAGGATCGCTAGTGATCAAACACCGTTTGTTATTTAATATAAACTGTGTNGTTTTTGCTTGATGGCTGAAAGGCTGCATTGCGTTCATCCTCTAAGTCATTAAAAATAAGTTTTCTAATTTCTGCTGCTTTAGTTCTGTCTGGTGCTTTTACTTTGATATGTGAAAGTTTGATTCTGTAAGTACTCCAATACATTGCTTGGGGCGGATCAGTGTTCAGAGTGAATTGCCAGGAATGCCCGTCGTCATCAGTGATAAACATTTCACCAAGATTGGTTGGCATTTCTTCACTCATTGTCGTCGTCTTCTTTATCTATTCGTTTCATATCGGGGGCAGTTAATTGGCCTACACGCCCTATTAATGTATGCAATCTCCAGCCGCACACATAAGTTAGTACATCGTCAATGAGTTTTTGTGATTCGGGCGTTGAATTAAAATATTTTGTAGCGAGTCGATTCATTGATTTGGCATTTTCATCGTCATCATCGACAGCTTCGAAAAATACTTCTGCTAGCATTACATCCCAGTGCCAGTTTTCTTTGTCTTCTGAATATTTTTTTAGATCGGTTAAGTATTTTTTACCAAGTTCAAAATCTTTATTTGTGGGATAATTTAAGCTCATCCTTGTTCTCCTTGTAGATAAACAGTTTTGTTTTTATCTGTGTTGCCACAATTAGGACATTCCTCTACAGGCGGCTCTGTCTCTCGGTAGATGTCATCACATTTCAGACAGTGGACGGTGAGTTTGTCATAGCGTTCTTTCCAAACCTTGTCCTCCTCCGCTTGGCACACCACTTGTTCTGCTTCTTCGCGTGTGTCAAACAAGGTATTTCCTTGGTTGTCATTCATGAGTTCCCCGTTTTCATCCACCACCTCATATTGAATTATGTGTGTTTCTCTGATTGTAAGTTTTGGCTCTTGCAGTTGGTCAATCAGTTCTTGAATTGTCATTATTGTTTTCCTTTAATCTTTTTGTAACCATTGGGTGACAAAGTTGTATAAAAGTAACTCCACTCTGATAATAATTTCGTCGAGTCTTGATTGAAATGGCATACTCGCTGTACAGCAGCTACTACTTCTCCATCTTTATTTTTTGCTTCTGCTTCGATCTTTAATTCAAAAAGTTTGCGGATATTTTTTTCTATTTGTTGACAAGAATTAGCTTCATATTCAAAAGACGAATAACTTTCTAATTCACCTGCGCCTCTATCCAGCATCTTTTCATTCCATTTCCAAAAGCGTCCATCCAATTGTTTTTTAGTCCAAGCGTTNAACTTTTCTTGGTTGGGGTGATTATTTATTTCCGCTGTTAACAGGTAATTAATTTCACGTACTTCAACTTTGTGCACTATCGTTCTCCTTTATAGCAAGGCAAATTGTCGGGCCATGAAATATCGCGTCGGCAGTCACAATCTGGGTCATCACATGATGATGTGTATATATCTTCGTCTATTGTCATACACTCAGCGCAAGCCCATCCGTCGTCGTACCCTATGCGATCTACGAATCTGCCGCTTCCAAACGCTGTTGATTTACCGCAGTGTGTGCAAGGATCAATAACGGTCATGATGTTTTTTCTTCACTTTTGAGAAACATGAGAAAAATGGACGTTGCTAAACCACCGATCATTGCAGCCATCATGCCTGAGTAAGTACCTGCAAGTGTGATCATAAGAATGCTGGTGATTAGAATGTCNAACCAGACTTGATGCGTAATAACCAGGCGACCAAAGATNTTGAAGCAAACAAGTAATAAACCTGTCGCAGCAAGTAAACCTGAAAAGATCATAGTGAACTCCTTACTAGCAGAAAGGTTGTACCGAGTAACAGACAACCGAAAAATAGAATTGAAAAGACAGATGAGCCGATACTGATTACTTGACCTATAACAGATAAAGTAAGGACAGCAGTAAGCACACCGAAGGCTAACGTTTTAAGGGTCTTCATTGGCGGTTTCCTCTTCTTGTTGAAGTTCTTTTAATGTTTCTTGGAGCACGGGTTTGAGCAGACTTTTTAATTCTTCTTTTAATTCGTCTGCGTCGTGNCCAGAAATTTTTATGTTAATCTCTAGCATTTTGGAACTCTTCATCCATTAAAATACTTACTTCAGAAGCAATATAAGATTCGATCCACTGGCGTATCTTTTGACCAAAGGCAGCATCGTCTTTACGTACAATTAAATCGATTAANTCTTTATGTTGAGTAGAAGATCGACAAGCACCTTCGTAACCGAGGGCTTCCCAGAAACGNTCTGAATCGCTCAATACCTCTATCATTTTTTGAGTTTCTTTTTCACGAAAGTCTTGTGAAGATTCAAACGCTTCATAGTCTTTATCTAAGTTATATTGTTCAGTTTCGTAACGAGCGAGTGCTGCTGTATTTCCATCGAGCATAGTTAGTCTCCTATGTATAGATCCCATGAGGGCATACTGGGTCGTCACCTTTACCGTAGCTGCACCATTTGCAAGCATTGATACTGGGTGTAGGCGGAAAGGTAGTTGCACTGGTCATATCAACTGCACGTTTCTGAAAGTTAGGTGCAAAGACCATCGCTTGTTCTCTTGTGTAACTTTTTTCCATTGTTTCTTTTTTGTCTAAATACCAAAGTTCAGTTTGTATNAACTCCAGTTTAGGTATGCGATAGAACGCACCAATGGCATAAAGTAAACATTGCATACTGTGGGTTATTTCGTTGCCCCACTTTTTGCCTGTTTTNAAATCAATGACTCTGGCAGAGGTTTCATCTTGTTCTACAAAAGCATCGATCTTGATCCTTGCCCAGACATTAGGTGCTGTCCAACCACAAGGTTCCCAGTCTTTCGTAAAGCCCCAGTCTTCTTCGACAGNTACACAAGCAGCAATATAAAGTTCACGTAGTTCTTTGAAAGAAGACTCGAACTTTTTGAGTGTGTCAGGCATTTCACCTAACGTACCGTTAATATATTGTTCAGCCTGTTCGTGAATTTCGTTTCCACGTTTAGCTGCTGGCCCACTAGGGTCTTCGATCTTTTTAACTTTTTTCAGATAAGATCGATGAGGGCATTTCTCATAGTCTTTAAGTGCTGAATAAGACCAGGTTGGTATAAGNCCCAGTTCCTTTACTTCAAGGTTGCTAGTTTTGAGAATGTAGTCTGGTATGTTTTCAAACATTATTAGTTTTCCTAATACTATGCGGCACTTAAAAAGGCTTTCTTATCTACTGCATCGAAGTTGTTTATTACATTTTCAAAAGTCTCAACCTCCAGTTGCCATTGAACAACTAAAGCGTGTTGTGCATTGCTTTTGGACTTTTGACCTTCTGGTGCATAAGGGCGTTTACGTTGAGTTTCTAATCCAAGGCGTTGCATTGCCTGTTTNAATTCAACNGCNGAAAAGCGGTTATTAGGTTCGAGTAGTACGTGATAAATTGTTCTGAGTTCTTCGAGTTTTATTAAGCTGTAAAATGATTCATCGGATTTAATATGTTGACTGTCCATCACCCATTGTTTTATGAGGCGTTGGGCTGTTTGAATTTCATTGGCATTAAACGTATTACCCGTGTTCATATCTAAAATATCAAGGAAATAACTGAGTTGACCTATAGCAACTTGATTAGCAAAGAACTCTAAGTTGTCCATTGCTAGATTACGCATCTTTTCTTTTGCGGTATTTTGNAAAGCAGTTTTAGCTATGTTTTCATCATACTTAAATTTAGCGAGNAAACCGGAAAAGTTTAGTAACTCATGCTGATTGCTTGATAACTCATCAATGATGTTTGGATAAGCATCGAGAATTTTAACTTCCTGACGAGGAGCAATACTGTAACGTCTGTCATTTAATGGCATTTTTACTGGATCATATTTNTTACTGAGGATAATAAAATTGGTATAGGATTTAATTTCTTTAGAGTCACTGTGCATAGCTCGTAAAGACAGACTAGGCTCAGTGATTAAGTTCTTTAATTTGTCCTCAAGTTTCTTTTCTCGGGATGAGGCCATGTGAAATTCATCGAGNACTANNAAGAGNGCGTTTCGCATGTAGCGGTTAAACTTTTCTTCCATTGATTCCAGTGTTCTCATTGGACATTGACTGTCACCAAATAAAGGTTTGAGNACTCGTTGNTAAAACAAACCTTTGCCTGTTCCTTGAATACCNGTGAGTACCCACGCTACTTGTGTCTTTTCTTTGCATTGGTAGATATAGGCAAGCCAGTTGATAAANCGTTCAAACTCTTCATTACCTTNGCCTANCATGTGNNANATNAGCTTATAGATCGTNGGACAGTGNTCTTTAATTTCAATTGCTGTACCTAATTCCAACTGAGGCATCTCTTGATTAGCGTTTTTNATGTAATCAGATTCCTGGTACATGTTGATAACGTATTTCCCTATGGTTGTAAGATCAGTTGTGTTTTTATTTGTAGGATCGAAAATAATTTTTGCATCAGGTACGAAGTCTTGTGTAACTCGACCTTGGGTTTTCATGAAAGATTCTTCAGCTTGTTTACTGGTTGGCACTAACGGATAGTCATGCGTGAACTGACCAGCATCAGGATCGTAGACTCCGTTGTAGTACGTGTCTGAAAAATAATCACGAACAAACACTGCTTTCTGGACTTGGCCTAGCGCAGCAATATGGTCATCAAATAAATCAGGTATTGAATTTGCAAATTCAGGATCAGCATCAGCTATTCGCCAGATGGGTTCGTCTTTGAAGTTCATCATGAACTCTGGGTCACGTAACCANAACCAGTACGCATGGGAGTCACCGTTATTTATATTGCAATGTACGATGCCTAATTCTTCATTCATTGAATAGGGATTAATTGACATGCGATTTGGATTTTGCAGCACTTCATAAGTTTCATCTTTAATTGTTAGAGATTGAAATTTATCTTTCTTATTAGTTTTTATGTTCAGGGTTTTACGTAATTCTTTTTTGGTTTCACTTTCAAGCTCTTGAAGTTGTTGAGCATTAAGAGTGCCGAATAATGTAGCTAAATCAAATGAAGAGTTTTGTTTTTTAACTAATACAATACGGTCATTATTATTTTTAAACGGGTTTTGTTTAGGGTCTTCAAATGTAGGTGGAGCAATAAAAATAATTTTAGAGTTGTCAGCAACACTTGGGTCAAGGATATAACACAGTGAAGTTCCATTGACTGATAGTGTGGCTTGCTCTCTAAGCAGATCAGATTCTAAATTAACGTATTTAAGCCAGAGNTTAATTGACTTGGGTGGTATAGGAATATCTAACAGCATAAATATATGCAGCGAGACTTTGCCCTTTTTTAAGCCAAGTGATGCCGAGGCTTGCACAATGTAGCTTACGTTATGTAACGCTTCNGGCATTGTGCTGACAATCTGCTCGGCTAGTGCTTTAATTTTAGTGCGGTTAAAAGTTTTTATATTTTTGAAACTGTCTAATGGTAGTCCATCAATATCCAGAACGAGGAGTTTAGTGTAGGCAAACCGATCTGTTTTATTTGCTCTTGATTCTTCGTTCAGTACAACACCATCTTTTAAATTACCTTTTAGCAAGCAATGTCCTTCATCACCATTGCGTACTAAAGACTCATGCAATTCATCGATAGAAGATATTGTCTCTACGTGACTACTCATTTTTTTGACATGCGGATATGGCTGAACATTACCGTTAGCACCAAAGTGCTTAGTGAATGAACATCCCGCCGCAGAAAAAAAAGTAATCTCCATAAGTTACTCCAATCTATTTTTTCTTATGGGTCGGAAAGACTGCTTCCCGATTAATTTTTATATTTGCAGGGGCTTCAAATAACAGGTGTTTTTTAGACTGTCCTCCTTTTTGACCAGCAACGATAGACACATAGAAACTNAGGGATGGGTCTTTATCATTACTGATGCGTAATTTTTTTGGTTGTAAATCTAGGTGCAAGCGGTGCATTTTATTATTCATTTTGAATAATTCTCCGCATAACCGCCTTCTGCTTCCAAAGGAATATCAGGACACCAATCAGGTGCTATGCACATTTCTTTTATTATNTTGTCCATTTTTTCCTNTGGGTTATTGTCATCTGCCACAATAATAATTTCATCGTGGACAGTTAGAACAATTCGATAGTCAGGATATTTCTTTTCGATGCGAAGCATTGCGTCAGTAATAATGATTCGAGCTAATGCTTGCACAATGTTTTCTGTGATTGATCCACCATAGGCATAAACTGTTCGTTTGCCACGTTTATATTGGAAGCCTTGTTGTGGCGTAAAAATTAAATCTTTGTATTGCAGAGCAAGCTGATTAGGCAGATACAAACTTTGTGGCCCAATGAATAGAGGGCCGAAACGATTGCCGATAGAGGCTGTATTTAATGAGCTGTGTAAGGCTTGTTCGCACAATCGCCAGTAGTCTCTGATCTGTGCGTAGGTATTTCGATAGGTCATTACAATGTCTTTNGCTTGACCAGACTCCAAACTAATTTTGTTAGCTTTCAAAGTCATTTCGAATTTGTCTGCGCCCATGCCATAGCCTAAACCCAAGATTGCGGTCTTNCCGACAAAGCGTTCTTTNGGATGGTCTTTTTTATTGATNTCTTGGTTGTAAATCTTGCTGGCAAAATTACTGTAAATGTCTTCGCCTTGAGCAAATTGCGTCAACAGGTCTGTCTGTCCTGAAACCCAAGCCAACATACGAGCCTCAATGTTAGATAAGTCTGCTACATAAACGTAGTGACCTTCAGGAGCCAGTAGAGATTTACGTAACACGGAATCTCTAGGCATATTCTGCATGTTAAGTTTATCGTTACCGCCAAAGCGACCCGTGTGTGCTGCATAGTAAGACAGCGGCACACTGATTGTACGGTCAAGATGTGTTGCATTAAGGAAACGGGTTGCACGGGTTTCTGCGATGCGAGACTTTACTGCTTTTCGTGCTCTAAAAACTTTTGCATAGTCGGGGTAACTGGCAACCATCTGTTGATAACCGGGGTCATTAATACCAAGCGCGGGTATTGTTTTGCCTGTTGATGGGGATCGTTTGGTAGGGACTATGATATTGAGATCTTCAAGTAGTTCAGTGAACTGTTGATTGCTTGCAAGCACAGATCGTTCTATGCCGCTTTCTTTTATAAGTTCTTCTGCATGAGCAATTTGGTCATCGCGGTATTCAGTTAGAGCATCTATATCAACTTGCAGCGTTGGTTCTATAAACATGCGGCAAGTAATATTGATTAGATCACGTTCAGCGACTGGGAAATTTAGTACCAGTTCGTCCCAAGCAAGCCGCGTTAGTTCTACATCCTGAATGCAATACTCACCAATTGTCTGATCGAGTTCAGCATCTAAGGTTTCTATTCCTTTNGCATTAACCAGTTCTTCACCTTTACGAAGCGATGAATCTTCAGGGAACAGACGCTCGGAAAGAGAAGCAAGGCTTGCGCTTTCATCAGGGAATCGAGCGCGACTCATTGCCATCGTGTCNTANTAATANGCGGGNGTGCAGCCATAGATTTGACGCAAGATATAGCCNTCAAACTTNGTGTTGTGNGCGATTAGGCTGCTTTTTGTCCAGTCGATCTTTTGAATTGCTCTGTTGGNATCCTTNTCGCNGTACCATCGNGTTGGTTCNTTGTTGACTTTGATGCCAACGCCCCAGACTTTGAATTTTGGATGTTTGACGTATTCGCATGTTGTCAGTTTTCTCAGACTGCAATCTTTGTCATAGTAAGTTTCAAAGTCGAGGGTTATCTGATCCATTAGTCTATGGTGTTCCGTCGTTGAATTTTAGGAAAGANGTGAATAATGTTTGCATTTTTCATTAGCTGTCTTTCGCCTGGTTTAAATCCCGCATGTCTTCTTTTTGATAAATCGTAGAGTCCCCAACGACCAAAGCCTGTAGGGATTACTTGAATTGAACCGCCATCGGCAAGAAATTTTTTTATGTCGTTTTCAATCTTTATTCGTAGTTTTTCTTTTGCTTCGATACTGGCTGGTTCATCGTTAGCACTTTCGTCAGGCACATCAAATTTCCGCATATTCATGAGAATGCTCCGCTTTAGAAGGGTGGGTCTTCATATTGAGCCATCTCCTGATCGGCATATATTGCTGGTTCGAGATAGTGAAATCGAGAAACCAATTCTTTGAATTTTTCAGGTTCTCTATCGTTAAGCCAAACGCTTACGTATTTAAGTAAATCGGGGCTATTGGATTCGCTATCTAACTGTTTATTAAGCGTTTTCTCTGCTTCTTTGTACTCTTTGAATTCCATAAGGCAGACCTCAAATGTTAGTATTACTAATAATTGAATGCAAGTATTTTTGTTAGTAAAGCTAATAAAATTTAGACAAGCGCACCTAAATTACCGTGACCAAGAATGATCTGGTGGTAATTTTTATGTCGCCACAAGTGCTCCGTATCAAAGTGGTGGTAATAAGTTTGGAGTAANGAATCTAAGGAAGGNTCNTCGTCTGTGTGATACATATANCGGGATATGTCGTTTTGAGACACATAGATAAGAAGTGCTCGGTANCTACCATCGGCACGAAATTGATANATTGGAAATATTCTATCTATATAACCAGAAACGGGGCTGCGATCAGATTCTTCTTGCCAAGGTGCTAACGGCTGAAGTATTTCGTCATCCCACCAATCGGCAATAGCTAGAGGACTTGTTTGACCTTCTGGAAATTTAATTTGGTCAATAGCTCGCCAATCTGTTTCACGCCCTCGGGCTATAGTATATGGCATATAAGGCATTTGAAATGCTGTTATCATTTTATAATCGTTCAAGTAAGTATAGTCGCTTACTAAGTTATACCACGTTTTACCTGCGGCATCGGCGGGATCGACGGACGACAAGAACGAAATAATGCTAGACATAATGCCGTGTAAGTCTCGTTTGGCAATAGAGTCTTCGACTATGTTTGTAAAATCACCTAAACAGGGTGTTGTGGGGCTAGTGAAATGAGGAGCAGGGACTTTAGAGCTTGAATAACCAGTGAAACTACGGGGCATTTCCCAAGGTTGTTGGAAAAAAGGTTGTTGGGGTGTTATGGCAGATTCATGCTGATGGTTGTGACGTAGTTTACGTGCTTTAACATAGCAATCTGTAAGGTTTACCTGCCACACCATGTTAGGAATGCGTACATGCTGTTGTATATCTGTAGGGCAGTGACGCTCTGATTCACACTCATTGTATTCAGTACGGCGAACAGTCGCTGTAATATTTTGTGTAGCAAATTCCAGATATTGATAGTAGCCATCAGAGCTTTCTAATAAACGAACTTTACTCGCATCAATTTGTGGTAAGGATGTACATAACTCTTTGATTTGTGCTTTGTTGAACACAACAGGCTCTTTATTGGCGAAGAGCGCTTGTTCTTTTTCGATACTATGTTTTGTGAGTGCGATTTGTTTAGTAAAACGGGCTATGTCGTCAGCCAATTGCTCTTGCTTATTACGAGGGGGCTGATTTAATTTGCGTCTTGCATTTACGCAATGTATGTACCAAAAATAAATGTAGTCATAAAGACGCTGACATACTTCAGTATCTGATGATCGGTTTAAAGTCTTGATGTTTAACTCTGTGAAAAATACCTCATAACAAAGTTTTGTAAAATGAGGGTAAATTAAATAGTTAACATCGATATTTCTGTAATCATGGACAATCGAAAAATGCAGCTTGTCAGTTAATACTTTTATGAGGTTTTTGATACGTTCAAGAGTTGAAGTATCGCATTGTTCTTCATCGAGAGAGTGCATTGGCGTATCTGGATATTTTTCAACGATCAACTCTAGTACTTCATTTAAAAAGCTAGTCGAGGGTACAAAAGATTCAGTTATTACTTCAGCACCGTAACCTTTTTTCAAATAAGGTTTAAGAGATGGATTTGGATTCATGTATTCGCTAAAAGCACGTTGAATGTCATTGTGGAATATGTCTTTTTGCGCTTTTTCTAGCTTACGTTCTTCTCTTTTTAATTCGCCCTCAAGAGTCTGTAAAATGTTTTGACTATGAGGGAGTGTTAGTTCACTAACGGTTGTTGGTCTGGTCATTACAAGTCTCCATAGTGATTAAGCCAGTTGTAGGTTACTGTGTCTTTTTTTCTTTTTTTCCTATTTGGTAGACGCACTAAGCTTTGTTCAGAGACATTTTCTTTGATAATTTTCTTGAGGTCTTTGACACGTTCGGCTGATAGCGGATCGGTATACACTTTGTTAGTAACACATTGCCAGCAGCGTTCTGCTTCAACATTAAACACATCAACTTTTGCGTCACCTTGTTTGTTATAGATACCACGGATAAATATCGGTGCAGTTTGAATGAATGTTTTAATTGTTTCTTGATCTTGTGCTGAAGGATTTACCGCCATATTTACATGGGAATGACCGTGATAGATAAGTTCTGCTACATCGTAACCGTCGTTCATTACTTCTGCTGCAAGTTGAAGTAAGTTGTCTGGTGAGACATCAGATTCAGTAGCACTAACTTCCTGAACAGGTATGTATAGTTTATAAATAAGATACTGATTATTATCCAGGGACTTGACTAACCCCATCCAGCTTACTTCTTTTTTACAGTAGTTAACCAGGAATTCAATTTCGTCGTGAACTTCAGCAGTATAGAATACTTTAGGCGTAGGCAATTCTGCTTCTCGCGGTAGCCAATTTGTCACGGGTGTCATTGATGAAGAAGGAAAGCCTATTTCTTCTTCAATAGTTTCATCTTCGTCGAAAAGAGAAGACTGATAATCATATAGGTCTTGGTGCATTATATTCTCCTACGCAGCTATGCAACCGAGTGGTGTGCAAAACAACGTTTTATTTTGAGGTATATGTGTTATGTCATTGACATGATTGATTGCTTCCCAGACAACCGATGAAGCAATTAGGCTGGCGGTAGATCCAACTGAGATAGTTGTACCGCATGGAGAGACTTCATCAGGATAATCGTCGTCACCGAATAAAGTGCTAGTCCATTTCTCTGTTTCTGCTTTTATCCACGGATCGAAGAAGTAAAGCTCACCATAAGCAGAACGCATACGAGTTTCGATTACGTAACGTGGGCCAATACTTGATGTATTGATGCTATCGATAAAGGCACTAGATATATTTTTGCGTGATTCCATTGTGTCTGTTAGAAGAAACAGAATCGAAAAAGGCTCACCAAAAGTATCGGTTACTTTTTCGTTGAAGAACCGCATGGTATCTGGCGGGTTTTGACCTGTTTTAGTTTTGTAATAGCTGGCTAGGGCATCAACTTTAGGCATACCAATGTGGCTGTTAAAGTAGATTTGATTTGCCAGGTTATGACTTTCAACTATGTCAAAGTCGTAGACATCGATGTTGGTAACACCGAAATCAACCAGACCTGCGAATACTCTTGAACCCGTAGCACCAGCACCAATGATAGTAAACTTTTGGTCTTTATGTTTATTGGCATCAAACACACTTTCGTGTCTGACTATACTTATATCTGGCATAATTACGCTCCAAAAAAGCAGCCCTGTTATTAAGTCCTTGTAATAACAAGGCCAGTTTTTATATGTTTGCTTTAGCTCCATCTAAAGAAACCATAAGGTTGTCACCGTCACTTAGTACGGCGTTGTGGTCTGCACTTCCGCTGTTAAGCATGATGCCACCAGTACTACGGACTCTAGTGAACTCAACTTCAGCAGCGTCAATTGCATCCCGAACGGTTGCTCCTTGGTTAAGAGCAAGGTCGCGTACACTCCCTGGTACGACCGTGAACCGTATGCTGATAACGTTATTAGATACAGCGTCCTGTGTATCAGTTGTGATGTTATCAATCACATTTATGTCATCATTTGACATAGGCTTTCTCCTTTTCAGGCGGTTAATAAAACGTTAGGTGTATTTGTGTGTGTTGGCTCCATTGACTCGTTTAGCTGTCTTGATTTAATTAATATTCTTAACTCGTTTTCTTTCTTTGTTTGTTATTAGCATCCTGACTCGTTTGATCTTATTGTTTGTTTTAAGCAATTTAACTCGTTAGTTAATTCTGGTTGATTTCTGTTTATTGACTCGCTAATGCTCAATGATTTTTTTCTGTTCTATGGCTCGTTTGAATTTATTGGTTGTCACAATTTCGATGACTCGTTTGCTAGTGTTGGTTGTCTCTTGCAAAATGACTCGTTCGTTTTTTTCGGTTGTCGTCCTCGCTGTGACTCGTTTCCTTCCAGTGGTTGTCTAAGGCGACGTGACTCGTTTCACGACAATGGTTGTCTTTTCTCAAATGACTCGTTCGTCTCCTCTGGTTGTTTTCCAAGTCATGACTCGTTTAAATTCAATGGTTGTCTATGGTCATTTGACTCGTTTCCTAACAGTGGTTGCCTTTGTCGAGGTGACTCGTTGAGAAGCCATGGTTGTCTCCGATCTAATGACTCACTTTCATTAATTGGTTGTCTCCGATTAGATGACTCGTTTCGACGCATTGGTTGTTTCTTAATCTCTGACTCGTTTACGGGCGATGGTTGTCTAATCTCGAATGACTCGTTAAAGTATTTTGGTTGTCTTCAAATTAATGACTCGTTTAAATCCAATGGTTGTCTGTTGCGATTTGACTCGTTGCGAAAGCTTGGTTGTCACAAATAGGATGACACGAGTGGTATTTTGTTTTGGTTGTTTGGTTTTACTTTTTCATACTCTTTCACTACTATTTTCATGGCTTTGTTGAAATGTTCTACCATCTCTTCTTGACGGTCTGCACCAGCCAAAAATATATACATGTGTAAATGAAAGTGAATTTTTTCAATGGGTGTTTTATCCATAGTTATGCTGCCTTCTTATGAGTTTTACCTAATTTGGCTTCCTGATAAGTGAGTGCAACAGGCAAGCCTTCCAAAGTTCGCCATGCGTTGTATAGATCATTAAGAAACATTTTGATCATGTAACGTGTCGCCATGTTATGTCTGTGACCTTTAGACTTTTCTGCGTGGGCATCCATGTGTTCTAGGCGATGCTTGTAGTTATCGTAGATCTTACGGTACTTACATTTATCAGGTGACTGCTTGATGAAGCTGCTACCTANTACACCCATCAGTTTNGTTTTGAGAAACGGGTTAAAGGTAATACCCATTTTGGTTTTTTCATTACCTTCGGAGTCGAGGTAACTTTGTTCAGTAAGATGCTCTTTACGTTTGGATCGACCGCGACCGTCACTGGCAACATCAAGTCCAGCATAAGCATGAATTGAACTGGGGTATTCAGCTTTGTGAATATCAATCTCAGATAAAATGACCCCCGCCATAGCAGGGCCGCAACCTGTTACGTCTTTCAAGAAGTTTGTCCATAACGGGACATTACGCAAGAATCTTTCAAGCATTTTAAATTGCTTGGATTCCTGGTCATAAAGATCAACGTACTGTGTAATGAGTGAGTATTCTGCTTGGTCACTGATTAGCTCATCGCCTGGGAACTTTCGTAAACGAGGACTCGCAGCAATAGCTTCAGTGATAAGTTTGTGGCTACGACGCAAATGCACTAATAAGTCGATACTTTCGTCAGGCATCTGATCTTCAGTAGCACTTGGTTGTTGACCTAACTTGGCTTTGAAGTTAGCAACAACACGATTACCGCACTGGATGCGTAGCTTTTGAATATCGTAGATGCCGCGTACTGTGTTTCTTACAGATAGATTTTGCATTGTTAGCTCCTTAGTCTCTTTTTTAAGGTAGTGATTTCTTGTTTAATACGTGCTTGTTGAGATTTATCTTTTTTATGTAACAGCATGAGTTCAAGACGGTGAAGCGCAGCAGTACGTCTTTTGTCTACGTTTTTCTTTTTCATCAATACTCTCCTGTGAGCATAAGCACACTGTCTGTTAGATAAAATTTTATTTCGGTTAGTCCTGTGTCTTCCCTGAAAGTGGTGAAGTCAATTTTGCGTTTATGCACTTCGTTGTTATTACCATCGGTTGTAGTAATTTGTGCTTTGTTTGAGTCCACGGTCATTGTGATAGCCATGAACGGTTCCTGTTTTCTAAGCGGAAATATTTCGGTGTGGATTATGTCCATCAACCAGTAACTTCCGTTACCGTGTTCTGCCAGAGCTTTTGCTCCGTCGGTTAATTTCATTTTCGGTTCAAGCAAACCGTGTAAGTAGTAGTGTTCAGTGCCGTAGTATTGTGCAACGGGGAAAACGTTATTCATCTTCTTCTCCTTCGTCCATGAACTCAGCAAGCAAGCGTTCAAGGCGACGATTTTTCTCAAGAATTTGATTGACATGAGAGTTAATACTTTCAGTAAGAGCAAGAGCTTCTTGTTTATGGTAGGGGGGTATGGAGTCTAAAAACTCTAAGGACAACTCGTAGGGTTTGAAGTCGGGAGTTTTGCAAAGTTCTTGTAAAAGGTGTGCCATTTTAGCCTCCTGGCTAATTAAGTTAGAAATAATGGCTCGTTGCGACCAGAAGGTGAGCCGACCTTCAGACGGGCGAGTAGAGAGGGGACTC
>PBDF01000008.1 GCA_002717285.1 Magnetovibrio sp.
GAAAGATGGTGGTGAAGGAGCCCTTTATGTCATGTTGAAGAGGAAGCGATGACACCTTTTGGCAAAAAAATTAGACAGTTGCGACAGCAGCGCGGTATACTGCAAAAAAAAATGGCAAGAGATTTAGGTGTTTCGAGTGCGTATTTATCTTCGCTTGAGCATGGTTATCGAGGTCGACCGGGAACGGGTTTTTTGGAACAAATTTGTGGTTATTTAGACCTAATTTGGGACGAGGCTGAAGAAATTAAATATCTTGCGCGACTATCCCACCCAAGAGTGATGGTTGATACTTCGGGTTTATGTCCTCAAGCTACTGAACTTGCTAATGTATTAGCGGAGACAATTGGTGAACTTGATGTTGAAACTTTGCAATGGATTCTTAATGAAATAAAAGGCCGTCAGGCACCACTAAAAGGACCAACACATTAGAGAATAAACTTCCTTAGATCGGCGTCTTTTGCTAAGTCACCTACTTGTTGGGAAACATCTTCAGAAGTAATTGAGAAGGTTTCCCCTCCCTTTTCTGATGCATTAAAGGAGATATCTTCTAACAGTTTTTCTAAAACAGTATGTAACCGTCTTGCGCCAATATTTTCAACACCCTGGTTAATTTCCTCAGCTAAATCAGCTATAGCATCAATTGCATCATCACCAAATTCTAAAGTGACGTCCTCCACAGCCATCAGAGCTGTATACTGTTTGATGAGGCTGGCTTCTGTTTCTAGAAGTATTCGAACAAAATCGTCACGTGTCAAGGAACGCAATTCAACTCTTGTTGGAAGTCGGCCCTGTAATTCTGGTAATAAGTCAGAAGGTTTTGCAACGTGAAAAGCTCCTGATGCTATAAATAAGATATGGTCTGTCTTTACAGGGCCGTGCTTTGTTGAGACCGTGGTTCCTTCAATGAGTGGAAGAAGATCACGCTGAACACCCTCTCGACTGACGTCACCACCTGTTCTATCAGATCGAGCTGTGATCTTGTCTATTTCATCCAGGAAAACAATTCCATTATTTTCTACGTTGCTTAGAGCTTTTTTTATGATTTTCTCTTCATCGAGTAGTTTGTCACTTTCCTCTGCAATCAATATATCATAAGAGTCTGATACCTTCATGCGTTTAGGTTTTGTTTGTTGACCAAATGCTTTACCCATAATATCGCCAATATTGAGCATACCCATTTGAGCACCTGGCATCCCTGGGACATCAAATGTAGGCATATTTGATATTGATGATTCAGCAACATTTATTTCAATTTCTCGATCTGCTAAAGCTCCTTCTCGTAGTAGTTTTCTAAATTTATCACGAGTTTCGCTTGAGGCATTTTCTCCAACAAGCGCGTCAATAACTCTTTCTTCTGCATGGATTTCAGCTTTTGCCATGACGTGTTTTCGCATCTCACTCCGAACATGATGAAGCGCAATCTCAACTAGGTCACGTATTATTTGTTCAACATCTCGTCCAACGTAGCCAACTTCAGTAAATTTTGTTGCTTCTACTTTTATGAAAGGGGCCTGTGCTAATTTTGCCAGACGGCGAGCAATCTCGGTTTTACCGACACCAGTAGGACCTATCATTAGAATATTTTTTGGTAATACTTCTTCCCGTAAATTGTCGTCAAGCTGTTGTCGTCGCCAACGATTTCTTAAAGCAACTGCAACGGCTCTTTTGGCGTCGGTTTGTCCAATTATAAAGCGGTTAAGTTCAGAGACTATTTCACGAGGAGTAAAGCTGGACATGATTTAAAGGCTCTCAATAATTATATTATTATTGGTGTATACACAAATCTCAGCAGCAATACTCATTGCTTTACGGGCAATCGTTTCAGCATCCATGTCATCATTATCTATTAGTGCAGTTGCTGCCGCTAGAGCATAATTTCCACCTGAGCCTATGCCTGCAAGACCTTTACTTGGCTCAAGCACATCGCCTGTACCGGTTAAAATTAGGGAAATTTCTTTATCAGCCACAGCCATCATTGCCTCAAGTTTGCGTAAATAACGATCTGTTCGCCAGTCTTTGGCCATTTCAACACAGGCACGTGTGAGTTGTTTGGGATATTGTTCTAGTCGACTTTCTAGACGTTCAAATAGTGTGAAGGCATCAGCTGTAGCTCCAGCAAAACCAGCAATTACGGAACCATCTGCTAGTGAGCGAACTTTACAAGCATTTGCTTTAAGAACAGTATCGCCTAAAGTAACTTGACCGTCACCTGCAATAACTACAGTTCCATTTTTTCGGACAGATAGAATTGTTGTGCCACACCAGCCTGGAAATTTTTGATTGCTCAAAATACGAACCTCTATAAATAATGTGTTTAAGGGATTTAGGCGTACTAGGCTTCTGGGTCAAGGGTGATTATTTAATTACTATTTGTAACTCTAAATTTAAAAAAGTTGTTTATTAATTTTTGATTGCAGATAACGATATTTAAATAGATTGAAATTTTTTTGAGCAGAAAATTATTGCTCAATTTACCCATTGGTAATTATCAGGCAGTCAGTTTTAATGTTGTGTTGTTAAATATACTATCAATTAAAATAATTTTTTTAAAAAAACTGTGCTTATTACATAATTTACAATATATTTTCTTTGTGACTTGAATAAGAAAGTATGTGTACCTTCAGGTTTGTATTTTTACCTGCTACAAGTAATTAGGATTTGCAAATAGAAGAGAATGTTATGCGTAAGGGCAAAGTAGAACGCAATACAAATGAGACAAAAATTACTGTATCAGTTAATCTCGATGGTACTGGGAAATACTCGGTATCAACAGGCATTGGTTTTTTGGATCACATGCTTGAGCAATTGTCTCGACATAGCTTGATTGATCTTGCGGTTAAGGCAGAGGGAGATCTCCACATCGATTTTCATCACACAACAGAAGATACTGGTATTGCTATTGGTGAGGCTTTTACCAAAGCACTTGGCGATCGAAGAGGAATTGTGCGTTTCGGGCAGGCAATGTCTCCAATGGATGAAACTTTATCCCGCGTTATCTTAGATGCATCGAACCGGCCTTATTTAGTTTGGAATGTAAGTTTCACTCGGGATAAACTAGGTGAAATGGATACGGAATTATTTAAGGAATGGTTCCAAGCCTTTGGCCAAGCAGCTGGTTTAACATTGCATGTTGAATGTTTATACGGAACAAATAATCATCACAAAGTTGAATCTTGTTTCAAAGGTTTGGCGCGTGCGTTACGTCAAGCAATTGAGGTAGATAAGCGCAAGGCCAATGAAGTGCCGTCGACCAAAGGCGTTCTTGGTGGTTCCCTTTAGATAAATCGAGCTTAAGAAGCCCAATAATTATGAAAACACACTCATACACCGTGCACTTATCTTTGAATGCTAGTGATGATGGCATGGTCATAATTAAGGAGGGATTTTGTTGGTCTAGCTTTTTTTTAACTGTCCCTTGGGCGCTATTTCATTGTATGTGGTTGGAATCAGCAATCTTTGCAACCATACAAGTTGCAATAGTGATTATTTTTCAATTTGCTATGTTGTCCGTGACAGCACTGGGGATTGCGTTATTTGCTGTTGCGCTAGTTTTTGGTTTCATGGCAGATGAAATTAGGCAAAATTTTCTTTTGCGAAAGGGTTACCGCTTCGAAGACCTGGTACTAGAGCGCGATATGGAAAGTGCAACCAAACGTGTTCTCACTGCTCGTTCCCAGCTATTGGCCAGAATGACAGCCAACTTATGACTGTTGTAATTGTTGATTACGGTTCTAGTAATTTACGATCCGCTGCCAAAGCTTTCGAACGTGGAGTCGTAGAGTCAGGATTATCATTAAAAGTCCTTGTAAGTTCTAATCCAAATGATGTTAGAAATGCATCTCGTATTGTACTGCCTGGCGTTGGTTCTTTTGCTGATTGTCGAGCTGGGTTAATGGCTCTAGATGGTATGATAGATGTTTTAAATGAAGCAGTAATAGAGAAAGCTATGCCATTTTTAGGTATTTGTGTAGGTATGCAGCTAATGGGCTCTGTGGGCTTAGAGCATGGTATTCATATGGGTTTGGGTTGGCTCAATGGAACGGTTCGTGTTCTTGAACCAATTGACAAAACTTTAAAAATTCCACACATGGGTTGGAATGAGTTGGTCCTTAAAAGTGCCTCTCACCCTGTTTTGGAAGGACTAGGTAATTACCCTCATGTTTATTTTGTTCATAGTTACTTCTTGGATTGTGACAGTCCCAAAGATGTTCTTGCAACAGTTGATTATGGCGGTTCAGTAACAGCAATGGTTGCTCGGGAAAACATGATTGGTACGCAATTTCATCCTGAAAAAAGTCAACATATTGGACTTAGATTAATTAGAAATTTTCTAAATTGGAAACCCTAGAAGCCATGATTTTTTTTCCTGCAATTGATATAAAAAACGGGATGTGTGTTCGCTTACTACGTGGTGATATAAATAAAGTTACTGTTTTCAATAAAGACCCAGCAGCCCAGGGAAAAGTTTTTGAAGATGCGGGTTGCGAATGGATACATGTGGTTGATTTAAACGGTGCTTTTGAGGGAAAACCTGTTAACGGCACTACTGTAGGATCAATTATTGAAGCTATTACCATCCCTGTTCAATTGGGTGGTGGTATTAGAAAAATGGAAACTATTGCATTTTGGTTGGAGGTAGGTATCTCTCGAATCATTCTAGGAACAGCGGCACTAAAAGACCCTTCCCTAGTGCGGCGTGCCTGCAAGGAATTTCCTGGCCAGATAGCTGTTGGCATTGACTCTCAAAGTGGTTTGGTAGCGGTTGAAGGTTGGGCTAAGGTCTCTGAAGTGCCAGTTCTTGATATGGCAAAGCGGTTTGAGGATTCTGGTGTGGCAACAATTATTTTTACAGACATAAATCGTGACGGTGCTATGCAAGGCCCTAATATCGACGAGACAAGAGCCATTGCGGAAGCAATCAGAATTCCTGTTATTGCATCTGGGGGCATTTCCTCCATGTCTGACTTGCAGGCTCTTAAAGAAGCTGGTGATGGTTTATTTGCTGGCGTAATATCTGGTCGTGCAATTTATGATGGTACAATTGATACTAGTGCTGCAATACAACTTCTAAGGGATTAACATAATATGCTTAAGGCACGTATTATTCCTTGTCTTGACGTTGAAGGAGGCCGTGTTGTCAAAGGAGTAAATTTTGTTGATCTTGTGGACGCAGGAGATCCTGTAGAACAAGCTCGTGTTTATGATATTTCAGGGGCTGATGAATTGACGTTTCTTGATATTACAGCTTCTCATGAATACCGAGATACAATTTATGACGTTGTTTCAAAAACTGCCGAGCAATGTTTCATGCCTTTAACTGTTGGTGGTGGAGTCCGTTCGACGGAAGACGTTCGTAAATTGCTTCAAGCAGGAGCTGATAAAGTATCCATAAATACTGCTGCTGTAACTAATCCTGATTTGGTGCGAGAAGCAGCTGAAAAATTTGGATCCCAATGTATTGTTGTGTCTGTAGATGCAAAATCTATTGGTAAAGAAAGATTTGAGATATTTACTCATGGTGGCAGAAATGCGACGGGGCTTGACGCAATTGATTGGTCTAAACGCATGACCTCTCTTGGAGCAGGAGAAATTCTTTTAACCTCTATGGACAGAGATGGAACTAAGCTTGGTTTTAACTTATCTTTAACACGGGCTATTTCAGATGCCGTTAAGGTTCCGGTAATTGCGTCAGGTGGTGTTGGAACTCTTGATCATATGGTTGAGGGCATTCGTGATGGTCATGCATCAGCAGTTCTAGCGGCCTCAATTTTTCACTTTGGAATTTTTACAATAGAGCAAACTAAAGCTTACATGGCAGAAAGAGGTATTCCTGTGCGCCTTAATACTGAGAGTGACCAAATATGAATGAAAATAATATCAATAGCGAAGTACTCGAGAGAGTTTTTAAGATTATTAAGAGCCGACATAACGAGAGTTCAGATACTTCGTACACGGCTCAATTATTTTCCAAAGGTCGTGGTAAAATTGCCTGCAAGTTGGTTGAGGAAGCAACAGAAACCATAGTTGCTGCTCTAAATGAGGGTGAAGAAAGGGTTATAAGCGAGAGCTCTGATCTTTTATTTCATTTATTGGTGCTTTGGGCAGATTTGGGAATTGAACCCAATCACGTATGGAGGGAACTTGGTCGACGTGAAGGGATTTCTGGTATTGATGAAAAGGTTGCTCGAAAACAAGAATAAATATAAAGATTTGCTTTATGGTTTATGATGAAGAAAATATATTTGCTAAAATTCTTAGGGATGAAATTCCTTGTGAGAAAATATATGAGGATGAATACGCACTTGCTTTTTATGACATTAACCCGCAAGCAGCTGTGCATGTTTTAGTTATACCGAAAGGTTCTTATATAAACATTGATGATTTCTCTGAAAAAGCATCAGACTCTGAAATTATAGGATACACCCGGGCTATTGGTTGCGTAGTGCGCAAATTAGGAATTGTAGATTCAGGTTTCCGCACGTTGGCAAATAATGGTCCAAATGCGCATCAAGAAGTACCACATTTCCATACTCATATTCTTGCAGGGCATGACTTAGGTCAAATAATACAAAGATTTAAAGATAACATGCCATAAACGTTCATTAGAATTTTTTGAGACTTTATTACAATTTTGCCTCTATTGCATCCCATAATTGACTCTCTAATTTGACATTATCGAAACGATTTATTTCTTGGAGGCCCGTTGGAGAAGTTACGTTTATTTCGGTTAAATAACCTCCTATAACATCAATGCCTGTAAAAATTAAACCTCGTCTTTTTAGTTCAGGGCCAATGATTTCACAAATTTCAAAGTCACGCTTCGTTAAATCAGCTTTTAGAGGTGTGCCTCCTGCATGCATGTTGGCGCGTACATCCCCTTTGGGCGGCACTCGGTTAATTGCTCCTGCTGGTTTTCCGTCTATCAATATAATTCGTTTGTCACCTTTTTTGACATCACTTAAANAAGTTTGCACCATAACGGGTTCTTTTGAGCGTTCTTTAAATATCTCGAGTAGTGCATTTAAATTATCATCGTCTGGTGGTAGGTGAAAAACACCAAAACCACCATTTCCATAAAGTGGTTTTAAGATGATATCTTTATATTCATCTTTAAAATTCTTAATTATCTCAGTATCAGCAGTGATGAGTGTTGGTGGCATCAAATTGGGAAAAAAATTTGTAAAAAGTTTCTCAGGTGCATTACGAACCGAGGTAGGATTATTGACTACTAGCGTTTTTGGGTGAACGTAATCAAGTAAATGGGTAGCAGTAATATAACCCATGTCAAAAGGAGGGTCCTGACGCATAAGAACAACATCGGTTTCACTTAAATCAATTATTTTCTGCTTACCAAACGTGTAATGATTGCCTTTTTCTCTTCTTAGGGAAATGGTTCGTGCCTTAGCTGTCACAACCCCATTGTTTAATGTTAGGTTTTTAGGCTGGTAGTGAAATACTACATAACCACGTCTCTGAGCTTCTAGTGCTAGAGCAAAAGAGCTATCTGTGTTTATATCAATGCTCTCGATGGGATCCATTTGGATGGCTAATATTTTTGTTTTTTTCATATGATAATCATAATTTAATTTAACTGTTCACGGAGTTCTTGTAGTAAGATAGAGGTTTGAAACCGTGTTACATCAGCCTCAGAGAAGCTCAAAAATTTTTCAAGCGCAACTATTGCCTCTTCAAATCGATCCATGCGTGCATTTAAGATTCCGGCTTCTCTCCATAATGCTGGATTTTTTGGTGCAATGAGTAGAAGTGTATTCACAATTTTAAGCGCTTGCTCGAGATCATTAGAGCGTAAATGTAAAACTATAGAATTTCGTTGAGACCGTAAGATAATTGCACGATTTGTCATTGGCTTTGTGTGTTCTGGCGTGATCTCAACTTGGGGGCCTGATACTGCTTTATAAAGTGCTCTTAAATCAAAAGGCTTAATAACTCGTCCTCCATCAAAAGGGTCAAGAATCTCTCGTCTGCCAAAATACTCAAGGCGTATCAAAAAACGTGGAGGGAAGTCCAGCCCGGCTATTGTCCAACCAAGAGCACGTGCTACGTGTATGTAAATTATACCGAGCAAGGTAGGTAGTCCCTCACGGCGGTCTATTACCCTCATTAAATTGGCACATTCAAAATTTTCGTATGAATCGTCACTACCTCCATAACCAAAGCGTTTTGCAATTATTTGTTGTAAAGCCTCAGTGCGTATTGGAAGACCACTTATCTTACAGTTTGCCTGTTTACCTGCATACGCTGCAACTTTTTCAGTAAGATTTATTAAATGTCGTTCATAAACAGTAGTGTCTGTCCTGGGACGTTCGGATTTTGCTAACAATAGGGCGGTTTCACTGAGCACAAGTTTGGTATCATCCACCATGCCTATTCTTCTCAAGTCTTGGTAAATTTTTGGTGAGGTTTGCATAATCTATTATCCCCCTGAGGCTCTGGCCTTAGGTGTTTTGACCCGCACATGTGATACTATTCGTTTTACGTATGAAACTTCTTGAATAAGATTTACTACACGTTTCAGTTCAGCCTTGTCTTGCGCAATGCCAAGTAAAAAAACTGTACCTTGTACAGTCTCTATTGCATAGTTAACTGCAAGAATTTCTTTATCAAAAGTGAGACGGGATTTTACTTCTGTTGTAATAGAAGCATCTCTTGCAATTTCAACAAAGTTCGGTATGTCACCAACTATAATTTCGTTTATAACATCTTTAACACCATCGGTTCTCCACGCCAGTTCTACTGCTAATGCACGTTCTTTGTCAGTTCTAGCAATGCCCGTTAAAAGTGCCCTGCTTTCATACACCTCAATACTCATAAATTTTACCATTGATTTGTCTGTATTGAACCAGTTTTTAAATATCTTTGCTTCAATCGCAGTATCTCGTGTAAAGCCTTGAATACCACGTTCCTGGTATGCGGCAACACCGGTTGAAGCTCCAGCACTAACTGCAACCGAAACCGGATCACAAGCGGAAAGGCAAAACGTAACAACAAGTGGTGTTAAATATTTAGAGATTGTTATCATGAGAGCAGTATTAAGCTTTGTTTTTGATCTGACCAAGTTTTTTATTTTGTCGACAACATTGAAGCCTGTGAGGTGCATGCCAACATTTTTTATTTGAATAGAAGGATAATGTTCAAAGTTTTTGATGTTATTCAATAAGTGTTTTTAAACTACGGGAGATGGATAATGCATTATATTGAGATTAGGTTTACTCTTTTTTCTGTGAGATTAATTTAATGGCGTGCGTATAAACAACTCTTTTGGGTGCTCCTGTTGCCAGTGTAACTTCACTAACAGCGTCCTTGAGGGTTGAAGAGTCCAAAGCCTTATTTAACAAATGTTCCATTTCCTCACGGGTTGGCTCAGTTTCATTTGCTAATGGAGGCGAGACTAATATTGTTATTTCGCCTTTTGGTACGCTAGTTTCAAGATAGTAATTTCTCAGATCAATTAAGGATCCTTTTCGAATTTCTTCAAATTTTTTTGTCAGTTCACGGGCTAATGCTGCTTCTCTTGGGCCAAAGACACGGGCCATATCGACTAATGATCGTGCTAGCCGCTTTGGGCTTTCTAAAAATATTAATGTTGCTGGTATAAATTTGAAGTGTTCAAAAAAATTTGAACGTTTGCCCGCTTTGTTGGGCGGGTATCCAGCAAAAAAAAACTTGTCAGTTGGTAATCCTGCTAAAACTAGTGAAGTTAAAATAGAGGAAGCACCTGGTATGTGGGTTGCGTATATTTTTTCTTTAGCGCAGGATTGTACTAACCTAAAGCCAGGGTCTGAAATTAGTGGTGTACCAGCATCTGACACAAGAGCAACAATTTCTCCTAGTTTCAGGCGCTTAATGATTTTTGGACCAGCAAAAGTAGAATTATGCTCATGATAGGAAATTAAGGGTCTAGTGATGTTATATATAGCCAAAAGTTTCGAGGTAACTCGGGTGTCTTCACAAACAACCACGTCGGCTGACTGCAGTATATCGAGAGCTCGCAGTGTAATATCTCGTGCATTTCCAATAGGAGTAGCAACAATGTACAATCCCGGCCTGATTTTGTTGTTCTCGTATGCTGGTTTACTTGAGTTGTCTGTAAGGCTAGACTCACAAGTATTATTATCTTGAAAAAGTTTCAGGTGTTTGGATGAACGCTTTAAAAGCTTTGATATTTGCCTTTGGTTATTTTTGGGTTTTCCCATTCAAGAGGTCCATTTTATTTCTACTTATATTTGTGGTTACTCTAAATTTAGCAGCATGTGATGCACCACGACTACCCTCAATCTTGCAAGGTACTAATGTATCCGTCGTGCCCAATACCAGTAAAGACATAGGTAAACAATCTCAGTCTAGACCTGGCTCCCTTCCAACATCAACCGTCAAACAAAAACCTTTAGAAAGTTTTTTACCCCCTTCAGAGGAGCAAAGAAAAAAACCATCTCTAGTCCCTTACCTGACTGGAAAAAAACAGTCACGCAATATTACTGATTCGATTGTGAGGCCACCAATTACACCACTAGCAAAGTCCTCTAGAGTAAGAATTGCTCTGTTAGTCCCTTTGAGCGGCCCAAACAAAAGACTTGGTAGTTCAATGCTGAATGCATCACAGATGGCTTTATTTGACTTTTCTAACTCTGAATTTGAGCTTTTGATTTTTGATACATTAGGCACGTCAGAAGGTGCTATAGAGGCTGCTCGTTTAGCAATAGGAGATGGGGTTTCTGTGATTTTGGGCCCCTTGCTTGGAACTTCAATCAGCGCTATCACACCTATATCACGGGCCGCTAACGTAAAGGTAATTGGTTTTTCGAGTGACAGAACGGTAACGGGAGAGGGTATATATACAATGGGCTTCTTTCCAGAAAATGAAGTTAAAAGAGTTGTTACGTATGCCATACAAAAAGGAAAAAAGCGTTTTGCAGCCATTGTGCCTGATGGACCATATGGACAGGCTGTTAAGGAAGCTTTACTTAACACGATCACAACATTTGGCGCAGAAGTCGATCGTATTTTACTTTATGACGCTGATGCAGAGGATTTTTCAGAGATTGTTCAAGAGTTAGCTAATTACGATAGCCGTCGCCAAGCCTTAATTGACCAACGACTTGAATTAAAAGAACGTGATGATGAGATTGCAAGGATAGCCCTTAAGCGTCTTGAAAAAATGCAAACTTTAGGTGAAGTTTCATTTGACTCCTTATTGCTTGCTGGAAGTGGTGAACGGTTGCTTGCAATTGCTGCCTTGCTTCCGTTTTATGATATAGATCCAAAAAAGGTCAGGATGCTAGGTGCTGGTCAGTGGGACATGCCAGATTTGGGTGTCGAGCCAGCTCTAAGGGGAGGTTGGCATGCTGGGCCGCCACCAGAAGCTCGAAAAGATTTTGTTAAACATTATCAGAATCTTTACGGTGCTAAACCACATAGGTTATCAACACTCGCTTATGATGCAACGGCCTTAGTGGCTGTTCTCGCGCAAGCTGATGGTGGACCAGACTTTTCCAATGAAGTTCTGACAACTAAAAGTGGATTTTGGGGTCGGGATGGACTTTTTCGTTTTCTTGGTGATGGTACAATTCAACGAGGTCTTGCCATATTACAGGTTGAAGCTCGATCATTAAAAGTTATTAGCTCAGCGCCACAAGTTTTTGAGGATTAACTCCAGAATTACCCAGAAATCTATGCGCTTAAAAGTTCACCAATAACGCTATTTAAGCACAATTTACCTCTTTCTGTTGTTTGTAAAAATCCATTTTGTTTAACTAAAAAACCACTATCTTCTAATTGAATAAGTGCTTGCTTATTTATAAATTCCCCATATTCACAGAGCTCAATCCCCTCACTTAATCTAAGTCCAGTCATGATTATTTCTTCAGCTCGTTCATTTTGTGTGAGACATTGTCGTTTAGCAGTTGCATGGCCTTTACTTTCAACTTTTTTAAGCCATCGATCAGGGTTGTATACTTGATAGATAGCATCTGTATTTTTATTTAATGAAATACGTCCGTGGGCACCTGGGCCTACACCTACATAGTCAATACCTCTCCAAATCGACACATTATGCCGGCACTCCTCACCGGGCTGTGCATAGTTTGAGATCTCATAATGGTTTAAACCAGCTTGTGCGGTTAATTCATTAGTCAATTTATATAAGTTCATAGCTGTCTCCGGACTTGCTTCACAAACCCCATTAGNGTAAAATTGTGTCCCTGGCTCGACGCCTAGTTGATATAAAGATAAGTGGTCTTTAGCTAAGTAGATTGCCTCTCTTAATTCGTGTTTCCACATGTTTGAGGTTTGTTCTGGAAGGCCATATATAAGATCAAAAGAGTATCGTTTAAAATTTTTACTAGCTAATTCAATAGCTATACGAGCTTCTTTGGCAGAATGTTCTCTTCCGAGGAATTTTAAGGACTGATCGGAAAAGCTTTGTACTCCTAGTGAGAGTCTATTTATTCCAGCTGCTGCAAAATCCTTAAGCTTACTTGAGTCGATGGACGTTGGATTTGCTTCCAAGCTGATTTCTAGACAATCTGTTTTGGGCCATTGAAGCTTTGCTTCTTCAATCAAAACTGCTGTTGTTTTAGGATCCATGTTTGAGGGTGTCCCACCACCAAAAAAAATACTTCCTAGTGGTCTATTTGTGACGGGTTCTTGTGCAAAATATTTTAATTCAGTTAATAAAGCACTTCGCCATCTTGCTTCAGCAATAGGCGTTTTAGAAACATGGCTGTTAAAATCACAATAAGGACATTTAGAAATGCAAAAAGGCCAATGAATATAAAGGGCAAGCGAGCCTTTCATAGGGTTTGCTTGAAGCATGCTTTTACTAGTTTTTTGAAAGCCTCAGCCCGGTGACTAATGGCGTGTTTAGCTTCCGGATTCATCTCAGCGAAACTTATACTCATTCCATCAGAAACAAAAATAGGATCGTATCCGAAACCTTTATTGCCCCGAGGCGGCCATACCAAATGCCCATAAACTTTCCCCTCAAAAATTTCGGTGTGGCAGTCGGGCCAGCACAATGCTAATGCGCATGTGAAATGAGCACGTTTATCATCAAAGTTTTTCAGCCTCTGCTGAATTTTTTTCATTGCCTGATTAAAGTCCTTATTAGCTCCAGCCCAGCGTGCGGAGTAAATGCCTGGCTCATTATTTAATGCATGAACGGATAGTCCGGAATCATCGGCTAATGCTGGTAATCCAGAGGCGAATGCAGCTGCCTGAGCTTTAATTTTTGCATTAGCCTTGAATGTTTGACCATCCTCGACTGGTTCTGATAGGCCTAAATTTATTGCAGAAATAACATCAGTTTTAAAGGGTAGTAGGAGATTTTTGATCTCAAGTACTTTACCTGGATTATGGCTTGCTATAACAAGCTTATCCTCTTTAAATATTCTTGCCATCAATTCTTACCTAGTTTTTCACACCAAGTATTTGTCGCTGCATGACTATCAATTCATCTACACCTTTTCGTGCTAGAGTCATTAATTTATCAAATTGTTCAGGGGAAAAAGGAGTTTCTTCTGCTGTGCCTTGGATTTCGACTATACCTTGTTTGCCTGTCAAAACGAAATTTGCATCGGCTTGAGCTGAGCTATCCTCTGCGTAATCTAAATCTAAAATTGCGGTACCCTCAAAAAGCCCACAAGATATAGCTGCGACTTCGTCAGTTAAAGGAATACTCTCCAGCAAACCAAGGTCTACCAAGTGTTTGAAGGCCAGGTACAATGCAATGTAAGCTCCTGTAATTCCAGCTGTGCGAGTGCCACCATCAGCTTGGATGACGTCACAGTCAACTGTGATTTGCATTTCACCCATGGCAGAGAGGTTTGTAACTGCTCGTAAGGAGCGACCTATCAAACGTTGTATTTCAAGTGTTCGGCCGGACTGCTTGCCTCTTGTTGCCTCGCGATTCATACGTGTTCCGGTAGAACGTGGAAGCATTCCATATTCGGCAGTAACCCAACCTTTTCCTGTATTTCGCATCCAAGGTGGCACTCTCTCTTCCACAGTAGCCAGACAAAAAACTTGTGTTTCACCCATTTTGATTAAGCAAGATCCCTCGGCATGTTTATTAATGTCAGTATCTAGCACAATAGTTCGGAGTTCATCTGTAGCACGGCCTGAGGGTCTCATCGTTTATCATCCTTTTTTTACTAAGATGAAAGCAAGCTAGTTCAAATAGCTATCAAGAGGAAACACTAAAATTATTTTTCTTTTCGTCCTATCGTTGACGAGGAAAGCTCCGATGATTACATTTTAGTTATGATTCCTGAATTAAACGCACGCTCACGTGAAATTTTTAAAAATATTGTTGATGCCTATGTAGCAACGGGCGAACCAATTGGTTCCCGTACGTTGTCCAAACGCTTAAAATCATCGTTATCTCCAGCAACAGTTAGAAATGTAATGTCTGACCTCGAAGATGCAGGTCTTTTGTTTAGTCCACATGCATCTGCGGGCCGTTTACCAACAGAAGCGGGCCTAAAATTATTTGTTAACGGGCTTCTTCAGACTGGTTGTTTAACCAAGGAGGATCGCCAGAGTATAGAAGGTCAGTGCCAGGCTGAAGGGACTTCGTTTGAAGGTTTATTAAAAGAGGCAACTTCAGTTTTGTCTGGCCTTTCTAATTGTGCTTGTTTGGTGATGGCACCAAAGACTGATGTTCCTCTAAAGCACATTGAGCTGATTTCATTAAATCCGAATCGGGCTCTGGTTGTGCTTGTAACGGAAAATGGGATTGTTGAAAACCGCATTATTGATATTCCAGCAGATTTGCCCCCATCGGCGCTTGTTGAGGCCTCCAACTTCCTAAGTGCGCGCATGGTTGGAAAGACTTTGAGTGAAGCTCATGACCAAATCATTACGGAACTTGATCAGCATCGTGCCCAATTAGATTACCTAACTAGAAGTGTTATTAAATCTGGCCTTGCTAGTTGGGCGGATGGTGATGAAGGGGGTACACTCATAGTGAGTGGTCAAGCAAATCTCATAGATGATGTGAGGGCAGCGATAGATCTTGAACAAATCCGTTCTTTATTTGAAGCTCTTGAAACTAAAGATACAATGCTTAAGTTGCTTACTTTAACTGACGTTGCTGAGGGTGTGCAAGTATTTATAGGATCAGACAATAAATTATTTGGAATGTCTGGATGTTCAATGATTTTTGGCTCATTTCACAATAGTCGTGAGCAATTAATTGGCGCTATTGGAGTAATTGGACCAAAAAGAATGAACTATTCTCGTATCGTTCCTATGGTGGATTACACTGCAAAACTTGTGGGCCGTTTGGTCAGCAGTCATTGAACCCCTTCAGTTTACAAAAGAGAACAGAATAATGTCAGAAGTTACAGATCAAGATACTGAGAAAAAAGATGAGGATCAAAACTATGAGGCTCTCGACGAATNTGAAGAGGAAGATTCAGAGGAGCATGAGAGTGATGAAAATGTTTTACACCCTAATTCAGGCTCCAAAACGTCAATTGACGACGTTTCGGATGAACTTGATTTTGAGGATGATGTTAATGATAGTGAGATTGCAGAGGAGCTGGCGGAGACCAAGGACCAGCTTTTGCGTGCAGTAGCTGAAACTGAGAATGTGCGCAGAAGAGCCCAACGAGAGAAAGAAGATGCCGCGAAATATGCCATAGCTAATTTTGCCAGGGAAATGCTCAGCATTTCAGATAATATTGCTCGTGCTTTGGNTAGTGAGCGTGCTGAGGAGGAGAAGCAGAAAAAGTCAGAACTCAGTGGTGCAGCTTTACTCAAACGTTTTGATAGTTTTATTCTTGGTGTCACCATGATTGATACTGAAATTAAAAAAACTTTCGCACGTATTGGAATTGAGAAACTAGAGCCTGTAGATCAACCCTTTGATCCAAAGTACCATCATGCACTATTTGAATTAGAAGCCCCTGATAAGCCTACGGGAACAGTCATTGAAGTAGTTGAAGCTGGTTATTTGTTACACGAACGTTTGTTGCGCGAGGCTAAGGTTGGTGTTTCCAAAGGTGGGCCTAAAGTGGTCGTTGATGATACAAGTCAAGCTGGTGATTCGTCTGAAGCGGAAGAAGTCGCGAATGCATATGAGCCATCAACGGAAACTGGTAGTAANATAGATAAAGAGTTCTAGGTAATCAAAAAATATTGCAGAAGGTTGCGTAAAACTAATTACCTACATATATAACAATGTAAGTTAACTCTGCTGGAGTTTTAAAATGGGGGCAACCAACATTAGNATTTGTTGGTACTTTTGTAGCGGGGGAAAAAAAATTTATAATGAGGAATAAAATATGAGCAAGGTTATTGGCATTGACCTTGGCACAACAAACTCCTGTATCGCCTTAATGGACGGTAAGGATGCCAAGGTAATAGAAAACGCTGAAGGTTTCCGCACAACACCATCAATTATTGGTTTCACAGACTCTGGTGAACGGCTTGTTGGTCAGCCTGCTAAACGTCAAGCAGTAACTAATCCGGAAGACACTTTGTTTGCAATTAAGCGGCTTATTGGTCGACGCTTTGATGATCCACTCACGGAAAAAGATAAGGAGATGGTGCCTTTCAAAATTGTTTCTGGAGAAAGTGGAGATGCATGGGTTGAGGCAGCGGGAAAAAAATACAGCCCGAGTCAAGTGAGTGCTTTTACTTTGCAAAAAATGAAAGAAACTGCAGAGAGTTACCTTGGTGATGACGTAACACAGGCGGTTATTACAGTTCCTGCATATTTTAATGATAGTCAACGTCAAGCAACGAAGGATGCAGGTAAAATCGCGGGTCTTGAAGTTTTACGGATAATAAACGAACCAACGGCAGCGGCTCTTGCTTACGGGTTAGAAAAGAACGAAAGTGGTACTATCATTGTATATGATTTAGGAGGTGGTACTTTTGATGTATCTGCTTTAGAGATTGGTGATGGTGTATTTGAGGTAAAATCAACCAATGGTGATACGTTTCTTGGTGGTGAAGATTTTGATGCGCGCATAGTTGATTACCTCGCCGATGAGTTTAAGAAAGATAATGGCATTGACCTTCGTGAGGATAAACTTGCGCTTCAGCGTCTCAAAGAAGAGGGGGAAAAAGCCAAGATAGAATTATCTAGTGCTATGCAAACAGAGGTAAACCTTCCTTTCATAACAGCAGATGCGTCAGGTCCGAAGCATTTAAACATAAAATTGACTCGGGCTAAACTGGAAGCTTTGGTTGAGGATTTGGTTAAACGCACAATTGAGCCGTGCAAAAAAGCTCTTAAAGATGCTGGTATGACAGCAGGAGAAATAGATGAGGTGATTCTGGTCGGTGGCATGACAAGAATGCCTAAAGTGGTAGAAGCTGTAAAAGAGTTTTTTGGCCGTGAACCCCATAAAGGTGTAAATCCTGATGAGGTGGTCGCCATCGGTGCAGCTATTCAAGGGGGCGTACTTCAAGGCGATGTTAAAGATGTTTTATTACTCGATGTTACACCACTAAGTTTAGGCATCGAAACACTTGGTGGGGTCTTTACGCGACTAATTGATAGAAACACAACTATTCCAACTCGTAAATCACAAGTATTTTCTACTGCTGAAGATAATCAGACAGCAGTCACAATCCGTGTATTTCAAGGCGAGCGCGAAATGGCAGCTGATAACAAAGTNCTTGGGCAATTTGATTTAGTTGGCATACCACCTGCTCAACGTGGAATTCCACAAATTGAAGTAACTTTTGATATTGATGCAAATGGAATTGTTAATGTTTCAGCAAAAGATAAGGCTACTGGTAAGGAGCAACAAATCCGCATTCAGGCATCAGGAGGATTGAGTGACGAGGATATTGAAAAAATGGTCAGCGATGCCGAGTCTCATGCTGATGAAGACAAGAAGCGTAAAGAAGTAGTTGAAGCTCGTAACCAAGCAGACAGTCTTGTGCATTCAACGGAAAATAATTTAAAAGAACATGGTGATAAAATATCAAATGAAGACAAGACCGCTATTGAGACTAGTCTTCAAGAACTAAAAACATTGCTTGAGGATGAAAAACCAGATCCTGATGAAATTAAAACTAAGACCAACGCCTTAACTGAGCAGTCAATGAAATTGGGCGAAGCTATGTATAAGGCCAGCCAAGCTCAGGCCGAAGCTGGTGAGAGTGCAAGTGAACCAGCTTCGTCAGGTGATGGTAATAATGAAGAAACGGATGTAGTAGATGCTGAGTTTGAAGAAGTTGATACTGATCAGGACTCATCCGATGAAGAAAAGAAGCAGGATAAAAAATAGCTTCTTAAGGTTTACGTTTTTAATTGAAAATATCAGCCACTCGTACTTTTTTAGGTTTTTTGGAGTGGTTTTACACTAAGGCTAGAAATTATGTCTAAGGAAGATTTCTACTCAATTCTTGGAGTTGGGCGGGATGCAGATGGTGGCGATATTAAGAAAGCCTACCGTAACTTGGCAATGAAGTATCATCCTGATCGTAACCCGGGTAATGAAGAAGCCGAGCGAAAGTTCAAGGAAGTCAATGAGGCCTACGAAGTTTTAAAGGATGATGAAAAACGTGCTGCCTTTGATCGCTTTGGACACTCTGCCTTTGAGCAGGGAGGTCCCGGTTCGAATAGCGGTTTTGGTGGTTTTGGTGGCTTTTCCGATATTTTTGATGAAATGTTTGGTGACTTTGGTTCACAAAGCCGTGGTGGCGCGAGCACTGGGCGTGGCTCTGACCTGCGCTATAATATGGAAATTACCCTTGAAGAAGCTTTTGAAGGTAAGAAAACTAACATAAGAGTACCGACATCTGTTATCTGTAATAGCTGTAACGGTACTGGTGCTGCGGGTGGATCTGCGCCTTCAACATGTACTACTTGCGGTGGGCATGGCCGGATCCGTGTGCAACAAGGTTTCTTTACTGTAGAGCGTACCTGTCATGCGTGTCAGGGTGTTGGCAAGGTGATTAAGGAGCCGTGTTCAGCTTGTGGGGGCCAAGGAAGGAAACACAAGGAAAAAAATCTGTCGGTTAGTATTCCATCTGGTGTTGAAGATGGAACACGCATTCGTCTTGGTGACGAGGGTGAAGCTGGACTGCGTGGCGCACCAGCAGGTGACCTGTACATTTTTTTGTCTATTAAACCTCATCGTTTATTTAAGCGTGATGGAGCCAATATCCATTGTCGAGCTCCAATTCCTATGACAACCGCTGCCCTAGGTGGTAACATAGAGGTTCCTACGGTTGAAGGAAAGCTAACCCGTGTCTCTATCCCGAAAGGAGCCCAATCAGGCCAGCAGCTTCGTTTAAAGGGTAAGGGTATGCGGATCTTAAGGTCAGATGCTCGAGGTGACATGTTTGTTTTGATAGCAGTAGAAACTCCAGTTTCCTTGAGCAAAAAACAAAAGGACTTACTTAAGAAATTTGAATCTGAAACTATGAATGAAAAACATAGTCCAGAATCTCATGGCTTTTTTGATAAGGTCAAGGACCTCTGGGATGATTTAAAAGAATAAAGGGCCCTATTAATGAAAATTGGTGTTGTTGGTTGTGCAGGCAGAATGGGTCGTATGTTAGTGGCTGAGATATTAACTTTCAAAGGAGTTTCTCTAGTTGGTGGAACTGAGCATAGTGAAAGTTCTTTTCTTGGACAGGATATTGCCACACTTGCCGGCCTTGATGAAGTAGGAATTGTTGTAGGGAGCAATACTGATGCTCTTTTCTCATTTGCTGATGTTGTTATTGATTTCACATTGCCGCAAGCAACAATAAGCCATACCCAAGGTGCCGTGAAGCATGGCACAGCACTTGTCATCGGAACAACAGGTCTTAATGAAGAACAACAAGCAGCAGTTGTAAAAGCTTCAGATAGTGTAGCAGTCATTCAATCTGCAAACTTCTCCGTTGGAATAAACTTGCTGCTTGAATTGACTTCTCAGGTTTCTAGTATTTTAGGAAGCGATTACGATATTGAAATATTTGAAATGCATCATCGTCACAAAATCGATGCGCCCTCCGGAACTGCACTAGCACTTGGAAAAGCGGCTGCAGATGGTAGGGGTGTTGATTTAGAAACCGTATCTGAGCGGACTCGAGACGGCCACACAGGAGCTCGTAACCAAGGCAATATCGGCTTTGCAACATTGCGAGGCGGTGATGTAGTAGGAGATCATTCTCTTATTTTTGCTGCTGATGGTGAGCGAATAGAGCTTACCCATAAAGCATCAAGTCGAAGGGTATTTGCACGCGGTGCGGTTCGCTCTGCTAAATGGTGTGAGAATAGGGCCCCTGGCCTTTATTCTATGCGCGATGTAGTTGGCCTGTAGTTATAATTGTGTCTTAATTTGTTCGATCTAGTTTTTTAAATTAATAAAGAGTGTAGAATGAAAAGAGCAGATATTGAATTGTTCTATCAAGCATTATCTGATCAAGATCCAAATCCAAAGGGGGAGCTTAATTGGGTAAATGTCTATACCCTATTAGTTGCTGTTGTGTTATCGGCACAGGCTACTGATATTAGTGTTAATAAGGCAACCAAGACACTTTTTAAAAAGGTACGAACCCCAGAGACTATGTTAAAATTAGGGGAGATTGGCTTGAAAAAGCATATAAAATCTATTGGTTTATTTAACACAAAAGCGCAGAACATCATTAAACTATCTCAGATTTTGATTAACGAGCATGCTGGAAAGGTCCCAAAAGATCGTACTGCTCTAGAACGCTTACCTGGCGTTGGACGCAAAACTGCTAGCGTCGTAATGAATATTGCTTTTGGAGCACCAACCATCGCAGTTGATACACACATCTATCGGGTTTCAAATCGTACTGGGTTAGCATTAGGTAAAACAGTATTAGCGGTAGAAAAAAAATTAGAAAAGATCACGCCAGACCGTTGGAAGTTACATGCTCATCATTGGTTGATTTTACTCGGACGTTATATATGTAAGTCCCGAAAGCCAGAGTGTTATCGTTGTGTTGTAAATGAGATTTGTGCATTTAAAGGAAAAACAATAGAAGCAGGTGCTAACTTTTGACACGTAAGGCTTCATGAAAACAATTTTTTTGTGAAATTTTGTATACTGTCCGACCTCGTATCTCAGCATATTTGACACGCAAAACACTTTTTTGTTTTCTATCTACATAAAGAAAAATATCCAACAAACAATTTTTTTCTCTATATTGCCATATCTCAGCCAGCAGGTCGTAACGTTTAAAATCTGGTACTCCAAACATATTTAAAACATCTTTAGCAGACAGTCCTTTTATTTGCCTGGGATCTAAAGTGTTCAAGTCACTTATACTGTGTAATAAGTGCCTTTCAGGTTGCTGCATCAAGAATAGTAACTGATGATCTTGATCTGTGTGCCAGTGAACTGTTTGTTGTGCTTTTGTGCCCACTTCTTTTAGATTAGAGGTTATACAACCATTTAGAGTTGTTAACAGAGTAGAAGTCAAAAATATAAAAAGTAGTATGGGCTTCACACCGGGCTATTATCCTTTTTGGGTAAATCAAGGGCCTTTATGTCGCCGGAAACTTCGCCTCCGGCCTCAATAATGATACTACCATAACGTACTGAACCGCTGATTCTTCCACTAGAGAGAACAGTAAGTTTTTGATTAACAGTCAAGTCACCATCAACTTGCCCACTAATTATTGCATCATCTATTTGAGCACTCCCTTTAAAAATTCCTTTCGATGCTACTTCGAGTAGGCGAGCATTATTTAAAGTAACCTCAACCTTTCCCTCAACCACAAGATGCTCACACTCTTCTATTTCCCCAGAAAGCTGAATATTTTTTCCAACTACTAATCGCTTCGAATCAGCTTCACTTTGGTGAGGATGATCAAGGTGGTTGTGACGATTAGGAATTGAAGAAACATTGATATGACGTACTGGTGTTGGCATACTTAAATTTCCTCCCGGCAGATTGGGTGCTTTTGTTGGCGTGTGATTTCCCTTTGATGTAAACGGTTTTATTGGTGGAGAATCAAGACCCAAGTTAACATCCTCCTGTTTATTTTTTGTACTATTTTTGTCTCGACGAAACATAGTTTCCCCTCCAGAAATAATAATCAAACTCGGTTTCGAAAATCCTCAAATAAATGAACCATCATTCCTGTGGTTATAATCGGAGTAAATAAATTTACAAATGGAACTGTTAACAACAACGCAACCAAAACACCAACTAAAAAGATTTGAAACGCATTTTTTTTTCGAAGAGTAATTGCTGAACAAGTGTCTATTCGTCGAAATGCTACTAGTTCGAAATACTCACGGCCCAAAAGGTACCCATTAATACCATAAAAAATAAAAGGAAAAATAGGGCCAGTTATCAGTAAAGGTATCAATAATATATTCAACGATAACATAATAGTTAGAAAACGAAAAGTGCTCAGCACTTTGCTAGTAGTGGGAACAGAACTGGTAGATGCAATGTGTGGATAGTGTTTTTTTTCTACGGCCTGGGCTATATCTTCAAGAAAAAAACTAATTACTGCGCTTACAGCAGTTGGAAAAAGCAACCAAGTGAACGTCGCTGTTGCCAATCCACCGAGCCAACCAATAATAATTTCTAGCCATTCAACCGCAAAAAAAGTTGTATTCAAAAGGATAATACCAACTGCCAACCATAATAAGCAAAATAATCCCACAGTAGTTGCAAAAGCAATCCAGACAATACGTCTGGTTTGCGGGTCAAAAATTTGATCAGTAGCTTTAATAAACGCCTTTATCACTTCCAATCCTATCTTTTAGATAAAAGGTCAGGTTATATATACTTGGTTTGTTCGGTTGAATTATAACTCTTGGTAATTTGTTTCACCAATTATTTGCCAGTTATCTCTTAGTCGCTATACTGCGCCATTCGACATTTTCCTTCAGGAGAGACTTGTTATGATTGATGCTCGATTTAGCGTGGTCGGTATAGGCAACGCAATCGTTGACGTATTAGCTCACGCTAGCGACCAGTTTATCTCTGAAAATAGTTTAATTAAAGGTACTATGAGCTTAGTTGATGAGGCCGAAGCAGAAAAAGTTTACTCTAAAATGAGGAAATGTGTCGAATGTTCAGGCGGTTCTGCAGCTAATACTATTGCTTCTATTGCCTCATTAGGATCCAAGTGTGCCTTTATAGGAAAGGTAAAAGATGATCAGTTAGGTAAAGTTTTTCGTAACGACATTACGTCTTTGGGAATAAACTTTCAAACATTAGCCAGTTTTGATGGCCCATCAACAGCCCGCTGTATGATACATGTTACGCCAGATGCGCAGCGAACCATGCAGACATTTCTTGGTGCTAGCATTAATTTGGGTCCAAATGATATTGATGAAACTATTGTTGCTGATGCTATTGTTACTTATCTTGAGGGTTATCTTTGGGATACTGATCTTGCGAAACTAGCCTTTCGTAAAGCAGCAGAAGTTGCAACGGCTGCGGGACGAAAGGTAGCACTCAGCCTCTCTGATTCTTTTTGTGTTGAGAGGCATAGATCTGAATTTTTGGATTTTGTAAAAAAACATGTTGATATTCTTTTTGCTAACGAGGAAGAAATCATGTCTCTTTATCAGCATAAGAATTTTGATGATGCACTTGAGGCCGTCCGTGCAGATTGCGAAATTGCAGCTTTGACTCGGGGTGAGCAAGGTTCGGTTATTGTTTGCCGTGCGGAGGCCCACAAAACTGATGCTGAGCCAGTTGCGAAGGTAGTTGACACAACGGGTGCTGGAGATGCATACGCTGCTGGTTTTTTGCACGGCCTGACAGTTAATTTACACCTTGAGGAGTGTGCTCGTTTGGGCAGTCTTTGCGCTGCGGAAGTTATCAGCCATGTTGGAGCACGTCCTAGCGTCTCCCTAAAGAATTTCATTAACGATTACATTTTATAAATGGAGCTGCGAAACATCGCCATAATCGCTCATGTTGATCATGGAAAGACAACACTTGTGGATTCCTTGATGCAACAATCTGGTGCTTTTCGTGATAACCAAAAAGTTGCTGATAGAGTTATGGATTCAGGTGATTTAGAACGAGAGCGGGGCATTACAATTTTAGCTAAATGCACTTCCGTTGAGTGGAAGGGCGTGAGAATAAATATTGTTGACACACCAGGCCATGCGGATTTTGGTGGTGAAGTTGAACGTATTTTATCAATGGTTGACGGGGTTTTGTTGCTTGTTGATGCGGCGGAGGGCCCAATGCCACAAACAAAATTTGTTACAGCTAAGGCTCTAAAGTTAGGCCTCAAACCTATTGTTATTATTAATAAGGTTGATCGACCAGATGGTCGCCCCTATGCAGTAGAAGACGAAGTCTTTGATTTATTTACAGCCTTGGAAGCTAATGATGAGCAGTTGGATTTTCCAACTATTTTTGCGTCTGCAAAAAATGGCTGGGCAGCACTAGAGCCGAATGGTACACAGGAAAATATGCACATAATTTTTGATGAAATTTTGAGTCATATTCCAAAACCTGTGATTGATATGGTATCCCCTTTTTCTATGTTGGCAACAACGCTAGAGTCAGACCCATTCTTGGGACGCATTCTTACTGGCAGAATTCAATCGGGGACAATTAAAACAAATGACCTTATTCACGCTCTTGATTTTGATGGGAAAGAAGTAGATGTAGGCCGCGCTACCAAACTGCTTGCGTTTCGGGATGTTCGACGTGAACCAATTAACAATGCATCATCTGGAGAGCTCATCGCTATAGCTGGACTAACCAAAGCTACTGTTGCTGATACCATTTGTGCACAGCAGGTAGTAGTTCCCCTCAAGGCAGATCCAATTGACCCACCAACACTAGCTATGACATTTTCTATTAATTCCTCCCCTCTGGCAGGACAAGAGGGCTCGAAAGTAACGTCACGTATGATTCGAGATCGTTTGATGAGTGAAGCTGAGGGTAATGTTGCTATTCGAGTCACTTGCTCTGAAAATACAGACTCTTTTGAAGTTGCAGGTCGCGGTGAATTACAGTTGGGAGTTTTGATTGAACAGATGCGACGTGAGGGCTATGAGCTCTCTATTTCACGCCCAAGGGTAATTTTTCAAGTAGATAAGAGTACTGGCAAAACCTTAGAACCGTATGAAAATATTCAAATTGATGTTGATGAAGAGTTTTCTGGTGTCGTCGTTGAGGCTATTTCTGTGCGTAAAGGGAAGTTAAAAGAAATGCATCCATCCGGCGGTGGTAAGGTCCGGTTGTTGTTTTTGGCACCAGCCCGTGGTTTGATTGGTTATCATGGTGAGTTCTTAACTGAAACACGTGGTACTGGGGTTATGAGCAGGACCTTCAACAGTTATGGTCCACATGTTGGCCCAATCACTAGTCGGCGAAATGGGGTATTAATCTCAAATGCACCTGGTAAGACCGTTGCTTATGCTTTAGCAAATCTTGAGGGTCGAGGTTTTATGTTTATTTCTTCTGGTGTACACGTTTATAAAGGAATGATAATTGGCGAACACACCAAATCTGGTGATTTAGAGGTCAACCCCATGAAAGGGAAGCAGTTAACTAACATTAGGGCATCAGGTACAGACGAGGCTGTGCGATTAACTACACCTCGAAAGTTGAGCTTAGAAGAAGCAATTTCTTATATTAATGATGATGAGTTGGTAGAAGTTACCCCTAAAAATGTTCGTTTACGCAAAGTTTATTTGGATTCTCACGAACGCAAAAGGATTGAACGTGGTCGCGAGAAACGTGGCTGATTTATCTAATTTTCTACAATTTTAGTCTATTGGATATTATTGTTTTTTATGTCAGCAAGTTTAAGTATCAAAGCGTGATGTCCAAATCTAGTTATTGAGGCTGTTCAACTAGTGTTAATTTATTAAACCTTTATAAATAGAAATCTTAATAATTTTTGCGTCTGTTCTGTAAAACCCTCTTTGGAAAAATTTGTTAGCTTTCGTTTCAATTGTTTGGCGATTTTACTGTAAAAAAAAGCCACAAAAGATAAATTTTAATTTAGTATTCTGAAATTGAAAGTACTTCTCTGACACCTCTTCTAGAAGCTGTTTGGATTTTTGGACACAGTCACAAATATATTTTTAAATAGTTTTGGACCCTAAAAATGAACAGTTGGCTTCAGGCATCTAAAATTTATCTTGAAAGACGTGTATTTGTTATTTTACTACTTGGTTTCTCAAGTGGCCTGCCTTTACTACTTGTTTTTCAGACTTTATCTGCATGGTTAGAGGAATCAGAGATTTCTCTAACCACGATTGGTTGGTTTTCATTGGCTAGTACGGCCTATGCATTGAAATTTTTGTGGGCACCTCTAGTAGATAGGGTACCGTTACCTTTTCTCACAAATTTTTTTGGGCAACGTCGCGCCTGGATGATTTTTTCTCAGTTGCTAATTGCGATGTCGATGCTAGGACTTGGTCAGTCTGATCCGGCTTTGGACTTATGGGTAGTTGCATTGTGGGCTGTAGCATTAGCATTCGCTTCTGCCACACAGGATATAGCTGTTGATGCTTACCGTATTGAAAGTTTGGACGAAGAACAGATGGGTGCAGGGTCAGCCAACTATGTTTTGGGATATCGCATTGCAATGCTGACTGCTGGTGCTGGAGCTTTATTTATCGCCGATATTTGGGGGTGGTATGTGGCCTATGCATTGATGGCAATTTTAATGAGCGTTGGTTTATTGACAGTATTGTTTAGCCCAGAACCCAAAAGTCGGTTCGGCGTTGAAACAGCAACTCAAATGCAAAAAATTACTGACTTTGTAAGTTGGTATGCTCACCTTCCTTTTTTTCTTCGGTCAGTGATTGTTAGACTTTATGAAGCAGTAATTTGTCCTTTTTCTGATTTCATGAGTCGTCCTCATTGGGCCATGATCCTGTTATTTGTCGCCCTTTACAAATACGGTGAAGCATTACTTGGTATAATGGCCAATCCATTTTATTTGGACATTGGTTTCTCGAAATCTGAAATTGCTGCAGTTTCCAAGGGGTATGGCCTTACAATGACATTAGTAGGAGGTTATCTTGGTGGTATATTAGTGGCACGTTATGGTATTATGAAGGCTCTACTGTATGCTGGTATTCTTCAATGTATTGCTAATTTAGCTTTTACTGCTCAAGCGTTGATTGGGTATTCTGTTCCTATGCTGGCTATTACGATAAGCATTGAAAATTTAACGGCAGGAATGGCAACGACAGCCTTCATTGCCTATTTATCATCTTTATGCAACATAGCCTATACTGCGACCCAATTTGCATTATTTACATCATTAATGAATGTAGCACGGACAGTTTTTGCCTCTGGTGGTGGCTGGCTTGCTGATAACATGGACTGGAGTATTTATTTTTTGCTGACAACTTTTGCTGCAATTCCAGGACTAGTGATTTTGGTTTGGCTGATCAAACGTCTTCCTGTTCAAGATAGACCTGCAGTGCTCTAGTTACAGGATCAAAAGGAATAAAAGACATTTGTTTTCCTCCATAGGATTTTGCCTCAATGATGGTAAGATTTTCGCTCATAGGCCTAAATTTTTCAGGAACTGTTGGGCCAAATAATGTGATCAGTGGTTTGCCTCCTGTTGCTATCATATGGCCTACTCCTGAGTCATTAGAGACCGAGACAATCATGCGTTCAGCAAGCGCAATGGTAAAAAGTGGGTCAAATTTTTTATTCTCGATTTGTAAAGGAAATAAAGCTTTAGGTACATTTGCATTTATTGGAGATATCCAGTTGAGTTCTTGCGGTCCTAAAAAAAATACTGGAATATAGTTTTTTTTAATTACATAAGTAGCTAAATTAATAAAGTTTTCTAGAGCCCAACATTTAGGTTTGCCGCCACTTCCGGGAGCAAAACCAACATACTTGTGCTCAATTGGTAAAAGCTCCACAGCTATTCTGCGATAGTCTTCACTTGGTTTAAGGTTAAGATTTTTTGGCGTATTAAATTTTTGTCCACTAGCCAACTCCAAAAGGTCAAGTAGTTGACGTTGCATGGACTTAGGAAATTTGTAGTTTTTGGGTGGTTTAATGGAGGATAGAAAAAATCTTCCGGCCGGTGATATGAAAGTTTTGTGGGGAATGCGCCAAAGTGAAAGTGATGTCCAAAAAATTTTTTGACTATCGATGATTAGATCAAATTTCCTCTTGCCTAGGGGTCTTTTTAGCAGTTCTGATGGGTGCAAACCTATTCCTGCATGTTCAACAACTTCATCTAATAATCCTCTGACAACAGGGGCAAGACATGAGGCATAAACGCTAGTGTCTTTCCCTGCTAACCAGGTAATATGGGCATTAGGGAAAGCTTTGCGAAGTCCACGAACGAAAGGAAGTTTTAAAAGACCATCGCCGACTCTATCTAAGCCGACGTAAATTAGCACGCTTTTTGGCTGGATAATTTTCATGTATTTTCAGTCCATAAATCTGTACTTTTACAGTATATTGACCATAAGTTCAGAATGCCATGGCTCCCTCATTAAAATTTAATATTTACCATTACCCACTTCAGTAATTTTCCTCTAGTTCAAAGTGTTGACACTGCTGCGCATAGGGTTACCATGTTTTCTGGTCACAGAGAATTTAACCACTAAATTTTCAGCGTGATAGTCTATACTATATTTTAAAAATTTGGATGGAACTCGTGACCGAAAGTGATGCTCAAATTAGTATAAATGAGTTATCTCAGCATAAGTCTGATAAAACACTCAGTATTACTTCAAAAAAACATAACATGACGCCAATGATGTTGCAATTTCATCAAATTAAGGCTGAACACCCGGACGCTATTCTATTTTACCGCATGGGTGATTTTTACGAATTATTTTTTGAAGATGCAGTTAAGGCTTCTAAGATCCTTGACATTACTTTGACTAAGCGTGGCAAACATCAAGGTGAAGACATTCCTATGTGTGGTGTGCCAGTCCATAGTCATGAGGGTTATCTCAATAAACTGATATCCAATGGGTTTAATGTAGCTATTTGTGAGCAGGTAGAAGATCCTCTAGAAGCTAAAAAACGTGGTGCTAAGTCAATCGTAAAGCGTGCCGTTCAGCGAATTATCACTCCCGGTACATTAATAGAAGATACTTTACTTGATTCACGAGCTCATAATTATTTGGCAGCAGTTGCTGAAGTTGGAGGAAAACTGGGTCTCGCTTGGGTTGAAATTTCTACAGGGGAATTCTTAACACAACCACTTGATACTGCTTTCCTTGCAGCGGCTCTTGCGCGTATTAACCCAGGTGAACTTCTTGCATCGCACAATTTGGTTGATAGGCCAAAATTAAGCACAATTTTTGAAGAGTGGAAAGATCAGTTATCAACTCAGCCGCAGGAATTTTTTGATAGTGTCAATGGAGAAAAACGTCTGCAAGCTCTTTACGGCGTCACGGTGCTGACAACTTTCGGTAACTTTAACCGCGCTGAGTTAGCAGCCGCCGCGGCATTGGTAAATTATATTGAATTAACACAAAAAGGGCGTTTACCTCGACTCTCCCGACCAAGACGTTTGTCTCTGGGGCAGGTGATGGAGATTGATGCGGCGACGCGGCGTAATCTTGAATTGACGGTAACTTTAAATGGTGAGCGCAAAGGATCATTGTTGGGCGTTATAGACAAAACATTAAGTGGATCGGGCGCGCGATTACTAGCCTCTTATCTTGCTGCTCCCTTGCGAGACCCAACTGCTCTTGATGAACGTCTTGACATGGTTCAGTTCTTTGTTGATGGGGCGCATACATCACTAGAAGTTCGAGGTTTTCTAAAGCATTGTCCAGATATTGAGCGTGCTCTATCACGTCTAAGTATAGGCCAGGGCGGGCCACGTGATATAGGGTCAATCAAAGACGGTTTGCAATTGGGTATGCGTTTGCGATCCCTACTCGAGGGTGTGTCCGTTATGAATGTACCTAAAGGCATTGCAAGTGCCATCGATGGCCTTGGACAGCATAGAAATCTAATTAAACTTTTGTCACAAGCCTTGTCTTCTGACCTTCCTTTTTATGCCCGTGATGGAGGATTTATAGCTCAAGGTTTTTTGGATGAACTTGATGAAGTCCGTTCTCTAAGGGATGAAAGCCGACGTCTAATTGCGCACTTTCAAAGTCGTTATGTTTCAGAGACGGGTGTAACAAATTTAAAAGTTAAACATAACAATATGCTTGGTTATTTTGTAGAGGTTCCAGCTAAGCAAGCTGAAAATATAGGCTCTGGACAAGAAGGTGTCTTTATTCATCGCCAGACTATGGCTAATGCAATTCGATTCTCCACAGTAGAACTTAGTGAATTAGAACAAAAGATAGCCCGCGCTGCGGATCAAGCTATAGCGATTGAGCTTGCCTTATTTGATGACTTGCGTTCAAAGGTAATGGAGCAACTTGAGGAAATAGCTTTAGTAGCTGAGTCCCTAGCTCGCATTGATGTAGCTTCATCTCTTGCTGAACTTGCTCGCGAGCGTCACTATGTGCGTCCACTAATCGATAATTCTGTGGCTTTTAGCATCAAAGGTGCCCGCCACCCAGTTGTGGAAGCGGCACTTATCGAACGGGGTGAGCCAGCATTCGTGGCAAATGATTGTTGCCTAGGACCTGAGGGTCGCTTGTGGCTTTTAACTGGCCCCAATATGGCTGGTAAAAGTACATTTCTGAGGCAAAATGCGTTAATTTCTGTCATGGCACAGATGGGTTCATATGTTCCAGCTGAAAGTGCCCACATTGGTGTTGTAGATCGACTGTTTTCCCGTGTTGGTGCAGCAGATGATTTAGCGCGAGGAAGATCAACCTTTATGGTAGAAATGGTAGAAACAGCTACTATTCTTAATCAGGCAGGACCTCAGTCACTAGTCATTCTGGATGAGATTGGTCGCGGCACCGCTACTTTTGATGGTTTATCGATTGCTTGGGCAGTAATAGAAAATTTGCATGAGGTTAATCAGAGTCGAAGTTTATTTGCTACTCATTATCATGAATTGACAACTCTTAGTAAGCGTTTAGACCAACTTGATTGCTATACGATGAAGGTTAAAGAGTGGCAGGGAAATGTGGTTTTTATGCATGAGGTAAGTCATGGCGCAGCAGATCGCTCTTATGGAATTCATGTTGCTAATTTAGCAGGATTGCCACGGGCTGTTATTGCACGTGCCGAGGAAGTTCTTCGAAGTTTGGAAATAGGAAACCAAACTTCTGCCTTTATTAAAATAGCTGATGATTTACCTTTGTTTCAAAGTTCAACAATGACTTCTTCAAAAGAGACTAATCAGTCAATTTTATCTATGGCCCTGAGAGAAATTCATCCAGACGAGTTAACGCCCAAACAGGCTTTGGAAGTTCTTTATGATCTAAAAAGTCTGACAAAAGAATAATTATGGAACAGATTTTAAAAAAAGTCCCAAAGCAACGCGATATAATCGGTCGTAGAGATTTATATGCACGTTTCGAAAAAATGGCGGCTTGGTCTGGTATCTCAAATCGAAACCGCAAAGAGGTTCTGACTATTTTTAAAGAGGCCTTAGCTGATGGTAACAAAGAGATACGTAGACGGTTTGAAAAGGACAATGCTAAAGGAATTGAAACCGTTCGCGCACAAGCTTTTTTGACAGATCAATTAATCCGTGTCTTATACGACGTTGTTGTCACCTACATTTATCCTATTCCAAATGCGACTAAGGGTGAACAAATTTCAATTGTTGCTACGGGCGGATATGGTCGTAGTGAGCTAGCTCCTTTCTCAGATTTGGATTTGATGTTTTTGCTTAATTATAAACGCACCCCACGCACTGAGCAGATTATAGAATACATGCTTTATATTTTATGGGATTTGGGACTTAAGGTTGGCCATGCTACCCGTTCAATAGACGAGGCAGTAAAGCTTTCGAGAGACGATTTAACTATTCGCACTTCCCTACTAGAAGCCCGGTTTTTGTGGGGTGACGAGCAACTTTACCGACACTTCAAAAAAATTTTTTTTGCTGATATTTGCTCATCATCCAGTTCTACCTTTGTCGAAGCTAAGTTGAGCGAGCGGGATGAAAGGCATGAACGTATGGGCGACACCCGTTATGTTTTGGAGCCGAACATAAAAGAGGGTAAAGGAGGACTGCGTGATTTACACACTTTAGGCTGGATAGCCAAATATCTCTATCAAGTTGATGACGTATCTAATTTAGTTGAAAAAGGTATTTTTACTAAACGCGATGCAAAGCGTTTTGTTAAAGCTCACAATTTTTTGTGTACCGTTCGTAATCATTTGCATTATTTGTCTGGGCGTTCGGAAGAGCGACTGATTTTTAATGTTCAAAGTGAGCTTGCTCAGCGAATGGCGTATAAAGATCACGCCGGTACGCGTGGGGTTGAGCGATTTATGAAGCATTATTTTCTTACAGCTAAAGACGTTGGAAACCTTACTCGAATAATTTGTGCGGTTCTTGAGGCTAAACATAAGAAGCGTCGTTTTCACATTCCTAAATTGTCTTTCAAGCGACAAAATGTTAATGGCTTTATTATTGATGGCAACCGACTAAACTTAAAAAGTGATGATTCCCTGAAGAAGAAACCACTGAAGCTTTTGACCTTATTTTATGAGGCCCAACGTCTTGACTTGGATATTCATCCAAACGCATTACGGGTTGTCACTCAGTCCCTGAGTTTAATTAAAAAAACTATGCGAATGAATTCTGAGGCCAACAGGATTTTTATGGCCATGCTGACTTCAAAAAAGGACCCTGAACTTACTCTTAAACGTATGAATGAAGCAGGCGTTTTAGGCCGCTTTATTCCTGAATTTGAGCGGGTTGTTGCACAAATGCAATATGATATGTATCACGTTTATACAGTTGATGAGCATACTATACGAGCAATTGGAGTTTTATCGCAGATTGAAAGAGGTTTTCTTTTGGAGGAGTTGCCAGTTGTAAGTTCTCTTGTCCTTGAGGTTCAGTCACGTAGTGTACTTTTCTTAGCTGTATTGATGCACGACATAGCCAAGGGCCGTGGTGGCGATCATGCTGAGATTGGTAGTTTGATAGCTTTAAAGCTTTGCCCAAGACTCGGTCTTAGCGAGGATGAAACAGAAATGGTTTCGTGGCTTGTTAGGTATCATTTAGCAATGAGTAATACTGCTTTCAAACGAGACGTTGATGACCCAAAGACAATTAGTGATTTTGTCGAGTTAGTGCATTCTCCTGAACGTCTACGCCTTCTTTTTATTTTAACAGTTTGTGATATCCGTGCCGTTGGCCCTGGAGTTTGGAATGGTTGGAAAGCAAAGTTATTGCGTAACCTTTATTACAATGCTCAGGAGCATATTGGTGGAAAAATTCATGGTGAGGCTCACTTTAATAGGGTAGCCCTCGCTAAGGAGAAATTAAGAAAATTACTCCCAGATTGGAGTGACAAAGAACTAGAGGCACACATCGCAAAAGGCTACGACGATTACTGGCTTAGCTATGATGCCACATCACATGCGCATCACGCCTGCATTGTTTCTGAGGCAGACAGAAAAGGTCAGGATATTACAATTGTAGATCGGGTTGACGTAGAGCGTGAGGTTAGCGAGGTTGTCATCTATACTCATGATCATCCAGGAGTTTTTGCACAGATTGCGGGTGCTATGTCATTGACCAATGCAACCATTCTTGATGCAAGAATCTCTACATTAGCGCATGGTATGGCCCTTGACACTTTTTGGATTCAGGACATTACTGGTGGCCCGTTCAAGAAGAAAGAGAGTTTGAAGCGTTTAAAAGGAAGAATCAGAGATTCTTTGAACGGCAATCTACAGCCCTCAAAAGAGCTTAAGAAAGTTCTCAACCAATCAATGTTGAATCGAACACGTGTCTTTAAGGTCCCGCCAAGGGTTCTAATTGATAACACAGTAAGTGCAAAATACACGGTCATTGAGGTCAATGGTCGTGACCGTTTGGGCTTTCTTAATGATGCGACGGAAGCTCTTACAGGCTTGGGTCTACAAATAGCTTCGGCTCATATCTCAACTTATGGTGAGCAGGTTGTCGATGTATTTTATGTTAAAGACGTCTTCGGGCTGCGTGTTGAGCACGAGGGCAAAATCACCCAAATCAAACGTGCACTCCTGGAGGCTATTGAACCAACAACAGGCATTTAGGTAGATAAAATAGAAAAAAAGAGAATAAAACTTAAACGAATAGCGATTCAAGCCCNATCCTATCTTTTCTTTGTTCTAATTAACGGTTATTCAAGCTAGATGACATTACTACGTTCCATAATGACGGTTGGCTCAATCACTACGGTTAGCCGAGTTTTTGGCTTTTTTCGTGATATTTTAATTGCGGCTACTTTGGGTGCTAGCATGTTAGCGGATGTATTTTTTGTTGCTTTTAAGTTCCCTAATTTGTTTCGTAGGCTTTTCGCAGAGGGCGCCTTCTCTATGGCTTTTGTACCAATTTTTGCAGGTATTCTAGAAGAAGAGGGCAGGGTGAAGGCAAAAGAGTTTGCCAATCAAGCAATGGGCATTCTACTCAGTAGTTTGTTAATTATCGTTATCCTTATGGAAATCTCAATGCCGTGGGTTATGCGTGCATTTGCGCCGGGATTTTTGGATGATCCAAAAAAATTTGATATGGCTGTTGAATTTACTCGCATTACTTTTCCTTATATTTTGTTCATATCCCTTGTTTCTTTGTTGGCGGGCGTGTTGAACTCTTTTGGTAAGTTTGCAGCCGCAGCGGCAACACCAATTCTGCTCAACGTCTGCTTGATCGGGGCTCTTTTAATTTGGGCTCCTGTCTCGAAAAACCCAGGTCAGACACTCGCCTGGGCTGTGTTTTTTGCCGGTTTGATACAATTTTTTTGGCTTGTATGTCATTGTGCAAAAAAAGAGATGTGTCCAATACCAAATCTAGTTCTTAGCGAGAATGTTAAGTTACTTTTGTGTCGCACACTTCCTGTGGCTTTAGGTGCTGGGGTTTATCAGTTAAATCTTATGGTAGACACCATTATTGCCTCATTTTTACCTGAGGGATCTATATCTTATTTGTTTTTTGCCGATAGAATTAATCAATTGCCTCTTGGGGTGGTTGGGGTTGCTGTAGGTACTGCATTGCTTCCATTGTTATCACGTCAGATCAGGGCAGGGGAAAGTGAGGCTGCACAAAATAGTCAGTGCCGTGCAGTCGAATTCTCAATTTTTTTCACTTTTCCTGCGGCCTGTGCATTATTTTTTATGGCGGATCCTGTAGTGAAAGTTTTGTTTCAGCGTGGGGAATTTGGTGTTGTTCAGACTAGTGCAACAGCGGCGGCATTAGCTGTTTTAGCTCTTGGTCTCCCTGCTTATGTTCTAATNAAGTCCTTGGCACCAGGTTTCTTTGGGCGTGGTGATACGGCAACACCAGTAAAAATTGCAGTTATTGCGATGATGTTAAACGTGGTTTTGAGCTTGATTCTCATGGTCCCTTTTTTGCACGTGGGTGTGGCCATAGCCACGTCAGTGTCAAGTTGGTTTAATGCTATTCTGATGAATTTTATTTTGTATAAACGTGGTCATTTCATTTTTGATCAACGTTTAAGAAGTCGTTTGTTGCGTACTGTATTCGCTAGTGTAGGAATGAGTTTAGTTCTTTATTTTGCTATTGTTAAGTTAGCTCCGTGGCTTAACAGTAGTTTGGAGTTTGAGCGTGCTGTTACTTTGGCTGTTATTGTTTTGGCGGGCTCTCTAACTTTTGGAGCATTAGCTTGGTTTTGTGGTGCAGTAAAGCTAGATGACTTAAAAAGCCTACGTTAATCGTTTCTTTGACTTGACCCAAATAGGTTAAAGCTACATAAAAAAGGGTATTGAAAAGGCTTTAAGGGTCAATACTTATGAACAGAATCTTCTCTGGCGTTCAGCCTACTGGCGATCTTCACTTAGGTAATTACTTAGGGGCAATTCGAAATTGGGTGCGGTTACAAGATGATTACGAATGTTTATTTTGTGTAGTTGATTTGCATGCTGTGACAGTTTGGCAAGAGCCTAATGTTTTACGCGCGAACACACGTGAGGTCACAGCTGCCCTTTTGGCATCGGGTATTGATCCAAAGCGTAATATAGTTTTCAACCAGAGTCAGGTATCGGGTCATGCCGAATTAGCCTGGATTTTTAATTGTGTTTCCCGCATGGGTTGGCTTAACAGGATGACTCAGTTTAAAGAAAAGGCTGGTAAGAATAAGGAGAATGCCTCCATTGGTTTATTTGCTTATCCATGCCTTATGGCTGCTGATATTCTTCTGTATAAAGCTACGCATGTTCCAGTAGGTGAAGATCAAAAACAACATCTTGAACTAACTCGTGATATTGCTCACAAGTTCAATACTGATTTCAAAAAAAATATATTTCCTATTGTTGAGCCACTAATTTTTGGAGCGGCGACAAGGGTTATGTCCCTACGTGACGGTACAAAAAAAATGAGTAAATCTGATCCATCAGATCTTTCACGGATCAACATGACTGACGATGCTAGCAATATTGCCAAAAAGATTCGAAAGGCTAAGTCAGACGCTGATGAAATGCCTGTAAGCCAAGAAGGTTTTAGCGGAAGACCTGAAGCCGCAAATCTCATGAATATCTATGCGGCTTTATCCGATACTAACATTGAGACTGTATGCCAGCATTATGGCTCAGGACAGTTTTCTGTATTTAAGAAGGCACTTGCAGACCTGGCTGTTGCCAAGTTGTCGCCAATTCAGGATGAGATGCGTCGCCTTATGGCAGATACAGAATATGTTGATTCTATTCTTGCGCAAGGAACACAGAGGGCTAAAGAAATGTCAGAGCCTATTTTAGAAAAAGTTAGGGAAACTGTTGGTTTTTTAAAAAGTTAGTTATGAGATTGTATTGTCCCCCTTGATTTTTATTTGGTGTAGCTCCACCTATTTAATAATTAGTTCATAAACCTGATCAAACAGCAGAGGTAAATGATAAAATGTTTATTCAGACTGAAATTACTCCTAATCCAGCAACTCTAAAGTTTTTGCCCGGCTGTGAGATAATGAGTAAAGGTACAGCTAACTTTACAAATGCTGAAATGGCAAAAAATTCACCCTTAGCACTCCACTTATTTGAAATTGAGGGTGTAGATGCCGTTTACTTAGGTGGTGATTTTATTACAATTACCAAATCAGAAACCAAAGAATGGGAAACCATGAAGCCATTGATCCTTGGGGCAATTATGGAGCATTTCAGTACTGGAGAGCCAGTAATTCAAGATGCTAATTCTGCACATGATGATCCTGAAGATGATGATTTAGTCGATGGCTCCATAGAGGCTCAAATAAAAGAATTATTAGATACGCGGGTTCGACCAGCAGTAGCACAGGACGGTGGTGATATAATTTTTCATTCTTTTGAAGAAGGTGTTGTATATCTGACTATGCAAGGGGCTTGCTCTGGTTGCCCTTCTTCAACTGCTACGCTCAAGGATGGTATTGAAAAAATGTTGATACACTATATTCCAGAAGTAACTGAAGTTCGCTCAGNTTAGTTGATTCTCTAATTTTATTTAAAATATTATGGTTTCAGTTCATAGTTTTTGACTTATTTAGGTTTTTTAGGGAAAAAAACAGAAATTTCTGANTTATTGTGAATAGTTTAATCTTGAAATTTGCTTTTGCGTTCAAAGAATTTTAAACACTATATTTGGGGTCGTTATTGATTTATTTACAATATTTAGTATATTCTATTTTTCCATTGGTTTAAATTGGTGTTTAGATGCGGCCAAACAAAGCAGTATTAAAAAAACCTACCCATTCTCAGGCGGGTCCAGTAAGAGCACTATACTTCGAACGTGGTGCGCTCGCACTAGTTGGTATATTTGTTATTACGCTCATTTCTGTTGCTTGGTTAAATCCTCCCGCAAGTGGTCCATTTGGATCAGGAGTCTCTAAAGTTAGGGCAGAACCACTAATCTTGAGTGCCAATCTGCTGTCTAGACAAGTAACAAGAGCACCAATTAAGGATTTAAGTGGCTTACAAGCAGCTTCTTCACATGGAGTTTCAAGTGTAAAAGCATTACACAAGACTTTTAAGCGCTTGGGCTACCAATTAGACAAGGTGAAGTCAAAAAATCAACCAGTGCCCAGAGTATTTCNCACTAGTTTGCCTAGCGATCTTTCTCAAATTCCGGAGAACAAACTGCGTAAAGCCATATTTTTTAAAGCACTTTTACCTTTGGTGTTGCAGGTCAATGAGGAAATTATTAATGATCGTCGTTACCTATGGAAATTGCGTTATCAAACTGCACTAGGTCAAAAACTTAATGCTGCTGATCGTTTGTGGCTTCGGGTGATGACCGAGCGGTACAAAGTAAAATCTGGAGATATAGATGCTTTGTTTAGTCGTATTGACATAGTGCCAACATCTCTTGCATTAGCTCAGGCAGCTGAGGAGAGTGGTTGGGGAGCATCACGTTTTGCGAGGGAAGGTAATGCTATGTTTGGTCAATGGGCTAGAGCAACTTCCAAGGGTTTGGTTCCATTGAAACGTGATAAAGGAAAAAGTCACAAAATTCAGTCATTTGACACATTGATTGAATCTGTACGTGCATATGCTCTGAATCTAAATACTCATCGCGCATATAAAAGTTTCAGAAAAAAACGTCAAAGCACACGACGTTCTGGTGGTGCGATAGATGGACGGACTTTGGCTGGTAAACTTCATAAATACTCGGAGCGTGGAGTTGATTATGTTAACTCGCTACGAAACCTAATTGATCATAATGGATTGATACTTCTTGATGGTGCACGCCTTGATATTAGAACCAGAGAAACATCAATTTAAATTTACTTAAATAAATATTCACAGATTATCTATCAAACTGTTCGGCTGCAGGGAAGACAGAGTTGTTTCACTGCTACATCATCATGTGCAAGTAATAACATTTTGTGTGTATTGGGGATCTTAGGCAAGGTGATGTTACTGAATTTTTCATAGGTACATAGGCTACAGTAATCCTGAACTTATTTCATAATAAGATAATATATAAAAAATAGGAGTTCCATACTAGAATCTAGTTAGATAGTTAAAGTGGTTTTTTAACACGTGTCAGATTAGTTATGTAAGGTTTTCAGGTAATTTCTGATTAATGATTTACCAACTATAGGGATTAGAAATCCTTTTTTTACATATTGAGCTTAACGTTAGTCGAATTGTCTTCTTTATCAGATTATAAATTATATGCAGAGCAATTCGATAAGAACCCATATTAAGCCTAGATACTGTCGAGGTATTTGTGAAAAAAATCGAGCGACGATATAAAGATGGCGACTTTTTATTCCGTGAGAATGAACGAAGTACGTCAGTTTTTGTTCTCGTAGAAGGAAATGTTGAATTGACTACAACTGGTCAGCATGGACCTGTTATGGTGGCAATGCTTCAGCCAAATGAGATTTTTGGTGAGATAGGTATTATAGAAGGTGGATTACGATCATTAAATGCCATAGCAGTTGGTGATATAATAGTTGAAGAAACTATACGTGAAGTGTTTCTTGAGGCTCTTGCAAAGGAGTCAGGTATTGCCCTTGATATTGTAGCCAAGCTGGTTAACCGTCTTTATCAAGCCAACGAACGGCTATCTCATCCTAAAACAGCTATAAAAAAAATTCAGAAAAATAAAAATAGATTTTCCATTATAGGCTTTTTGGAAAAACTTGCAATTCGTCGTGGAAATGCTTCAGGCCGAATTGAAATTAGAGTGCTTCCTCTTCTATGTGAAGACCAAGCGGTGGTTGATTCCCAGGGACGTCACATTACTCAATCTTTGGGAAAGAGAGAGGGCATCAAAATTAAGGCTTTGAATGAAAACTTTGAAATTGATTTTGATCTTCATCCAGAAGACCGCCTTATGAAATTGCGNGAAAAAGCGACAAGTGCACTTTATGATTCGCAAGGTGACCTAATAATTTATGGTGAAATACCTCCACCCGGCACCACACTGCACTTGCATTTTTTATCAGCTAAAGAGGATAGCGATGATCGTCCTGGTTTCACCTTACCGTCCACAGTTTTGACGCTACCTGTAAATTTTGAATATGAACTTGCGGAATTGTTACTTGCTGTCGCTTTGTCAGTAACGTCTTTTAAGGAAGTAGGAAAGCGAATGCGTTTGGCACAATCCCTCTCTGAGACACTTTATGCAGCTATGCCGGCTGTTCAGAATTTGCCGCAGAATTTGAGTAACAGTGAGCGAGCCTCAATTCAAATGTGTTACGGTAATGCTGTTGCTACGCTGGCTTTTCATCGTGGAACTACTGACTTATATCATGTGGCAGTACAAACCTATCGGGCGGCACTTGAACAGCTATCGCGTGGGGACAGCCCAATAGATTGGGCTTTGACCCAGAAACATTTGGGTGCATCCCTACAGGCGATCAATGAGAAGACCTCCGACGAAGATACCTTGCGTCAAGCTGCTGAGGCTTTAGAGGCTTCATTGGAAATTTTTCGCTTAGATAACTTTCCTGTTCAATGGGCATCGGCACAAAATCGTCTTGGGCAGGTATTATTTAAGCTTGATTTAAAAACGGGTGAACAAGAAATCTTAAAAAAATCTCTTGCATCTTTTCAAGCGGCTCTTCAGGTTTTTACTCGCAGTAAATATCCAATGTATTGGGCTGATGTAATGAATAACTTTGCACAAGCTGCTCAGGTTTTAGGAGAACAACTTCATAATGCTGAGGTACTTGAGAAAGCNGTTAATGCTTGCTTAGGGGTATTAGAAGTTCGTCTTAAAGAGGAGGGCCCGCTCCAATGGGCCGCAACGCAGAACAACTTAGGTTCGGCTTTGTTTTTGTTAGGTAAGTTGACAGATAATCAGGCACATCTTAAAGGTGCGGCCAACGCTTTTGATCAGGCTCTCGGTGTCTACATGATGCTCAATGCAGAGAAACTTGCTACTGTTGCTAACAAAAATTTATCCCGGGTTCGTTTATTACTTGGAGAAACTGCAATTAAAATTAAAGATAATAAACCAAACGCTTCAAGGTTAAGTTGAAATTCGATTGCTTCACTATAGCTTTATCAGGTTCTATAAAAAAATAACGGTTTCAGCTAAACATTTCATTTAACATTTATAAAAACGCCAATTGATTTTGGTGCTGCCTCCAACAAGACGCCCTGAAATAACAATTTGATTGGATCGTTTTGGCTCATTTTTACCATTAAGATAAACACTTTCTTTTACACAAATAGTGCCCTCAGATGCCTGAAACTTCCAACCAATACCCCTAAACAATTTTAATAAAATAGTTCTAAGTCCATGCGACTGTTGGACCTGAACACTGGGGTGAAGATGGAAACGTATTGTGTAATTATTGCCCTTAGAACCCTCGACCAAATCTTCTCCTCTGAAGTCCTCACCCGAAGCATCTAAAAATAGTTTTCGCTTATGAGTAATTCCAATCCTATCAAGATATCCGTCGTGGGAAGTCTCAAGCCAAACAGCTCCCTCAGCTTCACTTCGTCTGCACTCAACTGTTCCTGGCCCTAATACTAGTCCGCGTTTGTCAAACTGGCTTGAGCTTAAATCATCTACTGAGAGTGTGGAGTGGGCTGCTGTAACTCGCAATGCGGAGAGCCATTTCTGACCCTCAGAGTTTGGTGTTCCACAATTGACAACAAAACGATCTTTTCCGTGGCTCATCTCAAAGCTCAAGGTTCCAGCATGGCTATTTAGCCTTTCTGAAGCGACTGGTTTCCCTGTGTCTACTACGATTAATGTCTTTCCTGCGGCTAGTCTTTGGAAACCACTATGTGGTGCGCTAGTGAGGGGTTTTCCTCTAACTCCAGAATTTGCTAGTACAGTATCAATAAGGTTTCGTTCTGCCTCATAGCCCCCATTAAATTGAGTGAGGCACCCATCGCCTAGGCGCAAAGCCCGCAACATCGGTGGTATTCTATCAATGGCTCCCTGTAATTGGATTGGTATTTCAATATGGGCTGCTAATAATAGATCTTTGATTTGATTAAATCGTGATAATATTTCAAGTGCTAGTGAGGGATTGCGCTCAAAATGCCCTCCGTCAGGCAGTATTTGCTGGCCAATAGCACTATTAAGACGATTAAGGGATGTTTCTATCGTTGATTCAGCCCCAGGAAGACAAACAGCAGCAAATATAAGTCCTTGAATGGCTTTGAACAGACGCGCGTCATTGGGTGCTTGGGAACAACTGCGGACAAGGTGTCGTGCCTGTATCATAGACATTTTTAACAATATTGATTGAGTTTCTTTTTCCGTGGCCGAGAGAAAATCAAAACAATAAAGCCAGGTAGATAACCGTTCTCCTAGAATATCGGGTCGCCAAGAAAAATCTTGCCATTTTTTATTGCGATCAATCCAGTCAGCTAGTAAGTGGCAACCTAAAGATCTTGCCCCATCTGTGCCAACTGCACACAAATCTGTTAACCACGAAAAACCATGCAAATCAGCAAGCTGCTCAGGGTTGCTTAATTTGTTGTTCCATGGTTCTTTCCCTAATTTTATATGGTGATGAGATAGAGTAAATATCCCACTAATTATTTTGCGACCAGTTTCAGGATTACCAAATCGAAAAGTTGGAGGTGTTAGACGTAGTCTTTCAGGAGTCCCTCCTTTCAGTGTTAGCCCATAAAGTGGATTTGCATAGAGTAAATTGCGTAGGTTACGTCCTAAATATGAGGGTGACAAAATGGACAAAAATCCATGCTCCATCGACAAAACCTTTTGTTGAAAAGGCTAGATACAAGTTGAAAATTAACCCTATGTAATTTGTTATCAGTTTATAGGTACTTGAGCAAGTGTGGGTGAGGGGAACAAATATAACCAGAAAACGTATTGTTTTTTAAAAACTGATCTAAAGTACCGCCTTTTAAAGTTAATTTTGTAACATAGATAGTATTAATCTTGCGCAGATTTTCTTTTTAGGAGAGATTGGTGACTCACTTAAATTGCAATTTATTCCAATTTCTTAGGTATTGTTTGTGTGGGCATTTTGGGCGAATTTTTTTCCTAGTCAGCAATCAAGCGTGCGATAAAAAATCCATCTAAACCACCTTGCTCTNTTAGATGATATGGTAAACACCTTANAGTGCCTTGGTTAGTAATTAGTTCATCCAGACCACAAACCTCCTCTGGTTTAATGGTTTCTAGCTGAATAGAAGGATATTCTTTTAAAATTTTATCAATAAGTTCCGGTCCTTCTTCAGACTGCAAGGAGCAAGTGCAAAAAATAACTCTCCCCCCTGATTTTACCATTTTGAGTGCTGCTTTTATTAGGCGGTACTGAGTAGTAGAGAGTTTTCTAATATCTTTGCGGTTTTTTAGGTGTAGAATGTCAGGGTGTCGACGAATCGTTCCTGTTGAAGAACAAGGAGCGTCAAGTAAAACTGCGTCTGCTTTTTCATTGGGTGTCCAATATGTCGCATCCTGGCAAAAAAATTCCGGAGTCATTTTTAGTCGGGCTAAATTTTTTTTTAAGCGTTTGAGGCGTATGGTTGAACGCTCTACTGAGCTGACTTTGGCACCTCGACTTAATAATTGCGCTGTTTTACCACCAGGAGCTGCACAAAGGTCTATAATATGTTTACCCTCAATATTTCCTAGTAGAGTGACTGGCAGTGCTGCAGCTGCATCTTGTACCCACCAGGCACCTTTATCGAAGCCATCAAGTTTCTTTACATTGGTTGTTTGTTTTAAGCGTATTGTCCCAGTTGAAAGCAGAGCTGCTTGTAATTTATGAGCCCAAATTTCAGCATTTTCTTTTGCTGTTATATCTAGTGGGGGCTCATTAAGGTGTGCTTGGGCAATACGACGACAGGCTTCTTTGCCGTACGTTCTTTTCCAACTTATCCATAGCCACTCTGGGGTATTCAGCTTTTCAACATCTTGGTTTTTAATTATCTCGTCAGCCTCAAGTGAGAGTCTTCGCAAAATTGCGTTGACTAATTTTTTGTAGTAACCAAGTTTAATTTCATCCAACATATTTACAGTAGTGTTAACTGCCGCATGTGTTGGTGTCCTTAAAAAAACTAGTTGGCATACACCCAATCTTAAAACATCACGTACGGCCATTGCACGCCGAGGTAAAGCACTCTTCAAACAATAGTTTATTAAATCATCAATTTGGCCTAATCGGCGCAAGGTAGTTGATGCAAGATTACGAGCAAAAGCGCGTTCACGTTGCTCTAAGGAATTGTAGGATGTTAATACTTCAAGGACATCGTCTAGGGTTTGATGGCGTTTTAAAACTGCATTGATGAGTTCAAAAGAAACTAGGCGAGTATTTTGTGATGGATCTGTCATGGCCGTTCTTGTTGAAAAGTCGTTGCCAATGCATTACTTGATTGATTGAATACTAAATACAAATTCAGGAAATGCATATGAGTAAGTTTTACAATACAAAAGAGGATACTGAGGTTGAAGATATCAAAATTAAAAAACCCGTTTCGATCACAAAAGAAGGTGATCAGAAGGAGTTAGGTGGTCCACAAGGGCTTGAACCAACTCGCTACGGAGATTGGGAACGAAAGGGCCGTTGTGTAGACTTTTAAAGGAATATTTAAAGCTCACTGTAGTTAGTGGTTATTTGTACAGTCTTAATTAAAGTTTTCACTAAGAAAAACTCCATATATTAATTAGAAACAAACCTAGTAGCTTATGGCTTTAAAGCTTAACAGATTTTGATTACCTATTTTGCCTGTTCTCAATTAAATTATCGACCACAGCTGGTTCCGCGAGGGTTGATACATCACCAAGAGAGTCAAAATTATTTTCCCCAATTTTTCGCAATATTCGCCGCATAATTTTCCCAGATCGGGTTTTGGGCAGACCTTGAGCCCACTGAATCCAGTCTGGTGAAGCGATAGGGCCAATTTCCTTTCTAACCCAGTCTACCAATTCTTTTTTTAGGTCTTCGCTAGATTTTACACCTGCATTTANGGTTACAAAGGCATAAATACCCTGTCCCTTGATCTCGTGTGGCGCTCCAACAACTGCTGCTTCTGCTACATGTTGATGAGCTACTAGTGCACTCTCTATTTCTGCAGTACCCATTCGGTGACCAGAAACATTGATTACGTCATCGACGCGGCCTGTAATCCAATAATATCCGTCTTCATCGCGCCTACAGCCATCTCCAGTGAAATATTTTCCGTGATAGGTTGTAAAATAGGTTTGCACAAAGCGTTTGTGATCGCCGAAGATTGTTCGCATTTGACCCGGCCACGAATCAGTGATGCATAAATTGCCAGATACTGCCCCTTCCAAGATATTACCCTCTCCATCGACCAGTTCTGGTTTTACACCAAAAAATGGACGTGTAGCAGATCCAGGTTTCATGTCAGTAGCTCCTGGAAGTGGGGTTATCATGATCCCCCCAGTTTCTGTTTGCCACCAAGTGTCAACGATAGGACAACGTCCCTCGCCTACTACAGAGTGGTACCAGCTCCAGGCTTCAGGGTTGATTGGTTCCCCAACTGTGCCAAGTAATCGAATGGATTTTCTTGAGGTCCTGTTAACTGGTTCCTTACCGTCGCGCATTAAGGCACGAATGGCTGTTGGAGCAGTATAGAAAATATTGACACTATGTCTGTCGCAAATTTCCCACATTCGGGAACTATTGGGGTATGTTGGTAGCCCCTCAAACAATAAAGTTGTGGCGCCATTTGCAAGTGGTCCATAAATTACGTATGTGTGACCTGTCACCCAGCCAATGTCGGCTGTGCACCAGTAAATGTCACCATCATGATAATCAAAAACATACTGGTGTGTCATCGCTGCATAAACCATGTAACCTCCAGTAGTATGCAAAACGCCCTTTGGCTTCCCAGTTGATCCAGAAGTATAAAGAATAAACATTGGATCTTCCGCATTCATTTCTTCAGGCGGACAATCAGTAGATGCTTTTTTACAGGCTTCCTCATATTTGACGTCTCGACCATTAATCCAGCTAACATCGTTACCTGTACGAGTGATCACAAAAACAGTTTCTACACCGGGACAGTTCTGAAGTGCTTTGTCGGTATTTTCTTTTAGTGGAATAATCTTACCGCCTCGAACACCTTCATCAGCAGTAATTACACAGCGGGAATTACAATCATTTATACGTCCGGCTAATGCTTCAGGTGAGAAGCCGCCAAAAACTATGGAATGGATGGCACCAATTCTGGTACAGGCCAGCATAACTATTGCAGCCTCAGAAACCATTGGCATATAAATAGTAACTACATCGCCTTTTTTTATGCCGCGTGCTTTCATTGCATTTGAAAATCGGCAGACTTCCTCATGCAATTCTCTATATGTTATATTTTGTATATCATTTGAGTCGTCACCTTCCCATATGATTGCGGTTTGATTTCCACGGTCTTCTAAGTGACGATCCAGACAGTTGACTGACGCATTTAGTGTGCCATCATAGTACCACTTGATAGAGACATCTGGTGCGTTGAAATTAATATTCTTGACTTGTGTATAAGGTTTGGTCCAGTCAATTCTTTTCCCTTCTTTTTTCCAAAATTCCTCATTATCTCCAATAGACTGTTTGTACATATCGAGGTACTTTTGATTGTCAATCCATGCTGACTTGGCAAGTTTGGCTGGAACTGGATAAATATTACTGTCTGACATGCTTCTAAAACCTCTCCTTTTTACTTGGTCTTTATATTTGCGACCATAATTATATCTATTTTAAGGATAAAAATTGTCCCAGCGCAATATGAGTTTGATTATCGAAAATATAAGTTTTAATTGTGTTGATATACTCACATGGGGGGCAGTAAATTCAAAGGGAAACAATAAAAACTTTGTCATCTATTATTCTTACAGATACCTTCGTAAGAGTTTGTTCGAAACAAGGGCCCGAGATACAAAAACCATCACTAATTCTAAAGAGTGCTCCGTGAGTGGAGCATAGAATAAAGTTTTTATCTTTACTTAAAAATTGTCCTGGAGAAAAATCAAGTGGGGTGCCAATGTGCGGGCAGCTATTTATATAAACAAAAACTTTGTTTTTTTTTCGGACAACTATAAGGCTTTCTTTTTTGCCATTCTTTTCGGCAACAAAAGTAGCGCTGCCATTATTATCTATTTGGTTGAGTTCACAAAGTTTTTTCAAGACACAGGCCATATTTGTTAAGACTCAGGCTCGAAAACCATTCTCCAAGGCTTGATTGATACACTTTCAAATAGTCCTGCTATAGAATACGGATCGTTGATGGCAAATGTATTTGCGTCCTCCATACAAGGAAAATCGACAATTAGTAAGGAACCAGTCATTTCCTTGCAATCATCAGCAAGTATGGGCCCTGCTGCAAAAATGTTACTACGGTATTGCTCTAGAAAGTTGATATGGGCAGAGCGGTTTTTAGCTCGAAGCTTGGCGCTGCCATTTTTATCAATGCAATAGATAATGAAAAGCATGTAAAAAAATCCTTTAATTTTTTTTTATAATTTCTGTTCTAGTGGGTANTCGTCACCTACTGGCCTTGCCAGTAGTTCTTCAATAGTTTTATCTATATCAACATTTTTATTAAGAATGTTATCCATAGCAGCACATAGTGGTGTGTCAATTTTTAAGGTTTTAGCTAATAGAACGACGGATGATGCCGTAAATACACCTTCAGCTACTGTGGAGCGCATTGCTAGGATTTTATCAAGATCATGTCCTTCTCCGAGGGCAACACCNAGAGAGAAGTTTCTTGACTGAAACGCATTGCAGGTTAGCGTTATATCACCAAGACCTGAGAGACCAAGCATTGTTCTGGTGTTAGCACCTTTTGCTCTTGCTAAACGTGTTATTTCAGCTAGGCCCCGTGTAATAAATGCTGCGCGAGCATTATCTCCAAGTTTGCGCCCCTCGATTATGCCACAGCCAATGGCTAGAACATTCTTAATGGCGCCGCATAGCTCAACACCAACTACATCGTCTGATTTGTAGGCTCTAAAAGTCGGTGTGGTGATGGCCTTGGATAGGGCTGTCAGAGCATCTACACTTTTTGAAGCAAGTGTGACCGCCGTCGGTAGCCCCTTCGCTACTTCGACAGCAAAAGTAGGCCCTGATAGAACAGCAAGGGGTATACCAGGTAAAGTTTGAGAGACTATTTCACTCAAAAGTGAGCCAGTTTTTTGCTCGATCCCTTTAGCGCATATAACAGCAGGGACCTCAGCTTGCCAACATGTTGTCATTCCTGAAGTTACAGTACGCATAAATTGGGCAGGCATGGCCAAAAATATTGCGTCACAGAGAGCAATTTTTTTTAGATCAGTGGTTGCCCGTATTTCTTTATTAATTTGAACACCTGGTAAAAAAAATGTGTTTTCGTGAACTTGATTGATTGTGTTTGCGACATCTGACTCGTGAGCGTGAATAATAACATCGCGCCCAGCCCGCTGAGCAGTCATGGCTAAAGCCGTTCCCCATGCGCCTGCTCCAATTACGCCTATTTTATTGATTATTTTACTCATGTGCATTTCATACCATAACCCCTTGATTAATTTTTAGGGCAAAATTATTACTGTTTGCTATGCTTTTATTCCGGCAAAAGCTACCTTTGGGGCATCTGGGTCAAGGGGCCAACGAGGACGAGGTCTGAAATTTAAACTATCCTGGGCTATATCGATGCCCAAATTTTGAATGCGCTCAATGGCTGCCCAAGCTATCATTGCACCGTTATCCGTGCAAAGGCTAATAGGAGGGGTAATTAGTCTCATTGAGCGCTCATCAGCAAGTATTTGTATTCTTTCACGAATAAATTGATTGGCGGCAACACCGCCAGCTAAAACTAGAGAATTGCTGTAAGGATGGTCTGAGGCAAAAATTTTTAGGGCATGGTCAATTCTATCAACAAGCACATCAGCAGCCGCCTCTTGAAAACTTGCACATAAATCGGCAATATCTTTTTTTAGTAAAGGCCCATCTGGTAATTTTACGGCAATTTGTCGAACCGCTGTTTTGAGACCAGAAAAAGAGAAATCACAACCAGGACGGCCTTTCATTGGCCTGGGCAGCACAAAACGGGTAGCATTTCCACTCTTGGCTGCAGCCTCAACAGCGGGGCCGCCGGGATAACCAATTCCGAGCATTTTTGCTGTCTTATCAAATGCTTCTCCTAGAGCATCATCAATTGTCGTGCCAAGTCTCTTGTAACGTCCACATCCCTCAACGTTTAGTAGCTGACAATGACCTCCTGACATGAGTAATAGCAAATATGGAAAAGGGACTTTGTTAATTTTTTCTAATCTGGCACTTAAAGCATGTCCTTCCATATGGTTAATGGCGAGAAAAGGCAGACTACTTGAAGCGGCAATAGCTTTGGCCGTCATAACACCAACAATAACACCTCCAATAAGTCCTGGTCCACCAGTTGCAGCAACCGCATCTAGTTCTTGGAAGTCGAGGCCTGCTTTAGCCATTGTTTTGCGTACAACCACGTCTGCGTACTCCAAATGAGCACGTGCCGCAACCTCTGGTACTACGCCACCGTATGGGCGATGTTGGTTAAGTTGTGAGAGTATAGTCTGAGCAACAATCTTTCCATCACTACTAACAACTGCAGCGGCTGTTTCATCACAACTTGTTTCGATTCCTAACACGATCATCTATAAAATCTTTATACTTGCCAAGTGGTTTGAGGACTTTACTCTCTGATAAACAAATGAACTATAACTTTGGGCATTATTTTATGATATCACAATCATCCTTTTTTATTGGCACCCGTGGAAGTCCCCTGGCTCAGGCTCAGGCTAGAGAGTTTAAATCGCTGTTAACTGCTGCGTTCCCAGAATTAATTGATCATGTCAAAATTATGGTTATTAAGACGACCGGTGATATGGTTCAGCATAGAGCTTTATCTGAAATTGGGGGTAAGGGTCTGTTTACAAAAGAGATAGATGATGCTTTGTTGGATGGGCGCATTGATTTAGCCGTTCATTCCGTGAAAGACCTGCCAACGATGCTTAGTGACGGCATTGTTTTACCTTGTATGCTTGAGCGTGAGGATGTTCGCGATGCCTTCATTAGTGAAAAGGCTAACTCAATTGCGGATCTTCCTAAAGGCAGCGTTGTCGGAACAGCATCACTGCGCCGCCAGGCTCTAATCTTACATCATCGTCCGGATCTAAAAGTTGTTACTTTTCGTGGCAACGTGGAAACTCGTCTTAAGAAACTGGCTGCCGGGGATGTGGATGCTACGCTGTTGGCTATGGCAGGCCTTAATAGGCTTGGCCGGGCGAATATCGTTACTTCAACAATAGATCCTGATATAATTTTGCCTGCTGTGGCTCAAGGTGCCATAGGTATTACTTGTCGTGCTGATGATTTAAAGTCTCAATCATATTTGTCAGCATTGAATCACAATGAGACTAAAGTACGCGTCACCGCTGAACGTGCCCTGCTGAAGGTTCTTGATGGGTCTTGTCGGACGCCTGTTGCAGCTCTTGGTGAGATTAATTCAGACGGAAATTTTTTTCTTAGAGGCCTTGCTGCTCGTCCGGATGGTACTGAGCTATTGCAAACGATGCGTTGCGGTTCAATCCAAGATGCAGAAGCTTTGGGTAGAGATGCAGGAGAGGAATTGAAGAAGTGTGCTAGTCCTGGGTTTTTTGAATTTTGGAGTTAAACTGAGCATATGTGTTTGCGACTTATGATTACTCGTCCTCAAGAAGATGCAAGGCAACTGGCAGATGAGCTCGAGTTACTTGGCGTCAAATATTTAATAGCGCCATTATTGTCTATTGAAGTAATTAAAACGAAACCACCTAACCTTGAGGGTGTTCAGGCACTATTATTGACGAGCGCTAATGGAGTGCGCGCATTTGCCAATTTAAGCAAAGAGCGTAAAATACCGATATACGCAGTTGGGGATGCCTCCGCCTTCGCCGCACATAAAGTGGGTTTTGAAAATATTGAAAGTGCCGGTGGGGATGTTAAAACCCTCGCAGATCTTGTTTGCAAAAAACTCGATTTTAAAAATGGGTCTCTTCTTCACATAGCTGGTTCAAAGATGGCAGGGGATCTCGCAGGTGATCTAAGTCAAAAGGGTTTTAACTATCGCCGTTTGCAATTGTACCATGCAAAAGCTGTAAATGATCTTACAAGAGAGTGTATAACTGCAATCAAGGACTCATTGGTTGGCGGTGTTGTCTTATACTCTCCGCGCACTGCAAAGGTATTTATTAATATGCTTACAAAGGCAAATCTTGCTGATTTCTCAAAGCGCTTGTGCGCATTTTGTTTGAGTGAAGCTGTTGCAACACAGATTGCAAAATACAATTGGAAGATGATTATGATTGCAAAGAGGCCAGACCAGGCTTCGCTGATAAGTAGCATCAAAGAGTACGTTTCAATAGTAGATAACGTTAAACTGGAGCGATAGTACCTGATAGGCTATAAACACTATATCTGTGAAGGATTAGCCCGTGAGCAAAGAAATAAAAAAACAAACATCCAGTAAGGAAAGAAAGAAAACATCAGAGAAATCAACAATGCCCTCAAAGGGTAGTGCCCGTATTTCTTCAAAAACACAAAAAAAATTAGCAAGAACCAAAATCGTATCAAACACAAATAATGCGGGTGTGATAGCTTTTTTCTCTGCTATATTTTTTCTTGTTTTACTTGGATGTGGTGTTTATGCCACAAAACCCTTGTGGGCACCTTATATTCTATACGATCTATCGCCAGTTGAAGCGACAACTGGTGATTGGTCATCCAGAGATCTGTTGGCCGANCGGATCAATCAGCTTGAGAATGAAATAATGTTAGTTCGTGAAAGTGGACAAGCAATTAGTGATCTTGAAATTGAGCGAAATAAGTTAAATAAAAGTTTCGAAGGGGTAATGGCGCGTATTGTTGCTGTTGAAAAACAAATTGCGGATGTTCGTAAGATGAAGAAAGCGATGACCCCACAAACTGACGTGTTAGTCACTAACAATTCAATCAACCGACTGAACTCTCGTTTGATAGATCTAGAAAAGAGCGACGAGAGGGCAAGAGCTGTTTTGGAGCGACTCAACAAACTCGAACAGATTGTGACGGAGAGAAATACAGAAATCAGGAGTTCAGCTGAGGGTCTTTTGCAAACCATGACAGATATTTCAAAGCGTATTTTAAAACTTGAAGATGACGCTGCCCAATCTGTTGAGGGGAGGGAAAGTGTAGCAGAAGCAAAACGCCAGGTAAGAGCTCAAAATCTTGTTTTGGCTGTTGGTCATTTGCGCGAGTCACTTCGTTCNAGTGATCCTTTTGCAGAATCTCTAATGGCTTTGAGAGCACTGGGTGGTGAGGATCCGGATATCCAGAACGGAGTGAAAGAGCTTGCGCCTTTTGCTGAAACGGGTGTTAAAACAATTGATGAATTGCGTCGTGAATATGATACCTTGGCTGAGAACATTAGTCGGGTAGCTTTCAAAGACTCATCTAAAAAAGATACTGAGAGTTCGCTGATTGATGTTTTTACCTATGTCAAATCACTAGTTAGTGTACGCAAAATTGGTGCTGACAAACCCAAAGGCATCGAAAGTGACCCAATTGCTATTGCTCGACTTCAGCTTGATCAAGGGGATTTGGAGGGTGCGATTGCAACTTTGTCTGACATTCATAGTCCAGATTCTGATGTTGTCGCAGGTTGGCTTAACGCAGCACGAGCTAGATTACTTGCAGAGAGAGTGCTCTCTAGATTGCATGTATTTGTCATATCAATTTTAGCTTTGTCGATTAAGTAGAGCTTCGGAGTAGACTTACATGTTCCGTGCACTTTGGGTTTTGTTTTTACTTGGTGCTATCGCCATAACCACAATGTGGCTCGCAGATCATCCTGGTCAGGTTAGTGTGAACTGGCATGGTTATATTGTTGAAACTTCTGCGGCTGTGGTGGTTGGCTTGATGGCTATTTGTTTTGCCTTGACAGCTATAATTTATCGTTTATGGATTCTTATGAGTGGCGTTCCTGCTGAAATTTCATGGAAACTTGGAGAAGGTCGTCGTCGTCAGGGGTATTTAGCTCTTAGTAGGGGTATGGTTGCATTAGCAGCAGGTGATTCAGATGAGGCTAATCGGCAGGCTGGCTATGCGAACAATCTTTTAGAAGAGCCGTCACTTACATTGCTACTATCTGCCCAATCTGCACAACTTAATGGCGATGAAGACTCTGCTTGCAAATTTTTTACAAAAATGCTTGAAANCCCTGATACGGAGTTTCTTGGTCTTCGTGGTTTGCTCAATCAGGCGACAAAAAAAGGNGATAGCTCTCAGGCTTTAGAGTGGATTCGTCGGGCGTATCAATTAAAGCCAAAGAGTGACTGGGTGTTTCGAACGATGTTTGATCTCGCTTGTCGCGTCGGGTTATGGAATGAAGCTTACGATGTTATAGGCACAGCTATTCGAAAAAAGTTAGTAGATTCTTTAGAGGCAAAACACTTAAAAGCAGTTTTAAATCATCAAATGAGTATAGAGGCAGAGTTATCTGGTGATAATGAAAAGGCACTAAAGTTATCTAAAAGAGCTGTTGTAGAAGAGCCAGGGTTTATTCCAGCACAGATTCATTTGGCATACTTGTTTATGTCCTCAGGTAAGAAAGACCAAGCTATTAAAGTGCTAGAAACCGCTTGGGCCATTCGCCCACATCCTGAAATAGTTAGTGCATATTGGCCTCTCTCCGACGCAAGCAACGCCTTATCTCGCATGAAGGTGGCTAATAAATTAGCGGAAATTAATCCGAAAAATAATGTAACAAAGTTGTTGTTAGCCAAAAGCGCTTTTGATGCAGAATTGTGGGGCATTGCTCGTAAAAATCTTGAAGAAATAGGTGCTGCGGATGAACCGGTCACCAATAATTATTGCCAGTTGATGGCACAGTTGGAAGAAGCAGAAAATTCAGATATGATTGCATCTAGGGAGTGGCTGGTACGTGCAGCTAGTGCCGAAGCAGATCCCGCATGGGTTTGTGAAGATTGCGCCAATGTAGCGGATGTCTGGTCAGCTTTATGTGGGACTTGTTCTGGCTTTGATAAGCTTCAGTGGCGATGCCCGTCCCGTATTTCTAGTTTAGGTGCTTTAAAAGAGCATTAATCAAATGCATTAAATTTGGCTCATTCTAACAAATTGCGCTAAAAGGCAGTAAACTACGGAGCATCGACAAAAATAGTGATAAATAAATGCCGACAGAGCTTCTGTACAAGGGCATTACATTACGTATGATCTTTTTCTTTTTGTTCAATGTATTTGAAAAATTATTAATCACTAATCTTGTAATGAATTATTTGATAATTTCACAAATACTTTTTCCATTAAAGATTTGGACTACATTAGACCATTAGAGTATAGAGGGATAAGTGGTTAGCCGTATTAGCTCAGTTGGTAGAGCACATCATTCGTAATGATGGGGTCGGGTGTTCAAGTCACCCATACGGCACCACATGGACAAAATATAAATGTAGATACAACGTGATCTCAGTCTTTAGGCTAATTATTTTAATTTTTTAGTCTTCGTTGACAGACTCAGTACATGTTTCACAAGCTGCTGTTTAGGTGCTTTGCAAGATAGATTGTAAAGCTAACAAGATGTTGTTTTCCTTTATTTATAGAGTGGGGTGGGTTGTAACAATTTACAAGGAAAAAAACATTTATTATGTTACTGCTTTCATAATTCTGAAACATAACGATCACACATTTAATAGAAGAAAAGAAACAATATAAGATGAATATAGATTTTGCGACACTCGCAGGCTTATTTTTCGGCGTTACTATTGTGACTGTTGCTATTATGTCTGGGTCTCCACTTAACATCTTTCTAAATTTGCCTGGTTTTATGATAGTCATGGGTGGAACCATCGCAGCAACTATGATTAAGTTCCCCATAACAGGGGTATTTGTGAGCCTTCCACTTGGGCTTAAAGCTGCATTTTCTAATGATAAAACTAAGGCTAGTGATTATATACGATTAACTATCAAGCTCGTTAAAAAGGCGCGAAAATCGGGATTACCTGCACTTGAAAAGGAGAGTGTTCCAAATGCATTTTATAAAAAAGGCATACAACTTTGCGCCGATGGCAAAGATGGCGAATTCATTCGTAAGGTCTTAGTTGAAGAAATTCAGCAAGAAATAAGACGAGAAGAGGTAGGCGCTAATGTGTTTAGAGCTATCGGTGATAGTGCGCCCGCTTTTGGAATGTTTGGTACTCTTGTTGGCTTGATCCAAATGTTAAGTAATATGACTGATCCCTCCACTATTGGACCAGCTATGGCTGTTGCAATGCTAACCACGCTATATGGTGTTCTACTTTCACAACTTATTGCTTATCCAATAAGTGAAAAATTAACTATGAAAATTGATCGTCAAACTGCACTAAGCGAGTTAATTCTTGAATGCATCGTACAAATTCAACAGCTCCAGAACCCTACTGCTCTTAAAGATATACTCGAACCATATCTTCCGGGTAACCAGCGTAAAATAGAAGAAGAAAGGTAAGTGGATTGAGGAAAAAAGTGAGAAATGACGAAAAGTGGTTAGTCACTTTTGCTGATCTTATGTCTCTTCTTTTCGCATTATTTGTATTAATTAATTCTTTTTCTGAAATCGATGCTGAATCCTTTAAAAGGAATGCAGGCCCAATGTCTGAAGCATTCAATGGTAATGTAAAAGCAAGTGATATTACCTACACGGGTAAAAAAAAGAAAAAAGAAGTTGTAAAAGAAATTGAGTTAACAAAATTAAACAGTAAAAGTAAAACTCCTACAGACCCTTATTTACTCCTTGTTGAGCAAACAAAACTTCTAAAAATTTTGAAAGTCCGACTTAAGACTGAAATTAAAACAAAAAATTGGGTCGTTGCCATTAAGGATGAAAGTATTTTCATAAGCATGCCTGGCGACACAGTTTTTTTATCTGGAAGCGCAAAACTTACTGATGCTGTTAAGAGAGCGCTTGATCGTATGGTTGTGGTGCTTTCTGAAGCAAGGGGTCCAATCCAAATTATAGGGCATACAGATGACGTTCCAATTTCGTCTACTAAATTTCCATCAAACTGGGTTCTATCTTCAGCAAGGGCGAGCTCGGTAGCAAGTCATTTGCTATCAAAGTCCCAAATCAAAAAATCTCGAATAAGTGTTGTAGGAAAAGCAGATACTCAACCTATCAGCAACAAACGGGAAGAAAATAGAAGAATTGAAATTAAAGTTTTATAAGTTTTTAGAGCATTGAAGTTTCTTCCTACTGCTTGGATTTATAGAGGGTAATTTTTTTAGAGAAGGACAATTGTGGTGGCTGGTGGAGCCGAGGGGAATCGAACCCCTGACCTCAACACTGCCAGTGTTGCGCTCTCCCGACTGAGCTACGGCCCCAGATATAAAAATTGTCTAATGTGTCACTTCATAGGCAAATGCTTAATAAATGAGATTGGCTGAGCACTGGGGCAAGAAAACAACTATTCGCTATATTTTATTTGGATTTTTAGTGGCCGTTGTTCTTAACTAGTGCTTGTCAGTATCATCATTAGTCACATTTTCAAAAACCTCTGAAAGTTCATCATTATCTTCATTCAAATCCGATGTGTTCTCCATTAAGCTATCATCTAAATCATCATCCAGTTCAGATTCGAGATTATCATTTTCATTGTCTAAAACGCCAGTATCGAGTTCCAAGTCCTCATTATTAAGCTCAGTTGTAAAATTCTCTTCTTTGGCGTTTTCGGCTATCGGATTAATTTCACTAGCAATCACATCTTTGACTTTGGTATTAGTTTGGGATGTTTTCCTGGCCTTGGTTAATGGGATTTTATATTTTGCACCACACTTGGGGCAGATTGCAGGATTTTTATTTAAATCAAAGAATCGAGCTTCACAGCTCTGGCATGTTCGTTTTTTCCCAAGGTTTGGCTTCGTCACATCTGTCTCCTACACAAGCTATCAGAATTTATATAATGCCAATTGCCATTTTCTCAGAGCTCTGTCAAAAACTAAAATACATTGACTCAGGACTATCTTTTTGTAGACGTTAGTTTAAGTCTACTATTTTTTTGCTAAAGTCATCATCTTTTTTTCTTAAGATGGCGTGAAAACTACTGAATTGTACTTGTTTTTGGAACTAATTAAGTGAAACCTATAAAATCTGAGACTGCAAGTTGCTTACGAGGAACCGTACACGTACCAGGTGATAAGTCTATATCGCATCGGGCCCTAATGATTGGAGCATTAGCTGTTGGTGATACCCATATTGTGGGATTACTTGAAGGTGAAGATGTTCAAAAAACTTCTGAAGCACTCAGAAATCTTGGTGTCATCATTGAAAAACAAGCGAATAGTAGTTGGTTGGTTAGAGGCCGTGGAATATGTGGATTGGCTGAGCCAGCTCAAATGCTAGACATGGGAAATTCAGGAACCGCAGCCCGACTTTTAATTGGGGTATTAGCAGCCCATCCTTTCAGCACAACAATCTCGGGTGATGCATCACTTAACAGTAGACCAATGGGGCGTGTTATTGATCCTCTTAAAGAGATGGGGGCCGCTTTCCATGCGCGTAGTGGCAGTCGGCTACCCATAAGTATTACTGGCCTTGCAGATCTTATGCCTATCGAATATGAATTACCGATTGCATCAGCTCAGGTTAAATCTTCGATCCTGTTGGCTGGATTGGGCGCCGCTGGAAAAACACGGGTTATAGAACCCAAACCTACACGCAACCATACTGAATTATTGCTACGTCATTTTGGTGCTGAGGTTGATGTTTTGGATTTACCTAATGGCGCTCGTGAAGTCACCGTCCAGGGGCAGCCAGAACTTACCGGTTGCAATGTTAATGTTCCTGGGGATATTTCATCTGCTGCTTTTACAATAGCTGCATCATTATTAATTCCTGGATCAAAAGTGACTATTAAAGGCGTAGGTATAAACCCCTTGCGTACTGGAGTGGTTGAAGTGTTAAAAAGAATGGGTGGCTCCATAACTATGACCAATTTGAGCACAGAAGCCGGAGAACCAGTTGCTGACTTGACAGTTGAGGGATCAAAATTAAGTGGCGTTACTGTTGCACCTAAATACGCTCCATCCATGATTGATGAGTATCCCATCCTTGCCGTTTGTGCGGCATGTGCTAATGGTACAACACGCTTAGAAGGCTTGAGTGAGCTAAGAGTAAAGGAAAGTGACCGTCTTGAAAGCATAGCTCAAGGCCTTCAGGCATGTGGTGTTGATGTAGAAGAGGGCTCAGATTTCTTGATAATTCACGGAGATGGTTCAGTCCCTATGGGTGGTGCAAAAATAAAAACAGCCTTAGATCACAGGATTGCAATGGCATTCCTTGTTTTGGGAGCGGTCACAACAAAACCTGTAACCATAGATGATGAGAAGCCTATTGAAACAAGCTTTCCAGGCTTTGTAAAGTTGATGAATAGTTTAGGGAGCCAGATTGTGGAGCCATGAAACCATGAATTTAGCACCAAAGATTATTGCTATTGACGGCCCTGCTGCAGCTGGAAAGGGAACATTAGCTATGCGGCTTAGCAAACATTTCGGTCTGGAACTTCTTGACACAGGCCTATTGTACAGGGCGGTTGGACTTAAGGTTTTAAAAGTCGTTGAGAGAATTGGGGATGATTTAAAAGTATATAAGGATGTTGCTTCCAGAGCAGCCCAAACATTAGTTCCAGCAGATCTTGAGGTCGATGGTTTGCGGACAGATCAGGCTGCTCAAATAGCATCAAAAATTTCAATGGTGCCTGATGTTCGTGCTGCTCTTTTGGAATTTCAACGTAACTTTGCTAACAACCCGCCTAATACTAGTAATGGCGCAATTTTGGACGGTCGCGATATTGGAACAGTTGTCTGTCCTGAAGCTGATGTAAAACTATTTATTTTTGCTTCAACAGAGGTTCGTGCGAAAAGACGTTTTAAAGAGTTGCAGTTTCGTGGCGTCAAAGCTATATATGCCCGCGTTCTTGAAGAGATGGAGGAACGTGACGCCCGTGATATTGGACGAAATGAGTCTCCATTGGTAGCAGCGGAAGACTCATTTCAGCTAGATACCAGTAATCTTGATGCAGATGAGGTTCTATCAGCGGTACTAGACTACATTGAGAACAAATAAAGTGTTTCTGCAAATAGCAGTTAAATCGACAGCTTTCTCGCATGGTGTGGGTAAGTTTTTTAATTCCAAATAAAAAGTCCACCATAATTAAAGTGGTTGGCCGGAAAAACAACAAGTTTAAGGATACCAAAAAATGGCTCCTGCTCCTGATACAAATGAAGAAAAAAGTGTTTTTGAAACTGGAGAACAATTTGCAGACCTCCTCGAAGAATCCCTAGGAAATGGTGAACCTTTTGAGGGTGCCGTTGTAAAAGGCACGGTCGTTGCTGTTGATAATGACGCAGCGACTATTGATGTTGGGCTAAAGTCCGAGGGTCGTGTTGATCTAAAAGAGTTTTCAGTTTCTGGTCAGCCTACAGAAATTAAGGTCGGTGACACAATCGACATTTTTGTTGAGCGCTTTGAAGACCGTGACGGTATAGTTCGTTTGAGCCGTGAGAAAGCACGCCGAGAAGAATCTTGGGCTGAGCTCGAAACTAAATTTAATTCTACTGAGCGGGTCAATGGAGTTATATTTGGTCGGGTAAAGGGCGGGTTTATTGTTGATCTTGACGGGGCAGTTGCTTTTTTGCCAGGGTCACAAGTTGATATTCGGCCTGTTAGGGATATCTCGCCTATGATGGGAATACCACAACCTTTCCAAATCTTGAAGATGGACCGCGCAAGAAATAATATTGTTGTTTCGCGCCGAGCAGTACTTGAAGAAACACGCGCTGAGGAGCGTGGTGAGTTAATTTCTAATCTTACTGAGGGCCAAGTTTTGGAGGGCATAGTTAAAAATATTACTGACTATGGTGCTTTTGTTGATTTGGGTGGTGTTGATGGTTTATTGCATGTTACTGACATTGCTTGGCGCCGTATCAATCATCCATCTGAAGCACTGCATGTGGGACAAGCNGTAAACGTTCAAGTTATTCGCTTTAACTCTGATACCCAACGGATCTCATTGGGAATGAAGCAACTAGAAATTGATCCTTGGGAGGGTGTCGAACAAAAATTCCCAATTGGCGCTAAGTTTAACGGTCGAATTACTAACATTACTGACTATGGTGCATTCGTTGAGTTAGAGCCTGGTATTGAGGGTTTGGTTCACGTTTCAGAAATGAGTTGGACCAAAAAAAATGTTCATCCGGGTAAGATTGTATCAACCAGTCAAGAACTAGAAGTCATGGTATTAGATGCAGACCCAGAAAAGCGCCGAATATCTCTAGGTCTTAAACAATGTAGCTCAAATCCTTGGGAAGACTTCATCACAAATTATGCAATTGGCTCTGAAGTCGAGGGAGAAATTAAAAATATTACTGAATTTGGTTTATTTATTGGTTTGTCTGGTGATATTGACGGAATGGCCCATTTGTCTGACCTATCTTGGCACAAAACCGGTGAAGAAGCTCTGTCAAATTATAATAAAGGAGACACTGTTAAGGCGAAGGTTTTGGGAGTTGATGTGGAAAAAGAGCGGATATCTCTAGGTATAAAACAATTAACAGAGGACCCATTTGAGAGTGAAGTAAAAAGTATTAAAAAAGGTGCAACTGTGACTTGTACAATTACTGCAGTAGTTGACGGGGGTCTTGAGGTGAGGGTTGGTGAGGGCTTGTCCGGCTTTATTCGTAAGGGTGATTTGTCACGCGATCGGTCCGGACAGCGCGTCGAACGTTTTGCTGCTGGCGAGAAGATTGACGCAAAAGTTATGCAAATCGATACAGCAAGTAGAAAACTTACCTTATCCGTAAAATCTCTTGAGGCTGCAGAAGAAAAGAAGGCAATGAAGGAATATGGTTCATCTGACTCTGGAGCATCTCTGGGTGATATTCTAGGAGCTGCTTTTAAAAATAAGGAGAACTCTGAACATGAGAAGGCTGATGTTAAGAAAGATGCTCCAAAAAAGCCAGTAACTGAGAAAACGACCAAAAAAGCGGCAACAAAAACAGCTGAGAAAACGACCAAAAAAGCGGCAACAAAAACAGCTGAGAAAACGACCAAAAAAGCNGCAACAAAAACAGCTGAGAAAACGACCAAAAAAGCAGCAACAAAAACAGCTGAGAAAACGACCAAAAAAGCGGCAACAAAAACAGCTAAGAAAACGACCAAAAAAACAAAAAATGATTAGTAGGTATTGTTTTAAAATGATTGAGGAGTGGACCCATCAAATCTACTTCTAGCGGGATAGAAAATTGGGCAACGGAAAATGTCACTCGAGGTTGATTATATTGTTGATCGGCGAAGATTAAAGAGAAGGCTTTCATTATGGCGTATTTTGGCCATTTTAGTCCTGGCATTTTTAGTTATTACATCCATCGCCAACACCAAGTCTGGTAATTATATTGCTCGCCTTAGTGTAACCGGTCTAATAATTGATGATATAGAGCGTGAGTATGCCCTAAAAAGTCTTAAGGAAGATGATGAGGCATTAGCATTGATAGTTAGAATTGATAGTCCAGGGGGTACTATTGTAGGTGGTGAAAATTTGTATTACCAATTGAAGGATTTTAGTCAAGAGAAACCGGTTGTTGCGGTGATGGGTTCAACTGCAACCTCTGCAGGTTACATGATTGCTCTGGGCGCAGATTATCTTATTGCTCGTGAAGGTTCTTTAACTGGATCAATTGGGGTGTTATTACAAACTGCTGACGTTACAAGTCTACTGGAAAAAATTGGGATCAAACCAGAGGTCATAAAAAGTGGCCCTTTCAAGGCGCAGCCAAATCCCTTTGAAAAAACCACTCAAGCGGCTCGTGATACCATTGAGTCTGTAGTTTTAGATATGTACGCTGTGTTTGTAGACATAGTCGCAGAACGCCGTAAAATGTCTCCTGAGGCTGTAAGAGCACTCGCAGACGGTCGTGTATACTCAGGTCGGCAAGCATTGGCTAATGGTTTGATAGATGCTATCGGTAGTGAGAATGAAGCCCTTGATTGGTTGCACAAAACAAGGAAAATTCCGCCAAACCTATCTGTAAACGACGTCATCATTGAGCGTTCTGGTCAGAGTTGGCGCAAAATTGTTAATATGTTGGTTGGAAAAGCACTTTTTTCTGAAAGACTTAACCTTGACGGCTTGTTCTCACTTTGGCAGTCTAAACTTTGGTAAAGTTGGAATTTTTGCCTTTATAAGGGGAGTAAGGTGGTAATGACGAAATCAGAATTAATCCAAAACTTGGCTGATGCCAACCCGCACCTTTACCAGAGGGACATTGAAAGAATAGTTACTACCATTTTTGGAGAGATTACTACGGCACTTGAGAATGGAAATCGAGTTGAGTTGCGTGGCTTTGGCGCTTTCTCTGTTAAAGAGCGCAGTTCTCGTGTTGGCCGCAATCCGAGAAGTGGTGAAGTCGTTAATGTGGCTGCTAAGCGTCTTCCTTATTTTAAGACAGGCAAGCAGCTTCGCGAAAAACTCAACGGCTAAATCCGTTGTTTCGGCTCCTCTTTTGGCTTTTTTTTGCAGTATTAGGATTGGCAGTAGTTGCTTTTACGGTTTCTAATCGTGGAATGATTTTAATTGACCTTTGGCCTGTTCCGATCAGTTTTGAAGCGCCCATTTTTGCTGTAGTTTTGGGTGCTATTTTTATTGGTTTTCTTATTGGTGGTTTTGTTTCATCTATATCAGCTAGTAAGCGCATTTTTCTTAATCGTCACTTATCAAAGGCTCTGGAGAATGCACAGCGCAAAGAGCTGTTCTTAAAAAAAGAACTAAAAAAATTTGAGGCGAATTCACCTGATCCACCTGCTCGCTCCAACATTTAAGTCTGGACAAAAAATTTCCTGGAGAGGAGGACTTGGTAAGAAGTACAAAGCTGGCTTTTAATCTCATGAACGTATAAAAATCACATATGACACATTTTGAATCATACAAGAGAACCTTTGTCGCTTTGGATACAGTAGATTTATCTCAAGCTCTTGAATTAGTAAATGTTTTGCGTGGCCATGTGGGTGGTGTCAAGATAGGCAAGGAATTTTTTACTGCTTTTGGTCCCGAGGGGGTGCGAGCAATTACAGATTGCGGTATGCCAATTTTTTTGGATCTAAAGTTTCATGATATCCCTAACACAGTCTCTGGTGCAATCAAAGCTTCTTTGTTGTTCTCCCCATATATGGTTAACGTTCATGCTTGTGGCGGTGAAACAATGATGCGTGCCGCTATGCAAAGTGCTGAAGAGTCTGGTCAAGATCGTCCCTTGGTTCTCGGTGTGACGGTCTTGACTTCGATGGATGAGAGTGATTTACGGGGTATTGGCGTTGAAAATTCTGTTTCTGCTCAAGTTTTCCGTTTGGCACTTTTGTGTCAGAGTAGTGGTTTAGATGGGGTTGTTTGCTCAGCCCAAGAAGTTGAGGGCCTTCGCAAGCATTTAGGTAAGAATTTTAAATTAGTAGTGCCGGGTATTCGGCCCAATTGGTCAAAAAAGAATGACCAAAAACGTATTGTTACGCCAGCTGAAGCTATTGCAATTGGGGCAGACTACTTAGTTATTGGGAGACCTATTACAGGTGCTGTTGATCCGGTTGAGGCAGCTGATAATATTGCTGCTGAAATTGATGCTGGGATATAAGAAAAGGTGAGTGTAGATATAAAAATTTGCGGACTAAATACGCCAGAAACTGTTGAGGCAGCAGTAGCGGGTCATGCCGCATATATAGGTTTTGTTTTTTTTGAGACTTCACCACGTGCAATTACCCCTGACCTATTGGCTAATTTGTGTTTGGATATTCCAAAAAATGTTAAAAAAGTAGGCCTATTTGTAGATGCATCAATGGAAGCTATTGCATCAGTCGTATCTATTGGGGCTTTAGACATGATCCAACTACATGGCTCTGAGGACCCAAACATGTTAGCTGAAATTAAGTCTAAATTTAGTTTACCTGTAATAAAATCAATAGCTACCGCTTGTGAGGAGGACTTAGCTACGGCTCAGATTTATGAGAGTTCAGCAGATATGCTTTTGTTTGATGCAAAGCCACCGTCTGGAGCTAGTCGACCAGGAGGCAATGCTTTATCATTTGACTGGTCTCTTGTCGCTAATCAGGATTGGAGACTTCCGTGGATGTTGGCCGGAGGTATAAATATTGCTAATATTACTCAGGCAATAGAAATAAGTGGTGCATCAACGATAGATGTCTCGAGTGGGGTTGAAGATTCCCCTGGAATTAAGTGTACTGAAAAAATCACAGAGTTACTATCTTTTGCTGCCACACTGTAAAAAAAACCAAATTGTTTAATTTTTTCTCACACTTAGAGCCTTGTTATGCGTATTATAGGCTTTATGGATACTCCAAATACATACAAATCTGGTCCTGACGAATTTGGGCACTTTGGGATTTTTGGTGGACGTTATGTTGCCGAAACCCTCATGCCCCTGATTCTTGAAGTTGAGCAGGCATATGCGGCCGCTAAATCTGATGAGAAATTTCAAGCCGAACTTGATCAATTTCTCTCTTATTATGTTGGTCGACCAAGCCCACTTTATTATGCCGAACGCCTAACAGAATATTTTGGTGGTGCAAAAATTTACTTCAAACGCGATGAGTTGAATCATACAGGCGCACATAAAATTAACAACTGTATGGGGCAAATTCTATTGGCTCGGCGGATGGGAAAAAAAAGAATCATTGCAGAGACTGGTGCTGGTCAACATGGTGTAGCAACCGCAACAGTCTGTGCCCGCTTCGGTTTGGAGTGCGTGGTTTACATGGGTTTGACGGATATTGAACGTCAAGCTCCTAACGTATTTCGTATGAAATTATTGGGTGCTAAAGTTGTACCTGTTACAAGTGGTACTGCTACCCTAAAAGATGCCATGAATGATGCTTTGCGAGATTGGGTCTCAAACGTAAGCGATACTTATTATTTAATAGGTACTGTTGCCGGTCCTCATCCTTATCCTGCAATGGTTCGGGATTTTCAATCAGTAATTGGCAGAGAAACTCGAGAACAAATTTTAGCGGCAGAAGGCCGTCTTCCCGACTCTTTAGTAGCGTGCATTGGTGGAGGCTCTAATGCCATGGGCCTTTTTTATCCATTTCTGGATGATTCTAATATACAAATTATTGGAGTTGAAGCTGCAGGGCATGGAATTGATAGTGGGAAACATGCTGCCTCTCTAACAGGTGGAAAACCAGGTATATTGCATGGAAACAGAACATATTTATTACAGGACGATGATGGACAAATAGTTGATGCTCACTCGATCTCAGCTGGACTCGACTATCCTGGCATTGGGCCTGAGCATTCCTGGTTGAATGATAGCGGTCGCGTAGAATATGTTTCGGTGAGAGATGACGAAGCACTTGAAATGTTCCAACTTTGCTCAAGCCTTGAAGGTATAATCCCTGCTCTGGAACCCTCCCATGCTCTTGCTCATATTAAAAAGATAGCTCCAAATTTTCCTGCAGAGCATTTGATGATAATGAATATGTGTGGTCGGGGTGACAAAGATGTTTTTACTGTTGCAGATTCTTTGGGGGTTGAGCTTTGAGTAAAGGGATCACAAGTGGGCGTATTGAGGCACGCTTCGCTAGCTTGCGTGAAAGGGGCCGTGCAGCCTTTATACCTTTTATAATGGCTGCAGATCCTGACTACAAGACTACCCTAGAGATACTTAAAGGCTTGCCGGAAGCCGGTGCAGACATTATCGAAATAGGTGTTATGTATTCTGACCCAATGGCAGATGGACCTGCTATTCAAGCAGCTGGAATACGCGCTAAAGCAGGTGGGGCGCGAGTTTCTAAAACACTAGATTTGGTACGTGACTTTCGAGATCATGATAATTCTACGCCAATTATCTTAATGGGCTATTACAACCCAATTTATATTTATGGTGTCGAGAGGTTTCTTGAGGATGCCCATGGAGCTGGCGTTGATGGCTTAATTGTCGTTGATTTACCCCCTGAAGAGGATGTAGAGGTTTGTCTTCCAGCATTAGATGCAGGCTTGCATTTTATTCGCCTTGCGACTCCGACGACTAATGATGAGCGTATTCCTGCAGTACTTGCCAATACGTCTGGTTTTGTTTATTACGTTGCGGTGACTGGTATTACTGGCACAAAGTCGGCTAATATAAATGCGATACAAACAGCAGTTAATCGTCTGAAGCGTCATACAGACCTTCCTGTTGCTGTAGGTTTTGGTATTAAAACGCGTGAACAGGTGGCTGAGGTTGGAAAAATAGCCGATGCTGCTGTTGTAGGCTCAGCATTAGTAGATGTTATAGCAGAAAATTTGGATGAACATGGTAATGCTAAGTTAGGGTTGGTTGAAAAAGCTTTGGAATTTGTTTTTGAACTTTCAAAGGGTGTGCAACCAACTAAAAAGGTGCTTCTTAAATGAATTGGTTAAAAAACTTTGTTCGCCCAAAGCTTAAAGAACTGGTTGGTGGACAGAGGGAAATACCCGAAAATTTATGGAACAAATGCCCCGGATGTGAAGAAATGATTTTTCATAGAGATCTGGAAAAGAATTTCAGAGTTTGCCCTCTTTGTGGGTACCACTTACGGATTGGTTCAATTGAGCGCCTAAAAATGCTATTTGATAATGGGGAGTTCCAGCGGGTTGATTTGCCGGAGGTTAGTGCGGACCCACTTAAATTTCGAGATCGTAGAAAATATACAGATCGCCTGAAAGAGGCTCAAACCAAGACGGGTCTCATGGATGCACTAACAGTTGCTTATGGGCGCATGGGTGGTCTTAGTGTTGTTATTGCAGCGCTTGACTTCTCCTTCATGGGCGGGTCAATGGGCTCCAGAGTCGGAGAGGGGTTTATTACAGCCGCTAGGCTTGCCGTAGTACAAAATGCTTCTCTAATCGTCATACCTTCATCTGGAGGCGCACGAATGCAAGAAGGTATTTTGTCCCTTATGCAAATGGCTCGCACAACAATTGCAGTTGAGGAAGTTAAGGAAGCAGGTCTTCCATATATAGTAGTCCTTACGGATCCAACAACAGGGGGTGTTTCTGCCTCATTCGCAATGTTGGGGGATGTGGCCCTTGCTGAAACTGGAGCGGTTATTGGTTTTGCCGGTGCACGTGTCATTGAGCAAACTATTCGCGAAAAGTTGCCGAGTGGTTTTCAGCGCGCTGAGTATCTTCTTGAGCATGGCATGATAGATATGGTGGTTAGACGTCAGGATTTACGAAACACCCTAATCCGTGTGATTGGGTTGCTGATCAACACAGCCCCTAAAGGCGATGTGTTGGAACTGGAGACTTCCTCTGACTGATAGTGACGCCATTTTGAGACGTTTAATGGCTCTGCATCCCAAGGTAATAGATCTAAGTCTTGGTCGAATTAAAACATTGCTTAAGCGCCTTGGTAATCCAGAGCGTAATTTGCCACTAACTATACATGTTGCTGGAACTAATGGTAAGGGATCTGTCATTGCATTTTTGCGAGCTATTTTAGAGGCTGCAGGCCATAGAGTGCATGTTTATACCTCGCCACATCTTGTCCATTTCAATGAGCGAATTCGTTTGGCTGGCAAGCTCATTGACGATGAAGCTCTTGCTCTTATTCTGGAGGAATGCGAAAAATTAAATGCAGGTAGACCCATTACCTTCTTTGAGATAACTACGGCAGCTGCGTTTTTAGCTTTTTCCCGAACGGATGCTGATGTGGTGTTGCTAGAGACTGGATTGGGTGGCAGGCTTGATGCAACTAATGTTATTGAAAAACCGGGCCTTACCATCATCACTCCAGTATCACTGGACCACCAACAGTTTCTTGGAAATTCTCTTAGAGAAATAATCTCGGAAAAATTAGGCATTTTAAAATTGGGAGTTCCTTGTATTTCTGCCAAGCAAGAGCGAAGGGAAGAAAAAAATTTTTGTAAATTAGTAAATGAGTCAGGGTCATTGCTAGTGCTTGAAGGTAAAGATTGGTCCGTGCGCAAGACTAAAAACGGTATGGCATTTGATACAAATGCTGATGGAGTAAAAAAGTCTCGTAATTTCCCCATTCCTGCACTAAGCGGTTCTCATCAGATAAGGAATGCAGGGCTTGCCATTGCAGCCCTTGATAGGCTACCTGGTTTTAATTTTAATAGCAGTATCATTTCTCTTGGTTTAAAAAGTGCTCAATGGCCAGCCCGGCTTCAGCGTTTAACTAGTGGTCCCTTGATAGATAAATTGCCTAATTCTTGGGAGCTCTGGCTCGATGGCGGCCATAATGGAGCAGCGGGAAAGATGATATCAAAACATGCACGCTCGTGGCGTGATAAGCCATTGCATATGATATTTGGCATGCTTAATTCAAAGAGCCCCAGTGACTTTTTAGCCTATCTTGAAGGACGCCTTGGTTTATTTCGTGGTGTAGCTATTCCCGACGAACCCAATTCTTTGAGTGCTGAGGAGGTCACAGATATAGCCTTAAGTCTACGAATGAATGGCGCAGTTGCAGTTAGTGTTGAGGCGGCACTTGAAGATATAGTCAAACACAAAGAGGCAGCACGTATCATAATTGCAGGTTCTCTTTATTTGGCTGGAAAAATTCTTAAAGAAAATTCCTGAAAAGATAAAATACCATTGTGCAAAGTTTTTAATAATCAAATAACTGATTGTACCCACTCTAGCAGTTTGTTTTTTGGTAAGGCTCCAATTTTGGTTGCTATTACTTCTCCATTTTTAAATAGCATTAGGGTTGGGATGCCGCGTACACCGTATTGAGATGGAACAGTTGGGTTTTCGTCGATATTTAACTTAGCAATCGTAACTTTGCCCTCCATTTCAACTGCAATTTCTTCGAGGGCTGGCGCAATTTGCTTGCAGGGGCCGCACCATTCTGCCCAAAAATCTACAATTACTGGCAGGGGCGAATTTTTAACTTCAACTTCAAATGAGTCGTCAGAAATGGTAATGGGCATCAAATTAGTCCTAAAATAATATATTTTGTAAGAATCCAAGAATCTCCTAAATTTACGGAGCCAATTGGTTGGCGTCAAGATGTGTACTGATCTAATAGTTCATTTGGTAAAGTCATCAGGCAAATTGAATTAGTCCAAGCAAGGACACAAACTATTTCTCGCTTTGGATATATATCGCGCAATAGACTGCGATAGGTTGCCATTTGTTTGATATATACTGGGGAAACATCTTTGGTTTTTTTTGGGGGCGATCTGTTTGTTTTGTAATCAATAATGGTAATTTTTCGGTCGTTGATTGCTATACGGTCTATTCTTCCTGTAACTATACATCCGTTGATTGTGCCACTAATGGGCACCTCAGAAAACGTCCCTTGCCCAAATAAGGTTTTAAAATCTGGGTCCTCCATAACGGCCATAACATCTGCCGCAATCGCATTTTGTTCTTTCTTGTTGAGGTTATGAATTGGTCGCCTCAGATACCTATGTGCTGCTTGGACTCTTTTTTCAGGTTCTATGTTTGGTAAGCTCTCAAGTAAGCGATGTATGACTATCCCACGCATAAAACGAGAATTACCACCGTGGTCATATAACGAGTTTTCTGTATTTTTAGCTTCTAGTTGGGATGGGCTTACTGGCACAGCGTATATTGGCTCTTGTGCTGCTGGTCTTGTTGCCCAATTTGGTATATTGGGGGTGTTTGTGATCTTACTGTTAAGATATTCATCTTTGCTGTCAGGACGCGCTTCTTGGGGGTTTGATAGCCTGTAAATTTTTTCCCCATTTGTTTTTAAAACTTCCTCAGATATTTTTTTGAAAGTGGGCTCAATTAATTTGTACCAACAATCATCAGTTGGTTCACTATTACCCTCCCAACCACTAATGTACAGACGGTCTCGGGCTCGTGTTAGAGCTACATAGAGAAGGCGGCGATACTCTTGAGCGCGTAACTGCTTATTTTGCTCTGATAGTGCAGCTGTTCGACTTTCTTCTTTTTGTTTAGGGGGCCCCCACAGAAGGGCTGGTTCTGGAGCCTGTACCCACCTTAACCTAGTTTCTTGACGAGATGTTGGGACAGAACACGTATCTGGAAGAAAAACAATATTACCTTGTAATCCTTTTGACCCATGAACTGTCATAACGCGAACTTCTCCTCGGCCCTGATCAAGATCGCGCTTAATTTGTGTACGACCAGCTTCTATCCAGTTTAGAAAGCCTTGTAAGGACGGGACGTGTTCACGTTCAAAGTCTAAAGTAAGATTTAAGAACTCGTCGATGGGATCTTCGGCTTCTTGACCCAGTCTAGCCAATAAATCTTTTCGAGCGCCATCTGGACCAAGCAGTTGGGCGTAAAATTCAAAGGGTGGAGTATAGTCAGCACGGGCTTGTAGTTCAGCGAGTCTTGTATAGGCCGCTTTATATTTTGTTTTACTGCTACTTTCTTTTTTTAGCGCATCCCATAACGTTCCTTTCCTTTGGTAGGCGAGTGGAAAAAGATCGTCATTGTCTGTAAATCCAAACAATGGCCCTTTAAGCACTATAGCAAGCGTTAAATCATCTTCAGGTAATAGAACAAAACGGCCAAGCGCCAAAAGATCCATTACTGCTAGCTGTTCAGTTAGTATCATTCGGTCGGCACCGGCGACGGGTATATTGTATTTTTTAAGTGTATTTATTAGCTTTTCGGTGAAGTTGCTGCGCTGGCGTACCAAAATCATGATGTCTCCCTCGCGAATAGGACGACCAGCTGAGAGTAGTTCCTCTCCATCGTCAAGCCAGCCCCGAATTGTACTGGCTATTTNCTTGGCTAATCGATCCTGAGGGCTATCTACAGGAAGGCGATCAAGAGGTGCGTCCCAGGGTTTGACTTCGATAGTTTTACTCTTCTTGAAGGTTGGCCATAATTCAACAAGTCCTGCTTGACCTTTGCGTTCCCACTGATGAACGATTGATTTATCGTTAAAAGTGAGACCTTCACAGGTTTTGCCATTTTCAAAAATTTTATCAACTGTTTTAAGAATAGATTCTGTAGAACGATAGGATCGTTCAAGCTCAACTCTTCTAAAAGTTTTGTTTGCATTTAATGCTTTTCTAGAGAAATGCTCACTTGTATTTCCAAACATGAACGGGTCAGCACCCTGAAAACTATATATAGACTGTTTTTCATCACCAACTGCAAAAACTGTACGCTCAGACTCTTTTGCGCTGAGACCTGTGAAAAAATCCCCAGCTAAAGCCTTAATTACATCCCATTGCTCTTGGCTTGTGTCTTGAGCCTCGTCGACAAGGATATGATCCAGACCACCATCAAGTTTATAGTGCACCCACGAAGTGCCTCCCTCAGATTGCATAAGATCACGAGCATTAAGAATTAGATCATCATAGTCTAGCAAAGATCGTGTTTTTTTTAGTTGCTCAAAGGTATCAATTAGTTTGTAACCAATATGGATAATGGCTTCACTTACTAGAAAAATGTCCATACTGCACAATAGCTCGTTTATTTGAAAGATTCGTTGCTGCTCGTTTTTTAAGACTCGAAATAAATCTGGGTTAGTCCCAGCTGTTTTCTTTGTTACTAATTTTTTGCGTGGTTCATTGCTCTTAGTTAGGTAAACGGGTTTATAGTTTTCACAAAATGTTGCAATGCGAGTTTTTTTATCTCCTTTAAGCCACTTTTCCAAGTTTTTAGCTTTTACCTTTTCAGACAGAGAACCAGTTGACATAGCTTCTGTTACAGCTAACAGGTCTTCTTGATTGAAGTTGGCCCTGTCACAAGCCTGTTCAATAATATTTTGTGCTGTGTCACTTGGTTTGAGTCCCAGTGTACGCCGTGAGGCATCAGTAACTGCTTTAACGCTTCCATAATGCCTCAGTAAACTCTGTAAACGGTTTCGTTGAGATGAGAGGTCGCTCATCAGAGTGGTGAAGTCTTCTTGATTTATATGGCCAGAAATTTGTTTTAAAGAACTCATAATAGCGGTATTGGAGGTCTTGTTGGCTTGAGTTAAAAGTCGATTTTGCGCCTCGTTCATCAATTCAGCAGCAGTACGTTCGTCAATGATAGAAAAGTTTGGGGCTATGTTGGCTTCAATAGGGAACCGGCCGAGTAAAGACTCACAAAAGGAGTGGATGGTGCGAATTTTTAAACCTCCTGGCACATCGAGTGTCTCGGCGAATAGGCGTCTTGCTGGAGCCAGAAGAGTCTTCTCCGGCACCTTGCCGAGTAAGGAAGTAATTTCTTTTGTTAGTTGGTCATCTTTTGNCATAGCCCAACTGCCGAGGCGACTGGAAAGTCGGGTTAACATTTCTGATGCTGCTGCTTTGGTAAACGTTAGGCACAAAATTCGTTCTGCTTTGACGCCGGTGAGTAGTAGTCGGGTAATCCGATCAGTTAGAACCTGTGTTTTTCCTGTACCTGCATTGGCAGAGACCCAGACGGAATTTTTAGGATTAGAGGCTGTGACTTGAGGGGGGGTCCTTGTTGGTGGGGTTCTGGGCGTGGTGCTCATTGATCTCCCTCGTCACTCTCATCGCCATTCATCCATTCCTTGACTCTCGCCAAGTGATCATAGTCACCAAAATGGTTTAAAAATTGTGGAACTGGTCGTGAGAGATAAGGAGTAGTTTCGTCATCGAAGCTAGCAACTCGCTGTTTTAGCCCTAGCAGAGCGTCTGCGGCCAAGGACTCAACGTGCTCAAAANCTCCACTTTCTTCTCCAGGTGGATTTCCTCCTGTTAATCTCATATAAATAAGATCTGAGACTCCAGTAAATTTAATGCCTTTATATTTACCATTGGCAGCAATTGCAGCTTCAAGTGTCAATTGTGGGGTTAAGCCACTTTTAATTTGTTTTTTGGTCGGCACTCCACCTGTTTTGTAATCAATGATTGCTAAGTTACCATCGGGTGTGATGTCAATGCGATCTGCACGCGCATTTAGGGTAAAGTCTCCCCCAAGACTCTTAAAGGTAATTTTACCGCTAGTTTCAGTACTTAGGGGAATTCGACCTTCTTGTCGTTTTAGTCTCTCGTTATCAACAAACCATTGCGCTATTCGCTCAAACCGTGGCCACCAAAATGCATGCACAGTTTGATTTTGCACGTGCATATCAAATAGATGAGCGCCTATATTTAGTAACTCTTCAAATGCGTTACTGGGCAGACTTGCTGAAAATTTTTTTATAAAGCTATCTAACGCCTTGTGCACAACGATACCGAGATCGGCGGCTCCTGCTTCTTCGTTGATAGGGTTAAGAACTTCAAGTTTTAAAACGTATTGCGCATATATAGAATATGGGTCTCGGATCCAGGTTTCCATTCTTGAAACAGAAAGTTTGCGTGGTCGGCTTTTAAGCGGTGGGGTTGGTAATGGTTCTGTTGGGCTAAGGTACGCTTTTGGTCTGTCCAACATTGCAAAAAAAGCACCTAAATTTTGATTTTGCTGAAGTTGGGTTTCCATTTGTGTTCCCTTGATTAAGGTTTTTATGCGTTGAAGCCAACGAGATGGTACTGTTGGCGAGCCACCACTTCGCTCAGCTCGGCTGAAGATAACTTCCTTTGCTGAAGCAGCCTGAGTAAAGTCGTGCGCGGCTAGCCCTATACGTCTCTCTGGTTGGGAAAGTCCAAATTTTTCCAACATTGGTCGGCTCATCCACGGGCTTGCCTTAACATCTGGTGGCCAACAATTTTCATTAAGGCCACCAAGGATCATTAAGTCTGCATGTTGCAGGCGTGCCTCAAGTAGTCCCCAGATATGAAGGCGTGGGTGGTTCCCATAAACTGGGCGGTGAACACGGATGCCAATTAGCACGTCAATAAGGGCAGGGTAAAGATTGGTTTCTATAGATCCAAATGTGTTGGCAGCGTCGTTGAGTTCAGCAAAAAATAATGCCAATGCCTCTCCATCTTTGCCTTCCCAAAGTCGTTCAGGGCCTTTTTTCTCCTTTGTGGTTGCTAATTNCTCAGCAAATTGTACATGGCTAACTAAAAGGTCTTTTAGTGGAATTTGAGGTTTATCAAATAAAATAGAGAAGGGAGTGGTTATTTTTTCTAACCTGTTGATCAAATGCTTTAGTGTTTGGATTTCTTTTTGATCTGACCTCGCTATTGAGGCCTTTAATGCTGTAAATCCTTTTTTTGGTCGGGATTCGCAACGTAATATTTTTTCAAGAAGGCGTGTCTGTTTTCTTAAATCAGCTGTGTTCATACCGCCTGCGGCATAGGGATGTTTTAAAAGATTAAGCAATTTCGATGGAGTTAATCCACCGGCAGCAAGGTGCGCACATTGGCGCATAAAGGTGCCGGGCGGGGTTTTGGCCAGGGGTTGCCCTGCAGAATCATCAATGTTAATTTTCCATCGTCTTAGTTCGGCAGCAACCCGTCGTGCTAGGGTTCGGTTAGGTGTTACAAGTGCTGCCGTCTTGCCTTTGATCTCCAGAGCTTGGCGCAAAGCAACTGCAATCATACCAGCTTCCTCTTTTTCATTGTATGACTCTATCAGAGTTGTTCCAAGCAACGCCTTTGGGCTCGGCTTGTTTTTGGTTTGCCAGCAATTNGTTGCTTTTGCAGGTATTAGGGCTTGGTTTAAAAGTCTGGCACGTGATGCGGGTGCAACAGAACGTATTGGTGATTCCCAATTAGCGACATCGCTGCGTTCAATTTGGAAGAGTTTAAGAAGTTTGGCCATACCATATTGTGGGTGGCTTGGTTCCAAGCTCTCCCATACCAATTCGTCTGCCTCTTTATCTAGTCCTGGAAGAATGACTGCACCATTATCCATCTGACTGATAGTTTTTAGAAGATCTGCAGTGGCTGGGATTGATCCTGTAGAACCAGCAGCAATAATTGGCCCAGATGGTGGCTTTTGTTGCCATAGTTTTGTTTGGTTTTTGAGGATAATATTACGTCGCACAGCCGGATCAATTACACCGTGCTGGGCAAGAATACTGGGCCAGTTCTTTGTTAATATGGTTAAAAACTTTAGCGTCTTTTGCCAATGTATAGAGAGTTCCTTATCTTTGACCAAGTCGTTGATTTTATAAAAAGACAGCTGTTCGGTTTGTATCTGATCTAGTAAGCGGGCTAATTCCTGGGCAAGAATCGTTGCCTGATCTGTTGAAGTTTTGTTGTCTTGACGTGCCATAATCAAGCGGGTTAGTAGTAGTTGGCGGTGAAGGCTTGGAATTGCCGGGGCAACTTCAAATGAGTGCTCCTTTGCCAGCAGGTCGTCTCCGGTTAAAACCATCTCATCTTCATCAATATCACCAAGAGGTATCATCTTGGGTAGCAATGTGGATCTTCCATTAGTCAAAGTTAGGAAGGAAGTACTTAGAGAACGACAAGCTCGACGAGTTGGCAGTAAGACGGTTAAATTTATCAGATTTTCCGGTTTTCTTGCGTAGCGCTTAAAAATGCCAGCTGCTAAGCTATCAAGGAATGGAATTCCGGGATTGATATTGAAGACAGTTGGCTTTTTTATCATCTGCGCTTTGTTCCCGAGTAACGCTTTCTCATATAATCTTCGGCTTCATCAAGTGCTTCTGGAGTGCCTATATGAAACCATTCCCCATCATGGACAATCCCATAGAGGCGACCATTTTGTATTGCCCTGTCATAGAGCAAATTAAGTGAAAAAGCGCCCTTAGGAGTTCCCATAAACAGTTTTGGATGTAAAATTTGAACACCTGTAAATAAATAAGGGGAGACCTCACTCTCTGGTCNTCTTGATAATACTCCATTGGGATCCATGTTAAAATCACCTAACCCCTCATAGCCGTATGCATTGACTGTTGAATGTAGCATTAAGAGGGCATCCATTTTATTTGAATCCCACTGATTAACCATACGAGTTACTGCATCCTGAGCCCCATTTAGCCATAAGGTGTCGCCGTTGCTGGTGAAAAACGGTTCATTGTTAAAATTTTTTAGAGCATTAGTAATGCCACCACCGGTCTCAAGAATCTCATTCTCAAGCGAAAATATAATTTCCACATCACTACGATTATTGAGATGTTTGTGTATTTGTTCACTTAAGTGATGGGTGTTGACAACAAACGTTTGCACACCACCTTCTTTCAATCGGTCGATAGTGCGATCAATCAAAGAGCGCCCCAAAACTTTGACTAATGGTTTGGGTATATTGTTGGTGATTGGCCTCAGACGCAAACCAAAGCCAGCAGCCAAAACCATTGCACGATTTATATTTTTCACTGGGTCATCTCTGGTAAGCTTCGCATAGTGGTGGGCAAATATTTATCAAACCAACCTTTTAAATCACTAAGTACAGGATTTTCTAATGCTGCTTCAAGTAGCGCCCAAACGCGAGGAATGTGGATAAGATAGGCAGGTTTTCCATCACGCTTCCAAAGCCGAGTAAAAATGCCAATCACTTTGGCGTGGCGTTGGGCGGCAAGGATGGAAAAGACGATCTCAAAATTCTTTTTGTCAAGATTTGGAAAGGCTGAGAGGTAGCGCTCTATCATTTTAGCTTTTACTCCGTGCCCTAAATCACGACGGGCATCTTCCAACAATGACATTAAATCATAGGCTGGATGGCCAGCAACAGCATCTTGAAAGTCAAGAAGTCCGCAAGCCCTTATTCCCGCACGTTTACTCAGCCACATTAGATTATCTACATGATAGTCGCGTAAGACCAGCGTCTTTGGCCCAGTATGGACATGGGAAAAAAGCTTAAGCCAAATTTTTCCATATGCACTTCGTATGTCTTCAGTAGCTGGTAAACCTGTGAAAGCAGGGTAGGCCCACTGAGGTATCAGAAAGACCTCGTCCAGCAAGCGGCCATTACCATACGTGGGCAAAGCTGGCGGAATACTCTCCGCGGTAGGACGTTTGTGAAGATCAATAAGCAGATCAATAGCCAGTTCATANAGTGCAGTCTCATTACCACCATTTGAAAGAACTTTTGTATAGGTGTTTTTGCCCAAATCTTCTAACAATAATAGGCTGGCTTCTTCATCAGCTGCAAGAATTCTTGGAGCAGAGTAACCTAGCCAAATTAAATGCTGAGCAATTTTCACAAAGGGACGTACATCTCCGTCAGGGGGACACGCATTCATAAGTATCGCACTTTTGCTCTCAAGAGTGACTCGCTCATATGCGCGGAATGAGGCATCACCAGCCAGAGTAGTACGCATTGCTTCTGCCCAACCATTTTGATAAAGAAAGTTTTCAATTATTCTTTTGCGTTGATGATTCAAATAGAAATCTCCTTTAATCGTTCGGACCAGTTGTCGCCGGCAGCAATGATTACATGGCGATGAGATTCGACCGTACCATAACTCAGCGTAAGTTCTAAATGATCGTCTGGTAATAGTGAGCCGAGCCGTTCTGGCCATTCAATTAACGAAATGCCATCCGCAAAGGCATCATCAATATTTAATTCAAAAACTTCCTCTGAATTTTCTATTCTATATAAATCAAAATGAAATATCTCTCTTCCATCCTCAGTCCGATATGTTTGGAGGAGGGTAAAGGTTGGGCTTGGCACCTCTGTATCCAACCCACATAGGGCTTGTATAAAGGCTCGTGCAAATAATGTCTTGCCAGTACCAAGGTCACCTTTTAAAGCTATTTGTTCGCCATTTTTGATTAATTTTGCTAGAGATATGGCTAGAGCTTGCGTTCTTGTCTCACCCAGTATTTTAAAAGTTAGACTTTTTTTTATCGTCATTTTAAAAATTTTTCCTATTCTAGCTCTCGATACTCTTGCATCAATTCCCTCAAGAGGCGATAACATATTTACCCTTTTGATAAGAGTGTTGCCATGTCAAATCAGAATCATTTAAAAAATAAAACATTTGAAACTGACGTTTGTGTTATAGGTGCTGGGCCTGCAGGGCTTTTCAGTGTTTTTGAATGTGGTATGCTTAAGATGTCATGCCATATAGTTGACTCCTTGGATGCCATTGGAGGCCAGTTATCTGCCTTATATCCCGAAAAGCCTATTTACGATATTCCAGGATTTCCAAAGGTATTGGCCGCTGATCTGGTATTTGGTCTTGAAGCGCAGGCAGCCCCCTTTAAACCTGTATACCATTTGAACCAACAAGTAGTGAATTTGTCGAGAAGTAACAATAGGTGGGTAGTAGAGACATCTAAAGGAACTTTGCTTAACGCTGGGGTTATTATTATCGCTGCTGGGGTCGGGGCATTTGGCCCTAATCGACCTCCACTTGAGGGTATTGAGGAATATGAAGGTCAGGGGCCAGGAGTTGGCGTTCACTATCTTGTCAAGCGCCGGGAGGACTTTCGCAACAAGAGAGTGGTCATAGCCGGCGGTGGTGATTCTGCTATTGATTGGGCATTGTCTCTAGCTGATATTGCAGAAAATTTATCTGTAGTGCATCGTCGCCCAAAGTTTCGTGCTGCACCAGATAGTGTTTCAAAGTTNCACAAGCTTGTTGATGATGGTATTGTTGACTTGGTTATTCCTTTCCAATTAGCTGGTTTGGAAGGAGTTGATGGTAAACTGAAAAGAGTTAATTTAGTTGATCTAGATGGCAACGAACGTTCCTTGAAAGCTGACATTTTGCTGCCCTTTTTTGGTTTGACTCAAAATTTAGGGCCTATTGCCGATTGGGGGCTTAATTTAGATCACAATTTTATCACCGTATCGCAAAAAACTATGGAGACAGATAAGCCAGGCATTTTCGGGATAGGAGATATAATCACTTATCCCGGCAAATTGAAATTAATAGTCAATGGATTTGCTGAGGCTGCAACTGCCGCTCACTCAGCTCGAGCTTATTTGAACCCTGGTGAGGAACTGCATTTTGAATATTCTACTACCAAAGGTGTCCCAGAAGTAAAATAAGTATGCAAGATTATTGTTTGTGTTGCTTTGTAAGTACATAGAAGCAGATTTAATTTTTTTTTAGGTCGTTCATATATTAAATTACCTTCGGTTTCTCTTCTACCCACTAGCTAAATTTATGTCAGGTAGATCGCTATTTCGTCTGCCAGAGGCTGGAATCCGGCAGGTTATTATTGTGCCTTTTCCCTGTGGAGACTTAACTTCAACCTCACCTCCGTGTAATTCAACAAAACGTTGCACTAATGCAAGCTCCAGACCAGCACCCATTGGTATATGCTTCTGTTTATGGGATCCTCCTTTATGAGAATCATTAAGCTCTGAGAAAATTCCCTTTTGTTCTGTCGGCTTAATTACATTAGTAAAACTTGTGATATTGAAGCTAACAATATTTTCTTGATTTTTTTTATTGCGGTGGGTTTCTAGCCTTACCGTGCTACGAGGAGATGCCATATTAACTGCATTTGATAACAAATAGAATATCACTTGTTTAAGCCGTTTTTCATCCGCAACTATCCAACCNATGTTCGAAGGACACTGGAAATCTATCACTAGTTCCTTACGCCTAACCCGCTCCTTGATTAAGTTAAGAACTGATGCAAGCATTGCATGGATTTCAATGGTATCAAGTTCAAGTGTTATCACTCCGGCCTCAATGCTGGCCATATCAAGGATGTTATTTATGACGGTGGTCAAGTCTTCTGAACTATCCAGAATTCCCTGACAATATTCTCTTTGACGATTATTTAGTTTACCAAAATATTCTTGCGTGAGGATTTCAGCAAACCCCTTCAGGGTAGTTAGTGGGGTCCGAACTTCATAAGAAACACTAGCAATAAACTCTGATTTCAGGTGATTAGCCTGATCCATAGCATCGGCCCGTTGACGTAAAGCAGATTCTACGCGAGCACTATCTGAAATATCCAGATAGTTAAGAAGAACGGCTCCGTCTGGAAGTGGAACTGAGGAATAGTCTAGTGTCCTTCCATCAAGAAGTTGGACCCTTCCACTAGTCGATTGGCGACTAAAGTATTGATTCATAGTATTTTTTGAGTAGGAGAGCCAATCCTCATCATTCAGTTTTTCAATTCCAGCAACTTTATTTCGAGTCTTATTAATAAAATCGCCTAAGTGAGGGGTTTTAGCGAGATCAGATTGAGAAATACCCCATAACTGAGAAAAGGCTGGGTTTGATAGTTTTAATCTACCATCACTTCCGAAAACCGCAACGCCTTCATATAAATTATCGAGTGTTTCACTTTGCACAGCATTAAGACTTTTTAAAGAACGTTCTAAATTAAGGCGTTGGCTGACATTTTCGTAAGAAAATATTAAACCACCTGTTGTACATGGACCAACTATAAATCGAAGAGCACGGCCGTCGGGCAGATGAAGTAAGGACTCAATTGGTTTTTTTAGACTGTTAAATAAGTTTTTTTGTTCCTCTTTAAATTTTCGGAAATCAATAACTTCTGGTAGTTGTCTGGTGTCTCGCAAGCGATCAACAATTTCGCTTAAAGAAGGGGAGCTGTTAAGCCAAACAGCATCAAATTGCCAGAGTATTGCGAATGCTTTGTTGAAAAAAGAAAGGCGTTTGTTTGATCCAAAAATGGCAATTGCCGTGTTTAAATTTTCAAGCACTTCATCTCGGGCTATTTTGATTTTGGTTTCTGAGTCCCATTTTTTTGAGTTATTATTTTTTATTATTTGTTTTTCAGCGAAGCCAATTGTTCCGGACCAAGCATACGCAGGAATCTCACTTACTATAAAAGGCGAACTGTCAATTTTAGTGTGGTCAGAGACAGCTTCATTCTTTGTGCGTGCTGCCCTCGCAATTTGGGTACTGACATTACTTGCTTTGACACGTTTTTCTGCCTCATTAGAGAAAACAACAACTAGTGCATCGTCTCTGATCCATACTGGAAGGGGAAGCGTGTTAAGAAGTTGACGGAAGTGTTCATGGGCTGCAACCTCATCGGAGGTTTTATGAGTGAGTTGTATGGAAGCCTCATTAGTAATGTCTCGCATCCAAATTAGATCATTGAGTGGGCTTCCATCTAGCTTGTATGTTCTTGTTCCTGTTGTTTGGATTTTTCGTTGTTCTGTATTTAAAAGAAGTCGGAAAGATTTACCCTTTTTGTGGAGTTGCTCTGTAGCTTCGGCAAGTATGCGGGCATCGAAAGTAGAAAATTTTTCCAGGATATTCTTAAAATTGGCTTCAGTTCCGTTATCCAGCCTTAATAGAACAGCCAGTCTACGTGAGCACTTTTCAGCAGAATTTTCATGGTCCCAAACATAAAGACCGTCTGTGATAGAGGCCATTATTTCACGATCTCGCTCCGTTTCAGCCATAAGGCGACCGTTGAGGGATTTAAGTTGAACCAAGCGTTTGCAAAGCCATAACGCAAATAGGAGTGAGAGCCCAACAAGCCCTAATAGGAACACAAAAATTAGTTTATCATTTATAACATCAAACACAGAACCAACTTTAATGGTTGTAGCCCAATAAGAAAAGGGCGCTTCCTATTTAAAGGAAAGCCCCCCTCTAAGATCATGTATTGTACTACAGATTAATAACGGTACGAATTAGGCTTGAAAGGCCCCTCCTTGGAGAGGTTAAGATATTCAGCTTGTTCGTCCGTGAGCTTTGTCATCTTAACACCAAGTTTTTCAAGGTGCAAAGAGGCGACTTTCTCGTCCAGATGTTTAGGTAATACATAAACCTCATTATTATAGTTGGCATGGTTTTCCCAAAGCTCAATTTGGGCGAGAACTTGGTTTGTAAATGATGCACTCATGACAAAGCTGGGGTGACCAGTTGCACAACCTAAGTTTACAAGACGGCCCTCTGCAAGAAGGATGATCCTTTTTCCATCAGGAAATTCAATTTCGTCTACTTGTGGCTTAACATTGTGCCATTTGTAATTACGCAATCCTGAAACTTGAATTTCCGAGTCAAAATGACCAATGTTGCAGACAATTGCTCGGTCCTTCATTTCACGCATGTGGTCAAGGGTGATAACATCTTTATTTCCAGTACAAGTGACAAATATATCAGCTTGAGCAGCAGCTTCATCCATAGTAGTGACTTCATAGCCTTCCATTGATGCCTGTAATGCGCATATGGGGTCAATTTCAGTAACTAAGACACGGGCGCCTTGATTGCGAAGGGAGGCAGCAGAACCCTTTCCTACATCACCGTAACCACCTACTACGGCAATTTTCCCAGCCAGCATAACGTCAGTTGCACGTTTAATACCATCAGGAAGACTCTCGCGGCAGCCATATAAATTATCAAATTTAGATTTTGTTACTGAGTCGTTTACGTTTATTGCGGGTACTTTGAGAGACCCTTCTTTGACCATTTCATAGAGCCGATGAACGCCGGTGGTAGTCTCTTCAGATAGGCCTTTAACATCATCCAGTAGGTCTGGATATTTTTCGTGCATCATTAAAGTCAGGTCACCTCCATCGTCTAGAATCATATTTGGACGCCAGCCGTTAGGCCCTTCAATAGTTTGCATAATGCACCATAAAAATTCTTCTTCTGTTTCACCCTTCCACGCAAATGTGGGGATTTTAGCCTGAGCCATGGCAGCAGCTGCCTGGTCCTGGGTTGAGAAAATATTGCAAGAACTCCAGCGTAAATCGGCCCCCAGTTCTACTAGAGTTTCCATCAGTACTGCTGTTTGTATGGTCATGTGCAAACAACCAGCAATACGAGCTCCTGAAAGAGGTTTTTTACCTTTGAATTCCTCACGTAGTGCCATAAGACCGGGCATTTCTGTTTCAGCGATAGTTACTTCTTTTCGGCCCCATTCAGCCAGTGACATGTCTGCGACTTTATAATCGGTGAAATCGCTCATAAGGAAACTCTCCTGATGCTTGATATTTACTTAAGACGGCGGGTTTAACAGGGAAACTGCCGCTTCGCAAGTCCGTTTTATTTGGTGCATTAAACTTGCAGTTGAATGCCTTCTTCGTGTTCATATATTAAACTCACTTTGGTGACGGTCACGTTGGAGAGTCTTTATTTTATTTTACAGGCCAGGGGCTACAGAATAAAGATATACCCTATGACTAAAACTATTTTGAGTTTTGATATTAGATGTGTGGTGAAAAATTAATCATTTGCACTTGTTTCAGTGAAATTTTATATCTTGTTTCTTATTCCTCTTCAAACTTACTTNTTACTAGATCTAAAAGAGCTTGAATAGCAGTTCGGGCATCTTTACCAGAGCAGTGGATAATTATTTCACTACCTTCACTTGCTGCGAGCATCATTAATCCCATGATTGAATTTCCAGAAACTGTCTGCCCTTTGCGGGTGACTGTAACATCAGCTTGAAATTTCCCTGCAATTTTTACAAATTTAGCAGCGGCTCTAGCGTGCAGACCACGTTGATTCAAAATAGTAGCAGTACATGTTAATTGACCTTTTTTTTCCGTAATTAACTGTGTCACCTTTACTCCTGAGATATTAATTGTTTGGCAATGTTAATGTACTTGCGACCTGCTTCTTGGGCACCATTTACGGTATCTGTCAGGTTACTCGATTTTCTTATTGAGGCTATTTTGATAAGCATGGGAAGGTTGATGCCAGTTATTACCTCCACATTTTTTTTATTCATGACAGAAATAGCAAGATTTGACGGTGTGCCACCAAACATATCAGTAAGTAAAATAACTCCTCTGCCCTGATCAACCTCTTTGATTTTTTGAGTAATCTCAATTCTGCGTTTTTCCATTTCATCGTCTGGTCCAATACAGACCGTTGCAATCTGTTTTTGATCACCTATTACATGTTGTAAGGCGCCAACAAATTCATTAGCTAAATTACCATGTGTGACTAATACCATTCCAATCATATTAAAATGAGAATCCCTTGTCGAAACTATTGCAAGTGTAAGAAGATCTTATTCTTATGACTATGTCTTAACGTGAGATTACTGGGAAAAAAAGACATAATGATAATTTATTTNTTTAAATTTTAGGGGACATTAGAAATTTCACCTTTGAGCTGGCGTACAATAAGGCGCACTTTAGCAGGGCTAGATGCCTCAAGTGGAAAAATACGGAAAAGTGGAACGTTTTTGCCCAAAATCTTCACGCTTTGATTTTCAGGTCGGCGTTCTATCTGTTCAGGAGTAACTAGATCGATGACAACACCGAGTTTTACTTGTTGTGCTCCACCTATTTTCAAAACACCAATTCCTCGAACCTCCAGTAAATGCTGTATGGTTTTTGGCGCTCGGGCAATTAATGTCTCGTTTTCAATAGCTAGTTCTGTGATATCATCAGATATCAGCTTTGCACCGTTGTCAATTAGCCTTAAGGAAAGATCTGATTTTCCAATACCTGTGGGTCCCCGAAAAATAACTCCTAGACCTTCCACCTCGACACAGCTTCCAAGCACTTTTTCACTAGGAGATTTTATCATTATTTTAATGAGTGACCACTACTATGATTTTGAGATAATCTAAGTTATTATGTTCAGAATAAACCTTGTGGCATAATGCTTTCAATATTAATGCGCGTGCCTTGTTTTATTTTTGTTTAATTTCATAGAACCAACATCTTCGATGTGAACAAGGACTGTAGCTTGTCCAGCATTCTCAAATGTAAGGCTAATGGGGAATTTGTCTCCTTTTTTCAATAAAGAGTTTAAACCGAATAGCATGACATGTAGGCCACCTGGCTTGAGTGATGTGACTTTAGTGGCAGGAATATTGATGTGCTTTAAGTGCCGCATTTTTATTANACCATTTTCTATAAGATGACTGTGTAGTTCACCCCTTTTAGCAATTGGTGTATGCACCATAATCAGCCGATCACTTATAGAACTAGTATTTCTAATTTGGAGATAAACGGCACTTGGGCGTTTAATGCTGGTTGAAGTGCGTCCCCATGCGTTGGATAAGACAAGGTCTCCCACCCTGATAATGTCTGCAGCATATGCAGCATTTTGGACAAAAAAAATCAAACTCACAAAGAATAAAATTTTTTTAATTTGATTTTTCCTTTCAGGTTTTGAAATTAAATATCATAGTCGTGGAAGCAGGGACGAGCCCATCAAATATTCATCAACAGCTCGTGCACATTGCCGACCTTCGCGAATGGCCCAGACAACAAGTGATTGGCCTCGACGCATGTCTCCTGCTGAGAACACTTTGTCAACAGTTGTCTTATAGCAATTTTCCCCCTCGGTTGTTGCCTTAACGTTTCCACGTTCATCATAATCCACGCCAAAATCGTTCAGCATGCTTTCATGAATAGGGTTAAGAAAGCCCATAGCTAGTAGGACAAGATCAGCCTTTATTTCATAATTACTTCCCTTGATAGGTTCAGGTTTTCCATTAGACCAGTCCATCTGAGCAACCTTGAGGCTGGTTATTCTTCCATCTTTGCCTTCAAAAGAGGTTGTGCCAACAGACCACTCGCGCTTGCAACCTTCTTCGTGTGAAGTAGAAGAGCGTAATTTTACTGGCCAGTTAGGCCACGTCACATCTTTGTTTTCTTTTTCAGGCGGTTTTGGCATAATTTCCATTTGGGTGATTGATGCTGCTCCTTGGCGGGCAGAGGTGCCAACGCAATCAGCCCCAGTATCACCACCACCAAGAACAACAACATGTTTGCCAGTTGCTAGAATTTCTTGGACATTCCCTAGTGGCTCTCCTGAATTGCGGCGATTCTGTTGAGGAAGAAACTCCATTGCGAAATGAACACCATCTAGATTGCGTCCAGGTATAGGAAGGTCCCGTGGCTTTTCTGATCCCCCAGTTAACACAATAGCGTCAAACTTGGCCAAAAGGCGCTCCGGCAAAATATTATCTCCAACGTGAGAATTTGGGCGAAACTCAACACCCTCGGCTTGCATTTGGGACAAACGCCTGTTGATAAGGTCTTTGTTAAGTTTAAAATCTGGGATGCCATATCGCAGTAGGCCACCCATTTTTGAATTCTTTTCAAATACAACAACAGAATGCCCGGCTCTCGCAAGTTGTTGCGCACAGGCTAGTCCAGAAGGCCCAGCACCGACAATGGCAACCCGTTTCCCAGAGAGTCGTTCGGGCGCTTGTGGTTCTAACCAACCCTCGGCCCAGGCACGATCAACAATGGCACACTCGATAGATTTGATAGTAACAGGCTCATCTGTCAGGTTAAGCGTACATGCAGACTCACATGGTGCGGGGCAAATCCGACCTGTAAATTCTGGGAAATTATTTGTTGAATGGAGAACTTTTGAGGCTTCGTACCAATCCCCAGAGTAAACTAAATCATTCCACTCTGGAATGATATTGTTGACAGGGCAACCATTATGGCAAAATGGAATTCCACAGTCCATGCATCGTGCACCCTGGTTTTTTATTTCATTCTCACTGAGTGGAACCATCATTTCATCATGGCTTTTCAGGCGTTCAACTACTGAGGTGTATGAGCGATCTTGACGCTTAAATTCCATAAAACCAGTTGTTTTTCCCATTATTCGGCTCCTACTGCCATGTCAACATCATCTTGCTTTCTTGCCTTGGCCTGTATTTCAAGTAATGCACGGCGATAGTCTTTTGGCATGATCTTAATAAATTTGGGAAGAAAACTCTTCCAGTTATCGATAATAGTTTTGGCTCGTGGTGAGTTAGTGTACTCATAGTGCTTTTTTATAAGTCCACGTAAACGTTGTGAATCGTGATTAATCATATCGCCCATTTCTTTATCTGAAACATAATTGTTGTTGTCTTCTATTCGTTCAAGATCTACCTGAGCCATATTGCAACGCTTTGCAAAAATACCCTTCTCATCTAGAATATAGGCGATACCTCCAGACATTNCAGCAGCAAAATTTCGTCCTGTTGACCCTAAAACAACCACACATCCACCAGTCATGTACTCACAGCCATGGTCTCCAACCCCTTCGACCACAGCTGTAGCACCGGAGTTTCTGACAGCAAATCGCTCGCCAGCAATTCCACTAAAGTAACACTCACCTGAGATTGCTCCATAGAGAACGGTATTTCCAACTATAATATTTTCCTCTGGTATGATGGGGCTTTCTGAATTCGGGTATATAATAATTTTGCCACCAGAGAGGCCCTTGCCAACATAGTCGTTAGAATCGCCTGCTAACTCGAGGGTGACGCCCCGGGACAGCCAAGCACCGAAACTCTGTCCTGCAGTTCCAGTTAGTTTAATGTGGATGGTGTTTTCCTCTAAACCACCGAAGCCGTATCGTTCTGCAATTCGACCAGATAACATCGCTCCAACTGATCGATTAACGTTATGGATTTTGCTCTTTATGGTCACAGGTTGACCACTTTCGATAGCCCCTTTCGCTTGTACTAAGAAGCTATTATCTAAGCCTCTTTCTAATTCGTGATTTTGGCTTTCACAGTTAAAGATAGCTACGTCTGGCCCTGGATTTGGTGTTGCAAGAAGTTTAGAGAAGTCTAGCCCTTGCGATTTCCAATGCTTAATTGCTTCTGATTTTTCAAGACGTTCGGAATGGCCCGTCATTTCCTGCATAGTTTTAAATCCCAATTCAGCCATTAACTCTCGAACTTCTTGTGCGATGAAGGTGAAAAAATTTACAACGTGTTCAGGTTTTCCTTTAAAACGCTTACGCAGTTCTGGATCTTGCGTTGCTACACCTGTTGGGCAAGTATTAAGGTGGCACTTCCGCATCATAATGCAACCCTCCGAGACTAACGCACCAGTAGCAAAACCAAATTCATCAGCGCCGAGAAGTGCACCAACTACTACATCACGACCGGTTCTTAGTCCTCCATCTACTTGTACTGCTATACGTCCTCGTAAGTTGTTCATAACCAATGTCTGTTGAGTTTCGGCTAGGCCAATTTCCCATGGACTTCCTGCGTGCATGATTGAGGTTATCGGGCTAGCTCCTGTGCCACCTTCAGCCCCTGAAATGGTGACGTGATCAGCATGTGCCTTTGATACTCCAGCTGCTACTGTTCCGACCCCAACTTCTGAGACAAGTTTTACCGAGACACGTGAATTTGGATTTACGTTCTTTAAATCATGAATTAATTGTGCGAGATCTTCAATAGAGTATATGTCGTGATGTGGTGGTGGAGAAATTAGACCAACACCTGGTGTTGAATGACGGACACGGCCAATCCATTCATCAACTTTGTGGCCGGGCAATTGCCCACCTTCACCGGGCTTTGCACCCTGCGCCATTTTTATTTGAAGGTCATCTGCATTAACCAGGTATTCGCCGGTAACACCAAAACGTCCCGAAGCTACTTGCTTAATTGCGGAGCGCATGCTGTCTCCATTCTTCATAGTTTTAAATCTTACAGCTTCTTCACCACCTTCGCCTGTATTAGATTTTCCTCCCAAACGGTTCATAGCAATAGCAATGGTTGTATGGGCCTCCCACGAAATAGAGCCAAAGGACATGGCACCACTTGCAAAACGCTTAACTATTTCAGAAACCGGTTCAACCTCTTCAATTGAAATTGATTTACCCTTGGTAAAACTGAAGAGACCCCGTAGGTTCTTGAGTTTTTGATCGTTGTCATTGATCATTTTAGAATATGTCTTGAAACGAGTGTAGTCATTGCTGCGCACTGCGTGTTGTAGAGTTGATATAGTTGATGGTGTCCATACGTGTTCTTCGCCACGAGTACGGTATGCAAGCTCACCGCCAACATCTAATGCATTGGTATAGATTGGCGCAGTTCCATATGCATCGCAATGGCGAGAAAAAGTCTCTTCAGCAATTTCGTTGAGGCCGACACCTTCTATTGTGGTTGAAGTGCCAGTAAAATACTTGTCTACAAAAGAACTTGATAGGCCAACTGCATCAAAAACTTGGGCTCCACAGTAGGACTGGTAAGTAGAGATTCCCATCTTTGACATAACCTTCAAAATACCCTTGTTGACGGCCTTGACGTATCGTTTATGGGCTTCAGCCTCACTAATATCTTCAGCAAAGTTGTGACGCATGTGAGAAAGTGACTCAAATACTAAGTAAGGATTAATGGCTTCTGCTCCATAGCCAGCCAATAAGCAGAAGTCATGAACTTGGCGGACTTCGCCACTCTCAACTACTAATCCGACTTCGGTACGCAGACCTTCTCGAATTAGATGGTGGTGAACTGCTGCAGTTGCTAGCAGGGCTGGAATAGAGACTCTATCCGCATTTACGCCACGATCGGACAAAATTAAGATGTTATGGCCTTTGATTACAACTTCTTGAGCTTTTCTGCATAATTGATTGAGAGCTTCTTCCATGCCTTCAGCACCATTAGCTGCAGGATAGCAGATATCTAATGTGTAGGTGATAAAGGCTTCTTTTACGTTGTTTCCAATGCGACGAATTTTTTCTAGATCAACATTAGAAAGAATAGGTTGTTCAACCTCCAAACGCATGTGATTGCCACCAGTTTCCATATTAAGGAGGTTCGGCCTCGGACCTATTAGAGATACCAAAGACATAACTGATTCTTCGCGAATTGGATCTATCGGAGGGTTGGTGACTTGGGCAAATATCTGCTTGAAGTACGAATAAAGCATTCTCGAGCGACTTGAGAGAACGGCTGGTGGAATGTCGCTTCCCATGGAGCCTAATGGGTCAGAGCCTTCGATAGCCATAGGAGTGATATAAAATTTTACATCCTCTTGTGTATATCCGAAGGCCTGTTGTCGATCTTGAATGGTTTCTTTATTTGGTGGCATTGGTGAGACTTCGTCTGGAAGATCATCTAGTAAAATTTGGGTTTTGTTGAGCCATTTCTGGTAGGGCTTAGCCTTGGACAAAGTTTCTTTTAATTCAGCATCGTCCACGATCCGACCTTCTTCCAAATCTATCAGCAACATTTTGCCTGGCTGTAAACGCCATTTTTTTACAATTGCGCTCTCCGGTATAGGTAAGGCCCCAACTTCTGATCCAACAATGACCTTTTCATCATCAGTAATAATGTATCGGGATGGGCGTAAGCCGTTTCGGTCTAGAGTGGCCCCTATTTGACGGCCATCTGTAAAGGCCATGGCAGCAGGTCCATCCCAAGGCTCCATTAAAGCTGCATGATACTCATAGAAAGCCCGACGTTTCTTGTCCATTAGAGTGTTGCCAGACCATGCTTCAGGTATCATTATCATCATCGCGTGGGCTAAAGAATAGCCCCCAGCTACAAGTAATTCTAAAGCATTATCAAAGGTAGCTGAGTCAGATGCGCCATCACCAATCAAAGGCCATAGTTTTTCAAGATCTGGACCAAGAACTTCTGAACTCATACCATGTCTACGGGCATGCATCCAGTTGATGTTTCCGCGTACTGTATTAATCTCACCATTGTGGCACAAATAGCGAAAAGGCTGAGCTAATGGCCAGGATGGGAAGGTATTGGTGGAGAATCTTTGATGGACAAGCGCAAGCGCAGACTGGCAACGATCGTCGTTTAAATCTGTGAAATATTTACTGACGTTACAGACTAGCATCATCCCCTTGTAAACTACAGTCCTAGATGACATTGAGGGTATGTAGAAGTCTTCCCTGTCCTCTAGTTCAACATCCCAGACTTTGTGGTGGACCTGTTTGCGAATGACAAATAGCTTACGTTCAAATGCGTCGGCATTGGTGCAGTTCCTGCCACGACCAATAAATATTTGGCGTATGACGGGCTCAATGGGTTTTACGCTCTCGCCAAGAACACTATTATCAACTGGTAAATCTCGCCAACCGAGAATATTCTGCCCTTCTTCTGCGACGACTGCCTCAAACGCTTTTAAGCAAGCCGTTTGGGTTTTTTGATTTTGCGGTAAAAACACCATTCCAACGGCATAATCACCAACTTCGGGTAGGTTAAACCCCAATTGGGCACATTCTTCGCGGTATAAAGTGTCGGGTATTTGTAACAGGATNCCAGCACCATCACCCGCTAATGGATCTGCACCAACTGCTCCACGATGGTCCAAATTGATAAGAATTTGTATACCTTGCTGTACAATTTGGTGGGACTTACGGTTTTTGATGTCTGCGATAAAGCCCAGACCACAGTTGTCATGTTCATTTCTGGGGTCGTAGAGCCCCTTTTTTTGTGGCAACCTGTGCGCTTGGGGCCAAACTGGTTGGCTCATAGGATAAATCTCTTACTATTTAGTGCAAATACAATTTGGAGCATTAATTATTATGATTATAGTATAGCTTTTCAATTATAAAAAATGAAATTTTGTTCGCATTGCGGTTATGCAAAAAACGCATAATATAATATATGATTTAAACAATCTTTTGTAGAATTTGTTCACAACTGGGTGTTTTAAGCCTAATTTATTTGAAGCTCAATAAATAGAAAGGTATAATGTGTCGATACTACATATTGTGGTTCTAGCACTTGTTCAGGGCGTTACTGAATTTTTACCAATAAGCTCTTCGGGGCATTTAGTACTTGTGCCAATTTTTACGAGTTGGCCGGATCAAGGTCAAATCATTGATGTTGCAGTGCACCTAGGCACGTTAGGTGCAGTTCTTTTGTACTTCTGGCGTGATGTATTTGCTATGTTGAGGGGGATAGTGATTGCTGCACGGGGACGCAAAGATCCCCATGCTAAGCTTGCTGGACTGATTGTGTTGGCGACAATCCCAGTTTTTTTAGTTGGTTATGGTCTCAAGCACTACGGTGTGGATGGATTGCGTTCTTTGAATGTAATTGCTTGGGCCACACTGGGTTTTGGTATTGTTTTGTGGCTCTCAGATAAGGTTGGTATGACCTTACGTCGGGTAGAGCACATGGGGGTTAGTGATGCAATCATAGTTGGTTTTGCTCAGGTTCTTGCATTAGTGCCTGGAACTTCACGTTCGGGAATTACAATGTCTGCCGCAAGAATTCTTGGCATGGAAAGAAGTGCTGCAGCCCGTTTTTCGATGTTGTTGTCCATACCAACAATTATTGGAGCAGGCACCCTTTCAGCATTAGAAATATATAGCATTGGTGACATATACTTAACAGTTGATGCCTTCTTCGCTGCAGCTCTCTCTTTCTTATTTGCGATGGTTGCTATATCTTTTTTGATGAGTTGGCTCAAGAGGTCTAGTTTTGCTCCATTTGCAATCTATCGAGTCCTTCTTGGTGGCGGCTTGCTCTGGCTTTCGTATGTATATTTAGGTTAATAGCCTGAGTTTAAATCAACTAAATTGTCTGGTTTCTCACTACGGCGTATTCGGCGGATATTCTCAGCAATTTGTTCTGCAGCTGATCGAGCTGATGTGATGCTTGCAATGTGCGGTGTGACTATAATTTTTGGGTGATCCCAAATTAGACTATTTGTGGGTAGTGGTTCTGTGTAAAAAACATCTAGTGCCGCACCGGCAATATGACCACTATCCAGCGCCACTAGTAAATCGTCTTGATTGATTAGGCGTCCCCTTCCAGGATTGATTACATAAGCGCCAATCGGTAACTGGTAAAGTGTTTTTTTGTTAATTATTCCCTGCGTCTCAGCCGTTAACGGCAACAAGCAAATAAGAATATCAGTACGTTTGAGAAAATCCTCAAGGCTATTTTTGCCATAGAAGGACTCAATGTCTTTAACGTGTTTCTTGGTGCGACTCCAACTAGCAATTTTAAATCCAAAAGGAGCAAGNTGATTCGCCGCATCACTACCCAAGGTCCCCAGTCCCATGATCCCGACACGCTTTTGTAGGGTATCTTCTTGATCTAGTTCTTGCCAATTGTGATTGCGTTGCATCTGGTCGTATATGTGGAATTTGCGGTGAAAGTGGAGAACTCGGTGAACGACAAATTCACTCATGTGTCGAGTTAAGGTCGGGTCAATTAAACGAATTAGAGGAATATTTTTGGGGTATGTTTTGTCGGCCAGAACAGCATCGACGCCAGCTCCTAAGTTAATAACAGCTTTAAGGTTGGGAAAGTGATTTAGGCTCCCCGGCTTCGGTTTCCATACTAACGCAATATCTATATCTCCAAGTTTATCAAGTTCGCTTAAGCAATCGGGCCAAACATGGAAATCATTGCTAAAGTCTACCTCCGGTAGAGCTGGTATTAGTGCGTCACGCCAGCGATCTGCTGGGTCAGAAGGGCTAATGTAAACTAGGGCATTAGTCATTTTTATATCTCAATTACCTATTTATTGTCGGCTTTTATTTCAAAAGCTGCAGCCATTAGCGCACGTGTGTAAGATTCTTTAGGATTGGTAAAAATTTCTGCTGTTGGACCATGTTCAACAATTCTGCCCTTTCGCATGACGGCAATGTCATGTGAGACCGCACGGACTACCTTTAAATCATGGGAGATGAACAAGTAGGTTAGTCCGTGGCTCTTCTGTAAGTCGCGAAGTAGTTGGACGATTTGTGCCTGCACAGACATATCTAGTGCACTTGTAGGCTCATCTAAAACAATAAAATCTGGATTAAGAACTAGGGCACGTGCAATAGAAATACGTTGACGCTGGCCACCAGAAAATTCGTGCGGGTAACGGTTCATCATGTGTGGTTCTAGTCCTACTTCAACTAGAGTTTTAACAATTAATCGGCGGCGTTTATTTTCGTTTTTAACTAGTTTATGCGCATTTAGCCCTTCACCAATTATTTCACCAATAGAGAGCCTTGGGCTCAGGGAACTAAAAGGGTCTTGAAAAACAATCTGCATGCGCTTACGCAGAGGGCGAAGAGCTTTTTTTGACATATTATTTAAATATTTATTATCAAATTTTATTTCACCTTCGCTGTCTTCTAGCTTGAGCAAAGCTCGAGCCAACGAACTTTTACCTGAGCCTGACTCGCCGACCACACCAAGGGTATGCCCTTTTTTGATGGATATTGTGACACTATCAACTGCTTTAATGTGTCCCGTAGTGCGCTGCAGCAAGCCTTTCTTGATGGGGTACCAGACTCTAACATTTTTACTGCTTATCAGGACTTTTGCATTCGGGATTGCGCTTTCGGGTCTGCCTTTGGGTTCAGCGCGTAGCAGTTGTTTAGTGTAAGAGCTTTGAGGTTTCTCAAAGACTTCTTTAAGAGGGCCTTGTTCAACTATCTTACCACTATTCATAATGACAACTTTGTCCGCCATTTTGCGAACCACGCCGAGATCGTGGGTAATTAGTAATAATGCCATGCCAAGCTCATTGCGTAGTTTATTCAATAAATTAAGCAACTGTGCTTGAATTGTTACGTCGACGGCAGTAGTGGGCTCGTCTGCAATAAGAAGATCAGGTTCATTTGCAAGTGACATTGCAATCATGATCCGTTGCTGCTGTCCACCTGAGAACTGATGTGGAAGATCGTTCAGCCTTTCAATTGCTTCCTCGAGCCCAACCAGATTAAGTAGCTCTATAACCCGAGCATTTGCTTGGGTTTTGCTCATCATTTTGTGAACTAACAATACTTCACTAATCTGCTTTTCTATAGAATGCAGAGGGTTCAATGAGGTTAGTGGTTCTTGAAAAATCATTGAGATTTGATTTCCTCGAATTTTGCGCATTCTTGTCTCATCTGCATCAATCAATTCCTCACCGGCAAAAATAATTGAGCCAGACGGATGGTGGGCTATCGGATAGGGAAGGAGTTTGAGAATTGACAAGGCGGTCACGGACTTACCTGACCCCGATTCACCAACTAAGGCGACTGTTTCACCTTTGTTGATCTCTAGTGATGCGCCTTGCATAGCCTTAATTTCTTGTGTACCCACACCAAAGGACACGCCTAAATTTTTTATTTCAAGTAAACTCATTTAAAAGTTTTTCTTGGATCAAAAGCATCACGAACTGCTTCACCTATAAAGATTAAAAGACTCAACATCACTGCAAGTATAAAAAATGTAGTCAAACCAAGCCAGGGTGCTTGTAAATTGGCCTTTCCCTGGTTGAGCAACTCACCTAGTGATGGCGATCCTGCAGGTAAGCCGAAGCCTAAAAAGTCAAGTGCCGTAAGTGTTGTTATTGAGCCGTTCAGTATAAAAGGTAAGAATGTTATGGTTGCAACCATTGCGTTTGGTAAAATATGTTTAAACATGATAGTCCAATCGTTAACACCTAAGGCTTTAGCAGCGCGAACATAATCAAAATTTCTGGCGCGAAGAAATTCAGCACGTACTACACCTACTAGCGTCATCCATGAGAATAATAGCATTAGTCCCAGTAACCACCAGAAATTGGGTTCGACTATACTGGCAAGAATAATCAAAAGGTAAAGAGTTGGAAGGCCAGACCAAATTTCAATGAAGCGTTGAAAAAACAGATCTGTTAAGCCACCAAAGAAACCTTGTACTGCACCAGATGCGATGCCAATAACAGAGCTAAAAAAAGTTAGAGTTAACCCGAAAAGCACTGATATACGAAAACCATATATTAGACGTGCAGCAACATCACGACCCTGATCATCTGTGCCTAACCAATTTAGATCTGATGGAGGCGCAGGAGCAGGTAGCGTTAATTCGTAATTGACTGTGTCGTAACTAAAAGGAATTAAGGGCCAGATGATCCAGCCCTTTTCCTCAATCATTTCACGCACTTCAGGGTCTGCATATTCTGTAGCAGTTTCGAGGAAGCCACCAAATACTGTTTCAGGGTAATCAACAATTATTGGAAAGAAAAACGTGCCTTCAAACCTAACTAGAATAGGTTTATCGTTGGCAATGAATTCGGCAAACAAGCTTGTAAAAAAAAGGCCTAGAAATATCCATAAAGACCAGAAGCCACGTTTGTTTGCTCTAAAGTTGGTAAGCCTTCTTTTGGTGAGTGGGGACAATTGCATGTTGCTCAGATCTCACGCCTATCAAAATCAATACGTGGGTCAATAATGTGATACATGATATCACCAAGTAAATTCAGCAGTAGTCCTAGTAGGGTAAAAAAATAAAGAGTTCCAAACATAACGGGATAGTCCCGATTAATTGCCGCTTCAAAACCTAATAAACCCAGTCCATCAAGAGAAAAAATTATTTCAGTCAATAAAGCACCGGTGAATAAAATGCTTACAAATGCACTGGGGAACCCTGCCACAACAATGAGCATAGCATTTCGGAACACATGTCCATATAAAACTCGGTTTTCCCCCAGGCCCTTAGAGTGGGCGGTGATCACATATTGCTTATTAATTTCATCTAGAAAAGAGTTTTTGGTTAGCATAGTCAACCCAGCAAAACCGCCAATAACCATTGAAATTATAGGAAGCGCCATGTGCCAAAAATAATCTGTTATTTGTCCGAGTGTTGAAAGCTGACTAAAATTATCAGATGTTAAGCCGCGAAGCGGGAACCAATCGAGGTAGCGGCCACCAGCAAAAAAAACAATTAATGCAATGGCAAATAAAAAAGCGGGGACCGCATTGCCTACAACAACAATAGCACTAGACCAAACATCTAAGGCTGATCCGTCGCGCACAGCCTTTGCAATACCCAGAGGAATGGAAATTAAATACACTAATAAAGTTGTCCAAAGCCCAAGTGAAATAGAAACGGGTAATTTATCAACCACCAGCTCAAAGACACTTCGATCACGAAAAAAACTGTCTCCAAAATCGAAGCGCAGGTAGTTGCCCATCATCAAAAAAAAGCGCTCATGAGCAGGTTTATCAAAACCAAACTGCTTCTCAATTTCCTCAACGAATTTTGGATCTAAGCCCCGAGCGCCTCTGTATCTAGTTTGTTGTGAAGTTGCAGTTGTTAATCCAGATTTCTCAGGGTTGCTTATCTCACCACCAGTCCCACTAACTCGTGCTGTTGCTTCTACGCTATTACCTTTTATTTTTGCCAAAGCCTGTTCTACTGGCCCTCCAGGAGCCGATTGCACAATAATGAAGTTAATTACCATTATGCCAAATAGGGTTGGGACTATTAAAAGTAAGCGACGTAAGGCATACGATAGCATGAGTTAATTAGCCTTAGTAAAATTTTGGTTACTCTTTGTTTTCTCATTTTTTTTAGCGTCAACCCACCAAGTATCAAACTGTGTACCTTTCATCGGGATAATTTTTGGATGTTTTAGTTTACTCCAATATATAAGGCGATCGTAGTTGAGATGCCAATGTGGGATAACATAATGCCCCCATTGAAGGACCCTATCTAATACTTTAGCTCGAGTTACTAGGTTTTCTCGATCAGGCGATGCTATTAAGGACTCTATTAATTTATCAATCACAGGTTCACTGATACCAATAAAATTGCGACTGCCATTTTGATTTGCCGCTGCAGTACTCCAGTAATCTCTTTGTTCATTACCAGGCGATAGAGAGGCACCCCAAACTGATACTATCATATCAAAGTCAAAAGTTTCCAAACGCCTTTGGTATTGCGAGGAATCTACAGTTCTGACCCGGGCTTTAATACCCAGACGTTCTAAATTTTTGGTGAAAGGCAGAGCTATACGTTCAAACATAGGGCTGACCAATAGGATTTCGAATTTCATGACAGTTCCTGTTTTCATATTAACTCTTTTTTTGTTTTTTATGGTCCAGCCTGCTTCCTTCAAAAATTTGTCACCGATTTTTAAGTTGGCACGTATACGGCCATCACCATTGGTCTTTGGTGGTTGGTATTCATCGGTAAAAACCTCTTTCGGCAATTGATCGCGGTGTTTTTTTAAAATAGCGAGTTCAGTTTTGCCTGCAAGACCAGTAGCAGCCATTTCTGAATTACCAAAGTAGGAGCGTGAACGTGTATACTGTCCATAGAAAAGGTTACGATTGGACCATTCAAAGTCAAAAGCGTATGCCAGAGCTTGCCGTACTTTGGGGTCTGAAAAGATTTCTCTGCGAGTGTTAAATACAAATCCTTGCATGCCTGCAATACGGTCATGTTTGATTTCTTTCTTTTTAACTAATCCTTTTTTTAAGGCAGGGAAGTCATATGCCGTTGCCCACAGTTTTGATGAATTCTCAGCCCTAAAGTCAAATTCTCCAGCTTTAAAAGCCTCTACCAGAACAGTTGCATCTCGGTAATAATCGTACCGGATAGTATCAAAGTTATCGAACCCCTTTTTCACCGGAAGATCTTTTCCCCAGTAATTACTGATGCGTTTAAATTTTATAAATCGTCCCGCCTCAAAAGTTTCAATCATGTAAGGCCCGCTCCCCAAGGGTTTTTTCAACGTAGTTTTAGAAAAATCCCTGTCCTGCCAATAGTGTTTTGGTAAGATTGGTATTTGACCGACAATTAGAGGGAGCTCTCTATTCTCTCCGGGTTTAAAGGAAAAGCGAACTGTAAGAGTGTTAATTTTTTCAATTTTAGCAACACTACTGTAATAATACCGGTAAAATGGCTGACCTTTCTCGATTAAGGTATTAAAGGACCAGATAATATCGTCAGCAGTAATTGGTTTGCCATCGTGCCAGCGGGCCTTTTTTCTAAGCACAAACTGGACCCATGAACGATCTCTTGGGATTTCTATGGTTTCAGCTAGAAGGCCATATACAGAAAAAGGCTCATCTGCACTAGGCACCAGAAGTGTGTCGTATAGCTTGCTTAAACCGGCTGCAGCCTCGCCTTTAATAATAAAATTGTTGAAGCTATCAAAACTTCCTATCGTGGCTAATTTGACATCACCACCTTTTGGTGCATTTGGATTCACATAATCAAAGTGTTTAAATCCGGTGTTATATTTTATTTTACCATGCATTGCCTGCCCATGGACGGGTATCGCAATAACTGGACTAGTTATTGTTAAGAAAAAAATAGTGCTTATTAAAGCGGTGACGATACTTATCAAGTGTGATGCTCCTAATTTTTGTACAAGGAAGATTTTATAATCCTAACACAGGTATAATAAAAATTTGTAGCTTTGCTCAAAGCACTATCCAAGTTCCAATTTACCAATATTCTATAAACACCTTACTTGGGCCGTGCAAAAAGCTCATTTACTTTCATGAAAGTGAAGTTAAAAGGTGAAGGTTATAATTCATAATTTTGTATAGTTTTGATACTTTAGTCGTATAGCTGTGGACCATTTATGACGTCTATTATTTTAGAAGCTGTGAATTTGTTTTGCAGTATATTGATTAAGGATCCGTATCTTTTTCGCAGGGATAGTAGTGAAACGATCTTCCAGAGATTTACATATTCATCAGGGTTTATCTATTAATTAGAATGCGAACTTCTTCAGCTAGGGCCTGCCCACAAGCCGCAATAACACGGCCATCTGATTGCATACTAAGAGGCTTTCCCTGCCAATCGACCATACAACCTCCAGCACCAATTATAATGGGAACTAAAGCGCAAAAATCGTAAATTCCCATATTAGCTTCAACAACTAAATCACAGGTGCCATTTGCAAGAAGGCCGTAGGCATAGCAATCTATTCCATAAAGTGTGCAATATGTCTTTTTTCTTACTCGTTCAAAGGCTTTAAAGTCATCTTCAATAAACATTTGTGGTGATGTTGCATATAGCCAAGCCTCTCCAATGTTTTTACATGAACGAACCTGAACGCTTCTGTCGTTGAATAAAGTTGTTTTGCCCTCGCATCCTACCCACCGCTCATTTAGTGCGGGCATATCAATGATACCTATTATTGGATAACCATCTTTAAGAAGAGAGATAAGTGTTCCAAATAGAGGCATTCCTGCAACGAAAGACCTAGTTCCATCAATTGGGTCTAGTGCCCAAACATATTTGGCATTGATGTTTTTATCTTCAAATTCCTCACCGATTATTCCATGCTTAGGAAAAGTCTTTTCAATTAGGGTGCGCATGGCTTTTTCAGCTTCCCTGTCCGCAATAGTAACAGGAGTTAGGTCCTTTTTTGTGAAGGCTTCCGGGTTTTGCCTGAAATATGGCAATGTGATAGCGCTTGCGGTATCAGCTAGTTTTTTGGCCAATTCTATTTCTTTACAGTACATTACTCAGTCTTCCGAAGTTTTGTGTTATCGCTTAAGGTCATCGAGCAAGCTATTATGTTCGTATGCTTAACTGGACTTTTGTGCCTCTAATAGACATTCGTGTTCCCGTTATAAATACTCTTTGGTTTTTTTTAAAAAGTTATCTAAAACGGCAAAAGTCCGAGTGCTACCCTTTTCGTGGCATAATACATACCATGAATTTGGACTATCCCTGTGTTTAGCTTTTTTGTGGCATGACAGGCTTGGCAATTGCGAAATGCCTTCTTGCCTGCTTTTGGATAGTATAAAGCCAAAAGACGAATGGTATTCTTGTTGGATAATTTTTTCGAGGACAAAGTTTTTTTACACCTTGCGTCATAGTTATAATATTTGGTTGAATTGCAAGTTCGTCAATAATGTTTACTATTATAATCACCCCCCTTGCAGTAATGGTGGAAAGGAAAATTTTTTTACAAATCCGGAATTCATAAAAAGGCGATCCTTTGATTTCTTTCCGGCTACTGCAAATCCTAATTTTAAAAAAGTTTTAGTATAGCACGTAATTAATATACTGAGCTTCAACAAATTCAGAAACTGTGGCGTTTTTTAAAAATGACTGAAAATGAAGTATTGCACAGCAGTCCAATTAATCCGCTGGTTGTTATCCCAGCAAGGATGTCATCAACAAGGCTTCCGGGAAAGCCTCTTGCTGACATAAATGGTATACCCATGATTGTGCAGGTCTGGCGACGTGCAATTGAAGCAGATGTTGGGCCCGTGGTTGTAGCTTGCGCCGAACAGGAAATTTATGATGCCATAAGTGACGTGGGTGGGGCCGCAGTTTTGACAAATCCCAATCATCCCTCTGGCTCTGACAGGGTGTATGAAGCTCTCTGTGCTTATGATACTGGTGCCGACTTTGATGTTATAATTAATATTCAAGGAGATTTACCAACAATTGAGCCTAGTGCTGTACGTGCAGTTCTTCAGCCGCTGGTTGATATTGAAGTAGATATTGCAACTTTAGTTTGTGAAATCACAGATGAAACAGAAAAAAATAATCCAAATGTGGTTAAGGCGGTGGTATCATTCCCTCATAACACAAAAATTGGCCGTGCCTTATATTTTTCCCGACAGCGTGTCCCATCGGGGGAAGGCCCATTATTTCAGCACATTGGGCTCTACGCTTTCCGTTATGAAGGACTTAGACGTTTTATTGGTCTCAAGCCGGTGCCACTAGAACGCCAGGAAAGGTTGGAACAACTGCGAGCCATAGAAGCTGGTATGCGTATAGATGTGGCACTCGTTGACACTGTGCCACTTGGTGTCGATACTTCAGATGACCTTGAGCGAGCGCGTCAGATTCTTTCGAAAATATGATGATTAAGGGCTGATAATATGACTGCTTCAAATAAAAATATTGCTTTTCAAGGGGCACCTGGAGCCTACTCAGACTTGGCTTGCCGGAGTGTACGCCCTGAAATGGAGTCTCTTCCCTGCCATACTTTCGAGGATACCTTCGCCGCTGTTCATGAAGGACGGGCCAAACTTGCAATGATACCAATTGATAATTCTGTTGCGGGTAGGGTTGCGGATATTCATCATTTGCTACCTGAGTCAAATTTACATATCATTGGAGAGTATTTTCAGAGGGTAGATCACCACCTGCTGGCTATTCCAGGAACAAAAATTCAAGATTTGACCCATGTCCATTCCCATCCACATGCGTTGCCACAGTGTCGCAATGTGATACGTGAGCTTGGCCTTGAGCCAGTAGTTTATGCTGATACTGCCGCTGGGGCAAAAATGGTTTCTGAAAAACTAGACCATTCCCAAGCAGCAATCGCCTCAGAGTTGGCAGGAAAAATTTATGGTCTTGAGTCTCTGCGTGCAAATATTGAAGATGCAGAACATAATACAACACGGTTTTTATTAATGTCTCAAGAAAATAATTTTCCGGAACTTGATGAAAGTGATTGGGTTACTAGCTTTATTTTTAAAATACGTAATGTGCCCGCAGCCTTGTATAAGGCAATGGGTGGCTTTGCTACTAACGGCGTAAATATGACCAAATTGGAGAGTTACATGGTCGATGGGAATTTTTATGCTGTTCAGTTTTATGCTGAAATTGAAGGCCATTTGGATGAAAAAAGTGTTCAGTTGGCAATGGAAGAGCTTAATTTCTTTAGCACTTGGGTAAAAATTTTGGGTGTTTTTCAGGCAGATACTTTTAGGCAGCTTCAAAAAGACTAGTTGTCATTTAGCCAGTCATTGATTAGCCAGAATGCAATTGAGTCCCTGCGGGGTAATTGTAAACCAGAAGATTCAGCATTCTTTACGACACTTTTTGGAAACCAACGCGCATCCTCAAGTTCATTGGTATCTATATTGATTTTAGTTGTTGTTGCTCGGGCTCTAAATCCCAACATTAGTGAAGATGGAAAGGGCCATGGTTGAGAAGCTCTATACTTTATATTATCAACACTAATGCCAGTTTCTTCATAGACCTCTCTTGCAACGGCTTGTTCTAAGCTCTCACCTTGATCCACAAAACCGGCAAGTGACGAGTACATACCTTTCCTAAAATTGTGGCCACGTCCCATAAGGCACGCCCCTCCATCAGGCCCAGGTCTGGTTACAAGCATGATTACTGCAGGGTCCATTCTTGGGTAATGCTCACGTCCACAATCGTGATTGGTGCATAGACGTAAACGTCCTCCTTGTACAGATACGCTGGATGACCCACAGTTGCTACAAAAACGATTGTTGTAGTGCCAGAACATCAACCCGCGAGCAAGGGCTAGTAACGATCCTTCACGTTTGTCCATGAGCATACCAACCTGTCGTAATTCAATAAACTTGGCCTGACCCATAAAGGCAGCTAGAGAGGGAAGCGGACATTTAGAGAGGTCAATTGCAAAGTACGCACTGTTATTGTCGTCGCTGATATTGATACTATCCAATCCCAGAAATACAATTTCGTTGGAAATTTCAAGTAATGCGTGGGCATGGTTGCCTGTGAATATTACAGCTGTTGGGTTGTTGTGATCCAATACTAGGTTTTGATTTTTCCACACTGGAACGATGCGAGTATTTCGATTAAGTAGGCGTGCATTGAACCAACTATCATCAGTCAAATATCCTGGTGGCCTAAACAAGTCTGTCTTTGAGTAATACAATAAATCTAACATACAAGTGGTCTAAATAATAACGGCTTTATTTCATAAGAAGTTGAAGATTAGGAAAAGAACCAATAGCAAATTTTAACGAGTTTAACTTTTTAAAAACATTTTTGCACCACATATAGTATTGAGATATGTGTATTTATACATATTATGTTGATATAATTGCCTGAGTTGATAGTTTTGGGTGATAGGCACTGCGCAATTTCAAGTTTTTTGAGGGTGCGCTAACGGGGAAATGATTTTTACGTATGCTGGCTTTCCGGCCATCTGCACTTGCTCTTGTTTTGCTCGCCTTGTCTTCGTGTGCGTATGCACCAGGTAGCAAAGGGTTCCCTTGGGACATTAATTTCTCGGGTTTTGTGTGCAATCAGAATCCAACTCAATTTATAGAGGGTGTTGACTGGAGCCAAGCCAAAACGATAGATCTTAGGATACGTCAGGGTCATTTTTCCCCCACTTATTTTAGTTTATACGTTGGTCAACCCTATCTTTTAAATATTGAAAATGCTGACGATGTTGATCATACATTCATGGCGTTTGACTTTTTCCGTGCTATTGCTGTTGCGGGTGTAGGTACTCAAGGGGCTGATTTTAAAGAAATTAAGTGTTTGGCCGGAGTTACTGTTCCACCACAGACGAAGACTTCACTACGTCTCGTCCCAATTAGAGACGGCACCTATGAATTTGATGATGAATCTATCATAAATTCTTTGGCAATGACAGGTGGCAGCGGGGGTTTTGTTTCCATAGAACCTCCCAGAAGGAACTTGAAAAGTTCACTTGAGCACTCGGCTTTGATTAATTATGAACGTGTTTTTTCTCAGAGGGAGCAAATTAAATTAAATGGATTAGATAGTAGCATTAATTCTAGTTATACTCCGAACTCTTCTTCTAAAAAGCCTTCTGCAGATAAAAACACTCCTCAATTCAAACCACCGTCTAAACCGTCTAAGGATGTAAAAAATAAACGATCAACAGATTTAAATTCTTCTACTAGAAAGCCATCTAAAAAACCAGAGAGTCTTGACGATGAAAAGCCTTCTAAGTCATCACAAACTAAAACTAATTTTGTGGCACCAGAAATTCCTCAACCGAAAAAGAGTTCGAGTGAGAAGCGAGATAACTACGTGCGTGATCAAACACAAGATGTTTCGACTGATTTAGAAGGTGGAATAGGTGCAAAAAAGACCTTTGAGACAGTACCCGAAGTTGAAAAAGCTTCCATAGACCCTGTTAAGAATAAAGATGTTTTAAAGTCTAAACTTCCCCAGGCTAAGCCAGCAGAGGATCATTTTTTTGAGGGTCCTTCTGCGGATATTTTTTCGGATCCTCCAGATAGTGTTGGAATTCGGACAGACACAAAAAATAATAGTGGTGATTCTGGAGAAGATAAGAACGATAGTTCGAGCTAAAAATTTTTTTAAGTTGGTTTTTTCCCCGTTGCCAACTTAGAATTTATTGACGGACCCTTCCGGTGAACTGCTATAGTACACGCGGAAGATCGGTGTTGGGCGAACTGTTCGTGAACCCGGTCAGGTCCGGAAGGAAGCAGCCGTAACGAGTTCGCCACGGGTCGCGAGTCCAGTCTTCCACTTTTTCTTGAGGGTTTGAGCCCGAACGCGACCGCGAGCGTCTCCAGACGATTATGAGCGACAGTTCCAACTCCAC
>PBDF01000019.1 GCA_002717285.1 Magnetovibrio sp.
GGTGAATCCGCCAGGGCATCCGTGGAGGTCGAACATTGTGTGACAATCTTCGCAAACAAAATAATGAGTATGCTTATCACGCATCTTCTCATAGTGAGGCGCTAGGCCCTCCACTTCTATTTTGCGTATCTTGCCTTCTTTTGAAAGAGTTTTAAGGGCACGGTAAACAGTAGCTAATCCCAATCCCGGGACAATATTAGAGGCTAATTCCCAGAGAACTTTAGCCGGAGCAGGCCGCCCTAATTCGTCCAGGACTTGATAAATGCTATTTTGTTGTGAGGTCCTTGTTTTCAATAGCCTAATTATTGGTTATTTGTATATATACTATTAACGGTGAAAGAAAAATCAAGTAAAAGCACAAAAAACAATAATTTTGTTTTGTAGAAATTCATTCTTAACACTAAAGAGGTAATTTTTTTCTATATTGGGTGAGGTAGGTTCCAAGAAAAATTAGGAACCCGGTTAAAACAATCACCGGGCCCGGGGGAACATCATAGGAATTTGAAATCGATAAGCCGATTAATGAGCTAACAAGCGCGGTAGCAATGGAGACGATAGTTATTCCGAACATTGAACGGCTAGCTAATGAGCCTACAGCTCCTGGAACAATTAGCATTGAAGTTACAAGGAGAACTCCTACAACGCGGGAAGACACTATTACAACAGCTACAACAAGGAACATAAAAAAATAGCGCAGTTTTTTTACAGGCACCCCTTCCGCGTGAGCCATCTCCTCGTTGAAAGTCCATTTTCCTACTGATAGCCAATTCCAAAAAATAAAAATAAAACTTATTAAACTTAATATCAACAAAAGGAGGCATTCGATTTGATTAACGGCTAATAAGCTTCCAAAAAAGAATTGATCCAAATGGCCAGAATAACCTTCTCGAAGTGAAAGCACCAAAACACCTAATGCAAATGCAGCTACATAACAAACTCCAACAGCAGTATCGGAATCAATACGGTTGTTTTCTGATAAATACGTTATTCCGGCTGCAACGGACACAGTAAAGATGAAGCTTATTAGGTAACTTATTAGTGATGGAGAAGCACCGTTTGTCACGAAGATAACACCAATGGCTAGCCCGCCTAAGCTGGAATGAGCTAAGCCATCGGTAGAGAAGGAAAGCCTTCGAAGGACAACAACAGGTGCAATTAGACCGCAAGTTAAACTCATCAATATAGCTGCTAGAACGGCACGACGAAGAAAGCCGTAATCCAAAATAGAATGTAATTCACCCCAATTCATTTAAGCAAAAGAGCAAAATATCTTCCATTACTATGAAAAATGGTTCAAAACAAATAATTCACAACCTCATTAATTAATTAAGCATTCTTCCCAGCTGAGTTCTTTATTTATATAGGCAATTCGTTTTGAAAACCGAGAAACAACTGGAATATCATGACTAACCAAAATGATCGTTACACCTTCCTTTGAAAGGTTGTTCAAAATGTTACAGAATCGGGAATGTCCATTCTGGTCAACGCCGGTTGTTGGCTCGTCCAACAAGACAGCCGACGGCGACCGCATTAAGGCACGTGCCAGTAAGCATCTTCGCTGTTCGCCTCCGGATAAATTCACATAACTCGTCTTTAAATGCCGGTCTATACTTAAAAATTTCATTAAAGCTTTAGCTCGTTCAATAGTTTGCCTTCGCTTCTGCCCGAAGACTGCCCCTGATTGTGCCGCACCTTGGATTACGATTTGAAGCGCACTAAAGGGGTTGCTTTCATTTATGTATGCACTCTGGGGGACATACCCAATTATAGGTTGTTTCTGTCGGGCAGGAGCGTACCAAGATATGTTCCCTTTTGTTGGCTTGAGGATGCCAACAAGTGTACGGAGAAAAGAGGTTTTGCCTCCACCATTAGGGCCGACAACACCAAGAAATTCTCCTTGGCGGACTGAGAGGCTGATATTTGCTAAAACACGTTTTCCGCCTAAATCAAGATTTAGGTTTTTCACGTTTAACGCAACTGTATCATTCATCACTTTTTTTTGCCCCTTCTGATAAAACCTTGCTAAGGGTCGCTAGATTTCTCATTTGCCTTTGTAAGTATGTCGTATCCGGAGATTCAGGTAGAATGGTTTCACATGGGTCCAGCTTTTCGACACGGCCATTAATTTCCTTTGCTATAACAATTGCAGGCCGGTCCGGCAATTGTGGCTCTGCGAAGATGACATTTATTTTCAATTTCCGCATTAGATTTACTAATTTTTTTAAATAGAGTACGGAAGGTTCATCACCTGGAAATAATTCAACAACACCAGCTAACTGAATTTCATAACGTTTAAACAAATACCCAAACGCACCATGGAAGGTGACAACACTAGGACTTGTGAAATCCTTTAATTTACTGGAGAATTCCGCATGAAGCAGTTTAAGTTTATTTAATAATTCATCCTTTCGCTTATGGAATAATTGCTTACTGCTGGGATCCAATTCCTCGAATTGATCAGAGATTTCTGCTACAATCTTTTGTGCTATAATAGGATCGAGCCACACATGAGGATCAGCATCTACGGTAGGATTGTTTTCCTCATTTTTTGGCACTGCCATTTCAATCATGCCTTGTTTTTTTGATGGGTGAAAATTAGCTATAGTTTCAATCCCCATATCTGAGACACTTAGTTTTTTTTGCCCAGCTTTAAGCGGTATTTTATCGATCCAAGCATCAAGCCCAAAACCAAGCATTAAAATAAGCTGCGCCTCGTGCGTGGTTTTCACCATTGAAGGAGTCAGTTCTACTGAATGAGGATCTGCACCCGGGGGTGTCAAGCATGTAACATTAATTTGATCACCTGCCAGCTGGCGCGCAAAATCGTACAAAGGAAAGAATGAGGTAACAACAATAGGCTTGTCCTCATTTGACTTTGAATTATTGCTAGGGCCACAACTGGTAATTAGTAGCAAAAAAAATATAACATTCCGACCTTTCAATATTGGTTCGTAAAGATGACTCATAATTCTGTCGATATTACGTTTAAACATAAATAGACGCGTTTGTGTATTGTAGTAATTAAGGGGAAAATTGCGGGAATACTTGTGTATTTTCAAACTATATTGATTCAGCCGGATCTACGCTTTCTGCCCAATCAGGGAATGGGTCCTCAAATGTTTTTACCCAATTTTCAGGGCCTAATTCCATTTCATCATCACGAAGTAAGCAGGAATCTAATTTGTTTTTGATTTCATGCTCATTTATGTCTCGACCAATTATTACAATTTCTTGACGCCTATCCCCCCACGGTTCTACCCACAACTTTCTAACTTCCTGCCTTTGTTCCTCATCGTCATACCATTCCGTTTGATCGGTGGCAGCCCACCAAAATCCCGCTGCTTCTGTTCGGCATGCAGCTCCAGCTTGTGAATAGTTCCCTGCCAAGTCCATTCTGGTTGCTAACCAGAAAAACCCTTTACTACGCAAAACCCCAGGCCAATCGCCCTCTAAAGCCTTCATAAATCGATTCGGGTGAAAGGGCCTTCGTGCTCTGAATACAAAACTACTGATCCCGTATTCATCCGTTTCAGCTTTTTCTTCACCGCGTAATGTTTTAAGCCATCCCGCTGACTCTTGGGCTTTCGTCATATCAAACAGGTTGGTGTTTAGTATTTGTTCTAAAGGTATTTGAGAGTATTTTGTGGAGTGTATTCGAGCATTTGAGTTGAGGGAGCGTATCTGTGCAATAAGTTGCCCTAGGTCAGCCTTTTCTAGTAGGTCAATTTTGTTAATAATTATTACGTCAGCAAATTCTATCTGTTCTACTAGTAGGTCTACCACGCATCTATCGTCTACTTCATCTCGTGCTTGTTTTCGATCTAACAAGGAGTCCTCCGAACCGTAGTCTCTAAAAAAGTTATACCCATCAACTACAGTCACCATTGTATCTAATCTGGCTAGGTCATTGAGTTGGTTTCCTTGATCATCCTCGAAAGTGAATGTTTCGGCAACTGGTAGCGGTTCAGATATACCAGTACTTTCAATAATTAAATGGTCAAAACGATTTTCCTTTGCTAATTGAGATACTTCTATCATTAAATCTTCGCGAAGTGTGCAGCATATACACCCATTGGACATTTCGACTAATGTCTCGTCTGTCCGACTTAAACTTGCACTTCCATTTTTAATAAGAGAAACATCGATATTTACCTCGCTCATATCATTTACTATGACAGCAACCCGCAAATTTTCACGGTTGTTAAGAATATGATTAAGAAGCGTGGTTTTTCCACTGCCTAAAAAGCCCGATAAAACAGTGACTGGAAGTTGGTTTATCATTTTGGTTATATATCATCAGGCGAGTACGGAAAACTCACAATATCTACCTTGATTTTATATAAGATTTTTTATCTGAAATATAGAGAGTTTTCCATTCTTCTGGCCTACTGCAAGGAGTCCATTTTTAGACCAGCTTATGGAAGAAGCCGGGGAAGATAGAAGACAACCACCTACAATTTTGTTATGTTTTAGAGGCTCCCAAACAACTAAACTGTTATCCAAATCTGTAGATACCAAAAAAGGACCATCTGGTTGAAAAGCCAGGTTTGTAATCTTATTGGAGTGTGCCTCATATTGTTTTGGTTGTCTTCCTTCTGGCCCTTTACCACTACAATCCCAAAGGCAAACAGAATTCCCACCCCCGGTAGCTAACCAACGCCCGTCCATTGACCAGCTCAATTGAAGAACTTTAGTGGGAAAGCCCCACATTTGTGCGTCAGCGCCAGACTTTACTCTCCAAAAATGAACAGTAGAGTCTTGTTCCCCTGTTGCAATGTATTTGGCATCTGGACTCCACGCCAAAGCTAAACTTGACCCCTTCCATTCATACTTTCTTGGCTGGCGTTGTTTTTTGGGAACATGAAGTGTAATACCATTATATGCTGCGACAGCCAATCCGGATCCATCTGGATTCCAACCGATATCAGCGATAGTGCTGGAGTGATCGGCAGATTCATAAATCAGGTTGTAATCATCATTCCAGATTTTGACTGTACGGGACGCACCAGATGCCAGTTGTTTTGTACACGGATTATATGCGACGTTAGAAACCCAATCGCCGCCTGCGTCTAGATCTAAAAATTTCGCCTTTGACGATGAGTCCCAAATTGAAACTTTTGAATCTTGGCCTGCTGTAGAAAACTGTGAGGCGTGCGGGTTCCATGAAACAGAATTACATCCAATTTTGTGATTCCCTATTGGTTCGCAACTTTTTAGACGTTTTTCAATATCCACTAAAAAGACATATCCTTCCACAGTGACTGCAGCAACTTGTTTGCTGCATGGGGACCACCCTAAATCAATAATATAATCATTTAATACAAATTCATTTTGTAATTGTACAGTATCCCGCTTTAATTTCGAAGGATCTACGTTAAGCACAGTCGAAAACCTTCATTTAGTGTTTTTCGGTCTAAATTTCGCCCTATGAAAATGAGAGAATTACTCCGTTCGCCTTCTTTCCACGGACGATCTTCCTGACCATCAAACAACATATGAACGCCTTGGAACACGTATCGATTGCCAGAATCAGCAAATGAAAGGACACCTTTCATTCGAAAAATATCTTGCCCTTTGTTTTTAAGTAAATCGCTTAACCACTTCTGAAATTTCTCAAGGTCTAAATCGCCNGGAGTATTAATACCAACNGAAGTGACATCCTCATCATGTTCGTGATCTGGNTTGAATTCACGGGTAACGAGGGGATCAACTTTGTTTTCGGATNCATCAGTAAAATTAGAGGCAAATTCATCTGGATGATGTTCAGTATATAAGACATAGNATCCATCGCTTGGAATTTTTAAAACATATTCATTTTTCTTTTGCTGAAGCTCAATTGAGATTAAATCCTCACATGGTTCAATTATGGCCCCCGATTCTAAATTGATTGGGTTATCCGAAAAGGCTAATACAGCTTTCTCAATTGTTTCGTTAATCCCGGAATCAGTGCTTTCATTTGTTTTTCGCAAATTAATATTCATGGCAGGATCGGGACCTTGATTTAAGGTAAAGTTATAATAACCCTTTTTGAATTNGAATAAACCTCCCCATTCAAATGGGTATTCTGGTTCCATAAACTTTGGATCAACTTCCAAGGCGCGATCTAAATCAAAACCTCCAATATTNAGAATCTTTTGGATATCGATATTTGCATCCTTGGTGCGATAAATCNTTGCAGCCGAATTCATTATACGCAAGCGTTCCTCAAGGCGGTCGAGTTCCCCTTCACTTACTAAATCCGTTTTGTTTAATAAAATTATATCCGCAAACGCAATTTGTTCCTTCACTTCATCGCTATCGTCGATATGTAATATTACGTGTTTCGCATCAACCAAAGTGATAACTCCATCCAATGACAAAGCTTCGCGGAGCTCGTCATCCATGAAAAAGGTTTGTGCCACTGGNCCAGGGTCTGCCATCCCGGTTGTTTCAATTAAAATGTAGTCAAAACTATCTTTACGTTTTAATAGGTTGGATAAAATTCGAATAAGGTCGCCTCTCACGGTGCAGCAAATACACCCGTTGTTCATTTCGAAAATTTCCTCTTCAGCCCCAATAACAAGATCATTATCAACACCAATTTCACCAAACTCGTTCTCTATGACGGCAATTCTTTTACCATGATTTTCTGATAGGATACGATTGAGCAAAGTTGTTTTGCCTGAGCCCAAAAAACCGGTTAGGACGGAAACTGGAGTACGCTTTTCTTTTTCTGACATATTTGTTTTCAATTTTTGTGGTCCGAAAGACTGGTTNTACTTGTCATCTCAATGAGCAATGTTGTCAACCTTAAATGAGAACGCATTCTCATTTGCTTGACAATTCCTGGAAAATGACGTTCTTGGTGAAGTCGTTTCTGATTCATTGAAACGGAAAGGAAGGGATGACCCGAGTAAATGGCACACANATTAGCGAAAAATTGGATTCTTGATCGTTTTGTCAACAAATTATTAGTCTATCCACTAGCAGCTTTGACCACACTTTTAGCTCCACCTATAATAGCCGTTCTGCTAGCTAACGCTATTGCTGACAATTTAAACGCTACTGTAAGTCATGCAATGGGTCCCATTCTTCAGCAGATAAATTCCTTACCACAACCGATAAATTATATTTTAGGGGAGAATTATGGGATAATTTCAATGTTGCCATTCTTGTTACTTTACGCCCTTCCAACTGTGCTGGTATTTAGTGCAATTTTTACTTTTTACACAAAAGCTGGTATTTTAAATAGAGCATCACNTAGCCTAAATAATTTATTCANCCCTTTTGGAGTAGGTGGCCATGATATTATTCGCGTTATCATGGGTTTTGGATGCAATGTTCCAGCGGTAATCGCAACCCGTTCATGTTCAGTTTGCACAAGAGGAAATTGTATTTCCGCTATTTCCTTTGGTTCTGCATGCTCTTACCAACTACCAGCAACATTAGCAATATTTAGTGCTGCAGGAAAAACCTGGTTAACTCCTTTTTATTTACTGGTATTGGCTGCCACGACGTTAATTTACATGAAATTCTCAAAGTTGGTTCTTATTCAACAACGGGGAGAATCTTATAAAACAACTTTAAGCCAAAATCCAATGATTCCCAACTGGAACACCATCTTTCGTGAAGTAAGTGTTAGCTTTAAAGAATTTATTAATGTGGCTTTACCCGTTTTTATTATCATCTGTGTTATCGCAGGCCTTTTACAATTTTCTGGTTGGTTGACTCAACTAACAGGCGCACTTGGTCCATTCATGTCCTTATTTAAACTTCCCCCAGAAGCTGCTTTTGCAGTGGTTTTAGGATCGATTCGGAAAGATGGTTTGGCCGTTGGCCTTTTGAATGGTGATATGTCAGGAACAAAATTATGGGTAGGGACCACAGGTGAACTTTTTACCTCAGTATATCTTGCAAGCGTTTTTCTTCCTTGCCTTATAACACTTTTGGCAATTTGGCGTGAAATGAAAATAAAATTTGCTGTAAAATTAGTGATTCGCCAATCTTCGTTTGCAATAGTTTTTTCTATTGTAATTGGATGGGTCAGCCATTTTATAAGTAAAATTTAATTTCATAAATTGAAACATGATTAATGCAACAAATGATGAGTTCACAAAATCCACTTGAAGGAGAGAGAATAAAGATCCCCCAAAAACCTCAGAAAATTGCAATCATCTCTTGTATACACGGCAACATGGCTGCCTTGGAGGCTGTTTGGGATGATATTCAGAAACAGAACGTAGACAAGGTTTACTGTCTCGGCGATTTGGTTGGATATGGNCCTTTCCCTAATGAAGTTATAAAATTTGTTCAGCAAAATAATTTGACCACCGTTTTAGGGTGCTGGGACGAAGGTATTGGAATGGAGCANGAGGATTGTGGNTGTAAGTTTATTACTGAAGANGATGAAAAGTACGGNCATGCTGCGTTCGAGTGGACTCGCTCTNAGATCACGGATTCTAATAGGCGCTTTCTAAGCGAACTATATTTTGGCCAACGTATTACTGATACAAATGCAGGAACACTNCTCATGGTTCATGGNAGCCCTCGCAGCACTGGGGAATACCTCATGGAATCCACCCATGATCTCATATTATTTGAACGCGCTGCATCGGGCGATTGTGATGTGCTAATATGCGGGCACACTCATGTTCCTTTTTCAAAAAAGATACAAGGAACCATGCGGGTCACAGCAGAATTAGGTCTTAAAGACCAAATTCAAAAGGACATATATATCGCCAAAGGGGCAAGTCCAAAGGAGGTAGTTCTTAACCCTAAATTATTAATAAATGCCGGCAGTGTTGGAGAACCGCGCCATGGTGGTATAGAAGCAACCTATGTGATATTTAATACAAATTCAAAGGATGTTCAAATAAGAGAAGTTCCTTATGATGTTAATCAAACCATTAGCGCTCTAAAAAAATCAGGGCTGCCAGAAGTCTTCGCTGAACGCCTTCTCAGGGGCAAAGAGTTTGCGGAGAANAGTAAAGATATTGTCTGTGTTTGTTGAAAAACAATTTATTTACACATTCACATAAAAATCACCATTATTATTTGGCTCCCAGCACTGTATATTAGGTTCTGCTGAAAAACCCCCAAATCTAAACAAATCACAAAAAGTCCTAATGCAAAAACACATAACAATTTGGATCTTAACAATATTTTCTCTGCACGTGATTGAAGCATACACAGGAAAAGCATCTTCACCAATTATCCCAATATCNGATTTCTTCAAGAACCCTTCAGAAGTTGCGCACTCCATTTCACCAAAAGGCGATTTCGTTGCATTTCTAAAACCTTGGAACACTCGCATGAATATTTTTATACAAAAAATAGGTGCGAAAGAACATAAGCGTGTAACTTCCGTTAGCGACCGGGATATTCCAGGCTTTTTTTGGGCAAACAACGATCAGTTAACCTACACACTTGATAGTGGAGGCGATGAAAACTTTCATATATTTATTGTTGATCGAGACGGATCAAATCTTAGAGATTTAACTCCACACGAGGATACCAGGGCTTCAGTGGTTGATGATTTGCCTCATCATCCCAATCATATGTTGATTCAGCATAATCATCGTGATAAACGTGTTTTTGATGCATATCGTGTCGATCTAACAACGGGCTATATGGAACTGGTGCTTGAAAACCCAGGGAATTATACTTCATTTCTGGCTGATCATGAGGGCAAGCTAAGGTTAGTTACGAGTACTGATGGGGTTAGCACTAGTATACTCTATCGAAATACCGAAGAACAACAGTTTCAAATTATTCTAACTACGAACTTTAAAGAAAGTGTTGATCCTTTATTTTTCACATATGACAATAAAAGCTTTTATGCCTCTTCAAATCTCGGGCGCGACAAAAAGGCTATTGTAACCTTTGACCCTATAAAGGCTAAGGAATCAGAAGTTATTTTTCAACATCCGCAAGTTGATGTTAGTAACCTCTTACGGTCTGATAAAAGGAAGGTCATCACAGGTGTCTCTTTCACGGCTGCACGTCGCGGGTATCAATTTTTCGATGAAGAACGTCGCAGTATTCAAGAATGGCTAGAACAACGCCTTGATGGTTTGGAAGTAAGTATTGCTAGTGCAAATTTGAATGAGGACAAATACTTAATCCGTAGCCACAGCGATCGTGATCGTGGCTCTTATTATTTTTACGACCATGTAAACAAAACCTTACAACATCTAGTAGACGTTAGTCCATGGATTAAGTCAGAACACATGTCTCCAATGAGGCCAGTCGTTTACCAATCAAGGGACGGCATCATTATACACGGGTATCTCACCCTACCATTGGGTGTTGCTACAAACAGTTTACCTACAGTTGTTCTGCCGCATGGGGGCCCATGGGCCCGCGATACTTGGGGGTTTCGCCCTGATGTTCAATTTTTAGCTAATAGAGGGTATGCGGTGTTTCAAATCAACTTTAGGGGATCTACTGGTTACGGACGCCAATTCTGGGAAATGAGTTTCAAGGAATGGGGGAGAGCTATGCAGGATGATATTACTGACGGTGTTAATTGGCTGATTAATCGAGGGATCTCGGACCCTGAACGAATTGGGATTTTTGGCGCTTCGTATGGCGGATATGTTGTTTTAGCTGGGCTTGCATTTACACCCGATTTATATGCATGTGGGGTTGATTACGTTGGTGTTTCGAATTTGTTTACCATCCTAGAAACTATACCACCTTACTGGGAACCAATGCGGGAAATGATGTATGAAATGATGGGGCATCCAGAAGCCGATTCGGACTTGTTAAGATCAGTTTCGCCTGTTTTTCATGCAGATAAGATAAAAGTTCCGCTTCTTATCGCCCAAGGCGCTAATGACCCTAGAGTGAAAAAATCGGAGTCCGATCAGATGGTTGCTGCAATGAGAAAGAAAGGCGTCGAAGTGCCTTACATGATTAAAGAAAACGAAGGTCACGGGTTTAGGAATGAAGAAAATAGGTTCGATGTTTACCGCGCTATGGAGCAATTTTTCCATAAAAATCTTGGTGGTCGCAGCGATATTGGACATGACTTACTAGGCACCTTAAATTAAATTATTAGTTTCCTTTTGTGACTTTTATTGATCATCCCTCTATGATCCAAATTAATTTTTTTTACCGCTTCACAGGCTAACCACTTGTTTTCCAACAGCTATAAAGACTGTTTTTTCATTTACATTGTAGTTTTTCTCGGTTTTATTTGAGAACGCGTTCTCAGAATGTTATTTACTGTTCCTCCGTTTTGAATTCCTTTTGAAAAAGTATTATGTTAAAACCAGACCAAATACTCGACAAATACTACCTCGAAGCCCGGCGCGACCTACTCGAAATAGCCGCATTGCTTGACCGTTACGATGCCGCTGTTGAACGTGGGGGCTCTCTGCCGCAGAAAGATAAGAAAAACGCCGTTCTGTATAAATCTTTGTTGTATCTAGGTCATTCAAATTCCTCAACCGGTAGTCGAACCGAAACCTTACTTGATTTTTTTTCCGAAATCTAAACTGGAATTCATATGCAAATTATACAACCACACTATCACGCTATCGCACGCACTGCCCAAGATTATGAACGTATGGCCATGTCTGGAGTTGTCGCAGTATGCGAACCAGCCTTCTGGGCTGGATTTGATAGGCGCCATCCAGAAACATTTATCGATTACTTTGCACAGATTGCGGAATTTGAACCAACACGTGCTGCTCAATATGGTATACGTCATTATTGTTGGGTCGCTGTAAATCCAAAGGAAGCTGAGAACAAGGAACTGACTCAGAATGTATTGAAAGCCATGCCAGAGTTTTTACAAAAGCCTACCTGTCTTGGCGTCGGCGAAACCGGTCTTCACAAGTCTACGCCTAACGAGATTGATGCATTGCAAGCCCACGTGGAAATAGCCATGCAGCATGAACAGCTCGTATTGATTCACACCCCGCATCTATCGGACAAATCACATGGTACAAAAACCGTTCTAGAAGTTCTTGATGGCCTTAAAATTGATCGCAATCGCATCTGGATTGATCACGTAGAGGAAAATACCGTGAAATCCGTCCTAGATGCTGGATATTGGGCAGGAATGACATTGTATCCTGTTACGAAATGTAGNCCACGACGAGCTGTGGATATTCTGGAAAAATACGGCAATGAGAGNCTNCTNGTNAANTCATCCGCAGATTGGGGACCCAGTGATCCATTCACCTTGCAGGAATGCATACTTGAATTCAAACTTCGTGGTCATAGCACGCAGGAGGCTATTGAAATCTTTCACAATAACCCTTGCAGATTCCTTGGCCAAAACCCTAAGTGGGATATTCCTCTTGTTCAACTGGTTACACAGTAATGACGCCGATCATACTGTTCACTGGATTCCTTGGTGCAGGTAAAACAACTTTTATCCGTGACTTGATACCTGCTCTTATTGCTTCCGGACAAGAACCGTATGTCATTCTTAATGACTACCAAAATGCAAGAGTTGATGCCTTAGCTCTGCAACAAGTAGTTAGACGAGTCATCCCAATTTCCGGGAATTGCATTTGCTGTGGTTCACGGGATGAGTTGTTCAATTCTCTCGAAACTGCGCCTCTTAATAGACAATCAGTTATGCTAGTTGAGGCTAACGGCACAGCAGATGCTATTCAACTTATTCAACTGATTAGCAGTGATCTCCGAGCGGTAAATTACGCCCTTCCTTGGCAACTATCATTGATTGACGCTAAACGTTGGCAAAAGCGGCATTTTCACAATAGTTTAGAAGTAAACCAAATAGAAACCGCCACTCACCTATANTTAAGCCATACTGATGAATGCGACTGCGAGCGTCTGGATTTTGTTACCAAAGATGTTAAGAGACACAATCCTAATGCCGCTTGGGTCAACTTAAAGAGCTTCGAGTCCGAGGTAATAAAATTGGTTAATGTTGCGCCAAATTTATCTCCGCGTGTTTTNCGTAGCGTTAAAACCCACACTCNCGTGGATCATGACGATAGGCATGGTGAAGCTCATCACTTTGCTTCTATGGAATTGCCGTTGCCTGATGGGTTAGAGCGTGTGAGGCTAGAGGAATTTCTTCGCACNTTGCCTTCTGAGGTTGTCAGGGCTAAGGGCCTTTTGAGGCTTGCAGAACAAAAGGGCGAGTACACAATTTTCGACTTCATTGGAACAGATCAAAGTGTGAAGTTGCGAAGTCACTTCGGAGAACCCCACGTTGGCTCTTTGTTCATCGCCATTGGCCCTAGACTTCCTAGAGAAAAAATACGTGCTTCCTTGTATCATATAGCAGGAATTTCGACAGCTGTTTAATAATGCCACTTCAACTCTACGACACATTTACCCGAACTGTTCAACCAATAATACCACACNATGGGAAAACACTGCGATTTTATTGTTGTGGTCCCACGGTTTATGGCCCGGCTCATATTGGTAACTTCAGAACGTTTGTAATGCAGGATATTTTTCGACGTGTTGTTGAAGCCGATGGCACTCCTACTCGCCATGTAAGGAATATTACAGACGTCGACGACAAAACCATTCTGAAATCACAGGCGGAAGGGTGCCAACTAACAAACTTTACAAATAAGTGGAGGGACCGTTTCCATGAAGATTGTTCTGCTCTTGGTCTTTTGACTCCACACGTAGAGCCATCTGCCGTGGCACACATCCCCGAGCAAATCGAACTGATTACGAAGCTTATCGACAAGGGGCATGCCTATCGTAATTCAGACGGGTCGGTATATTTCGATGTTCGTTCCTTCCCTACCTATGGGCATCTGTCCCGCCTAGCAGATCGAGAAATCACAACAAATACAATAGATCGTGAACAAGACGATGATTACGAGCGAAACAGCGCTGCTGATTTTGCTTTATGGAAAGCTTCTCGATCAGAAGATGGCCCCAACTGGTGGAGGTCTCCTTGGGGCCACGGACGCCCAGGATGGCACATTGAGTGTAGCGCCATGGCCATGAGGCACCTTGGGGAAAGCTTTGACCTTCACTCTGGCGGTATTGATCTCGTATTTCCACATCATGAAAATGAGATTGCGCAGAGCGAGGCCGTGACAGGTAAAAAATTTGCTCACCATTGGTTCCATGTAGCTCATCTCACTGTCGAAGGGCGTAAAATGAGTAAATCACTGGAAAATTTATACACACTCACTGATCTTTCTGAGCGAGGCTATACCCCAATGGAACTTCGTTACGTGCTACTTTCTGGAAATTACCGACAAACTTTAAATTTCACGTTTCATTCACTTGATTCTGCCCGAAAGGCGCTTTCTAGGCTTAGCTATTGGCAAAAGCGGTTTGGGGAAATGCCGAACGAATTAACTGTAGGTGCATGCGATTTTGGTCCATTTCTTCCAGTATACGAAGCACTACTATCAGACCTCAATACTTCGGAAGCGCTCGGGCGATTACATTCCATCGGACGCAGAATCATAGCTAATTTAGAATCGGGTGGCCTTTCCGTTCTTGAAAGTAGATCAGCAAGTCGTGGACTTGCGCTTGTTTTACATATCCTTGGAATTGTTCTGCCGTCTGCTGCCAAATCGAAAGAAGATCCAAAAGATAAAGTTCCGCCCAGGATACGATTGTTGGCCGCTAAACGACTTGAAGCAAGACGAGAAGGTAATTGGACCCTTGCAGACAAACTTCGTGATCAAATCCGCAAAACCGGATGGGTTATCCTTGATAGCGAGGACACCTACAATCTTGAGCGACGCGATTTACAATAATCGATCAAAATTCAGACGCACGATGCCGTGTCTGATGTTACATAAGACTAGGATCGAAAATGAAAACAATATTAATTAGCTTTATCCGGGGCTACCAAATCTTTTTAGCCCCCTTGCTCAGGATAGCGAATGGCGGTCATGGTAATTGTCGCCATTGTCCAACATGTTCCCGATATGCAATTGAGGCAATCCGTGAACTTGGACCATTACGAGGGTGTTACTACGCAGCAAAACGCCTGCTCCATTGTCATCCATGGGGAACTAGTGGTTTCGACCCCGTTTTGCCAAAAGAAGATCAGCCGTCTGCTGTAAATAATGACGAACGAGTGATTTGATTGTTTGTGGTGTGAATAACACCCATAATGTGAATAAACTTATGAGCTTCAGGAATTTATTAACAATAATCCATCGTTATACGGGATTAGGTATCGCATCCTTTTTGATAGTGGTAGGAATAACCGGAAGTGTTATTGCATTTGCTGGGGAACTTGATCGAGCACTTAATCCAAATTGGTTCACAGTGGAACCAAAGGGGAAGCAGATGCCAGCTTCGAAAATGGTGATGCAAGTGCAGGATCATTTCAAAAATGCACGCGTAGAACACATTTCCTTACCCAAACTTCCGGAAGATGCTGCTATTCTTTCATTAACTAGCAGGAGGGGCGCAGATCCGATTGTCGATGATCAGGTGTTTCTTAATCCGTATACAGGCGATATCATAGGACAACGTGTTTGGGGAGAACTAGGTCTGGACCGTGCTCGCATAATCCCATTCCTCTACAAACTCCACTACTCGCTCCACCTTAATAAGACAGGTATATTGTTGCTTGGAGTCGTTTCGCTTATTTGGTTTGTTGATTGTTTTGTTGGGATTTATCTCGCATTACCTCGTTACACATGGCGTTCCATAAAGTCCTCACTCAGTGTTAAATGGAATTCTGGCCCTGCTAGGTTTAACTTCGATGTGCACCGTGCTACTGGTCTATGGATTTGGCTGATTTTGGCGATGCTTGCGTTTACAGGTGTTGCCATGAATTTATCAACAGAAGTGTTCAGGCCTGCAGTGGAAATATTTAGCAATTTTTCACAATGGCCAGAGTCGAATTATAGCTCGCAAGGGGATCCGGAGGACAAGTTTAAGGTAACTATTGATACAGCGATCAAAGTCGCCAATGAATACCTTGAGAAAGAAGGGGTTTCTGCAAAACTGGGTGCTATAGGGTTCAATCATGGCAAAGGTACTTACAGGATAAGGTATCACTCTAGTGCCGACCTTATGGATCAACACCCAGATACTCAGATCTTTGTTTCAGGGCAAACGGC
>PBDF01000009.1 GCA_002717285.1 Magnetovibrio sp.
ACTAGCCATGCTGATGACATTTCAGGTACATTATTTGACTCCGTTAAATTTAACGACTCAAGTTCAATTGATGGATCTCAAGCAGCGGGTGTAACAGTTGCTACTGCACATGACAGTGANATGAGNNNNGGCCGAGCAGAGTGGTATTGGNTANANATCNCCANNCTTCAACGGCTTTGGNTTTGCNGTANCACATNTTACTGCTGNTTCAGGNGNNTATCAGNTCACCTACGGTGGTGATTTCAATGGNATGNANGTTNANGCNGGATACANCTTCATGCNAACNTAGCNGGTGCNACAGATGANAGCANATCAAGGTGGTGGCGTGGNTGTCACTCTNCCAAGTGGTTTAAATATCTCAGCNAACTACAGAACNACNGCTNTNGAAAGTGNTNCAAANACAGCNAANAANGCTGATCCTGAANTGTACTACGGTAAAGTCGGATACACCCTAAGTGGCATAAGTGACTTGGGTAANACNAANGTNGCANTTGCNTACANAAANACTGANGATGCAAGTGCCACAGGCGATGATTTAAAGATGGTAAGTTTCTTGGTCAATCAAGCTCTAAGTGACTATGGTACTACCATCTACGGTGGCTACAGCAACATCAGCTATGACACCGCAGCATCAGACTTTGATGACATTAATGGCTTCTTCATAGGATCACGAATTGTGTTCTAAGTTGGCCACTTAGTAGAGCAATCTTCGATAACCATTGAACAGCCCTCTCGCAGTTGTAGATAATCGAAGATTGCTCTTATCTACAGGTGATTTTTAGAGTTTTTAATAGGTATGAAAATTAAAATCACACTTCCCCACCTTCTTTTGACCGGGCTCCGCCCTCGTTTATTGGGAGCAACTGTATTACTAATTGCCCTTTGGGCCGGTTTTTTTCTGGCTACTTGGGTGCCGGGGACGTCATGAAAACAGCTATTGATTTTAAGAATTTAACCTTAGGCTATGATCAACAACCAGCTGTAAGTCAACTTGAAACCAACATCAAAGAAGGCAGCTTGACTGCAATCGTTGGACCCAATGGAGCGGGCAAGTCTACTCTTCTTAAAGGCGTTATGGGAGCACTCGCACCGCTAGAGGGACAAATAATGCTCGGCTCAAAGGATAAAAATTGCTTGGCTTACCTTCCTCAACAATCAGAAATTGAACAGTATTTTCCTATAACAGTAGTTGATCTTGTTGCTATGGGATTGTGGCACGAGATAGGCCCCTTTGGACAACTTGGTAAGAAAAACAGTTTTCGTGTTAATAAAGCTATCGCTACTGTAGGATTAACTGGTTTTGAATCACGCGTCATAGGTTCATTATCAGGTGGCCAAATGCAGCGTGCACTATTTGCACGACTTCTACTTCAAGATGCATCAATTGTACTTTTGGATGAACCCTTTAAATCGGTTGATGAAAAAACCTTATCAGATTTAATCTGCGTAATAAAAAGCTGGCATCAAGTAGGGCGTACTGTATTAGCTGTATTGCATGATGCTGAAACAGTCCAGTCACATTTTCCCGATACACTTATGCTTGCCCGTGAGCTCGTAGCACATGGCCCAACCAAAAAAGTTCTGACATCAAAAAATCAATTTCTTGCCCGCCAGATGTGCGAGGCTTGCGCAGGCCCTCCTCACGTTTGTGGTCGAGATGCGGCATGATCTGGGAAAATTTGTTTCTACCGTTTTATGATTACGCATTCATGCGTCGAGCTCTCTACGGTTGCATTGCAATTTCAGTCAGCGCAACACCAATTGGAGTGTTCTTGATATTGAGGCGAATGAGTCTAACTGGAGATGCCATAGCGTGCGCTATCTTACCTGGTGCAGCCATTGGTTACCTTGTATCTGGATTGTCACTTGGTTCCATGACAATTGGTGGTGTTGTTGCAGGGTTGACTGTTGCTCTTCTATCCGGCCTTGTAAGTCGCATCACGGCTCTTCGTGAAGATGCTAGTCTTGCAGCCTTCTACATAATCTCACTTGCACTTGGTGTGGTAATTGTCTCAACCCGTGGGAGCAATATTGACCTAATGCACATTCTGTTCGGAACTGTGCTGGCACTGGACAACCCAACCCTGACCCTGTTGAGTACTATTACAACACTATCAACAATAACATTAGTAATTTTTTTTCGTCCACTTGTCCTAGAGTGCGTCGACCCACTTTTTTTGCGCTCAGTAAGTAGAATGAGCACAATTACGCATTTTACCTTTCTTTCTTTGGTGGTGTTGAACTTGGTCGGAGGATTTCACGCTTTAGGCACGCTCATGGCTGTTGGCATTATGATATTACCAGCTGCTGGTGCACGTTTCTGGGCAGTTAGTTTAGGTGGGCTCATTACAATAGCATTTGTCATAGCAACACTATCGAGCCTATTTGGACTTTTACTGTCATTCAATTTTAGTCTGCCTTCCGGCCCAGCAATTATTCTAGTCGCTGGTACAGCTTATTTACTTTCTCTAGCTTTTGGATCAGTGGACGGAATCGTAACCAAATCAATTAGAAAATCACTTTTATAACGAGAGTAACAATGAAAAAATTTAGACACATTACAAGAATAACAAGCCTCTTTATTGCAAGTACATTTATGTTAATAGTTTTAACAGGAACTGCAAAATCCGATGAAAAAATTAAAGTAGTAGCAACCTTTTCAATATTAGGAGACATGGTAAAGCGTATTGGTGGCGATCACATTCTTTTAACGACACTAGTCGGACCCAATGGTGATACCCATGTTTATAAACCTTCACCTGCCGCCGCAAAGGCATTAAGTCAGGCAGATGTTCTGTTTGTAAATGGACTAGATTTTGAGGGTTGGATCACCCGCCTTATTGAAGCCTCAGGGTTTAAGGGGAGACATGTAGTTACGACATCTGGAGTGAAGACTATCGCCTATGAAGAAGGAGAGGGTCACGACGACCACTCAGATGATCCGCATGACAAACATGCCAAAAAGAAACATGCCGATGACAAACATCACGACGACCATTCAGACGATCCGCATGACAAACATGCCAAAAAGAAACATGCCGATGATAAACATCACGACGACCATTCAGATGATCCGCATGACAAACATGCCAAAAAGAAACATGCCGGTGATAAACATCACGACGATCATGCACATCACGATCATGGAGAATTTGATCCACATGCATGGCAAAGTCTTATTAATGCAAGAGTTTACGTGGATAATATTACAGATGCACTTGCACAATTCGCTCCAGATAAAGCAGCGAAGTTCTATCAAAATCGCGCAACTTACACAGCAGAAATTGAATCTATGCACAACCAAATCAAGAAGCTGATTTCAAGCCTACCCCAGCACCAACGAACAGTAGTCACTTCACATGATGCTTTCCAGTATTTTGGACGTGACTATGGTATAACTTTCCTTGCACCACAGGGGTTGAGTACTGATTCTGAGGCTTCAGCCCAAAATGTTGCAAAACTTATAGAGCAAATGCGCACCAAAAAAATTAAAGCAGTCTTTCTTGAGAACATCACAGATCCCCGTCTTTTACAGCAGATAGCAAAAGAAACTGGAGCTAAAATCGGAGGCACCCTCTATCCAGGAGCACTCTCAGAACCTGATGGTCCTGCGCCCACATATCTCAAAATGTTGCACCACAATGCAAAAACCCTCTCGCAAGCTCTTGGCTCGTGAGAAGTTTTTGTGCATTCCAATACAAATAAAATAATCGTAAGGAGTCTTTTTAGTGAGTGGAGTTAAAATCTGCAAAACAATAGAAGGTCTTAACTCCATTAACAGAACTGAGATGGAACTAGTTATCTGGAGGCGTACTATTTCGACGAGTATAAAAGACTGGATCAATTGTATGGACAGTAAAAACCTGCCCAACTTTCGTATTCTCGTTAATCTATCCGACCTTACGCACGCACTTGAATCGAAACTAAAAAAGTTTGATTTAAAGGTCGAGAAAATGCGTGGACAACTTATTGATGATATTTATAACCTTGCTTCAAAGTTTGCAGATATCAATCAATGTGAAGATGTAGATGTCCGTCTGCAACGCATTAGCAATGATGCATGTTGGAAGTTTCATCGGGACGTAGTAAAAACGCGACTCTTGACAACATATTGTGGCCCATCGACAGAATGGGTTAAAAATAAATACTCAGAAAAAGCTTTACTGGAACAACGTGAGTATAATGGACCCCTTGAGCAACTCAGAAAATTTGATGTAGCCGTTTTCAAGGGGAATTATGCACAACCAGATAAAGGGATCGTCCACAGGTCTCCATCGATTGTCAATACTGGAATAACACGGTTAATGTTATGTATTAACCAAAGAACTGATACATCCCCAGCCCCCTTGGACAGAGGGAAAGACGATTTGATTTAATGGAGATATATGTAAAATCCCGAGCTATCAGTATGCATTAGTAAAAAAGCCAGTTTAAAACTTATCTTTCTACTCTGACGAGTAAGAGAACATAGCTAACCCATTTCGAGGCTTGGATCATAATTAGGATCACTTATGCGTTTGGGATCTGGTGAAAAATTATTTTCAAGACATTTTTTTCCAAGCATAAAATTCTTAGAATCTCTCACCGCCTCTATAGCTATTAAGTCTTTACCACGATAGCTCCAAAAAGAGACGCTTCTTTTGTTTTCTCCAATTCTCCTGACTTGATATATTTCATCATCTCCAGTTGGAACAATTCCAACTGATTGTAAATTTGCGTCATATTGATCTGACCAAAACCAAGGGGCTTGGTCTCTAGGTGGCGATTGACACATAATAGATGCTGCCGCACGAGCCGCTGTATCCTGTGCATTATGAACTGACTCAATTCGTAGATCGTGACCACGCTGCAGTGCAACGTCTCCCATGGCAATTATATCAGGATTGCTAGTTTGCATTAAGGAATTAACTAAAATTGCTCCTCCATCATCACGTTCAGTTTCAACACCGGCTTGTTGAGCTAATTTACTATCTGGAATGACACCGATTCCAACAATTAACATGTCACCATTAAGTGAAGATCCGTCAGCTAGAGTCACTCCGGTAAATTTCCCATCACTATTCAAAATTTTATTGACACCTACTCCAGTATATACCGATACACCATGTTCAACATGCAAATCATTCAGCAATTCAGCAACCGGAGGACTCGCAACACGAGCTAAAAGCCTGTTAGCCATTTCGACTACGGATACTTCTAATCCCAATTTTCGCAAAGACGCCGCCACCTCAAGACCTATATACCCACCCCCAATAATAACGGCACTATTTGCAACGCGTGCAGTAGCTCTAATTGCTGTTGCATCATCGGGTTGTCGCAAAACAAAAACATTAGCTAGTCCCTCTGTTGAGGGAAGTGTTCGGGGTACTGCTCCAGTTGCCAGTACAAGCTTGTCAAATTCAAGCTGCTCCCCATCAGAAAGAGTTACAGTTTGTAAAGTTGTNTTAATTTCTGTGACGGTAACACCATGTTTTAAACTTATCTCTTTTTCTTTGTACCATTTTCCTCTTTTTAACAGAAACATTGGGTTCACTTGGTCCGTCTCTTCAAGTAAGAAAGCTTTAGACAATGGAGGGCGTTCCATTGGTCCCCCTTTTTGCCTATCAACCAGTGTTAGACTGCCAGTAAATCCATTATTGCGCATATTCTCAGCGAAACTTATGCCTGCATGGCTCGCCCCAACTATAACAATACGAGTATCACTACTTATACTGTCTGACTTTATTCCAGAATTAGCATTATTCTCAGTTGTATCTTTATGATTTTTAGCGTTCAAAATGTTAATCCTTCGGACATTTTCTTATTTGTAATAAACTTTTTTTGGTAAGTTTAGTAGTATTTGTAAGACCAATTAATTCTATAAGAATTAAAAAAAAACAAACATATATCGGATAAGTTTGGAGGAAAAATCACCAGCTGGAAAGTTATAATCTTATCTTTTTTGTAATATGGAATTCTTTGAATAATTATTTAATCTTTGCAGCATCAATAGCACAGGAGAGTGTTTGTTCCAAAATAAATATAAAGTCGAATAATAAAAAATCACTATGATTATCATTCCGACGAATGTCTGATAATTACCTAATAATGGTCTAAAAATTACAAAAAGGAGAATACCCCTATGAAAAAACTTAGCGAAGAAGATAGACCTCTAGCTATTTTAGAACTTGACAAGTGGCATGATGAAGAAAAACGAGATGCAATTAGCAAGACGTTTCGGTTCAAGGATTTCAATGAGGCCTTCGGGTTCATGACAAGAATAGCCATGGAGGCTGAAAAAAATAACCACCATCCCGAGTGGTCTAATACATACAATACAGTTAGCATCACACTAACAAGTCACGATGTAGGAGGGCTCTCTGATCGTGATCTGAAAATGGCTCGTTATATCGACTCAGTTTTGAGTGCATGAATGGTCAAAACTTCTTNAAAAAAAGTCGGATCAATTATCTTTTATCAAAATTTTAGTCTTCTATTACTTTGTGAAATCGAGTTGTTGCTCGGTTGTTGAACACAATAGTCAAAATTCCTTAGCGAAACTTTTTCGTGCTTTGTTTNAAGGAGTAAACCCAGAGTGCTCTGCCTTGCGTGGTTCTCTGACCCAAACCTCACGATTTGGTTGAATACCACCACCACGTGATGCAGGAACAGAAGAATGGCGGGCGAGATGTAAAAGTCGGGTATCTGCAACACCACATAAAGGGTGGATACCGCCGTTATTAACGGTTTCTTGCTCCCAAATAGCCTTGCGCCTAGCAAATATATCAGGGTCATCAAGTTCTGGGCAGTTCAATTCATTTGTATTCAGATCCGCAATGATCTTGTCTCCATCTTCGACAAAAGCAATTGGCCCACCAAGAGCGGCCTCAGGACCAACATGCCCAATAACTAAGCCAACGGAGCCCCCAGAAAAACGTGCATCGGTCATTAAAGCTATTACAATACCCCTCTCTCGACAAAGTGTCGTAATACGTGCCGTGGGGTCTAACATTTCAGGCATGCCTGGTGAGCCACTAGGCCCTTCATATCGAACAATAACCATGTCATTGTTTTGAAAAGTTTCAGGTGCTTCGTCTAGAGCTTTAATAAGATCACTTTGTCCATTAAAAATACGTGCCTTCCCACGAAATAAATTATCTCCAAGCCCGCCTTCAACACCAGCTAACTTCAAAATTGCAGAAAAATCTGGTGACAAATTACCACTAAGCAAGCGCAAACCCCCAGTCATTTTGTACGGTGCTTTAACTGTGTAGATAACCTTACCATCAGGTTTTGCTGCATTAAGTCGATCAACCTGCGAACTAAGAGTCTCTCCGGTGCAAGTTAAAACATCACCATTAAGCAAACCTGCTTCTAGAAGTTCACGCACTATAACTTGTACTCCACCAACTTGATCAATATCGACCATTGAATACTTACCATAGGGTCTCGCATCAGTGAGGACAGGCACCACAAATTCTGAAAGATAATTAAATTCTTCTGGTGTCATGACTTCTTTCCAAAAATCTCTATACCCAGCAGCACGTGCAATTTCAGGCACATGCAACACCACATTAGTAGAACCACCAATTGCAAGAGCAACAATCAATGCATTGCGCAATGAGTCGCGAACGACGATATCACGGGGTTTTAAATCCAGATCGATTAGCTTTAATAAATGTTCAATCAGTTCATCTGGAAATTCATTTAATCTTCTTGGATCATCCGATGCTGGTGCTACCATATGTAAAGGTTGCATACCTGCCACACCTATAAAAGTTTGCATGGTATTATATGTAAACATACCGCCGCAACTACCAATACCTGGACACGCATGGCTAGCAATGCGATGACGATATTCAGGATCTGGATGACCAGCAACTTCATATGCGCTGACAATGTCGATGGGATTACCCGTATCAGGGTCAATTCCAGGATGGATTGGCCCATCCGACATAATTATTCCAGGTTTATTATGTTCTAAAAGTGCCGAAAGAGTTCCTACGGGTGGCTTATCACAAGCAACAACTGCGATTACACCTGCTAGTCCGCTCCCTTCCAGATGTTCACAGAGTGCATCGCTTGTTACCTCGCGACCAATAAGAGAGTAGCGCATTTCACGGGTACCATTTCTAATGCCATCTGAAACAGCAACTGTATATTGTGGTTCAACTAGGCGGTATTTAAGTTGGTCTTGCTCAACGCCAATACGATCTCGAAGCCGAGCATGAATTGCCTCAACTTTATCAGACACACCCAAATAACATTGACTATCCCCTTTTGTTCCAACCACGCCGACTGAGGGTTCGTGTATCAAATCTGGACTAGTTCCTAATTCCTTTGCTAAACCAATGGTTTGTGCTGAACGACCAGGATGGCGATCTATAAGCAAGGACTTCGATTCTTTCATGTGTTTTCCTTAATGCAAAAAACAAGCAGAATGGTGTTAGACACCTATTTTGTTTATACACCTCTTAACCCATGAGCTAAACGGTTATTGCATCGCAAGACTAAAAGGCTAAATATTTTTCAACCAACACTCTAATTAGTGCTTTTTGTTCTATAGTTCACGCAAAAAAACATCAACTAGCTCAACTTGAGGAACATATAATCTACATTTCTGTAAATTTTCAACACTACCCCATAACCATTCCACCATCCACAAAGAGTGTTTGGCCTGTCATAAAACGCGACCAATCTGACGCTAAAAAGAGAACAGGACCGGTAATATCTTCAGGCGAGGCAATCCGTCCAAGTGGGGTTTGAGAAATGATATTCTCTTTAATGTCTTCCTTGGTTTTTCGGCTGGCATCAGTCGGGTAAACCAAGCCAGGGGCAACCGAATTTACCCTTACACCAAGAGGCCCTAATTCCATCGCAAGGTTTCGACTATACCCTATTAAAGCAGCTTTCGCTGTCGTATATTCGTGGTAGGGCACAGCAGGCCTAGCCACTAAATTAGTGGCTATATTTACAATAGATCCGTCCGCTTTACCCAGCATTGCAGGAAGAACCGCTTGTATGAGTCCATGCGTGGATTTCAACGTACCATCGATTTGGCTCTGATAGTCAGACCATTCTAACTGCCAATGCATCTTTCGTTTTTCAGGATTGAAGGAGTAGAACTGGAAAGCATTGTTCACCAAAATATCAATTTTTCCAAATTCATCTAGTGTCTTTTTTACCAGCTTGTCCGTCGCCTCTCGATCAGTAACATCTGCCTGTAGTGCTATAGCTTTTCCAGAAAATGACTTACAAGCAAATACTGTGGCATTGGCAGCCTCATGGTTCTGTAAATAATTTACTATTACAAGAGCGCCCTCTTTTGCAAATGCCTTGACAATAGCCGCACCAATACCACGACTCGCTCCTGTTACAATGACAGTTTTACCAGAAAATTTCATAAGATTTACTTAGGAATAAGATCTGATTTAATAAATTGGCTCATATCAAGCCTAGATTTGATTAAACCATTTGCAAAATATGTATCCGCTCCAAACTGCAAAATATCAATATCAAAATGCCCAAGTCCCTTTACTTTTGTTGTTTCAGATTGCGCAGAAATATTCCGCAGTTTAATAATCCCTAGGTTAACTGAAACATCACGACCATTTATAGAACGATTAACTGCAATCTTAGCTGCCTCCTCTGGTTCCGCTATCATCCAAGCAGCACTATCACGATATGCGGCAAGAAAACGTCGCAACAACTCTTTGTTTTTCTCGTAGTAATCTGATGTCACAACAAACATGTCGCTTGGAACGTTTAGACTATCCTTAACATTGATAATATTTACAGGACTTAGGCCTTTGAGCTTGCCGACATAAAGACCTGTATCGGTTGCAGCTGTTGCATCTACTTGGCCTTGCATAAGAGGAGCAAAATTCAAAAGACCAACTACTTGAATTTTCACGTCAGTCTCCCGAAGCCCTACTTTTTGAAGTAAATACAATAAATTCTGCCTTGTGCCACTACTTAGACTATAAACACCTATTGTTTTTCCCTTAAGATCGGATACAGTTTTTATGTTTCGTTCTTTCAGAGAGACAACGTTAAAAACATTCTGCGGATAAATATTGTAGACTGCAACAAGGCTTTCACCTCGATCTAAAGCCAGATAAAATGAAGACGGGTCAGTAAAAGCAATGTCTGCTGCTCCAGTCAGCATATTTGTAATTGCAGAGCCTCCACCTGTGCCAGGGATATAACCAAGATCAATATCTCTCGCCTTGAAAAAGCCTTTTTCTGGCTCAGCTAAGATATTAGTGATTTCACTAATCGCTTTTCCCCAACCTGCAATGGTAACCTTATCTAACTCGTCAGCTAATGTAGAAGCTGTCATAAAAACTATAAAAATCTGGATCAAAAAGAATCGAGCAATCATTTAATTTTCTCCTATGGACCAATTACGAAGTAACCAGCGTTCAACAATCAGGGTAGTTTGATAAAATAAAATTCCTAGCACCGCTATGAGAATAAATAAGGCAAACATCAATGGCGTGTCCATCATTCCTTGGGCTGCTATTATGCTGGCACCCAAGCCCTCACTACCACCAATAAATTCACCCACTACTGCACCGACTAAAGCCAATACTATAGAGAGTCGCACNCCAGCCATTATAGTTGGTAAACCAGATGGTATCTTTAGTTGAATTAGCGTTTTCAATCTCCCCGCACCAAGCATTCTAAATAAATCTTTTTTTTCAGGCGCAATAATTTGTATACCAGTCATGGTGTTTTCCACCAACGGAAAGAAGCATATGAGGGCGGTTATGACTATTGTAGAAGGTATACCAAAGCCAAACCAAATAATGAAAATAGGGCCTAGAGCTAATTTTGGGACCACCTGTGTAGCCAAAACATAAGGCCAAAGCAAAATGCGAAGTTTGTAGATTTCACCCAACAGTATGCCACTGACAAAACCGATTGAACTCCCTAGCAAGAAGCCAACGAGTGTCTCAAAACTTGTAACCCAAACGTGATGCCAGAGAAAACCAGTTACCAACCCATCCCATAGAACCAACAAAACAATAGACGGTGGTGGTAATATCATAGGCGCAATATCAACTAAGCTAACTATGATTTCCCAAAATAGGAGCAGGCAGACAAATAACAAAAAAGAAGGAAAATAAGTTTGCATCACATAGCCATTGACTTTTTGTGTGACATAGACTCGTAAATATTTTGGCAATAGGTTGAAAAATCACTCTTGTACCGAAAATTTTTATTATGTGTCTTTTCCATATCAATTCTTTCTGTATGTGAAATGTGTCCCTTCTCCATCACTACAACTTGATCACCCAAATATACAGACTCTGCAATATCATGGGTCACAAACAAAACAGTTGTCTTGCGCAAAGACACCAAGCGTCTTAAGTCGTCTTGTAATCCCTCGCGAGTGATAGCATCAAGCGCAGCAAAAGGTTCATCCATAAGAAGAGCTGGTGGCGAAGGCAACAAACCCCTGGCAAGTGCTACTCTACTCTGCTGCCCGCCAGATAGTTGCCTTGGATAACGCTTGGCCAAATCAGCGATACCAATTAACTCCAGCAACTCAAAAGCATTTCTTTTATCCTCAGCCTGCACTACCCTTCTCAATGATACGGATAACAAAACATTATCAATTACAGGCAACCATTCCAAAAGTGCCGGATTTTGAAATACAAATCCAACATTTTGCGAGGGTCCCTCAACCAACTTTCCCTCAATTTTAATTTCTCCTTGGGTTGGTAATATCAGGCCAGCAGCTAATCTTAGCAGTGTGGTCTTGCCACAGCCACTACGACCAACAATGCAATAGAATGAGCCCTCTGGAATACGCCAGTTAAAATTGGAAAGCATTTCAGTGCTTCTACTATAAGCAAAAGAGACACCGCAAAATTCAAAAAAAGTTGGATCAGACATCGTAGTAAGCAAATTGTTCTGCCGCATCTTCTGCCCTGCCATCTATTTCTGTGATCTTTACTAAATCAAGTAAATTAAAACGCCCATCATGATGCCATCCTGCCTCAGGAGAGGTCATATCACCAATTGCCGCAATACGAGTTACACCAACCTCTCCAAGAGCACTTGCCAGAGTAACAAGCGCTTCAGGTGACGCTGCAACACCTACAGTCTGAAGATGAGCACTATAAGGTGCTAAAAAATTAGGTGCTTGCATAAGGTCATCTATGCCAACAACTCGAATAGTCCGATTTAGACAACTTGGTGAACTAAACTTTCCATCAGCCTGATATGAAACAGCCCAGGATCCAGTCTCAGCAAAAAAAACCTTTCCACCAGGTGTCATTTCCTCATTATTTCGCCAACAAATGATTTTATTTGCTTCTGCCAAGCTTAGTGGTCTGAGTGGAAACTTTTCTTCAAAAACGGCTAACTCATGGGCTAGATATTGGGCAAATCTCTCTGGTGATACTGACCCTTCACGCTCTACAAATACCATTTGAGGCGCATAGCAACCTTGCTGATCATACCGAGCTACATCATATGCTAAAAGTCGGGCCGTTGTGCAAACTTTACTCACATTGAGTGCCTCGGCAGATACCATTGCGAGACTGAACTTATTTCCATAAGCAAGAAAACGCTTAGTTATTGGAATTAGGTTTTGGATAGCCGCTAATGATTCATTTTGACCATAACCTAGTACCATATCTGACTCATTAAACACTGTTGTTTCTATTGCCTCACTACCACCTTTCCACCAAACGATTGCCAAGCAATCTGCTAATTCTGGTGCTACCTCAGCAAAAAGTTGTGAAAATAAACTAGCAAAAATAGGTTCGACTGTTGGTATTTTACCAATATTGCCTGCTTTGACCAAAAGACCTGCGACTAAACTCCATAAGGGTATTCCCGGTACATTCCCAGACCACACATGGGTCAAAATTTTAGGGCCAAAAGCGCGTCCCAAGCCTCCCTTAGGTAGTGGCTGAAAGCTATCAAGTATTGCAGGATTCATAAAATCTTCGGACAGAAATCTTTGTAATTGTGGCTTACGAAAAGTTTTTAAATAGCTGGTCAGACCAAGACGCACCATTTCTCGATCGTAACCGGTGACAATTGGAAGGAGTTCCTCCATACGACGACGATAGGGATCTTGTCGATCAAGTAATCTGGAAATGGTAATATCTATTATATCTAAAATTTGACCTAATGGTCGTGATTTGAGCCTCAAACAAGCTTGCTCACGTACATGAGTAACTAGTTTTGTAGCCTGCTTGTCTTCTAAAACTGGCAGTAGCACAGTAATTTTGTTACCTTCTGGACCATATAATTGAGCTTGCCTATCTATGTCATTGGCATTCAATCCAGGCAAATATCCAGCATTCTCTACAAGCACTTTTCAGCAGACCCCGCAGCAATCAGAAATTCATCTACAGCCATGGAACAACCCTTGGACTCTGTTCCTTCAGCACGGCCCAAAAGGAAAAAACCATCATCAGTTTCAATGCCTAAATCTTCAGTGAGAATAGTAGGTACAACATTAACATGGGCTAAATCGGTATGAGCCAGTACCCCAGCAGAACCCTTGGGCATTTCAACTCCTGTTAGTGGGTTAACCACTCGTGTTTTAATCCAACTTGGACCTGATTTGACCGACGGACTATTTGCATTTCCGTTATCATAGAACTGCGTACTTAGTTCCGTCATACCATACATATTAATGCAATGACTTCGCGGCACATTAAATGTCTTTCTAAGAGTGTCATAAAACTCATCTGGTGTCAGCTCGCGAGATTGCCCTTTAAAACCACCAGTATCTAGGATTCTGCTACCAGCAGGAAGATCAACAGAAAAAGCACGCCTCTCTAGACTATCGAGTGCGTGAACTAAACTAAAACTAGCACCCAATAGTGCGTAGGGTTCTCCTGAAACTTCAGACCGAGTTAGATCTGTTATCAAGGTATCGATATCAATGCCATCACTTCCAATCAAGTGTTTGCTATTGGGCAAACCAAAATCCCTTTTTGCTAAATTTAAATAGTATGCCAACGACGAATTTGGCAATTGTTCTGGTGTTGGGAATAGAATGCCCATACTAATGCGTTCAACATCTCCCATGAAGCGCTCAGCAAAATTACAGCGCATTGAGGTGTCATATACACTAAGACTTTGATGATATATTTTTCCACGTTGTTGGCTAGATGTTGTGCCACTAGTCATAAATAAGGCTTCTGCCTGCTCAGGAGGACAACAGGTCAAATCGAGTGCTTTGAATGCATTAATTGGTACCGCTGGAATATCTTCCCAAGATCCAACTGAACTTGGTGTCCTTCCACGTGATCGGGCAAACTTAGAAAAAGGTTTATTATAAGCAAATTGATAGGCAAATTGTTGTAGTGCTATCCGGTTAAATTCAACATCATCTGCCTTACCAGCTTTAATAAAAGATAATATATCAAGGGTAATAGCGCTTAAATCCAAACGTTCAACTCCACTATAGATCGATCAAGTGGCGTAACGTAAGCACTTATTCAAGCAAGCACCATTTCCTACGCCGGCATGATCCGGTTCAGGTTCAAGGGTCATTGAGCTGGTGATTTTAATTAAAAAAGAACACACAAATCACCTATCAATTTCTCAGACTCTTAAGAGAGACTCCCCTACAGGTGTAGTTATATTAATTTTTAGATCTAATATAGTCAACGGCTTGATAATTTAAAGAAATGTGAGATAACTAAACCTTATAATAAGAAAAATAAAAACTTTTCTCAAACCGCCTATCTGGGCATGGCTATGAAAGTACCGTTATTTCTGCGTGTCACCTCTCGCATTAAGGTCGCAAACCGACCAGTAGAATATTTTGATATGAACCCAATTGCGTGAATACGTGCCAAAGACTTTCCTGAGGCACGGTTGTAATTTAAATTTGCCACTACGTTTATTACCGAGTCAAAAGAAGAACCACTATACTCATCACCAATAATGTATATTGAAAGCTTTGTATTTGGATTTGCGTAACGCCTCAATGCGATTTCTAGCCCTTCAACCGGACTACTATTAGAGGCACTGTTCCAATTTTTAAAAAGATTTAAAACACTTTCTCGTCTTTTCGGGACATCTGGTATCCAACGGCCTTTGTAGCCAGAGAGAATATGCGCACCATTATCATTGAGGATCTGAAAACCTTTTATCTTGGGGTGAATGCGAAGGATGTTTTCTAGCTCTTTAGTTACTCGTTGCCATATCTCTTTCATACTACCTGATGTGTCTACAATGAATACAACATAATCACTATCAACCGGTATGCCCGCAACTTCCACAATGCTCCTAGATTTAATTTTTTGGGGATTTGGTACGTTATTTAATTTTAACAAGGTTTCTTGAACAAGCTTCAAACCTGCTAAGTCTTGTTGCAAATTTTCAGACAAGTTCACGATGGATTTTTGCCGTTGAGATAGTTTCTTCAATTTATTTTTGGTGTTTTGAAGTATCAGATCTTGTGAGGCCACATCGTTAATTTCATTAGCAAGTTGATACTGCAAATCTTCTACAATCTTTTTCCGATTGATAACCTCTTTCAATAGAGCTGATGCCTCCTCGACAGTATTGGGCATTGGCAATTTTGAGTTGCTTGAAACTAAAATTAGTATGACAACGGCCCCGAACCCACAAGATATAATATCAAGAAAAGATAAACTAAAAATTTCCAGATCTCGTTTACTTCGTCTCATGGCCAACTCGCAGCTGGATTTATGAGTATCCCTTTTGTCAAAGATGTCCATTGCCAAAATTCATTAGCTGCCTCAGGATCACCTTCGATTGGTAAAAGTATGACATTAACCGTGACACTAGGTAGTTTGACAGTATTTACAGTATGCCTGAAAAGTTTGACTCTGCATTCTCCAGAAATAGAAGAAGCTCTACCCCAAAGAGAGCTACATNTTGAAAATGGATTTAAACTTTTATATCCCTTGCCTCCGCTCGTCGGTAAACCATCGGTAATGAGATAAATGTCAGTTGGACTTAGTGAAGCCATTTTCTCGAGTCCTGCCCGAAGATTGGTTGATCCTTCTGGGACTATTAAACTTAGATCGTTCAAAAGATGACCCGACGACATTGCATCACTTACATTCGCCCAAACTTTTTCTCCCAGTAGTGAGGCAGTATCATTGAAAGAAATTATACTTATATCCGACTTTTGAGGAGCACGTGCTATTAGCCACTCCACTATTCTCTTCGTGCGCTGCCATTTGGGGCCTGCTTGTTTATTAGTCGCAGACGTGTTCTTTCTTCGAATTACATCTACCAGTATTTCGTCTGTCATAGACGAACTGCTATCAATAAGAATTCCTATTTTCCCCCCCTTTACACGCAAACCAATTATGTGTTCGGCTTTACTATTAAAATTTTTCTCAACAACATTTGGTTGCTCTGGGGTTTTAGAAGCTCTAATGGCATTTTCGAATTTTATTTTACTATTTTTTTGTGACGCTATTTGTCTTGTTGATTTATTGATTGATTTACTGATGATTTCTATAGCTTTTGTGGTCTCCTCAATTTTGTGTAAAATAGTTTCTTTTCTAACCTCGTTCTCAAACATATTCTTCAGTAGATTATTTCTTGTTTTTTCCAAACTTAGAAGGTCTTTTTCTAAAAGATCAACTTCAAGAACAGAGTTTTCCTTATCAAGTTTAACCAGCATTAAAACGAGAATGACTGCTCCTAGCCCACAAGACATGATGTCAAGAAAGGCTAGATTAAACCCCTCAGTTTTTCTACGAGTCTTCAGTTCTCACCCCCCCCTTGCTAATACGATTTAAGAGAAAGGACTCACAATATTCTTGGATGTCAACTACAAGACCATCTTGAAGACGCTGCAACTGATTTAGGAGAAACATTAAACCAATGCTAATTAGTAGAGCAACTAAAGTAGAGTTAAATGCAATACCGAGACTCCCAGTCATTCCGGCAATATCACCAGCCAATGCTTGATCAGCCATAGAGAGTGCTTGACCAATACCTCGAACTGTACCAATAAAACCAATAGATGGTATAGCCCAAATGAGATAACGTATCATTGAATTTTCGGTTTCCTGTTTGAGTGCCAACGCGTCTACGCTCGACTCAATTGCATCTGAGGTGTCTTGAACGTTATTTGTAATCAAATAACGTCTTAGACTTGCCATTAAAGTACGCACTAAAGGAGTATTTTTTACTTTTATAGGAAGAGATTCAAGAGACTTTAGGACAGACACAAGGTCGCCCTTGTCACCTGTCCCTCCCTCCAGAAGATCAACATTAAACACATAACGTTCACCAAGAATAACGCTACATTTTCCAAGAATAAGGAAAACACCCCAAAACATTAGTATGATGCAAAGTTCTTGTTCATAATCCTTAAGTATCACAACTAGGTTACGGGGCGCTGATTGTCCCGCATTCTGAGCAGCCTCCAAGATAAGTTTAGCTTCTGGCTGTATGTATCCAATGTAAGCAAGATGAACAATAACGATGCAAACTATTAACCCAACTATGTTTTTTACCATTGTGGACATGTTAAATATCCACCGGGAAAGAAGCGGGAGAATTTAGATTAAAAGCACTTCCAACTTGCGACTGCGCATAAGCTAGCGTAAGCATACTTCCACATGCTAATAAAACTATTATTAAAACTCGTAAGCGAGGTCCTAATTTATTTTGCACTAATGGCTTCTGCTGCATAGAGATACCTTCCAATCCTAAATCCTACATCACTTCTTTTTTGACTCAACCCCTCCCGAAATGATGCTCGCAACTGAGTCCTTGTTCCTGAACGCCAGCTTGAACCTTTGACCACATGCCCTTCTCCAAACTCAGGTCCTAAGGGATCAATATATAACTTCTTTTGATCTGGTGGTGTGAGCGAATAGAAATCATTAACCCACTCGCTAGCATTACCTGTCAGATCAAATAAACCTGAATTCTCTGCTGGAAATTCTCCTACCGATGCCAGTTTCTTAAAACCATCATTATAACCAGGAACATAAAAACGGGTAAGCCCATTCGCAGATTCATCTGCAATGTTTCCTGCCTTTTTTGGGACAATTGCATCATTCCCCCAGGGGAATAACGTTTGCTCTTTCCTGCCCGCTTTTCTTGCAAGCCATTCCCATTCCGCTTCGGTCAGGAGCCTATATCCGTCCGCATTAATATTTACAGCTCTTAGTTTTGAACCAACAATATTATAGAAGGGTAATAAATCTTCCCTTTTACTCAACCAGTTGCAATATCCTGCAGCCTCTACCCAAGTCAGTGAAACAACGGGTTGGTTAGCTGGTCCACTATGACCCTCACTATATAGCTTAAACTGAGCATTTGTAATTTCTCGCTTACTAGCATAAAAAGCCTTTTTAAGTATCACGTTTTTTTCAAATTCATTTGCACGTTGGCCTTGTTGATGCCGTGGCGCCCCCATTTTAAACGAATTTGGCTCAAAGAGTTTTAGTTCTATGCCAACAGAATTCTTGTATTCCTTTGGAGACTCAGCCATGCGAGCTGAAAGTTCCGTCACAAGTCTCTCCTTGAAAAGGGTGGTGTGAGAACTTGATGGCCTAAATTTTTTTTTAATTGTCCTATATCCCTTTTTTCGGAACTCAACTATGTGGGGAACTGCAGAAAGTGTAAGATTAGCAATCCCTTTTCCAACCTTCGTACCATCAACATAGATTTCAGCGGGTGGAAAAACGCTAATATCTACTTTTCCAAATTCCGGCGTGAGAAGTAAACTTATGCGTTTCTCCTCTGCCTCATTTAAAGTTATGTTACGAGNGAGNGGATAAAAACCCTCAAGAGCATAAGTCACAGTATGTCTAGTTTTTGAGTCTACTTCATAGCTTCCTGACGGCGGGATCTCTTGTCCATTTAGAAGTAATTGCCCCCCCTTGGGCTCAACTATAAATTTGAGCGTGGACTTCACGAGCTTCATTTTATAGGCACGATCAACACTATCATTTGTGTTTGTGAGAGTAATAATCTCCTGAACAGTTTCATATCCGTCTTTTTTTAAAATAATATCGTGTGCCCCACCCTTGAGGCCAAATTCATTGGGCGTTTTCCCAATGTTTTTTCCATCAATACTTACGGTGGCATTAGAAGGGTCTGATAAAATCTTTATCAGACCATTGACAGGTGTCAGCTCAATATTAATTTCTTGCTTTTCAGCGCGATACACTTTGAAAGATCGATTTTCAACTTGAAAATAGGGATTATCTATTTGAAGAACATATGACCCGTGCTCCAGCTCACTGGTGAAAATCTTACCAACGAATACTAAGTCTCCATCCAAAATCNATTTTGTATTATCCAAAGCTGGCAACGTAGTTGCCACAAGCTTGCCNGGTACTGGAGTAAGTGTAACCTCTACTTTATTTCCCCGTTCCTCAATTCCAATTGTTCTTTTTTGTTGACGAAAACCGTTTGCTCCGACATTGATTGTTGGCGTTCCGAACAATCCATAAACCACGCTTTTGTATGCTATTGCAAATCCATCCACGACTTTAATAGTTCCTGTTTTTTGGGCCTCAACAGGTGATATTTTTATTGGTGTCCCACTTATGAATACCAGCAGCCCTGCCAATAAAGCTGTTACACAAAAAAATGTGAAAAATGTAAAAGTATACAGACGCCTCTGTCGTGCCTTTGCTAATCGAATGTCTTCTTCAAATTCGCTCATCACTAGAAATCTTTACAACAATGCCCCCTAAATTGGGAGGTATATCAACCTGAATGAGTTTTGACCTATAACCAATTCTTTTACCCTCAAATGTATATGTTCCTGGCTTGAGATCGATAACCTTTTCATTTATCAAGCCAACCTTACCCACTCCTCGAACTGAAACATCAGTAAAACCATTAGAAATAACCGTCACTTTTATTTTTTTGGAATATGCTCTCAGAAGCTCTTGTAGCTTAGTTTTCTTGTCATGGAGAGAGGGGCTTTGAGACGATAAACCCTTGGCTTTTGTAACCAGAGTACCAACAATTTCTGTTACGTTGGGAGAAGATAGCCGTCTCGGGGTTTGTAGGTGAGTTGTAAGCTTGCTACTTAATATATTTATTTTTTTTGCTAAGTTGTAACCTTCTTCTAGGTCTTTCCTGTTAGGTTGTAATTTTCTTGCTTCCTTATAGAGAGTTTCTGCCTTAAGCCAATTATCTGACTGAGATGCTGACTTTGCTCCAAATAACAACCTCTCAACTTTCAAATCCAGTTCCAGAAGTTTAACTTTTTTTGATAGTAACCCATTTTCAGATCTTTCCTTAAAAATAGATTGTGCTTCTTTCAGGTAAAGTCTTGCAGCTTCCAAATCCTTGTTGCCAACACTAGCCAATCCTTTCTTGATGGAATTAGCAAAATTATTCTCAAGAACTCTCTTCCTTAAATCATCTAAGCGATCCACTAGTTTGTATCTTAATGGATCCAGATTGACAGCCATACTGAGGTATTTCACCTCCATATCGATATTATTTTCAGTACGAGCAATAACAGCTTTTTGAATATTTTCTAACAGAGCTGGTAAAAGAGAGATCTTTTCCTTCAGTTCAAGAGCCTCAACAGATTGAGGCTTTAGTCGAAGGGCTTGAGATATATTTATAAAAGCAGAATTATAATCATCTTCTTCATAATATTTTTTAGCGATTGATAAATACTCTGTAAAATTGGTGTCAAACTTTTCTATTTTAATGCGTGAATATCGGTCAGCTTCTCTTATTTCTGCCAAGGCTTGCTCGTAGTTGCCTAAACTAAAGAACTGAATTGACTCATTTTTTTTTGCGAAAATTCTTTTTTGCTCTTCAATATTCCAATCAGCAAACCCCTTGCTCAGGACAATTGGTTCGACACTTTTTTCAAATTCAATAAGCATTTCTTGATAGGCATTTCTTGCGTCATTTACGTTGTAAGGACTGTTAGGCGCTAAAAGAAGTTTTTTTTCAAGATCAGTAATTTTTGGATTTTGTACCTGCTTTTTAGAAAGGGCTTCAAGCTCAGGGCCACTTGGATCTTTGACAAAATTGTTTACGGAGGCCAATGAGGGAATCTGTTTGTTAGTCTCATGGGTTAGGCCAAAAATTGAAAGATCAATCTTGACCACCCCGAAAAACCATAGTGAAAACAACATCAGTAATATTAAAGGTATAAAAGTGAACCGTATTCTTCTACCTTTAGCCTCATGGAATGCTTTTTTAAGCTTCGCTTGCAGCATAAAGAGGGTCCAGACTACAATTGTTTTTCTGGCGTCATCTCCTGCGCATATATTCGCTTAAGGAATTCCCGCCATTGGGAGAACTGTTGTTTTACGTCGCCAGTTAATTCTAATGTTTTTTCCTCAAAATCAATTACACGTGGAGCTAAGTCAACATTGATAGATTCCCCAACCTCGTTGAGTGTATCCCTATGAACTTTTACTTCCTCGCTGGTTTGGAAACTTTTTTGCAACATTGAAATGCCTGCTGCACCAGCAACAACTCCACCCGTCATAGCTGCTGTTGAAGTACTGGCGTCAACATTTGCATCAGATCCAGCTGCTACTGCCGCAACAGCTAGTGCAAGAGCAGCAATGCCCATTACAGCCTCTCCTGCCGCCTTTAGTTGTGCATCTTTTTTTGCTCTAATTTCAAGAAGACTCTGCTCCTGCCAAATCAAATAACTACTCTCCATATTATCACTAAAAGAACGATATTCGTCTTGAAGGCCATCCACAAAGAGCTGATCACGCACTCTGATTGACCTAGTTCGTCTCAGCATTGGATCATCCTCACTAGGAAAACTTATGAGCTTTACGCTCCCATTCTCTTGTGTATAGTGCTCTGAAAATGCGGCAGAGGAAAAAATTGCGCCAAAGCGAATATCTGCTATTTGAGTTAATGTTATTAATTGCTTTGTTTTGTATTTTTCAAGCTCGAGAGCGACTCTGTTCGATGCCTCTGCGAATACAGGATCGTAAGGGTCTTTTCCCTTATTTCTTATGTTTTTATAGTATTGAGGTTCAACTTTATGTTCAAAGGACCTCATGAACCATTGCTTACCAGAAATATCAACGACATTAATTTTTATTTCTACATTTTCCCCATTTGATTCAATGATTCTTCCTAGAACATATAAATCACCTGTTGCTGAATCATCTGGAGTAACTCTAACAGCCCCAAATGCTTCAGTATCTTCCAATGCTTTTTTGAGCTTGTATGCAAACCTATTTGCCTCTGCCCGCCGCAGTTCTGGCCAGACACCTTCCTCCTCATAATCTTGAGCTTTCTTTGATAGTCCTGGGTCAAAAACAGGCACAATAACTTCCAACTTTGTTTTGTTTGGATCTACCCTTGCAACTCTTTTGGGGTCAAAAAAAGAAGAGAGCTTTGGACCAATAATAGAATTTGAAAAATTATTACTGCCATAGCTTTCATCGTTTGTAACACAGCCTGACAGTATAAAAATGCTGCATATTGCAAAAACGGGCAATATCCTAATGTAATACATTTATAAACACCCTACAAAAACCATTATTCAACTTTTGGTTTACTTTTGTACTTTCTGTATTCGTTCCAGAGCTTAGCTCTTACTTGTGGATCTTTTTCATTAATCGCTGCTTTTCGAATTTGTGCCTGTAGCACACTATCGTTGTCCGCATAGAGTAAGTCTTCTGGAATTTTTCCATTATCCAAAGAACGCTCAAGATTTGATGGCGATCCATTACCAACTTCATCTTTATCAGTAACTATTTGTGATTCTACATTTGAGCTAATATTGTCTTTGTTACTTATATCTAATTGAATTTTTGATATGTCTGTACCAGACATGTCCGATGAAGCAATTGAACCACCACCAGTATTTTGCTCTAAACCAGAGGAACCACTGCTATTAATGTCACGTGAAGTCAATTGTGAGATATTACAGTTGTCAAATTTACTCAATGAACGTAGTAACGCTTCATCCATGAGGGCAACCTTTTCAGCTCTAGTAAGGTTACTATCATCTGCATATTCTATGTTCACTTCAGAACAGTCCAGTAAACTGGGCAAAACCATAGTGTTTCCTTGCTCGGGAATTGACTGAGAATTGACTTCATAGGAAAGGACAACCAAATATCCTAGTCCTAAAACTACGGCAAAAATTTTTATTCCAGACACCATTATCCTCAACGTTTATATGATATAGTATATAGTATTTTTTGTTTGAGTATAAAAATTTTTTGGAGACTACTTAAGACAGTTAACTTCAAACAGAACCGTTTTTTTACTAATTAAGCGACTTAGCTCAAATAAAGTTACATAAAATACTAAACACGAAATCCTTTCACTAAATTTGTCTCAGCCCAACACAAAACTTGCGTATCTCGAAGGTTGATACACTCACTTTACAGCTATCAAGGCGGCAGCTACTGGGCGTTCCTCAACCGTAAGTACATTAAAGGTCCTACAGGCTGCACCTGTATCCATCCACTCAAGAACAATTCCTTGCTTTTTTAAATCCTGTTGAAGTTCATCTGGGATCGGAGTGAATTCTTCACCACAACCAATAATTAGTATTTTAAACCTCTCAGCTTCACTAACGACAGGGTCTAGACTTTTAAAATTTATATCTTTAGATGATTTGACTTTCCACGGTATTGCTTTTTCCGGCAAGAGTATTTGCGAGCCCTCTAACCACCCTGTGCCCGAGACACGAAAACCTCCATCTCCATAGCTTTGTAGNAGAATTCTAGTATCAGATAGTTGTGGCGTAATATCTAGTGAAATGATCTTACAGCGCCTATTCGGCTACCGCCCCCTCACTTTCTTTACCGCCTGATGGTGAATACCGTTCAATCTTCATATATAACAATACTGGTACTGCAAGACAGATTGAGGAGTAAGTGCCTACAAGAACGCCCCAAATCATGGCGAAGCTGAAACCGCTGATTACCTCACCACCAAGAATGTACAGAGCAGTCAAAGCCAAAAGTGTTGTCATACTAGTCATTACTGTTCGCGCTAAAGTCTCATTTATGGACTTGTTAAGAAGTTCGCCAAAAGAAAGGGTCTTATATCGTCGCAGATTTTCACGCACTCGATCGAAGACAACGACTGTATCATTTATTGAATAACCAGCAATAGTAAGAATTGCCGCAACTGTAGACAGGTTAAACTCCAATCCCAACAATGCAAAAACCCCAATAGTGCTAATGACATCGTGAACAAGAGCAAGAATAGCCCCAATGCCAAACTGCCACTCAAAACGAAACCAAACGTACACTAAAATAGCAATGATGGCTGCACTAACTGCATAAACGCCATTCCAAAACAATTCATCACTTATCTTAGGCCCAACAAATTCGGTTCGGCGATATTCAATTCCATTACCCAGGGTTTTTTTGACCTTCCCAATAGCTAACTGCTGAGCTTTCTCCCCACCTTCTTGGGCCTGAATTCGGATTAAAACCTCATTAGGGGCACCAAATTCTTGTAAACCAACTTCACCTATACCTAAATCCGATAGGTTTGAGCGCATTGCCTTTACATTGGCAGGCCCACCAATAGTCTTAATTTCGATAAGGATTCCCCCCTTAAAATCAATACCGTAATTAAGTCCATTTTTTAGATAGAGACTTATAGAACTAACAACCAAGAGTACAGAAAAGATAAAGAAAAACTTTCTATAGGGAATAAAACTTAAATTTATATCACTGGGAAGTAAGCGAAGTCCACGCATTGTCAATTCCTATATTGGCAGTGAGTCAGGACGAGCCTTTCTTAGCCACGTCGATACTATCAAACGAGTTAACATAATAGCTGTAAATAGCGATGTAATTATACCTATTGCTAGTGTTACCGCAAAACCACGTACCGGACCAGAGCCAAACTGATAAAGCAAAACAGCAGCAATCAAAGTTGTAATATTTGCATCAATGATAGTAGTAATTGCCCGAGAGTAGCCAGCATCAATAGCCGAAATTGGTGTACGTCCAGCCCGTACTTCTTCACGTATACGCTCAAAAACAAGTACATTGGCATCAACTGCCATACCGATAGTTAGAACGATGCCTGCAATGCCAGGCAATGTCAACGTTGCCTGCAAAACGGATAATGCCGCCCCAATTAAAATAATATTTGCAATCAACGCAATGTCAGCCATTAGCCCAAAACGGCCATAAACTATTATCATAAAAGCTATGACCATGACCATACCAACTAGAGAGGCAATTTTACCTGCAGCAATCGAGTCAGCACCTAGACCCGGCCCAACAGAGCGTTCTTCTAGAATGATCAAGGGCGCAGGCAGAGCGCCAGCACGCAACAACAATGACAGATCCTGTGCCGCTTGTACTGTAAAGCGACCCGAAATAACCCCACTACCACCCAAAATTGGCTCGCGAATAACAGGTGCGCTAATAACTTTATTATCGAGGACAATAGCAAATAACTTTCCAACGTTTTCAGTTGTGGCTTTACCAAACTTTTTTCCACCAAGCGTATCAAAGCGGAAGCTAACGACTGGTTGATTATCCTGAAAAGTTGCCTGAGAATCAGCAAGAGTATCTCCACTAATCATCACTCTTTTTTTGAGCATGTACATGCGAGGACGACCATCAGAGCCAACTTCATCATGTGAAGGCAACAAGATTGACCCGGGGGGGACTCGCCCGGCTCCTGATGGTGCCTGACGTTCATCGACAAGATGGAAACTTAACTTTGCAGTCTTTCCAAGCAAGCGCTTTACTCTCTCTGGATCATCTATGCCAGGCAACTGTACTAAAATTCGATCTTCGCCTTGACGCTGAATAGTTGGCTCTCGTACACCTGTTTCATCGATCCGCCGACGAACAATTTCAATCGATTGCTCAATTGCTGCTATTCTGCGTTCTCTAATTGTCTTTTCGGTCATTTCAAGTCTAATGAGGCCACTTGCTGAGACATTTATATCTAATGTTTTGTCAAGATTTTTCAGAATTTGACGAGCCTCTTCTATTTTTTCTTTATCTTTGATGGAAACAATGGCACTAAAACCATCAATTCCGAGAGAGCCATAACGGACGCGAGCTTTTCTAAGAGCTGTTCTCATAGTGTCAACAAGTGCCTCAAGGCCATCTTTAAGGACACTATCCACTTCAACTTCCAGTAACAAGTGAGAGCCACCTTGAAGATCAAGCCCCAAGCTCAGCTGTTTGTGTGGCAACCAAGTTGGTAAGCTTTCAGCTTGTTTTACGTTAAGAAAATTAGGGGCAACGAAAAGCACACCTAGGGCACAAACAATAATGATCATGAAAATTTTCCATTTGGCAAAATAGATCATAAATTTAAACTTTCAATGCTATCTAATGCTTTTACCCTAAGTGCCATTGATGGTTGCTTCAGACTCAAATTACTTTTTGCTACCATTGGATTTACCACTTTTTTTAGTTTTTTTATCTTCGTTAACGGGCTCTGTTTTGGATAGTACGGTAGCGAGTAAACCTCGTTGTACACGAACTTTGACACCATCCGCAATCTCAACAGAAATTTCGTTTTCATCTATCACTTTGTTTACAGTGCCAATAATACCGCCACCCGTAACTATTTTATCACCACGTCGCACAGCTTCCAACATAGCCTTATGTTGTTTTGCTTTTTTCTGCTGAGGACGAATTAACAAAAAATGAAACACAACAAAAATTAACAATAATGGGAACATGGCCTCCAAGCCACTAGCACCGGCGCCACCGGCAGCTTGGGCATAGGCTGGTGAAATAAAACTCATAGATCTCCCTCAAAAAAAATTATTGCCGACAAACTTACAAGCGACGGACTATAACGCCCTTAACACGACTTGCAACTGCTAACAGCCTGTCTTAAATACAAGGATGTCAAATTTTATCAAAAATAACAGTCAATGATTGAAAAAGATTTAAAACTATTACTAGAACGAATTACTAGTGCCCTTGAACGTATAGCTCCGCCAATTAATACTGGTGGTAATATTGAGGTTGGAGATGCCTTTATCTGGCAATCTGAGAAAGCCATACTTGAACCTGTAGTAAAAGTTCAACGTATCGATTTGTCATTGCTCAAAGGTATTGATCATCAACGTGAAATTCTTTTGAGCAATACAACCAACTTTGCTAATGGCCTGCCTGCCAATAATGCTCTACTGTGGGGTGCAAGAGGATCAGGGAAAAGCTCTTTGGTAAAAGCCGCGCACGCATATGTGAATCAACAAGTTTCCTCCCCATTGGTCCTAATTGAAATATACCGTGAAGAAATCTCTTCTCTACCAAAACTTCTTGCAATTCTGCGAAAAACTAAACGACGGTGTTTGTTGTTCTGTGACGATCTTTCATTTGAAAGTGAGGATGCTAATTACAAATCTCTAAAAGCCGTTCTTGATGGTGGTATTGAGGGACGACCTGAAAATGTTATTTTTTACGCTACTTCTAACCGTCGCCATCTGATGCCCCGTAATATGATAGAGAATGAGAGCGCTAATGCCATCACCCCATCAGAAGCAGTCGAGGAAAAAGTTTCGCTTTCAGATCGATTTGGCTTGTGGCTAGGCTTTTACAATTGCGACCAGAGAACCTACTTAGATATGGTGGAAAATTACGTTAAATTTTATGGACTTAAAATAGAGCGGGATAATCTGCACTCTCAGGCTAGTGAATGGGCTGTGACCCGGGGCTCACGTTCCGGCCGTTCTGCTTGGCAATTCCTTCAGCATCTAGCTGGGCAGCTCGGTAAAAAGCTTTAGCACTTAGACTTTGGGCAAATATTTGATTGGATCAATAGCTTTTTTCCCCTTACGTAACTCAAAATGAAGCTGAGGGTTTTGAACACTGCCTGAAGAGCCAACTCTGGCAATAGTTTGCCCTTTTTTGATTTTATCGCCACGTTTCACAAGAAGCTTATCATTGTGAGCATAGGCAGTAATCCAACCGCCGGCATGCTTAAGCAACAATAAATTACCAAAACCACGTAATTCATTTCCTGAATAGGCAACAATCCCATTTTCAGCCGCCTTTACTGGTGCTCCACGAGGAGCAGCTATGTTAATGCCATCATTCTGTAAACCCCTAGACTTCCCTCCATAAGAGGATAATACCTTACCTTTTACCGGCCACAAAAAACCTTTTCCCGTAATCGCTGGTGGGGCTGAAATTACTTCTGCTTTGCTTGAGACACTGTCTAATTTATTAGTGCTTTTTTTTGCGATAACTCTAGCTTGTTGAAAAGGTTTTGAGTTTGAATGATTTACATGCGGTAAAAATAGAATTTGACCAACAAAGATAGTATAGGGGGGACGTAAGGAATTCAGTCGGGCAATTGCGTGTGTGTTCTCATTATATTTGTTAGCAATACTACTGATTGTATCACCGAACTTGACCACATAATCTTTGGCTCTAGGTATTATCAGACGCTGACCACGATTAATCACAAAAGGAGCACGAAGTTTATTAGCCTCAATTATTGCCCTTGTAGAAACACGGTGACGTATGGAGAGACCATAAACTGTATCGCCTTTCTCTACAGTGACAACGAATACATTTACGAAAGGCAAAGCTGATTTTTTTGCTATGTATGGCTTGTTGGAAGCACGAGGCTTGTTATCACTTGGTGGCCACTCAGCCCAGCCACAAGATACAAGTAATATACCCATAACACTAACAAAAAGCATTTGCTTTATAGTCAAGATTCGAATCATTCCTAATTATTAACAAGAACCAAATTTTCTTCAATATTTGGGATAATTTAAACAGTAATATTAGTTTGAAAAATATAATGTTTTCAACGCAAGTAAAAACACAGATATTTATAAAACAATGGCAAAATGAAATATCTTACCATTTAAAATTATATATTTTACTAGTTAAAAAATTTTTCTACAGCCACTAAATGTCACAATCCAAAATCGCTGATTTGGACACACACACAAAAATAAGTGAGACAAAACCTAGATAAAATTTAATTGTGAGTTCAGGCCATTTTATACCAAAACAACCTCAGGGCTCATCGCCTTGAATAAGTGGAACAAAACGGGTCAAGCCTAATTCCTCAGTTTCTACACCATTTTCAGTCTTGGTAACTTTAAGCAACCGTTGGTCATTTTCATCACGACCATCACTAACAGGTACAACCATAATACCCCCAATGGACATCTGTTCAATGAGAAGCGGAGGTATGTCATGAGCTGCCGCAGTAATTATAATGCGCTCAAAGGGTGCTTGTTCTTTCCAGCCTAGGGACCCATCCCCAACACGAGTTGTTATATTAGTCAATCGAAGTTTTGTGAAACGCTCTTCTGCTCCTTTAGATAATTCCCTGTAACGCTCAATAGTGTATAACCTTCGACAAAGCAGTGACAATACTGCAGATTGAAAGCCTGAACCTGTCCCAATTTCCAATACCTTCATTCGATCTGTCAAATTTAAGGATTGGGTCATTAAACCAACCGTTAGAGGCTGGCTTACAGTTTGGTGTAACCCAATTGGCAGGGCAATGTTTTCGTATGCTTGTTCACGAAGAGCCTTTGGTACGAATAATTCACGAGGAATACGTTCCATCACATCAATGACACGACGATCTGTAACGCCACCCTGACGTAATTCTAGGATTAAAAGAGCTTTGCCATCTTTTGTAGACAATTAAAAAATTTCCTTGAGCTTTTTAATGGCGCCAACATGGCTCAGGTTTGTGCTTAATGGTGAAATTGATATGATACCTCTATTGACAGCCTCAAGATCTGATCCTTTGCGGAACGTATCTTCAATGCGTTGTGGACCAACCCAGAAATACTTATCGCCTCTTGGATCAATCCCAGATTGAAGATCACAGCCAATTTTGCGACGACCTTGTCTCGTTATTTCGATACCCTTGACTTTTGCTGCTGGCACATCTGGAAAATTAACATTTAGCAAAACTGATGAAGGAAGCGATATTTGAGCAATTTTCTTGAAAATATCGGGCAACCACTTTTGCACGATTGACCAATTTACTGAATTTTGGTTGCTAATAACTTGAGAAAAAGCTACTGCCGGATATCCTAGTAATGTACCTTCCATAGCAGCTGCGACAGTACCAGAGTAAATTACATCCTCACCTAAATTTTCACCACAATTTACACCTGAAATAACGAAATCTGGCGGATTATCCTTCATCACTTCTATTATACCCAACAACACACTATCAGTAGGTGTGCCATTTACTGCATAGCACCTATGTGAGACACTACGGATGCGTAAGGGCTGACGAATTGTTAAGGAGTGACTAACAGCACTCTGTTCAGTTTCCGGTGCGACGACCCAAACCTCCTTAGCAAGTCTTTGCATCACTTTTGCGAGGACCTTAAGACCTTGAGCATCAATACCGTCATCATTGGAAATCAATACTCGTGAATCTTCAATACTTTTTATTTGTCTAGCCATTTGCAGTTATTATCTCAAGGCCACCCATATAGGGGCGCAACGCAACTGGCACAATGACTGAACCATCTTTTTGTTGATAATTTTCCAAAACTGCTACCAATGTGCGTCCAACAGCAAGACCTGAGCCGTTTAGAGTATGAACAAAACGTGTCGACTTTTCATTCTCAGTACGATACCTAGCCTTCATTCGACGTGCCTGAAAGTCTCCACAATTTGAACAACTAGAAATTTCACGATATCTATTTTGTCCAGGCAGCCAAACTTCCAAATCATACGTGTGCCGTGCACCAAAACCCAAATCACCCGAACAGAGGGTTACGACCCTGTATGGCAAATCCAGACGTTTTAAAACTTCCTCGGCACAAGAAGTCATGCGTTCAAGCTCTTTGTCTGAATCTTCTGGTATAGAAATTGTTACCATCTCAACTTTTGAAAATTGATGCTGCCGGATCATTCCTCGTGTATCCTTTCCGGAGGACCCAGCCTCTGAACGGAAGCACCATGTCAAAGCCGCCATACGATGCGGTAACTCATTAGCATCTAAAATACTATCTGCAACAATATTAGTGAGCGGGACTTCTGCGGTCGGAATCATCCATAACCCTTGTTCGGTTTTAAAGAGATCCTGACCAAATTTTGGCAACTGGCCTGTGCCATAAAGTGCATTGTCACGTACTAAGGCAGGTGGATTAATCTCAATAAGGTCATGTTCAGCTGTATGTAGATCTAGCATGAAAGAGGCCAAAGCTCTTTCCAATCGAGCCAAGGCACCTGAAAGCAAAACAAATCGTGCTCCAGACATTTTTGCCGCCAAGTCAAAATCCATTAGTCCTAATGTTTCTCCCAACTCAAAGTGTTCCTTTACCGAAAAGTCAAAATTGGGGATCTTTCCCCACTTTCGCTCTTCTCTATTATCACTCTCATTAAGACCGTCTGGCACAATGTCTGAAGGCAGATTAGGTATTATTGACATCTCGGCTATGAGTTCTTCCGTTTTAGCCCGAACGTTCGCTTCAGCTCTAGCTTGCGCTGTCTTTGTGCGCGAAACCTCAGCTATTATTTTGTCTACATCTTCACCTTTGGCTTTAGCTATTCCAATTTTTTTGGACAACTTATTGCGGTTTTCTTGAAGCTCTTGGGCCCTAGCCTCAACCTCTCGCCGCTTCTTGTCCAATGCAATCAACAATGCTGACTTTGGCTCAAGTTTTCTGCGCAACATCCCGTTATCAAACTCAGTTGGGTGTTCACGTATCCACTTAATGTCAAACATATTATATCTCTCTTTTCATTGAGTTTTTTTGGCGTCTATGCATAAGGCCTACAAGTTTGAAGTTTCATCAACATCTTCTTCAACCTTGACTGATGGCCTCTGAACCATTGCTACAGAATAAATTGAAAATTCATAAAGTAAGATTGTAGGTATTGCCAGGCCAACCTGAGAAATGACATCTGGTGGCGTCAATATGGCCGCAGCAACAAAGGAAAAAACAATCGCATAGCGACGTTTTTTTCGCAAACCCTCAGCTGTAACCATACCTACCCGTCCCAACAAAGTTAACAGTACTGGAAGCTCAAAACACAATCCAAAAGCAAAAATAAGTTGCATTACTAATGACAGATACTGATCAACCTTGGCTTCAAGCTGAATTGGTAATGCTCCAGCACCACCGATAGACTCAAAGCTCAAGAAAAACTCCCATGCTAATGGAAATATAAAATAATACACCAATGCCCCACCTAGAAAGAAAAGAAAAGGGGTTGCAATCAAAAAAGGCATTAACGCCTTTTTCTCACTTTTATAGAGCCCAGGCGCGATAAAAAGCCAAACTTGTATGGAAACAAAAGGAAACGCTAAAAATAGTGCTGAAAAAAAAGCAACCTTTATGTATGTGAAGAAAGCTTCATGCAAAGCAGTAAAAATCAGACGACGATTTCCATCTTTACCCTCAAGGATATTTGCCAAGGGACGAACAAGAAAATCATACAAGTCTGGAGCAAAGTAATAGCAAATGAAGAATAAGATGACCACTGAGGCAAATGCATATATTAAGCGTTGGCGCAGCTCTATTAGGTGTTCAAGCAACGGTGCCTTACTATCCTCCATTTTTTCTTCTCGTATCAAATCAGCCATAGGTCATTTATCCTTGACTGAATCTGCTTGAGAGGGGTCCTCCTCCTCAGATGTCTCAACATGTGAAGGAGCTGGGGTTATAGCATCTTCAACACCTGGTTCTTTTTTTTTGGAAACTTCACTAAGTTCTTGTTCTGCTTCAATCAATTCAAGATTACTTGTCAGACCACTAATTGGATCGTTAGCATTGCTTATTTTTTGATCAATATCACCATCTGCCAAAGTTTCAAAATTTTCTTTGATTTCGTTCAAGTCAGCCTCTCGAACTACGTCGTCAATTCCCTCTTGGAAATCACGTGCCATCAAGCGTGCTTTACGTAGCAGTCCTGTGATATTGCGAATGGCCCGCGGTAGTTCTTTTGGACCAACGACAATAAGCGCTAAAGTTGCAACAATGAAAAGTTCCTGCCAGCCAATATCGAACAAGGCGAAACGATCTCCCCGATTAAAGTAGATGAAAAATACGGGGCTTTAATGACCCCACACTCAACTAAATAGAACTCAAGAACTACTATTCTTTTCAGAGACACCTTGTTCAACAGATTTCAGCGTTTCATCTGATAGTTTCTGAGGATCATCGGTTGATGCATTGATTGAAGTACCATCATCGTCCTTCATTCCCTTTTTAAAAGACTTTAGACCTTTACCAAAATCCCCCATCAATCCGGAAATTTTACCCTTGCCACCAAAAAGCACAAGGACCACAATCAACACAATAACCCAATGCCAGATACTAAATGCACCCATTATAAATTACTCACCTGTTAATAAATTATATTGAATAATGCCAGAAACACGTTTGCAGGGCAATGTCACAAACTAAATAAAAAGAAAATTAAACACACTCGGAATTATAAATCTATTTGTTATTATTTATTAGTTTACATCCGTTGTTTCTGACATGTCCTTACTCAAGTTTGCCGCCAGTGGCAACTCATCTTCTTCATCTTCCTTTTCAACATCCTCAGCAGATATAACATCAACCTCTGAAACCCCAATCTTTTCGATTAGATGATAAGCCTCAATTGCTGGGCGTTTATCCAAAAGTCCTGCTGATTTTAATTCCTCTATTCCTGGCAAGTCATTTATACTTTTTAGGCCAAAGTGATCTAAAAAGCCATCCGAAGTGCCCCAAGCTGTTGGTCGTCCTGGTGTCTGACGACGACCACATGGGCGTATCCAGCCTTGTTCGAACAAAGTATCAAAGGTGCTTTTACTGAGAGAAACACCACGAATCTCTTCAATTTCACCTCTAGTTACAGGTTGGTGGTATGCAATGATAGCAAGAGTCTCAACAGTCGCACGGCCTAATTTACGGGCAACCTCAACCTCTCGATTCAAAAAATTGGAGAGATCGCTTGCTGAGCGAAAAGCCCAGGACCCGCCTGCTTGGACCAAATTTATTCCGCGATCTTTGTAATGTAATTTCAATTCTTCCAACAAGGGAGTAACGTCAATCTCATCGGGCAAACGTCGAGCCAGCGCCCTTTCGGCTACGGGCTCTGAAGAGGTAAATAGAATAGCTTCAAGTAACCTAATATTGTTGTCCATATTATTTCTCAATCATTATCTTCAATACTCACGGTACTTGCAACGGACCCTGAAGACCGTTGACGGCTGTCGGTCAAGTCATCCTTACTACTACGCAAAAAAATTGGGCCAAAAAAATCATCCTGTCGAATTTTTAATTTACCTTCTCTAACCATCTCCAAAGAGGCAACTAAAGTTGATGCAACGGCTGAACGATAGGGCAATCCATTTTTTAAGTTATCCGGCAAAAAATTCACTAGGGTTTGCCAATCTGGAATTTTGCCAATGACCTGATTAAGACGCCCAAGAGCATCATCAACATTGAACAGCTCCCAAGGCTTTATACGTAATGTCCCATCTCCCTCATGGTTTCTTGCTGAACTGTAGGCCCTTAAAAGATCATACAATGTGACATCAAATACAGTTGCACGAGACAATTTAAAATGTTCGGGCATTCCGCGGGGGAAAAAGTCTTTACCAAGCTGGTTGCGTCCCATAAGACGAATTCCTGCATCCTGAACTGCCTCTAATCGCTTGAGTTGAAACGCTAATGCTTTTGCCATTTCCTCACCTGTGGGTTCACCCTCAGCATCCAGGTCAGGTAAAAGCAATCGGGACTTCAAATAGGCAAGCCAGGCCGCCATAACCAGATAATCAGCTGCAATTTCAAGATTTCGTCTCCGAGACAGGGATACAAACTCTAAATATTGATCAGCCAGTTGAACAATAGATATCTGACTAATATCAACTTTTTGATCTCTAGCAAGAGTCAACAAAACATCGATAGGTCCCTCAAAACCATCAATATCAACAACAAAAGTGGAACTTACTTGTTCATTTAAGGTATTGTCATCTTCAAAATCGTCAAAAGTATCCATTTATTTCCTAAAGTACGCCAGTAAGTTGAAATACAAGTGTAAACATTAATTGGGCTGGCTCAACCACAAGCCAGGATAAAACTTGCAAATCTAAACCTAACTTTTTTCCAATCAAGGGTAACACAATGATCCCAACTAGAATAATTAAAAATCCAAAAGGATCAACATGGCGAGCTGGGTTAGAACTAACCCTACCATTCAATAATGCTGTATCATCTCCCAATCGCCAAGCAACGTAGCCGTGTGCAGCTTCATGAAAAGTAATCGCTACAATTATTGGCAACGTCCATACGGAAATCGCAAATATTAATCCCTCTAGATCAAAACCAATCAAGTCAACATTGCCTCTAACTTTTGAACATAGTAATCAAACGTGCCATCAAGTGAGACTCTACTTTGGATGCGAAAATTCTCTGCATTTTCAACACGTTTTTTAGCTTGATCACTCAATGGAAGACCTCCAGATACCACCTGAACCATTTCATCCATCTGGCCATTGCAGTGCAAAACAACATCACACCCAGCAGCCAAAGCACCTACCGTTCGGTGCTTTAGCGAACCATCTAGTGCTTCCATGGATAAATCATCAGATAGTAAAAGACCCTCAAAGCCGATATGATTACGAATAAGTTGAATGACCTTCTTTGACAAGGTTGCTGGATAATCTCTGTCTATTTGTTGATATAATACATGGGCAGTCATTGCCCACGGCATAAAATTTAGATTCTTGAAAGGAACAAAGTCACTAGTTATCAAGCTATCAAGATTTACATCAACTAAAGGCAATGCCTTGTGACTGTCCACGTTGGCCCTACCATGACCAGGAATATGTTTTATTACCGGCAAGACCCCCCCTTCCAGGAACCCTTCGCAGGTTGCCATAGCTAAGGCTGAAATCTTATTCACATCATTTCCGTAAGCACGGTCACCTATGATTAAGTCAGCTTCCGGCTGCGGTAAGTCTAGAACTGGTGCACAATTAACATCTATTCCAAGCTCTAAAAGTTCATGTGCTATAAGAAAAGAATTCAGACGAGCCGCTTTAAGTGCATTCCGCTGATCTTTATTATAAAGCTCTGCGAAACACGATGCTGCAGGAATTTCTCGCCAATAAGGTGGTTTTAGACGTTGAACACGTCCCCCTTCCTGATCAATGAGAACAGGGGCATTTGGGCGTTGTACTGCAATGCGAAGTGAAGAAACCAGAGCTTTAACTTGTTCTGGTTTGTTACAATTGCGCTGAAAAAGTATAAACCCAAACGGGTTAACTTCTGAAAAAAAACGCCACTCTTCATCGCTAAGCACAGTTCCAGAACAACCAAAAATTACAGCAAGTGGTGGAGAAATTGACAATTTAACCGCCTGGACGCACAATCAAACAACCAACCTTACGCTTAATAAGGTTCTCACACAATGATTTGGCTACATCTTCCCAAGAAATGGGACCAGCGCGTAATCGATAGAAAATACCCTTTGACGGGCCCAAATCTACCCGCACCACATTCAGAGAGTAGTCCCCTAACAAATCCCCATGCAGATTTTTCAACCGTGTCCACTCACTCGTAGCCATCTCTCGAGTTCGAACCGCTGCAATCTGAACTTGATAGGCAATTCCTGAGATAGGTGTATTTGATGAAAATGGTACTACCAAAGATGAAGCCGCCTGTGAGGAAATTACCTTTTTTGAATTTGTTGAAGGCTTTTGATTAATCTTTGGTGGAGAGATAGAATTAGGAATTGTCATTGGTGTATTCACAGTATTAACAACATTTTTTCTCTCAACTTTACCGGTGTTCAAACCCTGCTTAGGTTGTGTAGACGAAACAGGAACTTTTTCTGACGCTGAAGGCACCTGAATACTTTCTTGTTTTAAAGCTGGCTCACGGTTTCCTTTTAGTGAGGTGTCAGGAACTACTGCCTTATTTTCCAATCCTAAGGGTTTCTTCAAATCCTGTTTAGGCAACAAATTAGACTTTTCATAAAGTGAATGGGTAATTAATGGGCCGGGGTTTAGCTTTTGTGTAGAGCTAAGGTTGTGAGTGGGGACTGGTGGGATTTTTGGAACTTCAGGCAAAGGAAGTAAGCGCTCGACCCTCGGCTCAGCATCTCCTCCATTCATACGTTCGTAAACAAGTTTGTCGCGGTCAGGAATAGACATGCCTCCAGGTGTTTTTGGACGGACTTTAACTGGACCCTCCATTGCACGAATAACTGGCAATTGGTCACCAACGTGTTGTCGCAAATGATCACCATAAAAAAACCAGCCAACGCCCGCCATGCCACAAAGAAAAAGCAGCACAAAAAAATACCTCAACCCAGCACGCCCAGATCGTGACCGTTTCACGGGTTTAAACTCAAGCGCATCCGTTGGGTTTGGAATAATCTTTTCTTCTGGTCTTCCTATTGAGCTCATCAATGCATCTCTTCCAACGGAACCACGCCTATGATTTCTAATCCAGATGCAAATACAAATGCGATCCCTTTAATTAGTGCGAGTCTTGCCAGAGTAAGTTCGCGATCATCCTCCAAAATAAAGCGCAAGTAAGCATCATCTTTTCCTTTATTCCATAAAAAATGGAAATGAGCTGCTAATTCGTTTAGATAAAAAGCTATACGATGAGGTTCATGTACCAGCGCTGCACCTTCAACCACATGTGGCCAACTTGCCATTAGTTTAATAATCGACAGCTCCGATTTATCTTGCAACCTTTCTAAAGATGCATTCACCAAGGTCTCGATAGAAGGCTCACCATGAGGAAAAAAATTTGATGAATGACGAAACACAGAATGTATACGAGCATTAGCGTATTGAACATAAAACACAGGATTATCACGTGACTGTTCTGTCACTCTTGCAAGATCAAAATCAAGTTGTGCATCATTCTTACGGGTTAACATAATGAACCGCACTACATCTTTACCAACTTTATCAATAATTTCTCGTAAGGTAACAAACGTGCCGGCTCGCTTTGACATTTTAACAGCCTTGCCATTCTCCATTAGATTGACCATCTGACAAAGTTTGATATCTAATTCACCTTGACCATGGGTTATGGCTGCAACAGCAGATATCATGCGTTTCACGTAACCTCCATGATCCGCACCCCAAATATTTATCATTTTGTTGAAACCGCGTTGATGTTTGTCTTGATGATAAGCTAAATCTGTGGCGAAATATGTCCAGGATCCATCACGCTTTCTAACTGTGCGGTCAGTATCGTCTCCAAAGTCAGACGATTTAAATAATGTCTGTACTCTTGGTTCCCAATTGTCATCCTTGCGACCTTTAGGTGGCTCTAGAGTACCATCGTAAATCAGCCCCCTGTCATTAAGTTTACCAATGGCACTTTCAACTCCACCCTTATTCACAAGTGTACGCTCAGACGTAAAGACTCCATGTTCGATCCCTAGAGCCCGCAAATCTTGACGAATGAGATCCATCATAGCATCAATAGCAAAAACAGAAAGTGGCTCGAGCCATTGAGCCTCAGGAATTTCTTTCCATTTATTACCTTCTTGATCAGCTAGTTTTTTGCCCGCCGCTATTAAATACTCCCCAGGGTATAAGCCCTCAGGAACATCATCTATCTTCTCGTCAAGTGCTTGACAATACCGCAAGTGCAAAGACCGAGCCAGAACCTCGATTTGAGTTCCAGCATCGTTAATATAGTACTCACGTGTTACAGCAAATCCTACTTTTTCCAGAAGGGAAGCCAAAGCATCTCCAAAAACAGCACCTCGACCGTGCCCCACGTGCAAAGGGCCTGTAGGATTAGCAGAGACGTATTCAACATTTACTAGTGTATTGTTTCCAATACCTGACTCCCCATAAGAGACCTGAGCTTTTAGAACCTCCCTCAAACGACACCACCAAAAAGAATCTTCTAATGTTATATTTATAAAACCAGGCCCTGCAATTTGTGCATCAGCCACATGTTCAATTGCCATTAACCGTTTTAAAAGTGACGCAGCTATTTCGCTTGCATTCATACTTGCAGGTTTCGCAAGCAGGAGGGCCGCATTCGTTGTGACATCTCCATGAGATTGATCACGAGGTGGATCTACTGCAATTCTCGAAGTATCAATACCTATCGGAAGCTGCCCATCAGTAATCAAAGAATCAATAATAATGAGTACTTTCTCACGGAAATATTCAAACAAATTCATGAGTTTTTAGCCTGAACATCAAACAAATTTTGATACTCGTCTAGAGCGTATCTATCAGTCATACCCGCAATATAATCTGCGACAACACGAGCCATTTCTGTTGAGTCAGATTTTTTAAATCTAACTTGTAACTCATAGGGCAAGCACTCTGGTTCTTTAATTAACAGTTTGAAGAGTTCCTTGACAACCCTCTTTGCCTTAGATGTCATTCGATTCAGTTTGTAGTGACGGTACATGTTTTCAAAGAGAAATTTTTTTAGAGCTGCATCGTTGGCTCTCATAGTGTCAGAAAAACCTGCAATGGGCGTATGGCTTCCACGTATATCATCTGGGGTTTTAGGATTAAGATCATCCAAGCGTGCTTTTGTCTCAACCAGAAGGTCAATAACCATTTCTCCAATCATTCGACGGACAGACTCATGAATTATTCGCGACTCGTCAAGATCAGGGTAAGTCTTTTTTACTTCTGCGAATACTGGGCCTACGAGTGGAACATCTGCTAAATCATTTATTGTAAATAAACGAGCCCGTAATCCATCATCAATATCATGATTGTTATATGCGACATCATCAGCAATTGCAGCAACTTGAGCTTCAGCACTTGCATAAGTGTGGAGTTCCAAATCATGTTTTGCATTATACTCAACCACAGCACTTGGGAGTTCTGCATAACTTTTACCATTTTTTACGAGCGGTCCATTGTGTTTGACAACGCCTTCCAAAGTTTCCCAGGTCAGGTTAAGTCCAAGGAAATTCGCATAACTAGCCTCCAGTAGTGTCACCACTCTCAAAGACTGTGCGTTATGATCAAACCCATCATAGGGAGCCATTAATTCCTGCAGCGCGTCTTCTCCGGCATGTCCGAAAGGGGGATGGCCAAGATCATGAGCCAATGCAAGGGCCTCGCCTAGATCCTCATTTAAACTAAGGGCACGACAAACAGAGCGTGCAATTTGAGAAACTTCAAGAGAATGTGTCAGGCGGGTACGAAAAAAATCCCCTTCATGGTTAACAAAAACTTGAGTTTTGTATTCTAGACGACGAAACGCTGCTGAATGAATAATTCTGTCACGGTCACGCTGAAAACAAGTACGTGTCGCACTGTCAGGCTCTGCAAATAGCCGGCCACGGCTATTTTCTGGTATGCAGGCATAGGGTGATATATTAGTCATATTTAAAAACTTACAAGATCAAACAATCATTAAATAGAGTTATTTTGTACAGTTTTGCATCATAGAGAGCTAGCGATAGGTTTATGAACGTCTGCTTAACAAAAATCGTTGCCACAAGAGATAACCATGATGTATCATTTAGTAATTGGGTTTAATTACGTATAAGAAGCCTTGGAATCAACAAAAATGTCAGAAAATAATACCACTAATGCACGTGGAAGCCTCGGAATTTCTGAGAACGCGGCAAAGCAGATTGCTGATCTTATTAAGCAAGAGGATAAGGAAGGGGTTCGCCTGCGCGTAGCTGTTTCAGGTGGCGGTTGTTCTGGTTTTCAATATGGTTTTAGCCTTGACAGCATCACAAATGCTGACGATCACCTGTTTACTAAGAATAATATTGAGGTAATTGTTGATGATATTTCCCTGGAATATTTGAGTGGCTCAGAACTTGATTACGTTCAAGATCTCATTGGCTCATATTTTTCCATCAAAAACCCAAATGCTTCCTCAACTTGTGGTTGCGGAACATCATTTTCTATCTAGTATTGACTTGTATGTTAGACAGATCTTTTTGGCATTTTTTTGAACAAGAACTAACAAATGGTAAGAATTGCCACATGGAATGTTAATTCAATCAAGGCACGCCTTCCAATAGTTGAACGTTGGTTAAAAGAGGCTGATCCACATATTGTCTTACTTCAAGAATTAAAATGTATTGATGAAGCCTTTCCCAAAGATGAGATAGAGGCACTTGGTTATAACGTCGAGACAGTAGGTCAAAAAACTTACAATGGGGTGGCTATACTCTCCAAGTTCCCAATTGATGTTGAATTGAGAGCCCTACCGGGAGATAGCACTGATGACCAGGCACGTTACCTAGAAGCCTTCACAGGTTCTGTTCGCGTAGCATCTATATACCTTCCAAATGGTAACCCGTATCCCAGTAAAAAATTTGACTATAAGCTAGATTGGATGGAGCGTTTATATAAACATACTGTAAATTTACTCACAACTGAGGATGCCTTTGTGATTGGGGGAGATTTTAACGTTATTCAGCAGGCTAGTGATGTATACAACCCAGAATTGTTCAAAAATGATGCACTTTATCAAGCAGAGTCACAAGCAGCCCTGAGAAAGATAATAAATCTTGGTCTTACCGATGCACTTAGAGCAATTACCACTGAAACTGGTCTGTATTCGTGGTGGGGTTACATGGCTGGAGGTTGGCAAAAAGATCATGGTGTTCTGATCGACCATCTGTTACTCAGTCCTCAAGCTGCTGATCAACTAAAAGACTGCCAAATTGATCGCAGTCCACGTGGGTGGGAAAAACCATCAGATCACACTCCAGTCTGGTGTGAGTTAGATTGTTAAATTGGTTGTTAGTATAACTAAGTTTTTTGAATTTTAAGTATCTCATTTGAAAAATAAACAGTAAAAAGCGTTCAAAATACTGCAAATACAACATTGAAAAACAATATAATTTTTTTGGTGCAGAATATTGAAATATTTTGCGTGTTACCTAGCATCTACATTTTTTAACTTACAATTTAATTTATTAGGTTTTTGGGACATTTTTGGAATAAATTTAATCTTCAGGGTTGCGAAAAGATGAAAATCTCCCTAATTTTTAACTAATGTTTTTTTAAGTCACCATTATAAAGTTTGTATTATGAAACATAGTGAAAACACAATACGTACTGCTAGATATAGCATTGGAGAACTTGTTCGGCACCGTGTATATCCTTTCCGCGGAGCTATTTTTGACGTTGACCCCGAATTTGATAATGACGAAGAGTGGTGGTTGTCAATTCCAGAAGAAGTCCGCCCAAAGAAAGATCAACCTTTCTACCATCTGCTTGCTGAAAATGATGATGGTCCCTACATAGCATATGTATCTGAACAAAACCTTTTACCTGACGAGTCTGGTGAGCCTGTCAAGCACCCAAACATTGAGGAAGTTTTCGACGGCTTCTCCAATGGACACTATATTTTCTCTAGAGAACTTGCCAACTAAATTTTTAGAAAAATAATAATCGTCTCAAAGGTTTTTGAGTCGGGTAAATGCATCCTGTAATTTTTCTAATGTCATAGCGGTGTCGTCTCGGCGCTGACGCTCCAGTTCAATAATTTTTACAGGTGCTTTTGCCGTAAAATTCTTATTTGCCAATTTTTTATCATGATTAATCATATCACCTTTGAGCTTAGTGATCTCTTTTTCAAGACGACTTGCTTCATTGTCAATATCAATAACATTTTCCAGAGGGATAATAATAACTGCCTCATCGATAACATCATGCACGGAACACTTTGGAACATCTCCATGAAGGATCCCCAAAGAGGATAATCTTGCAAGTGAAACAAGAATATTCCTATGTGTCTCCAATCTTGCTTTACTACCCTCACTAGCTCCTTTTAAAAGCAAAGGAATATTTGCACCTGGTGAAATATTTAATTCTGAGCGTATCGTACGAATTTGAGAGACCAAACGGACAACCCAGTCCATTTCAGCTTCAACTTTTTTATCAATTAGACTTTCAGGTAATTCGGGCCATGGTTCTAAAATCATACTTTTATTCACATCATATTGTGATTTCCACAATTCTTCTGTTATGAAAGGCATGACTGGGTGTAGCAAATGCAAAATCTGGTTCAAAGCCCACGCCATCGTTGCACGGGTTTCACTCTTTTTTTCTTCATTCTTATCTTGGAATATGGACTTTGAAAACTCTAAATACCAGTCACAAAAAGTTCCCCACGTAAATTGGTAAAGAGTATTTGCAACATCATTAAAGCGATATGTTTCTATGGCTAAAGCCGTTACTTTTGCCGCTACAACTGTTTTACCTACAATCCATTTATTTATTGTTAGCTTACATTTTTCAGGTTCAAAAGTTTTATCTGATACGCACCCATTTAATTCAGCAAAACGCGCAGCATTCCATAACTTTGTACAAAAGTTACGATATCCCTCAACCCTTGATTCTGACATTTTTACATCACGCCCTTGAGCTGCAAATGCAGACAAAGTAAAACGCAAAGCATCTGCGCCATACTTATCCACAAGATTTAACGGATCAATCACGTTGCCCTTAGATTTTGACATCTTTTGACCATTTTCATCACGCACTAGTGCATGGATGTAAACAGTATGAAATGGTACATCGTTCAAAAAATGCATACTAAACATCATCATTCGGGCTACCCAAAAGAAAATAATATCGAAGCCAGTAACTAACACATCTGTTGGATAATATCGGGTTACCTCCGGTGTCTCTTCAGGCCAGCCCAATGTAGAGAATGGCCAAAGGGCTGACGAAAACCAAGTATCTAAAACGTCCTCATCTCTTTCTAGTTCAACACTTTTGCCATAGTGCTTATCAGCAGCAGATTTAGCTAAATCTTCATTAAGCTCGACAAATACTGTTCCATCTGGGCCATACCAAGCAGGTATCTGATGTCCCCACCAAATTTGACGTGAGATACACCATGGTTGAATATTGCGCATCCATTCAAAATAGGTTTTCTCCCAATTCTTTGGAACAAAATTAGTTTTTCCCTGCTCTACTGCTTTAATTGCAGGTCTCGCCATTGTTTGCGCATCAACAAACCACTGATCAGTTAGCCAAGGCTCTATAACAACACCAGATCTATCTCCATAAGGGACTGTCATCAAGTTTTCTTCCGTTTTCTCAAACAGATCTAGTCTTTTGATTTCAGCTATAACTTTGTCACGCGCTTCAAAACGATCAAGTCCTTGCATATGATTTGGTACTTTTTCATTCATATGTGCATCTTGATCAAAAATATTAATCACTTCTAAGCCATGCCGTCGTCCAACCTCAAAGTCATTAAAATCATGAGCTGGGGTGATCTTAACCGCTCCGGATCCCTTATCAGGATCCGCATATTCATCACCAACAATAGGGATCCTACGACCAACAATAGGTAAGATGCAGTTGCTACCAATCAAATCATTAAAACGCTTATCCTCAGGATGTACAGCCACCCCAGTATCGCCCAGCATAGTCTCTGGTCGTGTTGTTCCTACTGATATAAACTCGCCTTTTCGTCCTTCAACTGGATATCTGAAGTACCACATGGTACCATTAACTTCGCGTTGCTCTACCTCAAGATCAGAGATTGCTGTGTGCAATAAAGGGTCCCAGTTAACCAACCGCTGGTCTCGATAAATCAGGTTTTGCTTGTAAAGTTCTACAAATACCTTTTGAACGGCGGCTGATAACCCATCATCCATAGTGAAACGCTCGCGGTTCCAGTCACACGAAGCGCCAAGCCTTCGTAATTGCTCGGTAATAGAGCCACCAGACTCACTTTTCCATTTCCATATACGTTCAATGAATTTTTTTCGACCAAGATCATGTCGCGTTAGATTTTCGTTTTCTAATTGGCGTTCAACCACCATTTGTGTTGCAATACCTGCATGGTCAGTACCTGGTTGCCAGAGCACATCTAAACCCTTCATACGTTTATAACGAATCATGATATCCTGAAGAGTAACATTTAGGGCGTGGCCCATATGCAGGCTACCGGTTACATTCGGTGGTGGTATGACAATAGTATAGGTCTCCGCATTTGTACGCACACCACAGTCAAAAGAGCCATTATTTTCCCAATCCTCGTAAAGTTTTTTTTCTACCTTGGAATGATTGTGAAACTTTTCCAACATTGCTCGTGCTCTTTGTTTTTTGATTTTGGTTTATTTACAGTCAAAAATATAACAAAAATGGGATGCAGAAAACCTTGATGGTTTGCGAATTCCCATTTTTTAGACTTGGAAAAAGTGGCTTATAGCTCCTCGAACATTTCTGCTCGGTTAACCATTTTATCGATTTCCTTTTTGACAAGACGTTCGATCAGATAAGGCAGGTTACGGTCAAGCCACTCCCGCAGAAGTGGGCGCAGCATTTCACGAACCATACCTTCAAGTGTCACATCTTTGTCACCAAGGCCCAACTCCCTACGTTCCATGATTGCACGAGCTAGTTCTCCAAGCACATCTGAGGATGTTTGAGTGGTTCGCCCTGACATCAATTCATCAGCAGGAGCAATCATTGCCTCTGTTAACTCTAGTACATCATCCTCACCAGAAAGTGGTAGTGGTGGCGGTGTAAAATTTTCTGTTTCTGTTGGATTTTGAATAGGGTTCTGTTCCGATTTGGTTAAGTCAATCTCAGAGTCAGGCTCATCCGTCCCAGTGCCGGCAGCCGTCTCAATTACTTCTTCAGATTCTTCTTCAGTCACATCCACCTTGGGATCATTTGTTGTTTCACTTGCGGCCTCATCATCCTCTTCGGAAATAACCCGACGAATATTTGCCAGAATATCATCCATTGAAGTTTCATCTTTTTCCTCATCCTGACTTTCTTCCTGACCTTCTTCGCTCATCTTTTTATCACCCGATTGAAGAGCCCCCCATTAATACTAACAATTTGTCTCTACGAATCTTGTCAAACGATTCGTTTTTAGACTAATTCAGAAGCGTCATCAACACCACCCGCAAAGCAGTATCTTTAAATATATAATTATACTGGCTAAAGTTCTTTATTTTTCGTTACCAAAACTTTTTTATTTTTAATCAATTTCAGCGATGCTACCACCAAATAATTTTAAGCGAACGTCATTATAATGCTCTAGCGCATTATATGCGACAACTGGCAAGGCTATCTGAGTTGCTGTCAATTCTCCAATTGCACTTTTCAGTTCAAATTTTGCAATAGTCTCGTCACGTTTGGCAGTAACGATACTAACCTTAGCATCAAGAAGTTCCTGTTCCGCATCGAGCACATCAAGAACGGTTCGAGATCCTACTGATGCTTCACGCTGTACACCCTCCAGAGCAACTTCGCTAGCTTTAATTTGAACATTTATAGAATCAATCCTAGCACGACTTGTTTGAAGTGTTTGCCATGCTCGGGTTGTGGATTCTGTTATTTTACGACGGGCAATATCTATTTCCTTCATTTTTCTTGATGCAGTATGGCGGGCAGAGCGCAGACGGGAATAAACAGAGCCAGAACCATAAAGTGGCATACTTAAAGTTAATTTTGCTGAGTAAGTTTCCAGACTCGTTTTTAGGCCTGATGCATTAAGAGATCTGGATGCAGTGCCAGTTAAATCTATAGAAGGTAATAACTCACTTTTTACAGTATGAACATTATTCTCTGAAGCAAGCTGATTGAATTCGGCACCTACAACATCTGGGTTTTGTGCAAGAGCTAATCTAATTGCTTCATCTTCACTTGAGGGCAGGTCAAATTCTACATCAGGGCTACTTAGATTAACTGGTGCCTTGCCAATAACATTTTGATATGTCGCTCTGGCAGATACCAAATCACCTTCTGCCTGAATTCTGTCAGCTGTCGTCTTTGCTAAACGCGCCTCAGCCTGATTAACATCTGTGCGGGTAATTTCCCCAACTTGAAAACGATCTGACGTCGCCTCAAGCTGACGTTTCAAGACCGCCTCATTATTGATTCTAAGTTCTAAAACCGCCGAGGAGAGAAAAACATCCATATAAGCTTTGACTGCATCTAATAGTACTTTCTGTTCAACACCCAGCAAGGCCGCTCTCCCTGCCAGCACAGCGTTTTCGGCAGAATCAATTGCAGCCAGAGTTTTTCCACCGCTATATAAAGACTGAGTTAATGTCAATGAAGCTGAATGCGGGTTGAAATGCAATTTACTCTCAGTTCGAGTACTTAATGTGGTCTCACTTTTCCCACTAGAGCCGGTGGCTGTCAAGCTAGGTCGCCATTCTGAAATAGCTTGAGGCACGCCCTCATCCGTTGCTCGTAACTCAGCACGCTTGGCCAGCAACGAGGGGTTGCTCTCATAGGCAATACCGAGAGCCTCTCTGAGGCTCTCGGCTTGAACTGGCTGTGTAAAAACAAAAGCAACAAAAATGCCCAAAATTAATGGTAATTGTTGTGGCCGTACGAACATCAGCAACTCCGAAAAAAGAAAACTTAAAAAAAGAATTTAAAAAGAAAAGGTAGTCTCTTTCTCAAAACCTAGCAATGTTGGTGTCCCCGCATCAAAAATTTCTTGAGTAGTTATTACATTACCATGACTTGTAACCAAAGTGCCCTTCCCATAAGCGCCAACTCCAACAACTGAAACCAAACGCCCACCATCACTAAGCTGATCATAAAAGCAAGCAGGAATCTCAGCTACTGCACCGTTAATTAAGATTATGTCATAAGGTGCTTGGCGTGCATAACCTTTCTCAAGTTCACCCTCAACTATGGCAACAGTATCAATAAACAATTCCGTAAGTGTATCATTAGCACGTTTCAGAAGAGTTTTGTTGATTTCTAGGGCAACAACTGTACCAGCGAGGTATGACAAGACAGCAGCTTCATACCCTGAGCCACAGCCTATCAAAAGCGCAACATCATCTGAACAAATCTCAGCAGCTTCAAGTAAACGGGCCAGAACCCAAGCTTCCATGAGGTAACGCCCTCCACCAATATTAATTGCTTCGTCTACGTAAGCGACACCCTGCATAGATTTGGGCACAAACTTTTCTCTTGGAAGTACATTTAGGGCATCCATAAGAACCGTATCCGTGACTCTATTAGGTCTTAGCTGACTCTCTACCATATTTTGCCTTGCTGAAGAGAAATCCATGTTAGCTCCCTAAAAAAGATCAAAATAAAAAATAATAACCTAAAGTCTAAGATATCAGTGCTAAACGTTATGCTCAAGCGCCTTTGTAATTAAGTAAGCATTCTTTGTTTTCCATTAAAATATAAACATTATTCTTCAAGATCTGAACACTTCTTGACCGACTTATGCTATGAGTCTAGATTTCCAAATATTTATAGTTAAATTTATTTAACGATGAATTAAGCTCGCGCACAAAACGCCACTATTTCCCGCGGGCTTGGCGTAGAAAGAATCGGCGCGGTGGCGGAGTGGCTACGCAGCGGCCTGCAAAGCCGTCTACACCGGTTCGATTCCGGTCCGCGCCTCCAAAGTATTGATCCGGCTTAGTTCAGTTGGTAGAACGGTGGACTGTTAATCCATATGTCGCAGGTTCGAGTCCTGCAGCCGGAGCCAACAAAAACAGGGTCTCACCCAACAAAAGTTGAGACCCTGTTACTTTTTTTCGTTATTAAATATTGGATATATATAAAATCTATTTCATTTAAATTTATATTTGAATATTATAATAATCGTATTTTGGATTATTATTTTAATTTTACAAAGATCTTGTAATGCTTTGTTTGTTGAGAATGCCAGCAGTTGAGGCTTTTCGATTTTCATCGGCTTCCGTTGCAATGCCATTGGGTCTTGCATATCTCGCAGGAACTTTGGAGCACCGTGGGGTCCCATTCAACGTTCTTGATTGCGTTATGGAATCACCTACGACTAAACAACGTTATCATAAAGGCTACCTTGTTGGCCTACCAATCGAAAAAATTCCAGAACGCATTCCACAAAACACGTCAATTGTTGGTATAAGTATTATTTTCACCCACGAATGGCCAGCTGCAGTTAGGTTAATTGACCTAATTCGTGAAGCTCGTCCTGAAATAACTATAATTTGCGGTGGAGAACACATTACATCTATGCCGGAATTTTCTATGGCTACATCCAAAGCAGATTTTTTAGTTTTGGGTGAGGGAGAAGAAATTCTGATTGATCTCCTAAACTCTATTGAGAGCGGTAAGCCTGTGAATAATATTGACGGGATTGTATACCGTGAAGAAGGAAAAATTATTTCCAATAAGAGACGTGCACGCCGAACTGACTTAGATGACATACCAAAACCAGCATGGCATAGGTTTGATGTAGAAGCATACAGCAAGAACAAATTTGTCGGGGGTATGGATGTACCGTACATAACCGTTCCCATGCTCGCTACACGAGGTTGCCCTTATCAATGCACGTTCTGCTCCTCACCTAACATGTGGACGACACGTTGGATAGCTCGCAGTCCCAGGCTTGTGGTGGATGAGATGGAATATTATATAAAAAAATTCGGGGCTCGAAATTTTCCTTTTCAAGACCTTACTGCAATTATAAAAAAAGATTGGATTATTGAAATTTGCAAGGAAATACTTGATCGTGGTCTAAACATCACTTGGCAATTACCTACCGGAACTCGCTCAGAGGCCATCGATCTCGAAGTTGCCAAACTCCTAAAAAAAAGTGGCCAAATTTCAATGACCTATGCTCCAGAGTCTGGATCTGATCGTACCCGTCAGTACATTAAGAAGAAAGTCCGTTCAGATCGCCTTGTTGAGAGTCTTAAGGCTTGCGCTGAAGCAGATTTGAATGTCGCAGCAAATGTAATCATAGGTTTTCCTCACGAAACAGATGAATACGTTGCTGAAAATCTACCATTCGCTCGACGGCTCAAAAAAGCAGGTTGTGAGGACTTGGTTGCCCATTATTACATGGCCCTTCCAGGCACGGAAATTTTTAATAGTTTGTATGATGCCGGAAATTTGAAAGTTAATGGTGCCTACTTTCGCCATATTTTAGCATCTGTGAGCTTGTGGCCTGGTCTTCTTTTTAATGATGGCCGTATTAGCAAGCTGAAATTACTTGTGTGGAAATTGAGAATATCTTTAGTTTTTTACGCCGCAAGCGGACCACGTAAAGGCCAGGGCGGGTTGTTCTCAACTTTTTCAAAAATGATTTCAGGATTGACCACACGTGAGCACTCTTCACGTTTGCAAACTGCAATCCGCCACCTTATTACAAGTGGCTTCCACACTATTAAAGTACAGTTTACCAATGGCTGGTTACCACGTTGTGAGGAGGCACGTTTTTTTGAGAATTGGCCCGCAATTTTTGATGATATCCGTCGCCAACTTTTGACAAGCAATGTTGTTGAACAAGCTCAAACTGATACTACAGAAATTCATAAGATTAGTGTAGTTCCAAAACTTCGCCAAGACCATGAATCAACGCGTATTCTAAATAATCCCAACGTTTGATTAACATGCTAAACTTATTAAATTGCTTGACTATTTGAAATTAGGCGTACTGCAATCTTTTGTAATTTTTACTTCTAAAAACCCTTAAACAAGGACACGTTGTTGTTCCAAAAATTTATGACAGTTCCTATCATCTACTTTTTGTACTAAGTCAGATGTGGGGATTATATGCCCATTGCAATAGTGCTTGACGTTGCCTAGGACGGCAGGAAAAATCTCCAGGTTCACAATTATTTATGATTTGGGCTTCATGACGTCTGAAAGCTCTCCATCTCTTAATCTGGAGCTGGTCAATGTCAGGAAGCCTCCTCCCCAAGTAGTAACGACAATACCATTGAAACCAACCTCGAGGATCGGGGCCAATGATCCATCCTTTGAGTTCCCAAAACTTCAGGGATTGTCGACTTTTCACAGAAAAATAATTCAAGCTTGGATTTGGGTGATTACTAATTTTTGCAGAGTTAAACCAATCAGACGGAAACTCTTCTTGACAATCATTACAATATTTTCCCTCAAAAACACCCATATGGAGCATTTCTTTTGGGGTCAAATAGGGCTCAAAACCAGAGGCGTAGTTACACGCTGTCTGTTCAGAAATCACATACTCATATGAGTGTTGCATGCGATCATTAACACTAACTTTATCGCCGACTACATACATCTAGGGACGTTTCACATTCCTGAGAGATATTGTGCGACTCTGGGTATAAGTCCGGTAAATTTCAGCGGTGCTTCGCTTGCTATCAGACAAATACAAGGTTGATTGCTGCTCACTATTGGTTGGTGTTCAATATCATCATCTAAATCAACAACGTCACCAACGCCAAAGCACCCAACATCATCACTAAAAGAACCCTTGAGAACTTGTGTTAACTCTGTGCCTTCATGCCCGTGTTGAGGGATCTTTATGCCAGGCGAAATATTCAACATACACAATGTACCACCATCAGTTTTGAGGTCTGGAATAGCACAATATTTGATCCCAGGGACTAATAGTTTCCATTTAATATCATCAAAATTATCAGGTATGAAATTTTGTAATGGCATAGGTATCATAGATGTATCTTTTTCAACAAAATTGTCTGTTTTCAAAGAAAAGACTGAGGCAGTGCTGAGGGCAGAACCATCAAATTGATCTTGTTCTTCTTGGTCTAATTTAGCCAAAGTACTTTGGAGGGCACCAACAGACATGGCCTCTGGCTCCGAATTGTCCAATAATATACCACCCAGTTCCTCCATTCTAGTTTTACGTTCAAAGCAAATGGGGCACAAAGAAATATGGCTTGCAGCTACTAGTGACATGGCTTCACTTAGAGAGCCTGACACATATGCACTTAGTGTAGCGTCAGATAGATGGTGTTGAATGGTCATGCCGTTTCTTTCCTTTCTAAATGCACACTATCTCTGAGACGAGCAAACGCAAGCCGTATTCTCGATTTTACTGTTCCTAATGGTATTTTAAGCTTCTGTGCAATCTCACTATGACTTAGGCCTTCATAAAACGACAAGCGTATGATGTTAGCTTGGTCAAGAGGGAGGTCAGTTAGTGCTAGAGCTAAACGCTGAAACTCTTGCTCTTTGTTAATTTTAAGTTCTGCATCTTCTTGGTCATCTTCAATACTTGTCAAATCAAAGTCAGCGTCAAAAAAATGTTTTTGTTTACGCAACATGTCAATGCGCATGTTTCGAGCAATTCGAAATATCCAAGTGCTAGCTGCCGCTTTCTTCGGGTCGTACAATTGTGCTTTTCTCCACACCTGCAATAAAGTCTGTTGCGACAACTCTTCTGCCATTTCTTCTGCACAACCTAATTTTAACATGTAGGATTTAACTCGGGGTGCAAAATACCCAAAGACTTTAGCGAATGAAGTTTTATCTTTGTATAAGCTTACATTCGATAAAAGTTCTGAATAATTGAGTTTATCCCCAACCTCTTCGACTGATTTATTTTGTTCTTTTACATTTTTTGGTTTGTAAATTTTACTCAATTTTGTTTTACCATTAAAATATACGTAATTGTATTGATATTGGATCAAACTTCACGATGCTTTAGCACTTGTAATTTTTTAAAAGCAACAAAAATAAAAACCCACATGCATTAGATCATCTGCTAACGGCAAGTGATCTGACCTCAATTTATTATCGTAAGTTTAATACTGAGAGTTATCAACTTGCAAACTAACAAATTAAAGCATTCACTTAGAGTTGGAATAGTAGGTACTGGTATTGCTGGGATGTCTGCCGCTTGGCTGTTGTCGAAGAAACATGATGTGACAGTTTTTGAGATGGAAAATCGTGTAGGAGGACACTCCAACACAGTAGATATTGACGGACTTGGCATAGACACAGGTTTCATCGTCTACAATGCTAAAAATTATCCAAACCTAACTGCTCTTTTTGATTACCTTGGGGTTGCAAGTCAGCCAACACAAATGTCTTTCGGCGTTTCAGTTGATCAAGGTAAATTTGAATATTCTGGTGGCAGTATACCTGGACTATTTGCCCGAAAATCAAATTTATTTCGCCCCCGATTTTGGAGAATGACTAGAGACATATTGCGCTTTTACAATGATGCCAAACTGATTCTAACAAGTGACGTAAATAACGACCTCACGGTTGGTCAATATTTACATGAACAGGGTTATTCTAAATCCTTCACACATGATCATTTGTTACCAATGGGAGCAGCAATTTGGTCTACCCCAATAGACAAAATGCTTGAATATCCACTCATGGCATTCCTTGAATTTTGCGACAATCATGGTCTTTTGCAGTTTAGAGAAAGACCTGAATGGCGAACTGTAATTGGTGGGAGTAGAGAATACATAAAACACCTGGTCAAAGATTATTACAAAAAAATAAAAATAGATAGGGCTGTTAAGCAAGTATGGAGTGACACCAGTGGCGCTTACATAATGGATTATAAAGACAATATATTTAATTTTGATCAAGTTGTGATGGCAACTCACGCCGACCAAACACTAAAAATTCTCAAAACACCAAGCTCAGTTGAGTTAAATGTTTTAGGCTCTTTCTCCTATCAAACTAACGAAGCAATCTTGCATACAGACCCTACTCTGATGCCCAACAGTAAAAAAGCTTGGTCAAGCTGGAATTACCTAAACACGCGTACCAAAGGTCAAAACAACGTTTGCGTCACATATTGGATGAATAAATTACAGGATCTTAAAACAAAAACTAATTATTTTGTCACACTCAACCCCACAAAACAAATTAAACAAGACAAAATTCTTCGTCGCTTTACATATCAGCATCCCGTGTTCAACAATAAGACTAGAATCGCACAGAGAAACTTGTGGAACCTTCAAGGGAAAAAACTTTTTTGGTTTTGCGGAAGTTATTTTGGTCATGGATTCCATGAAGATGGATTACAATCAGGCTTGGCAGTAGCTGAAGAGCTTGGTGGCTTCAGCCGTCCTTGGTCGGTGAAAAATCAAAATGGAAGGATCTATCTACCTGAAAACTGGCCTAATTATGAAACCAAGGAAGCTGGTTGAGATGTCTAAATTATGCAGCACCGTATACGAGGGAAGAGTATTTCACCAAAGACTCCGTCCAACAAAACACCGCCTATCCTACAAAGTCTTTAGTTTATTACTTGACCTTGATGAATTACCTGACCTTCATTATCGATTGAAGTTATTTAGCTACAATCAATTCAATCTGTTCTCTTTTTGGGATAAAGATTTCGGCTCAGGCATTGAAGAGCCACTCGTCCAGTATGTTCGTAAAATTCTTTGCAAATTTGGTTACAACCTGTCCAATGGCTCAATTAAATTATTATGTTACCCTCGGATCTTCGGATATGTTTTTAATCCACTAAGTGTATACTACTGTTATGATTCCTCAAATATACTCAGAGTGATCATTTGTGAGGTCAGTAATACCTTCAACGAGCGACACAGCTATTTTATTAAAGTTGGACACAAAGAGGGCCAAAATAAAGTTTTCTCCTGCAAAAAAAAATTTTATGTGTCACCTTTCATGGACATGGAGTCAACCTACCATTTTCATATCTCCCCGCCAAGTGACCGACTGACGGTATTTATTGATCAACATGATGATAAAGGACCATTGTTGAAAGCTAGTTTTTCAGGATTCTCAGAAGATCTATCTGATAAAACACTATTTTATCTCTTACTAAAATACCCTTTAATGACTGTCAAAGTAATTGGCGGTATACACTGGGAGGCAATAAGACTATGGAATAAGGGATTAAAAATATTTAGCCGACCCGTTCCACCTCAGGAACCAATCACCCTTGTAAATAAACATTTAACAAAAACTAAAAAATGACTGATAACTATGTTGACTTCCACTTGAAAAAAGAACTTCCTGGCAAAAAAAAGTTATGGCTCAAGATGTTTCCTAAATATTTCTCTGACATCAAAGGTGGTCAGCTAACACTGATACTGCCAGACGGTGATGTGGCTAAGTTTGGGCAGGGGAAAGCTGGTAGTCTTCAAGCTTTGATCAAGTTAAATTCATACCGACCTCTCTCAATCCTTTTTGCAAAGGGTGATTTAGCCTTTGCAGAGTCCTATTTAAAAGGTGAATGGGAAAGCCCTGATTTAACAGCTCTGTTTGAGTTTGGTCTTGTTATGGAGACCAAATTAAAAATAAGTTCATCTAATAGCCTAGTTTTAAAAATAATAAATCGTTTGCTACATGTTTTGAATCGCAACTCTAAAAATGGCTCCCGCCGCAATATTGCTTTTCATTATGATCTTGGAAACAACTTTTACAAACATTGGCTAGATAAAACAATGACTTATTCCTCTGCGCTTTTCAATAGCCCCACAGAAAGCTTGGAACAGGCACAACTGAATAAATATAGTGCCATTGAAGAATTACTTGATGCCACTAAAAAAGACCGAATTTTAGAAATTGGATGTGGCTGGGGTGGCTTTTCGGAATATATTGTAAAATCAAAAGGGTCGAGAATTGAAGGCCTGACACTCTCAAAACAGCAACTTGAATTCGCTAACTCACGGTACAAAAACCTAGGGATCGCAGAGCATGCTTCAGCTTCTTATACAGATTATAGAGATAGCAAAGGGCAATATGATAAGATTGTATCAATAGAGATGTTTGAGGCTGTTGGAGAAGATAACTGGGACATCTACTTTAAAACAATTCATGATAGACTGGTACCGAGTGGAACAGCTGTACTCCAAATAATAACAATCGATAATGAGCGTTTTCATTCTTACAGAAAGAATACAGATTTCATCCAACGTTATATTTTCCCTGGTGGGATGTTACCAAGCTTGGAAGCCTTGCAAAGAGCGATATCAAGAAATAATTTAAAGATTCAATACACAAATTTTTTTGGGACATCCTATGCGCGAACTTGCGCTATGTGGAATGAACGGTTTCAAACCGCATGGCCCGAAATAGAGAATCTCGGGTATTCAAAACGCTTTAAGCGTATGTGGGAATATTATCTATCTTACTGTGAAGCGGGTTTTAAAGCAGGGAGTATTAATGTTGGCTTATACAAAGTTACAAAAGCTGCATAGATATCTTTACGCTCTACCTGCTTTTGTTTTAGCACTACCCACAATTCCAGTTTTCATATTATTGCCAACTTTTTACGCTGAAACAATGGGTCTTGGATTAGCTACAGTAGGTGCAATATTCTTTGGCCTCCGACTTCTAGATGTAATTAGTGACCCTATACTTGGCTATATCTCTGACCAAGTTCCTTCGCAGTATGGAAGACGCAAATTACCAATGGCAATTGGCGCAGTCATCGGAGCTCCAGCATTAATAATGCTATTCTCTCCAACTCCCGGTGTTTCTCAGACCTATTTAATAGGCTGGGGTGCATTACTCTATTTGGCTTGGACCGCTGTACAAATCCCTTACATTGCCTGGGCTGTTGAACTTGAGAATGACTATGTTGCACGTGCTGACCTCAATGGCTTTAGAGAAGGTGCTGGTTTACTGGGCATTATGGCAACAGGGGCTGCCGGCGTTTTACTAGTTTCGTATGCAGAACAACAGCGATTTCAAGTTTTATCTTGGGTGACAATTTTGTCGGGAATTTTTGCTTTTTTTTTAGCACTTCGGTTTGTTCCCAACGGGCGATCCGTCAGTGGCAACCAATCAAAAAGGTTATCTTTTCCCTGGCAGAACCGGCTTTTTTTAAGAGTTTTGACTGCGTGGTTCATCAATGGCCTAGCTAATGGACTTCCAGCTGTTTGCCTACCTTTATTCATGTCTCATATTTTGGATGCTTCAGATCAAGACCAGGCTGCATTACTGTTCATTTATTTTTTGTTCGCAGTAATTGGAATACCGATCTGGGTCTGGCTTTCAAGAATTCTTGCCAAACACACGGTTTGGTGCATGTCAATGACACTAGCCTGCGTTGTATTTTTGACAGTTCCCCTATTAAGTGCAGGAGACATATTCGCATTTGGACTTATTTGCGCTCTTACTGGACTTGCGTTAGGTAGTGATTTGACATTACCACCAGCAATACAGGCCGATTGTGCAGATTGGGATTGTTTAAGATTTCAGAAAGAACGCACCGGAACGTTGTTTGCTTATTGGAGTATGTCTACTAAACTTGCACTCGGCCTTGCTGTGGGAATTGCATTTCCAGTTCTATCATGGGTAGGGTTGGATGATCAAACTCAGACCGCCTCAATTCAATCAAAGACAACGCTCATAGTGATCTACGCTATAATTCCCATCGTATTCAAATCAATAGCTATCATGTTAATGAAAAATTTTCCCCTCGGATTAAAGCAACATCAAGCCATAAGTCATCGCTTAGAAAGCAGAATATGAAATTTTTTATTGGATCAATATTTATCACATTGTTACTGACTGGATGCAGCAGCATGAAACCGCAAAATTTCAAGGAGAGCCAACAAAAACTTAATTTGTTTGATTATTTTGAAGGCGCTACATCAGCCTGGGGAATATTTGAGGATAGATTTGGGAATATTCGCAGACAATTCCAAGTTGATATTAAAGGCACTATTGAGAATGACATACTAATATTGAATGAGAAATTTTTATATGACGATGGCGAAAAAGATCAAAGGATTTGGCGAATACGTAAAACAGGAGATCAAATTTTTGAGGGCACAGCCGATGATGTAATCGGTACTGCCAAAGGAATAGTACAAGGTAATGCCCTGCATTGGGAATATTTTTTAAACCTCAGAGTTGGAAAGAGAACTTACAAAGTACATTTCGATGATTGGATGTTTTTGCAACCCGATGGTGTATTGATAAACAAAGCAAGATTGAGCAAATTAGGTATTGAAATTGGTAATGTAATCCTTTTTTTTAAGAAACCATCAAACGACGCCTAATGTACCTTAGAACGGCACCAACGATCGGCAATTTTTCATAAAACTGCTCCGCTGCATCCCAATGATCAAAGTGATGGCATACCATACCACTTTCATCAAAACTGACTTCACTCATCCCTTCCACTTTCCACTTTTTTAAACCTTTAATCTCACCCTCAAACGACCATCGCAAAAACAAAGTTCTATCACTCCAAGCACGATGAGTGACTTTAAAATTTACATCTTTTACATCGATTAAAATTTTTTTAAGTAAGTGACGAAAAGAGTCAAGTCCGGTCAAATCATTAAATGGGTCTTGAAATTTAATATCAGCACTAACAAAGTTCTCAAGACTCTCTATTCGTTCTAAAGACAATTCCTCAAATAGACGTATGTAAAGTTCGCTGCTATTGATTATTTTCATGTTTTTCGAGCATTTTGCGAGCTAAGTAAAAATATAATCGATAAGGCATCATTTGTAATAATTTCATACGCCAAACAAAGGCTTTAGGAATGGCAATTTCAAATTTATCACTTTCAAGGCCGCGTCTAATCTCCAATGCTGCTTTTTCAGCACTTATTAAATGAGGCATTGAAAAATCATTTTTGTTGGTCAGAGCACTCTTTACAAAACCGGGACTAATAAGTTGTATTTTTACCGGGCTATTTTGCAATTCAGCACGAAGACTTTCACATAATGAAATTAGTGCAGCCTTGCTTGGACCATAAGCAGACGCATTCGGTAGGCCTACATACCCTGCTAACGAACCAACAACAGCTATACTTCCTCCAATTTTTTCCATCTTTGGCAGGACTGCACGAATACAATTTATTGTACCAAAATAATTAACTTCAAAAATTTGACGATGATCATCTTGTGTACAAGCGCTTGTCAATCCAGGCCAATAATCGCCAGCATTCAGCAGCGCAAGATCAATTGGTCCTATTTTGGACTGGGCCAATAATACCTCATCTTTATTCTTTATGTCACATACCACCATGCGGATTTTTGAAGTTAGATCGCAAACCCTTTGCAGACGTTCTTTATTTCGACCAGAAATCACAACGTCCCAACCATCAGAAGAAAAAGAAAGAGCTAAGGCCTTGCCAATTCCACTACCACCACCAGTGATCCAAACAGTACTCACAGCCCAGCATCACAGGTATTACAAATGTATTCGACGGTTGAACCATCCCGCGCTTTAAATTTAAGCCTTGACCAACGTCCGTTAGAGTCGTACCAAACTGACGTACCATTTAATTCACCTGTATAATCATACCTCGTGGCCAAAATAGTGCCACCTGTGGCAGGTATGCTCTCTTTTCCTCTATCGACTAGTTTAACTTGATCAATTCTTCCTGTAAGCGTATTTAAAACCCTGTCTCGGGTTAGCACATCCGAATTCCAATGATTTGTTGTAATTATTGGCCCACTAACCCAAAAAGTACCGGTTGGAGATATTACTTTTAATCCTTTTTTACCCATTGAAGCAGACACCTTAATTTGATCAGCGCCATCTTTTACGTTCACATCCAGATTTAACAACACCCCTCTCGACCATTTCTCTTCTGAGTTGTAATCAAATGAATAAATTGGAATACCTAGAATTTTAATTTTCAAGTTCATTTTTGACACAACAATCAAGTCAGTCCCTTCATTCAAAAAAGTTGTGACGTGAGTGCCAACGACCTCATCATTTCTGACAACATCAAATCCTATCTTGTAATCGAATTCATTAGTCGTTTTTGTCTGCGAATACACCGGTTTGGTAGAAATCAGACAAACAATTATAAATATTATATTATACAACTTTTTGCCCCTGATTCGTGTGTGCACGATTACAAGGTATCTTTTTCAAGATCTCAGATGAAAATTTTAATAAATCTCTTTCATTTCGGTTTTTAAGCACAAATTTAAACCTCTTTTATCACTAGTCAGATCTGTTTTGATTTTTCTTACGTAGAATTTATAATTTGGTGTTGTTAGCTAAACAATTTTTTTTAAGATAATCTCTTTTATAAGGCTTAGTTTCTTTAAACTTGCATTCCATAATTTATATGAAGTTTTAAATATAGCAAAAATGCACAAACTACAATCTAGTGAATTATCAAAAAGTTAGTTGTATTACTATGAATTCCTCTGAAAATTTAGTTTCCTTTGGTAAAGGTTTGAATGTGACTGTTTTTGGTGCCACTGGTGGAATCGGGAAGGCCTTAACACATAATCTTTCAGAAAATAAAAATACAGAACGTGTATTTGCTATATCACGATCTCCAAATAAGCAGAACAACCATAAGGTAACTTCTTTGCAAGCCGACATAGAAAATGAAAATGACATCAAACGTGTTGCAGATTACCTCCGTTCAAACGTTGGAGAACTTCACATGGTTTTGGTTGCAACAGGCGTTTTGCATGTAAGAGATAAAATCAAACCAGAAAAGTCTTGGCGGGCTCTTGATGCTAATTCTCTAGAAACAATATTTAGGATCAATGCTTTTGGTCCTGCTTTAATTGCAAAGCATTTTTTACCTTTGCTTGCACGTAAAAGAAAATCTATTTTCGCAGCACTTTCGGCAAGGGTGGGAAGTATAGAGGATAATCACTTGGGAGGTTGGTATGCATATAGAGGATCAAAAGCTGCTCTTAATATGCTAATAAGGACACTTTCAATTGAACTTAACCGCCTCAACCCTCATGCAATTTGCGTAGGTTTACACCCTGGAACCGTTAATACGTCTCTTTCTAAGCCATATCAGGGATCTGTCCCAAAAAAAGATCTCTTTTCAGCACAACATAGTGCTGGCTATTTACTAAATGTAGTAAATAATCTGCAAAAAGAACACTCTGGACGAATATTTGCGTGGGATGGAAAACCCATACCTTTTTAATAATTATAATGATAATGAAATACACAGAACTAAAAGCAATTAAAGTTTTTTTTGATGGCCAATGCCCACTTTGTTGTCGGGAAATAAATTTCTATAAACAACAAGAGGGTGCAGACACCATCGATTGGATTGATATAACAAATGATGATCTCAGCACACTACCATCCGATGTTAACCAAGATGTTGCTATGTCCAGATTTCATGTGGTCACAGCAGAAGGTAATTTAGTATCTGGCGGGAAAGCTTTTTCAAGCCTCTGGTTATCGTTGCCAAAATTTGGGTGGGCTGGGCGATTATTTAAACACGGTCTTTTCGCTTTAATTTTGGAGGTAGCATATAGGGTATTTCTTTCCTGTCGCCCTCTGCTCCAACGCATTCTGAAGCTAATATTGAGACATAATAATTGCAATCTAACAACCAATCAAATTGAGAAATGATTATTCGCTTTGTTATCATATACCTGATAGTGCACATTAGTGGGGTCTCCATGGCAACAGAAATAGTAACAAAGTCCGCACATGATTTTACTTTTAAAACAATTGATGGGGAGAACTTACCGTTATCCTCATTTTCTGGAAAAGCCATTCTTATTGTAAACACGGCATCTCGTTGTGGCTTTACGAGGCAGTACTCGGCTTTACAAAGTTTATGGCAACGCTACGAAGGCAAAGGCCTCATCGTTCTTGGTGTCCCTTCTGATGACTTTGGTGGCCAGGAACCGGGAACAGAAACCGATATAAAAGAATTCTGTAAAGTTAATTTTAATATTAGTTTCCCTCTTACAAAAAAAACTAAGGTAAAGGGCTCATTTGCGCACCCCTTTTACCGATGGGCAGCTAAAGAACTTGGGATAGTGGCAAAACCAAGATGGAATTTTCACAAATACCTAGTTGATCCAGATGGACAACTAGCCAATTGGTTCTCAACACCAACTTCACCACTATCATCAAAAGTAATTAAAGCAATTGAGACCAATCTTCCCTAACAAAACCCCTTTCTTTACATACGCATATATTATATCCAATGCTTGTTTCAAAAGTGCTAACCAGCTACATTTCGGTAGTTTTCGCAATGAAGCGCAAATAGGAAGTTAAGAATGGAAAATATAAATCAATTTATATTTGAAGTTGGTGGTCATGGTGATTTACAAACCTTAAAATTGATGGAGGATGGACAAATCGTTGTCAAACTTGGTCAAGCAAAAATCCCATGGTTCTATAAAGGTGACTTACAACATAAGCCTTCTCAAGAAAAGTGGTCTGAATTTCTTGCCAAGTTGGACGCGATCGAGGTCTGGGATTGGGAAAAATCATATCACCGTACAGACATGTGTGATGGTTCAATGTGGGAACTATACTTATCGACAGGAGACAAAAGCATCAAAAGCTATGGCTCTGGATTGTTTCCAGAAAAATTTGATGAATTTAAGGCTGCTTTGGATCAATTACTATCTTAATAGAAAATAACTAGACCAGTTGCCCGTAAAGTATAAAACACTTAAAAATTGAAAGTTCTTGACTTCAGTCTCTGGCTTAGGCAGGGAAAATCGGCTAAAAATTCTCTATAGAGCGAGTTTTTGTTGTGTTGTCTTGTCTTATTTGTACGATTAAAATTGTAAAGACGTTAATAGAAGTGCGAACATTAAGTACCAGCGAAATTGAAATTAATAAGTTTTGCCAAACAAATAATTTAGATTCTGGGGATTCAATTATCAAATGAACGTGCCGGGCGCCAATGTCCAAACGAAAAACAATCCTGACGATACAAAAAGCGCTGAACTTCTTGAAGCGCACGCAGATATTCGGCAACTAAAGAAAACTGTTGAAGCCCTTCGTACCGAAATGGAAAGCGTTCACTTCAATAAAGATGAAGCCGTTCAAGAGGCAGTATCAGTATCTAATGATGAGTTAGTACAGTTAAGAAGTGCCATCGTTGCGTTACGCAATGAACTTGAAAATATGAAATTTCAACGTGAAGAAGCTGTTCAAAGCGCAGTTTTAGCCGCAAACGATGAAAATATTCAGCTAAAAAAAACAGCAGAAGCATTGCGCCAAAGCCTAGAAGATTTGCGTTTTGAAAAAGACAGAGAAATTCAACAAGCAGTCGCCAACGCCAGCGATGAGATCAAACAACTAAAAAAAAGTTCTATTACTTTACGTGAAGAGCTTGAAAACATGCGCTTTGCAAAAGACCAAGCTGTCCAAAGCGCCGTAATGGCAGCAAATGATGAAATCATTCAATTAAAGAAAACGACAGAGGCATTACGCCAAAGCCTAGAGGACTTGCGTTTTGAAAAAGACAGAGAAATTCAACAAGCAATTGCCACCTCTAGTGACGAAATCAAGCAGCTAAAAAAAAGCTCTATCTCTCTGCGCGAAGAGCTAGAAAATATGCATTTTGCAAAAGATAAGGCTGTACAAGACGAGGTAACGCAATCTAGCGATGAAATTAAACAACTCAAAAGCACCATCCATGCGCAACGAGATGAGTTGGATAAAGTCACAATCAGCTACGAAGAGAAAATCCAAAAGCTAGAATACAATGCTCGTGACGAGCAAGCTCAACTTCACAAGATTATAAGCGAACTGAGGACCGCAATGGAGTCCAGTAAAAAGCTCTCTAAGAACTCCATAGCCATAGAAAAAGGTCAATAAAATGCGAAAGAAAGCTGTAACAACAAACAAGACTACTTTGCAAAAAAGAACATACGAACAGCGTATGGCCCAGGCTGAAATGCTTTTGGATGTTTCACGTAAAGTAGCCGCTATCGATTCCCTAGACGAAGTCCTGGGTGTTCTCATGGAAATGAGCACATATGAGTTGGGTGCGGAGAGAAGCTCACTATTTCTCAACGATCAACAATCAGGTGAACTATACACACGTTTTGCACAAGGCAACTTTCAGCGTGAAATTCGTATTATTAACGATAGCGGAATTGCAGGTTCCGTCTTCCAAAGTGGCAGAGGAAGAATCATCCATGATGCATATAAAGATAAGTCTTTTAACAGCTCCGTTGATGAACGAACTGGCTATACTACACGTAACATGATTTGCGTTCCCATCAAAACCGTTAAAAATGAAATCATTGGAGTTGCACAAGTCTTGAACAAAAAAAAGGGTCGCTTTACAAAAGAAGACCTCGGCTTATTGGAGGCTATAACCACTCAAGCATCAATAGCTTTGCAGAGCACGCAATTTGTCGAAAAAATGATAAAAACACGCGAAAAGGAAATGGAATTCCTTGACGTGGTCTCTGATGTAACTTCAGAAATTGACCTAGACACCATGTTAGCAAAGGTAATGCATGAAGCAACCCGCATGCTTCAGGCTGACCGATCTACACTTTTTTTAAGTGATGAAAAGACAAATGAATTGTTTTCCCGCATTGCCATGGGCGACTCAATAGGAGAAATTCGGCTGCCCAATCACCTAGGCATTGCAGGAACAGTATTTACAAGTGGAAAGACCGTCAATATTCCCTACGCATACGCAGATTTACGGTTCAACCCTGCCTTCGATAAAAAAACTGGGTACTTTACTAGGTCAATTTTGTGCGTTCCAATTATCAACAAAGATGGAAAGACCATTGGCGTTGTTCAGACTTTGAATAAACGCGGTGGCCCCTTTACGGAGGAGGACGAACAACGTCTCAAGGCTTTCACAGGTCAGGTAGCGATAGGCCTCGAAAATGCCAAATTATTTGATGACACTCAGAACTTAAAAAATTACAACGAAAGCATGCTGGAAAGTATGACAAACGCTGTCATAACAACCGATGAAGATGGCAAGATCATCACGTGCAATGCTGCCGGAGCAAAAATTTTTAAAATTTCAACAGAAGAAATTCTTGGCCAAAAAGTTGAAGAATTTTTTTCAGGTACCAATGCCTGGATTATGGAGAAAATAACCAAGGTTGATGAAACACTCGAGTCTGACATAGTAATGGATGCTGACATTGAAGTTAGAAATGACGAAGATGAAAATATAGAAAAGATGTCTGTGAACGTAACTTTTCTTCCTCTTGTCAACGCTGAACAAAAAAAACTTGGCTCTCTTGTTATGATTGAGGACATCAGTACTGAAAAACGTATGAAATCTACAATGTCACGTTACATGGATCCCGCCCTTGCTGATCAGATGATGTCAGGCAGTAGCGAAGCCGACATGATGGGTGGACAGGATACAATTGCTACTGTCCTTTTCTCGGACATTCGATCATTTACAACCATTACTGAGTCACTTGGTGCGCAAGGTACTGTCGAATTCCTGAACGAATATTTTGAAATCATGGTGGATTGTATAACCGCAGAAGGAGGAATGTTAGACAAGTTTATAGGGGATGCCATTATGGCCGCATTTGGCATTCCTATTCAGCACGATGATGACGAGGACCGTGGTCTACGGGCCGCTATTTCTATGATGACACGGCTGAATGAGCATAACATAATTAGACAAAAAAATGGTTTAATGGCTGTAGACCATGGCATGGGTTTAAATACTGGAAAAATTGTAGCTGGTAACATTGGCAGCCAAAAGCGAATGGATTATACAATGATCGGTGATGGCGTGAATCTTGCCGCACGACTTGAAAGTGCTTGCAAACAATATTCTGCACACATCCTAATTAGCGAATATACCATTGCAAACTTAAAAGGCACTTACCGCACTCGTTATATCGATGATGTAGTAGTTAAGGGCAAAACTAAACCAGTTGGTGTATACGAAGTCTTAGACTACCATACAGAAGAAACCTTTCCCAACCTCATGGACAACGTAAATTATTTCAACGAAGGTCGCCGTCATTACAGGGAAGGTAACTGGGACAGGGCTATAAAATCTTTTCAAGAAGCGCTTAAAGGTAACCCAAACGACAACCTTGCTAAAACGTACATTGAAGAACGTTGTAAATATCTAAAAAAGAAAAAACCTAAAGATTGGAATGGCGTCTGGGTCATGACTTCAAAATAAACAAAAAATTATGGATTAGGATTTTTGGAATTAGTGGAAAGGTAATATTAAAAGTTAAAATCTAATCAAACCTTTAATTACATAAACCTATCAGAACTACTCTGCTCTATAGGTAAGCCATCTGCCTTCCATTCTGGGTAGCCACTTTCTAAACGTCTTGCATTGATACCATTATTCCTGAGCAAAAGAACCGCCTCATATGCAAATACACAATAAGCACCACGGCAATAAGCAATTACCTCTTGCTCTTCTGGTATCTCTGAAAGGCGAGCAGAGAGTTGTTGAATAGGAATGTTGATGGCGCCTGGAATATGAGCAATGTTAAATTCATCTTCCGTACGAACATCAAGAACTGTAACAGCACCTTGTTTCAAGCGTTCTGTCAATTCCTTTCGTGACAATGCCTCCAAATCATCGCATTTACTGAAGTAACCAGAAACTACTTCTTTGACTTCAGCAACGTGTTCTTCACTAGTGCGTTGCAAAGCTGATATTAGATCAATAACCGAATCACCGCTCAACCTACAAAACACAAACTTTCCAACCTTTCTGGAGCTCACCAAGCCAGCTTGACGAAGGCGCTTTAAATGCTGAGAGGTATTAGCTAAGGTTGAACCAAGAAGTTGGGCGAGAACGTCTATACTTCGCTCGCCCTGAGCTAAATGTTCGAGAATCTCTAAACGCTTGCTACTACCCAACGCACTAGCTACCTGGGCAAATTTATTAAATGCAATGTATTTTGGGTTGTTAATGGCCAACTTCAAATCTCTCAAACTTCAATGTTCGTAGCATATTTTACAATATAGTCTCATGATACACTTGGAACAACTTTGTTACTTTTTAAAACAATTTTTAAACTCAATTATTGTATAATATCAGTAAAATCAAATGTGGTGATTTATTTCTCGTATTTCAAATGATATGTTAAAATAATAAATTAAACAAATTGTTGGCATCAGGATCAAAATATGTTTTTCCTTATCAAAGTAGTGCTGTAAATGATTAAAAGAAAACGAAGTTTTACAAAATTGAAGTTATCATCTGGTAACCATTATAAAATTAAAATTTAAATTTCCTGCTAAATTGCCTAAATGTCATAAAAAAATGTTGGCATAATATTAAATAGGGCGGGCGTTGCTAATGTTATTAGACAGCAGAAAGGCCAGGAAAAAAGTAAAATAAACACAACATTGATACGTTTATAATGTTGATTGATAGGTGCTTATTTCTTTTTATCGAAAATCAAAAGGATTATCTAACTTGTAGTCATATCAAATAGGCGGTTTAAATCACAATCTAAATTGTTTTTTTTAAAAAAAAATTTTTTTTGTATCTGTAACAATTACGCAGATATATATTACGGCTATACTATTTAAAATTAACATGTCTACTAAAAACAGGATTAAATTCCAATGATACTAACTCAACGTTTCTGCCTAATGAGTGCCATAGGTCTAATATTTACCTTGGCCGTCCAGGCTTCACCGTTAAACGCTGAAATGTCCGGGGAAAAGGCTGAAGCCTTTATTTCAGGTTTGGCGGATCAAGCAATTGAAGCTATGACAATGCCTGATGTTTCTAAATCTGATCGCATAAAACGTTTTAAAGTCTTGTTGAATGAGAATTTTGCAATAAAAACAATTGCCCGCTATGTAATAGGTAGATACTGGAAAAGAGCGACTAAGGTTCAAAAAGAGGAATATCTTAGTTTGTTCCAAGAAATGTTAGCTACAACGTATGTTAATAGGTTCGCAGAGTATGCAGGAGAAAATCTTAAGGTTATTAAATCTACTGTGAGTAGTGATAAGGATGCGATTGTACACTCACAGATTGTTCGTGATGGAACACAACCGGTCAACGTCGATTGGCAAGTACGAAGCAAGGACAATGTTATTTTTAAAATTGTTGATATTAAAGTTGAGGGTGTAAGCCTTGGGAAAACCCAAAAATCAGAATTTTCTTCTGTAATCCGCCAGAACGGTGGCAAGGTTGAGGGCCTACTTGCAGTACTCCGCAAGCGGGTCAAATAAGTTTTAGGGTGACACCATGTCCCCAATTTTTGACACTGATTTCACCATAGAAGCAAAAAATGAAAACTTCCCGGTGGGTTCCTGTTTTCTATCTAAAAAGATACGTCCTCATATCAAAAGTTTCTACAATTTTGCACGTTTTGCTGACAATATTGCTGACCACCCCGAACTTAGCTCAAAAGAAAAGCTAAAACAACTTGACGGTTTTGAGGAAACACTAATGGGCAAGGGAGCCGGAGATCCCACTTTCCGAGAGGCTATAAATATGCATGAAAGTCTCAAAAAAAGTGGTGTATCATCCAAACATTGTCGGGATTTACTTTGCGCCTTCAAACAAGATGCAATCAAGTCCCGCTACCATGATTGGGCAGATTTAGAGGCCTATTGTGATTTATCAGCTGCGCCAGTTGGTCGCTACATGCTCGATCTACATGGCGAGCATAATATGACATATGAAAAGTCAGATTCCCTTTGTTTATCTTTGCAGATTATCAATCATCTACAAGATTGCAAAGATGATTATCAAACCCTAGACAGGGTTTACTTGCCTTTGAATTGGGTTAGTGAAGCCGGTCTCGATTTGGTTGATCTAAATGGAAAAAAAACAACGCCTGCTCTCAGACGTGTCTTAAATTGGATGCTTTTAGGGATTGGTGGGCATTTAAACTTTTCCAAATCCCTACCTAACAATTTGCAATCAGTCCCCCTTTCAATTGAAACTTCAATCATTTATCAGATAGCACTAAAACTTTTTAATAAAATTAAGCTAAATGATCCTCTTTCTAAACGAATAGAACTTTCAAAACCAGAATATGCTAGTTGCTCTATTACAGGCTTGACCAAGGGTCTTATTCACAGATGTTGATAACTAGCATCAAGGGGGACGAAGCGCAGGTTAAAGCAATGGTTTTGCGTTCAAAAAGTTCTTTTTATTGGGCGATGCGCTTGTTGCCACGTAAAAAACGAACTGCAATGTTCGCCATTTATGCTTTTTGCCGCGGAGTTGATGATATAGCTGATGAGTCATGTGCCGTGCCCTACAAGCGCACTCGCCTAGAAAAAAGACGAACAGAGATTATTATGGCTCTTGATGGTAATCCAAGAACATCACTGGATAGGCAACTTTTATTGGCAAAAAACCAATTTAATCTCAACAACTCTGACTTTCTAGATATCATCAAGGGTGTAGCTATGGACCTAAAAGATGAAAAAGCAGATGAACAAGTTCGTATCGAGAACATGAGTGAATTAACACTTTACTGTGATCGGGTAGCCGGAGCTGTTGGTAGGTTGTCAAACAGGGTATTTGAAGTAATGGGTGATGGTAGTGATAAACTAGCTAGCTCCCTAGGCAGAGCTCTCCAGATCACCAATATTTTGCGTGATTTGTTAGAAGATGCCGAAAATAATCGTCTTTACCTTCCGCAAGAAATCTTAAAAAAGCATGGCATCAAAAGATTTAACCCAAGAGAAGTTTTAGCTTCTCCTCTTATTACCAAAGTATGTAATGAAATTGCGGATGTGGCCAATAAAGACTTTCAAAATGCTGAGGCTATTCTAAAAAAATTTGAACGAAAAAAGATAAGACCTATCATCATCATGAAGAACATTTATCAGCTTACATTAAAAAGGCTAATGAAGCGCGGTTGGGTTGATTTGGAACAAACCGTCCGCCTTTCAAAAATCGAAAAAATATGGATTGTTTTAATTTCTGGAATAATAGTGCAGTGGAAGTACACATAATTGGTGCTGGCTTGTCTGGACTTGCTTGTGCTGTTCACCTTACAAAAAAGAATCTACCCATCACAATTTACGAAGCAACAGACCACGCTGGTGGGCGTTGCCGATCTTTTTTTGATAATGTGCTTGAACGAAAGATTGATAATGGGAATCACTTGATACTTTCAGGTAATCATCAAGCAAAAGCGTACATGCAAGCAATTAATTCTTTGGACAGCATGTTTCAACTGACGCAAGCTAGATTTCCTTTTCTTGATCTTAAAAATGGTGATCGTTGGTCGGTAAATACCAGTCGGAGGTTTCAGTTACCAGACAGTTCTGTGTTAGACTTGCCCTCAATCATCAAACTAGCTTGGGCTTCAGAAAGTTCAACTGTCGCAGAGATAATGAATACTTCTCGCCCTTTGTATAAAAAACTTTGGGAACCGCTATGCGTTTCTATTTTAAATACTGCTCCAGAAGATGCATCAGCATCCCTTTTATGGTCTGTTCTTAGACAAACATTTGGGCGTGGCGCAAAAGCATGTCGGCCTTGCATTGCTAAAAATGGCTTGAGCGAAAGCTTGATTGACCCCGCTCTAAAATTACTTGAGCAAAAAGGTGTATTCATTCTTTTCAATAAACGACTAAAATCCTTGTGCCTGAGAGATGGACGTGCAATCGCTCTAACTTTTGGCCGTGATAAAATATATCTTGGACCAAATGATATAGTAATTCTAGCCTTGCCTATCTCAGCTACCGGGGAATTACTTCCAGGAATGCGCTTCCCAGATCAACACAACAGTATTGTCAATGCCCACTTTATTTTGCCCAGAAAATACAAAAGTCACAATTTCTTGGGTTTAATTGGTGGTGTATCTCAATGGCTTTTTGTACGTCAAGATATTGCATCTGTGACAGTAAGCGCTGCTGATAAGTTGATAAAAAAGACAAATAAAAAAGTTGCCCATATTTTATGGCCTGAAGTGCTTAGGGCCCTAGATCTAAAAAAAGAAACTCTCCCACCATATCGCATTATTAAAGAAAAACATGCAACAATTGCTCAGACACCTGAACAGATACGGTTGAGGCCAAATGCACAAACTGAATGGTCTAATCTACTACTGGCTGGCGACTGGACCAATACAGGACTACCAGCAACAATTGAAGGGGCCATAACTTCTGGGCATAGAGCAGCAGAAGTAATCTGTCGACAACAAGAGCAAATATAACGATTTGATTTTTCTAATGCTAAATAATTTAAGCTACCCTATTGTAACAGTAATCAAGCTCTTCAATAAATATTTGTATCAATAATGATGATTTTGATTCTCTTGATCGAAAACCTCCATGTTTATCCTTCACCTTTTTATATTACTGGATATCAACAGGTTCTCTCAAAATCTCAGGTAGTTTAAAATAAATGTTTTCAGTAATGTCTGAAATTTCTTCCACTTTCAAATCCCCTAAAGTACCCAAATGTGAAAGTAGCTCCTCAACCAACACCTCAGGAGCAGAGGCCCCCGCAGTCACGCCAATAGAAGAAACTCCACTCAGCCAATCTTCATTAAAAGAGCTCACATCATCAATCAAATGACTTACAACCTGCATCTCAACTCCAATTTCCTTGAGCCTATTGGAGTTAGAACTATTTTGTGCGCCTACGACCAATAAGAGGTCAATACGTCCACAAAGATCACGAACAGACTGTTGTCGATTTTGGGTTGCATAACAAATATCTTTTAGATCAGGGCCCTGTATATCTGGGAAGCGCTCTCGTAGTGAATTAATGATGTTGCGAGTGTCATCAACACTCAGAGTTGTTTGTGTCACAAAAGCCAGTTTCTTGATGTTCTTTACCTGTAGGTTAAAAACATCCTCTCTACTTGAAACAACCTTCACTCCACCAGGAATGCGACCTCGTGTACCCTCAACCTCAGGATGGCCATTATGACCAATCATAATAACCTCTAGGCCTTGCTCTGCATGACGTCGTCCTTCCATATGAACCTTTGAAACAAGTGGACAAGTTGCATCAATGACAGGCAATTCACGCTCATTTGCTTCTTTTTCGATAGCGTCAGATACCCCATGAGCGCTAAATACCGTGACCGCCCCATCAGGAATGTCCCCCAGTTCCTTAACAAAGATTGCACCACGGGCGCGCAGATTTTCAATTACCCGCTTATTGTGCACTATTTCATGGCGTACATATACTGGAGCACCATATCGATCAATCGCTTTATTGACTATTTCTATAGCTCTCACAACGCCAGCACAAAATCCACGGGGACGGGCAAGTAAAATATTAAATTTGCGTTTCATTTAAATGTTAAACACCTCGTTTATAGCCTTAGGTCCCCTTAAATCAACAGCTTATAAAATACAACAGTACTATACCACCAACTATTTTTGTTCCAGCTACAAGATGTTTGATCTAATTGATGCATCTTATCGTATATATATTAATGTTTTAATCTTAGAGTAATTTTTTTTCAATCTATACAATCAATTCTGTGTATCCATAATCATTGACACAGAAATCTCATTCGTTAAAATTGTATAGATCGGTGCCCATAGAGGGCCGAAACTTAATATTCTTGACCTCTAAGGTGAGAATAAAGGTTATAATTATCCCGTACTACTGCTGAGTGCGGCAAATAAACGTATTGCTTCTTGAAGGAGGGTATGAACATGGCGAATGCAACTAATTTTCCAACAACGTCTGTAGACATTGGACTCACAAATTTTTTTAAAGAAGCTTGGTCTTATCCTATTTTGGGAAAAGACGAAGAATACATGCTTGCAAAAAGCTATGCTGAGCATGATGATACTGATGCTGCGCACAAACTAGTAACTTCTCACCTGCGCCTCGTGGCGAAAATAGCAATGGGTTACAGAGGTTATGGATTACCTGTTTCCGATCTTGTGTCTGAGGGTAGCATTGGTTTGATGAAAGCTGTAAAAAAGTTTGACCCTGAAAAAGGTTTCAGATTATCGACGTATGCTATCTGGTGGATTAAAGCCTCTATCACCGAGTATGTGCTACGTTCATGGTCAATGGTCAAACTTGGCACCATGGCAGCTCAAAAGAAGTTATTTTTCAGTCTACGTAAGACAAAAAGCCGACTCAACATACTTGATAACGGCGATTTAACTCCAGATCAATTGTCTCAACTATCTGAAGCTCTTGACGTTTCAGAAACTGAAATTAACACCATGAATCGTCGTCTTATGACACGCGACACTTCTTTAAATGCCCCCGTTTCACAAGAAGAGGAAGGTGAAGAATTTCAAGACACACTTGTCTCAGAAAACCCATCACCTGAAGCAGTAATTGCAGAAGGACAGGAACTTAATTTTCGTAGGGGTCTTTTGAAAGATGCCATGGCAGATTTGAATGATCGTGAAAAAGATATTATCACTGAGCGGCGATTGAAAGAAAACCCAATGACATTAGACGAACTTGGAGAACGATATGGCATAAGTCGAGAGCGTGTACGCCAGCTCGAAGCTCGTGCGTTTGAGAAAATCAGTGTTGCAATGACTCAAGCACAGTACAGCCTTGAAAATATGCATTAGATCAATGACTGATTTGTATGTATTTTACATGCACCGTAGGTGAAGTCAGGAGCGAATACATGGCATTCGAGGTATGCTTTTGGGGGGTGCGCGGAACAATTGCCTGTCCATCTATGTCACATGCAAGATACGGTGGCAATACTAGTTGTGTCCAACTAAGGCTAGATGACAGCGTTATCATATTCGATGCTGGAACTGGAATCCGTGAACTAGGTAATGATTTACAAAAACAAAAGACTCGTGAAGCTCATTTACTCATGAGCCATACCCATTGGGATCACATTAACGGTTTCCCTTTTTTTGCGCCTGGTTACGATTCAAATTGGTCATTCAAAATCATGGCTGGCCATTTAAGTGGTAGTGAAAGTGGCATAGAAGAAGTTCTTAATGCACAAATGGTTAGCCCCATGTTTCCTGTACCACTTGAAACTATGCAGGCAAAACTCAACTTCGAGGACTTCAAAGCCGGTGAACAATTTAAAATAGCCTCAAACGTAAACATCCGAACCGCACCTCTAAGACACCCTAATGGTGCAACAGGATATCGAGTAGAGTATAATGGAAAATCAGTTTGCTACATTACTGATACAGAACACATACCAGAAAAGCCTGATCAAAATATTCTTGAACTCATCGAGGACTCAGATTTAGTAATCTACGACTCCACATACACAGAAGAGGAATTTTTAACCAAGGCTGGCTGGGGACATTCAACTTGGAACGAAGGTCTATCACTCTGTCAGTCTGCAAACGTCAAGAAACTTGCAATTTTTCACCACGACCCTAATCACGATGATGACTTCATGGATGGTATTGAGGCTGAAGCCCTTTCAACATCAGAAAATTGCTTTGTTGCACGTGAAGGAATGATCATTAGCTTGGATTAACGTTTATTTTTTTTTAGGTATTTGAGTTGTTGAATTGACGGAAGTTTTTTTATTTTTTTCTTTTTCATCTTCTTGCTCACCCATTTTTTGTTTAACTAATCCATATTTAGCATCACCAAAAACTTGAGCACGCTCCTGTAGAGACATAGCAGTAGCAGTCATAACTATCCGCCGATTTTCTAGCTGATTCTCGACGATTGGGTTACCCTCTTTGTCTCTGTTGGGATACTTGGGGCGAGTATCAGCCAAGCCTGCGGCCTTCATACGACGGCGATCCATATCCAAAGATATAAAGTAGCGAACAATATTAGTAGCCCGCGCCGCTGAAAGCTCCCAGTTAGATGGGAATTTGGCAGTTCTAATAGGATCATCGTCAGTATGACCAGCAACCTCTATTTGATATGCCTTAAAGCGCGGTGCATTTAAAAGTTAAGCAATTTTTTGAAGCACAGGTAATGCTTGGGCCCTAAATTCTGCTGAACCTGATTTATAAAATGCCGCAGCAGCCATTTCGATTACTAGACTCCCATCCTCATCAGTTTCAACATCCACAACCTGATCAGCTTGCATTTCAACGATAACATCTTCTACAGCTTGCCTCATTAGTTCAACAGGTTGCTCTGCCTCATTTTCGCCCATACCTATTTCATTAGCAATACCAGCAGCAACAGCCTCAAATTTTGGAATATCAATTTTCGAAAAATTTAACAACATTACAAAGAAAGCCATCAGCAAAGTAACCATGTCAGCAAATGTTGCCATCCATGACTCGTCAGGGGCCTCTTCTGGTGGTTCTGGCTTTGGTGCCATTAGTTATTATTCCCTCACTTCTAGCGAGCTACTTTTTCATCTTATCAATATCAAAGTGAATGGCCGGATCTATAAAACTATTTAACTTATCTTGGATATAACGTGGACTTTTACGATCTGCCAGCATAACTAAACCCTCAAGAACTATATAGTTTCTGAATTTTATAATTTGCTCCCGCTGTTGAACTTTTGACGCTGCCGGCATAAAAATAACCCGAGCAAAGAATACGCCATAGAGTGTGGTGATCATAGCAACGGCCAAACCAGCGCCCAATTGAGATGGATCGCCTCCCATAGCACCCAACATAACAATGAGTCCAACAAGTGTTCCAACCATACCAAAAGCAGGTGCACCTGCACCCATATCCTTTATTATTGCTACAGGAACAGTATTGCGTCCGTATGTTGTCTCTACCGTATTGGTCAAAATTTCACGAACCTCGTCTCCTGTGTAGCCACTGATAACCATTTCAACGCCAAACTTCATGAAACGGTCTCCCTTAATGGCGCTCTTTGATTCTGACTCTAATGCAGGAGCACCGTTCTTTTGAACGGCGTAAGACCATTTTATTAGGCGACCAATTTCTGCCTTTAACATATCTCGCCCCATACTAGGCGCCCCAAATATTTTAAAGATCAATTTTATTGATAATATTACATAACGGGGTTCATAAGATATGAACATTGCAGACATTGTACCACCAAAAACCATTATAAAACTTGAAAGGCTGAGGAAAACAGCAACGTTATCAGTACTTATGATAATGGAGCCAGCAAATAGACCGAAGCAGCCTATAATTGCAATGACAGTGGATATTGACATATTTTTTCCCAATCACACGTTGCTATTAAAATTTCATACCCAAAAAAAAAAATTAAAACCAAAGAAAACAATGTAAATAACTTAGCGCAGAATCATATAAATTATATATTAAATGCTTAACACCCTTCACGGCAAGAAGATGCTATACCTTTTTAAAATCTTCGCCTATCGCTCTCGAAACGCTTTTTGGTTTAGTTGCATAACTGGCGTAATTAAATAATCCATGAGTGTTTTTTCACCAGTATAAATATCAACGGTTGCAAGCATGCCGGGTGAAATTTTAAAATTCCTCGGGTCATTACCCAGAAAAGATTTATATGTTCGCACAAAAACCTTAAAAAAGGACTTACCACTTTCATCAATACTGGCAACTGGAGAAACACTAGTTACGCTGCCTCTTAGGGCACCAAAACGGGCATGATCATATGCCGATAACTTTACAATTGCCGATTGGTTTGAAACAACAAATGGTCTGTCTGCCGGTTTAAGCTTTGCCTCAACAACAAGAGAAACTTCCGTAGGAACAATCTCCATGATTGGTTCATTTGGGCGAATAACATTGCCAACGCTTTCGTACATCAAGTTTTTTATGACACCATTGATTGGCGACCGAATCATTGTACGCATTCCTTGATCATCCGGGGAAGCAAGTAATTTCTCAATACGTACAATTGTTTTTTCTGTCTTGGCTAACTCTATTTGAGATTTACTTCGGAATTGATTTGTCAATTCTCTAATTTGTGTTTCAGCAACTATAACTTTTTCTTTTGCTTGCGGTATAGAAGAACTGAGAGTTTGCTCTTGAACTTTTAATCGCTGCAATTCGGATTCTAATTGCAAATGCTCTGACTCAATAATTAGGCCGTCATTTAGTAAGTTCTTTGACATTGCATAACGCTTCATACTCATTCGCAAATTATTCTTTACAGCTCTGAGCTGTTCCTCAAATTCTCTTACTTCCCTACGAGCTAATTTAGCTTTCTCGGCAAACAAACTTGCTAATGACTCTATTTGCAACCGCCGTGCATCAAATTTTTGACGCTGTAAAATAATTTCTTTCGACAAACTTTTCTCGTATTTTTCTGAGTACTCAAGATTATTTTTACCCTGAACCTCAGCATTAAGGCGTATCTTTAATAAGAATAATTTATCAAGTCGAGCCTTTAATTCTTCTCGATTTTCTCCAGATTCTGAAGCCTTAATTAGTATCAGTGGAGCATCTACATTAACAACCTGGTCATTTTTAACGTGAATTCCCTCAACAATTCCGGCTTCAGCGTGCCTAATTTTTTTTATGCCGCCTGGTGAAACAAATACCCCTGAGGCAACTGTCACCTCTCTAATTGTTAAGAAATTAGCCCAAATTAAAAGGAAGGCAAGCAGAAGCATTATTAGCCACGCTGTCAGGCGCCAATTTTGCGTAGAGTTCTTCTCAACAAGCGTGTCAAGCTTGTTAAATGTCATAATTTATTATCTCTTTTGTCAGGTGATTTTGGAGTATTTGTTGAGTTCTTGTTTATATTTGGCTGCTTTGCTTGTTTTTGGTCAATAGTTTGTGAAATAACAGGGGCACTTGCTGGTGACGACTTTACTGCTCGTACAGCTATAAGTTTTTTTTGTTTCTTTGAGAACTTTGTTTGTGTCTGCGCTTGCGAAATTTCATGTTTAGTGCCAATTCTTTTACCTTTATGCTCCTCTACCTCCACAAATTGAGAGGGCGCAGTATGTGAAAGTTTAGCATCAATACTGAATAGCCAAGGGAAATCACTTATAGACGTTCCTGCAACATTAATTCGGCCCTTATCCAATGCCACTATATTAGTGCTGCATGCAAGAAGAGTCGGACTATGAGTGACGATAATAATAGTGCTTTGTTTACCAATTGATGTGAGCGTTTGTTTCAATTCTAATTCTGCTTGATGGTCAAGTGTACTTGATGGCTCATCAAGAAGAAGTATGGGTGGATCACCAACAAGTGCACGCGCAATTGCTATACGTTGACGCTCACCAGATGAAAGGCGTAAACCTGCTTCTCCTATTTCCGTGCTGTACCCATCTTGCATATTAACAATAAACTGATGCACACCTGCAGCCTTTGCAACTCTTACTACTTCATCATCAGATATATTAGGTTGACGGCAAGAAATATTATCACGAACGGTACCAGAAAATAACATATAATCCTGTGGAACATACCCTATCCACGTAGAGAGTTCCGTGCGAGAGAATTGTGATATATCCACACCATCTATAAGTATTCGTCCTCCAGTGGGTTCATACAACCCCAGAATAAGACGAAGCAAAGTTGATTTACCACTACCGTTGGAACCAACAAGAGCATGAATTTCTGTAGCCTTAAAATCATAATCAATATTGTTTATTACCTCAGGTAGCTCATTAGAATGAGAAAAGGAAATATTTTCTAGTGTAATTTTGCCAACAGGCTTTTTGCTAATGATTGAGTTACCCTGACGTTCACTAACAGAGCTAAAGAGTTCGCCAAGTCTATCAACAGACTGAAAAAATGAGTAATAAGTTCTCAAATTACGAGCGTACTGGATTAAGGGATCAAACAGAAGACTGCTTAACATACAAGTAGCAACTAGTGTGCCGACAGTAAGTTCTTGGCTAATAATAGAAAGCGCTCCTACTGTTAAAACAAATATAAACGCAGTCATTATTAAAAACACACTTATGTTAGAGAAATGCTCTAACTTTGTACTTTGGTTAACTGAAGATTCAATATTCTTTGCCTGCACATCCTCCCACAAAGGACCCATGATTGTTTCAAGCGACATCGCCTTGATAGTATTTCTTGCATTAATCATCTCTAAAACAAGCATAGAGCGTGTTTGTGCTGTTTTTTGCTCCTCACTATTTGCCAATGCAACAGCAGTAGATGCACGCCATGCAAAGAAAATTAAAATAGGTAAAATCAACAAAAAGACCCAAGCAATAGGGGTTGCGATTACAAAAATCATTATCAAATAAAGAAATATAAAAGGCAAATCAGCGATAAAAGTGACTGATTTACCAGAGAGTGTATAACGAATTACATCAACATCATTAAATAAAGACAGCCAATATGCAGAGGGCTGATTTTCTAGGGTTTTCAGAGGAAGCGACATAAACTTAGTAAATAATTCCCGACTAACATAAACATCAGCACGAAGTGCTACATTTTGCAAAATACGCGAACGCCCCTGGCGCAAAACAAAGTCAAAAAGGACAACAATAACTGTGCCAACAACAAGGCCTTGCAATGTTGAAATCCCATTATGGCTAATTACTCTATCATATATTTGCAAAGTAACGATTGGTAGAGCCAAAGCCAAAACATTGATAAACACAGATAGAGCAACGACCTCATTAAAAGTCTGTCTCATAGGCCTCAAAAAAGAGTAAAGCCATGCTGTAGTTGAGTTTTCAGCCATTTATAATGAGAGCATTGTCTGCCCTTCCCTTCTATTTCAATTCAGGTACCCTATAAAACTTTGAGATAATTATATAAATTACTGTTATTGGCAAATACGCTTTGATATTAATAAAGTTTATAAATATTATAGTTGGCATAGATTTAATTATTATTAAAAAGCTTGAATAAAGAAATCAATTAAGGACAAAGGGGATTAACAAATGGGTGCACGTTTACGGCACGCCTTTTCCATGGAGAGATTGGTTGGAATTGCAATGATAATTGGATTTTTAGCCATCTACTATAATGATCCATACCCAGTAGAATTTGTTCGGAATAAGACTTTTGATTTCTTTCAAAAGCTAAAACCACGTGAGGTTCCTCCTCCAGCAGGAAAGCCAGTAACAATTGTTGATATTGATGAAAACTCCTTAGCTGAAATTGGCCAATGGCCTTGGTCTCGAGATGTCTTAAGCAGGATGACACATAATTTGACCAAAATGGGTGCAGCTTTAATTGCCTATGACGTAGTGTTTGCAGAACCAGATCCTATGAACCCATCTTTAATAGCAACCTCACTAAAAGGCATTGATGATGAAACAAAATCAAAAATAAGCCTTTTACCTGATAATGATAATAGTTTTGCCAAAGCCATCAAAAAGTCTACGGTAGTCCTGGGTCAGGCTGGTTTCTGGGAAAAACGAGACGCAGATGACAAGGCCGCCCCTCCTATAAAAAAATCTATTGCACTTAAAGGCCAAAAACCACACCGATTCATAAGTAAATTTCCCTCACTAGTTAGAAATATACCAATTATTGAGAAATTTGCTGCCGGGCATGGGGTTTTCACGGTCGTTCCAGAACAAGATGGAATAGTTCGACGTGTACCTACCTTGTTCAATTATAATGATGACCTGTACACAGCCCTATCAGTTGAGGTGATGCGTGTTGCTTTTCGCCGACCAACAATTTTAGTATCAACGAATTTAGCAGGAATTAAAAGCATTGGCATAGCATCCAAACGCATGTTTCCCCCAAATGGCTTGATTCTTCCAACAGATAAAAATGGACGGGTCTGGCCTTATTTTTCTAAGAGTGACCCCACAAAGTACGTATCCGCACGCGATGTCTTGAATGGCACAGCTAATCCGGCATTAATAAGAGGAAAATTAATTATGGTTGGAACCTCAGCTGCAGGACTGCTTGATATTCGCTCTACACCAGTAGACCCAGTTATTCCAGGGGTAGAAATACATGCTCAACTAGTTGAAGCAGCTATGCACAACGAATATCTGTCCCGTCCTAATTATTTCAATGTAGCTGAGATGTTCTTGATTATAGTCGGAGGTTTACTAATGGTAGTTTTAGTACCTTGGATAGGCGCCAAGTGGACAATGATGCTTTTTGTAGCTGTAGTTGGCGGTGCCGGTGCAACATCGTGGTTTTTATTTGCTGGACTTAATTTTCAGCCCCTGCCTGAGTTACTTCCTGCCCTTTCTTTAAAATTAGACGGTGGGCTCTTATTTGACTCTGTTTTTGCAGGAACAGCTATTCTTCTTCTATATACTACATTGACTTATACAGGTTATGCTAAGGAAGAGGCTCAACGACGTCAAACACGCGATGCTTTCTCCAAATACTTATCGCCAGACATGGTGGAGAGGGTAGCCGGAAATCCTAGTGAGTTGAAACTTGGTGGCGAACTTCGTGAACTAACGCTATTATTTTGTGATGTACGTGGGTTCACCACCATCTCAGAGCAATTCGACGCTGTTGGGCTGACTAGCCTAATAAATAAATTATTAACCCCACTTACAAATGCTATTCTTGATCGTCAGGGTACCGTTGATAAATATATGGGTGACTGTATCATGGCGTTTTGGAACGCCCCCATAAACGACGATGACCATCATTATAACGGATGCACTTCAGCTCTAGCTATGTTGGATGAAATGGGGCCCCTGAACGAGAGACTAAAAGCAGAGGCGAAGGCAGAAGGACGCAAGCATGTCCCGCTGATCGTTGGCCTTGGCTTAAATACTGGTCAATGCGTTGTTGGCAATATGGGATCAGACCAACGCTTTGATTATTCTGTTCTTGGTGATACAGTTAATTTGGCTGCACGCCTTGAGGGGCAGTCTAAAAGTTATGGAATGAATGTGGTGCTTGGTCCAACAACAAATGCAGCAGTTGCGGATCGCCTAGCCACTATTGATTTAGATTTTATTCAAGTTAAGGGAAAGACATCAGGTACTCATATTTATGGTCTAATGGGTGATTCTGACTTGAGAAAAAAACCAGCGTTCACCAAACTGCAAACAATGATTTCAGAGGCCTTGAATACGTATCGCGCACAAGACTTCGATAAAGCTAAAGAGTTATTCAATTCTATCAGGACTCTTGGTGGGATAGAGCAAAGGCCTTGGTCGCTTGACATTACCCTCGATACATTTTGTGATCTGTATGAGGAGCGTATTGCAGAATACAAGACTAACCCACCTGCCAAAGATTGGGATGGAGTCTTCATTGCAACATCCAAGTAATTAAGTTTATTAAATGTAATAAATCTGAAAAACTTAGAGGTAATTTGCAAGTCTGCCACTTATTTGTTGCAGAAATAGTCAATTCGCTTGAAAACTAATTCCAGAATCTGAAAAATTTTAACAACTGTCGGCTAAAACTATTTTATAGGAAGAATTCGTTTTGTGTTGTTGTGCATTTCCCCATCCCAACGATCTACCAATTCACGTGTTATGTCAAATTGATCAAGAGTACGCATGACAATATGATCAATCATGTCATCTAGATTTTTTGGGTGATTATAAAATGCTGGCATGGGTGGAAGAATAGTTGCATTCATTTTAGATAATTTTAGTAAATTCTCCAAATGTATAGTGCTAAGTGGCATTTCACGAACTACCAGCACCAACCTTCGTTTTTCCTTAAGGCAGACATCGGCTGAACGGTGAACAAGATGCTCTCCTAAGCCATGCGCTATGGATGCAACACTACGCATAGAACACGGTATAATCACCATACCATCTGTATGGAACGATCCCGAAGAAATTTTAGCACCCATATCACCAATGCTGTAGGTCGCACTCGCAATGTTCCTCAAAATATCTATTGTATATGGGGTTTCGTGTTCAAGTGTTTGCTGTGCCCATTTGCTGACAATGAGATGCGTTTCTATGTTTGTATCAGCTAATACCTCAAGTAGACGCACACCAAGTATTGCGCCCGAAGCACCTGTCATTCCAATAATTAATCTTTTCATACTTCAAATATAATCATCCAAAGTCTAGTATACAATGGGAGATAGCTTTACAAAAAAATTAGTTCAACCTTTACTTCAGTAATAATTCTACCCTTTTATACCGCCTGCAGATAGTAGCCTCATGTGATCTTATAATTTTCAATCAAATTACTCAGTTTGATCCCAAGCGCTTCTATTTGCGTTAATTGTGCTGAAGGAACATGACTATACTATCAAAATAAAACTTTGTTCTTTTTTTTAACCACAAAAACTCATACTTTTTACTCAACAAGATCTTTTATCTTTTGGAATCGAATATCAGGCCAATTCTCTACTCCACGATCTAGATGCCAGGCATTTCGCGCTAGGTATACAGGCGCACCAACATGATCATTGGCAATAGAAGTCTTATTAGCTTCAATAAACTCTTTCAAAATTGGTTGATTATCTGCTTCAACCCAACGAGCTACAAATAGACCTGTGGGCTCGAAGAGCACTGGCACATCAAACTCTGTGCGAATACGATCGGTCATTACCTCAAATTGCAGGGGGCCAACAGCACCTACTATCCAATCTGCACCACTAATTGGTTTAAAAACGCTAGCCGCACCCTCCTCCGCTAATTGCTGCAATGCCCGGCCCAAATGTTTAGCCCTGAGAGGGTCTTCTGGTCTAGCTTTTTGCAGATGCTCTGGGGCAAAACTTGGAATGCCCATAAATCGCAAGCTCTCTTCTTCACTAAAAGCGTCACCAATCCTGAGAGCACCATGGTTCGGAATACCAATTATATCTCCAGGCCATGCTTCTTCAGCTAGCTCCCGGTCTTGTGCTAAAAAAAGAACCGGATTATGCACATTAATTATTTTTCCAGACCGTGAGTGCTTGAGTTTCATGCCTCGCTTGAAATGTCCTGAACAAATACGTACAAAAGCTATACGATCACGATGTTTGGGGTCCATATTTGCCTGAATCTTGAATACAAAACCACTAACTTTGTTCTCAAATGGCTCAACTAGCCTCTCAGAACTAGGCTGTGGACGAGGTGCAGGCGCCAATTCAGAAAGGCCAGTCAAAAGCTCGCACACACCAAAGTTATTTATGGCACTTCCAAAGTAAACTGGCGTCATATGACCCTCAAGAAACGCTTTCTTATCAAAGGGTTTGCATAAACCACGAACTATTTCCACTTCCTCACGTAACTTTTCAAGCGCATGGGATGGAAGCAATTTTTCTAATTTAGTATCGTCTAGGCCTGTGCAACTCTCGTTAATTTCTGGTAGTCCCTCTCTGGCCCCCTTTTGGATTAGAAATAGCCTGTCATTTAATATATCAAAACAGCCGAGGAAATCTCGTCCCATCCCGATAGGCCAACTTGCAGGCGTAACATCAAGGGCTAAAGTTTGTTCTACATCATCCAATAAATCAAATGGGTCGCGGGAGTCACGGTCCATTTTATTGATAAAGGTAAGGATTGGCATGTCCCGAAGCCGGCAGACCTCAAATAATTTTTGAGTCTGAACTTCTATACCTTTAGCTGCATCCAAAACCATAACTGCACTGTCAACAGCAGTTAAAGTGCGATAGGTATCCTCACTAAAATCTTCATGCCCTGGGGTATCAAGCAAATTGAAAATATTTCCATCGTGTGCAAATGTCATTACCGACGAGGCTACGGAAATACCTCTCTTCCTCTCAACCTTCATCCAATCTGAGTGAGCTCTTCGCTGTTGACCGCGTGCTTTTACTGCCCCTGCAAGCTTAATAGCGCCCCCAAATAATAATAGCTTTTCAGTAAGTGTAGTTTTGCCCGCATCAGGATGCGAAATTATCGCAAAAGTACGCCGGCGCAAAATTTGGTCATTCAATGCATTCATTTGAACCTGACCCTGTTATGATAGTATTGTTTACAATTGAGATTTCATTTTTTAAAGAACCAATTAGGACTTTTTTTAAAAAAAATTTGAGTATAAAAATAAAATCAATTTCGATTAAGATCTTTACAACATAATAAGAAATGATGGTTTGTGGATACAGAATTACTAAGCTTTCTACATTTTTCTTGTATTAGTTTTTAACGTCTAACCATTTAAAAAGCCCCAACAATCTCTCTGGCTGAAATTGTAAGATCTTATGTCCACTAATGGGCTGGCTCCTAATCAACCAAGGAGAAAGTCAATTCATGGGCAAGATCCTCACTAATAAGCCCATCGTCAATTGCATTTAATTTTGCCATTTTAAATAAATGTTCACTTGTAATTAGAGAGCCATGTCCAGTGATTGAATTATCTGTGAAAATTTCATACGTTTGAAGTAGATTTCCATCAGCATCTTTTACTTCGATACTAGGCACATTTATCTCCTATTCATTTCCAATAAAGCAATGATTTTGCCGATAGGAAATTTTGGGTTTCAAAGCGAACTTTCTAATTATATATCCCATCAAGTCTAGAGTCATACTGAAGTAAGTTGGCTCTCAAAACGACGAGCTTCTGACTTCCAGCGATGCATCTGAAATAAAGGTCTTTTCATCAAATTTTTTTCATAATCACCCATACGGTTATCACTTGATAAGGAGGGAGTGACTAATGCACTACAGGTTTTTAGTTCTACGCTAAACTGTCGGTGCATATGACCACAAAATAATTGCACTACTTGCCTGTGGCTTTCAACCATTTGCATAAATGAATCCGCCGCTGTTGCGTCACTAAACTGGAAGGGGTACTTCGAAGTAGGCACTTGAAACGCAGGATGATGCATAAAAATTGCTGTGGGAGTTCTTGGCTGCTCCTTAAGTAATTTATCTAAAATACTCAACCTAAGAGAACAAGTCGTTCCTACTCTGCTATTTCTTTTTTGGGTGTCCATTGCAATGAGCCGGACAGGGAAACTGTCTATGCTGTATATGAGGAAACCACAGGCTAAATTGGCGTCACCAAGAACCTTCAATGACTCAAATAGATTCACATCCAAATCCCGGTTACCCAAAGCAAAAAATACAGGGACACCAGCATTCTTCATTACGGACTTAACGATCTCATATTCTTCTAATTTGCCATTTTGGGAGACGTCACCAGTATGCAAAATTAAATCAGGTAACTCGTCCAAATTCCTTACATAGTCAACAAAGCTCTCAAGCACAGATATTCTCTCAAGAGTGTGTGGCACACTTGGATCTGGTTCAGAAATATGCGTATCAGAAATATGCGCTATTAGCATTTAATTAATTTATAATGGCACCTTAATAGCACCATCAATTTCTGGTTCATCAATAATCGCACCGCCTGCTTCAATTTCTTCAACTGTTGCTTCACGAACATTAAGTACCTCTAATTTAAATATCACATGACGGCCACAAAGTGGATTATTTCCATCAACAGTAAGGGTTTTCTCGTCCAAACGAGTCACAATAAAATTTCGTGTTACTCCCTTTTCACTCTCCATAGTTATGGTAGTGCCAACCTCACGATAATTTTCAGGCACATTTTCTATTTTGTCGGTAAAGACCAGGGCTTCATCCCGAGGTCCATAGAGCACATTCCCGTCGATTGGAACCTCAACAAAATCACCCTTCTTCTTACCCTCTAATTCATTAGTCACACATTCATCTAAAGCACAATTTTGGCCATGTACATAACCAATGGGAAAATCGACTTGAACAAGGGACAGCCCAGATTTCTGATCTATAACTTTGTAACTTAATTCAACAAACTTATTATTCTGAATAAATTCACTCATGTCAGTTCATACTTTTAAATTAAAAAACTGAGGCACCGAATATCTTAATCTCACTTTCCTCATTGCACCCAAGGACCAAACGGCCAAGCCATTCGCCTTCTTTTTTAGTACTACGAACGCGATAAAGAACTGTAACATGTTCTCCTCGTCGAATCAGACCGAGAAAATCATAGACTTCCGAAAGACTTCTAGTGAGTTCGCTCTTGGCAAACTGCTTGCCAATTTCAATTTCGTTGAAACCTTGGATTAAACTATTGTCAAAATTACGGATAAATTTTCCATATTTACCCTCGTTAGAAGCTCTAATTAGCTCAATCCACATCGGTTCACCAACGGCCAGAATTTCTTCATCTGTCAGTTCTGTAATATTCATAATAGATGTATCTTTTTCAGTTAACGACTGTTTAGCAAATAGGCAGGCTATGTTTCAACACAACAAATTTGCAGAAGAAGACATCAGCAAAAATTACTAATTTTTCCCCCGCAAAAAATTAAGACGTTGATGGATAGTTGTTTAACTATTCCGCCGCAATAGTCTCTTTACCAGCCACTTCATCTTCTTTCACGTCTTCCAAGTGATATAAAGGGGCTTTTTCCATTGTGTAAGAGCCTGTCTGTGGGTCGCGACGAGAAACAGTTAGAACATGCCAATTTTCATCATCCAACTTCATAGCATCACCCCGGTAATAGTAACCTGGCCAGCGCGTTTCTTTGCGAAACAAGGTATGCTGCATCACACACTCAGAGGTACGGTGCCGGTGCTTAAGTTCCCAAGCTCGCAAAAGCTCGTGAAGATCTTCAGCCGCTATTTTTTCAAGATCCTCCTCCATTATTGCAAGCTTTTTTAAACCTATATTCAGAAGTTTTTCGTTTGTCATGTAGTTAACTGTTAGGCCACCACAATATTCATCCATAAGTTTCTGAAGGCGATCTAAAAATTGACGTGGGTTATGGTAGTGGGGATTTACCGAACCGGCAACAATCTCGTTACGGTAAAGCTTATAGTGTTCCAAGGGTTTAAAAACTTCTTTTTTAAGCTTATCTAGTGTTGCATTGGTAACTTTTATATTTTCACCTTTGCCATCATCAATGTATTTACATGCTGCTTTAGCAGCTAGGCGTCCTTCAGTGAAAGAACCTGATGAAAAGGCGTGTGGGGTGCCACCGACAGCGTCTCCGGCACCAAATAGCCCTTCAATTGACATCATGCGGTTGTAGCCCCAATGGTATTCAGGGGGAGAAACATCTTCTGGGCCAGAACACCAGGCTCCGCACCCGGTTGCGTGGGAACCCATAACGTATGGCTCTGATGTTGTTAATTCTGGATTTTCATTCTTCGGATCAATATCCGTTGCAGCCCACAATACAGCTTGACTAACTGTCATACCCAAGAAGTTGTGCCAACCGATTTCTTCCAAATGTGGGTCTTGGAATGAATGCATAGTAACCATGTGAATAGGGCCACGACCCGCATTCACTTCACTAATCAAAGCGTGGTTCCTCAAACAAGTTGGTATTGGACGGTGTGTCAAGTGAGATGCTTCTATATCAAGGTATTCTTTACCAACCATTTCAGTGAGCTCAGGCCACCAATTTGATTCATACTCCTCACCGAGGCTATTCTGAGTATATGTCTTCAAATGGAGAAAATAGGCACCAACGGGACCAAATCCATCTTTAAATCGGGCTAAAACAATGCGATTTTCCATTTGAGTCATTTTTGCTCCTGCATTGATCATCAATGCATAAGCTGATCCGGATGACCAAGGAGCGTACCAGGTACGACCTGATCCCTCACCTGTAGAGCGAGGTTTAAAAATATTGGAAGCACCACCTGCACCACATATAACAGTCTTTGATTTGAATACATGGAAGTTACCGGTTCTAACATTGAAACCAACTGCGCCTGCAATGCGATTTTCTTTGGCTTCATCCATCAAAAGATGTGTAACACAAATACGGTTAAAAACTTTATCTGCCGATTTTTTAGCCGCTTCGGCAACAATAGGTTTGTAGGATTCACCATGGATCATTATTTGCCATCGGCCCTCACGTAAATAAGTACCAGCTTCTGCATCACGCATTATTGGCAGACCCCATTTTTCAAAATTATGAACGGTTGAGTCAACATGACGAGCCATGTCAAAAAGTAAGTCTTCTCTTACCATCCCCATCAGGTCAATTCGAGCATAGCGCACATGATCTTCAGGATTATTTTCTCCAAAACGAGTACCCATGTAGCAATTGATGGCATATAAACCCTGCGCAACAGCCCCAGAGCGGTCGATATTGGCCTTTTCGGCAATCACAATTTTTTTGTCTTGGCCCCAGTAACGGGCTTCAAAAGCTGCACCCGTGCCCCCAAGACCAGCTCCAGCAACAAGAATATCTATGTTATCTTCAATTATAGTTTTAGGTGCCATTAATAGGATACTCCAAGCTTCATTCTAAGACCATTTGATTTCAAAGTATGCACATCACCATCATCCATACGTATGGTTTCAGGTTCACTGTAAAGGTGTTGACTCTCTCGTTGTTCTTGAGTTGGAGCCGGAACATCTCTTAATTGGGGTTGTCCAGAGCCCCAAGGCACTGTTGTGATAGGAGCCATAAGACTGACATCTTTTTTTCCATTACGGAATTTGACACGCCAAGCTATAACCCCTTTTTCTTCATCGCGGTCTACCCTTACACTATGGCCAAGCGGTGCGAAGTCAGCATATCCTCTAACATCAATAGCTTTTTTAGGGCACGCTTTGACACAAGCACAGCATTCCCAGCACATACTTGGCTCTATGTTATAGGCACGACGATATGTTTTATCAATATGCATGATATCAGACGGGCAGATATCTACGCAATTTCCGCAACCATTACAACGTGTCATGTAGACAAAGGTAGGCATTTTAAAATCCTTTATGTTGAAAAAAAGTCATTAATTTTAATAGTGACGGGACTTGTCACGGCCTATGCCAAGACCCATGTTGGGTGGATTTGTACCAAGATACTCTGGTATATCAGGATACAATTTCTGTATTTCAGGATCAGACAAATCTCCAATTTCAGGTAAATTTTCACGAGAGCCATCAGCTACAGTTATACGTCTATTAAGTGCTGCAGCTGGCTTGAAAAACATATGCGCAAATTTAGACCAATAAACTGTACTGAACAATATTGTTGCGGAAGCTATGAAGAGTGCCAAGGGCAACATTGCAAATGTTGTTGCTCCCAAAGAATACGAGAACGACCAAATCAAACCAAAAGTAGTGGTACCTAGCAAAGATAAAACAAACAAATCAGCTTGAACGATCCGGTTCCACGGCATACCCTCTGCTGACACATCAACTCTGATAAAGAACCAGAACCAGAAGCCACCGAATGTAACCATCGCAGCACCCAGATGCCATAATTGTGAGGCAATGACAGGTGCTTCGTCAATTGGATATGCAAAAACGAGAGCGAGTGTTGCAAATAAAAAGATCAAAAAACCGTACATTGTTAATAGATGGGATAATCTACGTTTTATGTTGCAAAAATCAGCAGAAGTAGCAACCTCAACTGCCAGAGTGCTTACTGCTGCATTAATTTTATCAGCTGGGCTTAAGATTTTTGTTCTTGATGCCTCGGCTGCTTTCGCTTTTGCAAAAAAATAAGCAGCATTTTTCTTTATCAACATATCAAGAAGAGTGCCGCCAACAACTAACACAACCATGAGTATGACATAACCTTGAATGATTTCTAGCGGTACTACACTAGTTAGTGCAGCAATAGGATTACTGGCGAACATTAATATCTCCCTTATCGCAACGTGAAAATTAGTACAAATGCTTATATTTACACCACGCTGCCTTTTGATGTCTTATATATATTAGAAAACCAGCTTGACAAATACAATGAGCTTTTGTTTGTTGCATTTTTCACAATGTGGAAAGATTTGTATACATATTTTATTTTATTACGACCGCAACGTACTGGTAGATCATTTTTTCTCGAGAAATTTCTTTAAGTATTTCTGCATCCCAAAAACTTAATCCTCTGAGTGCCCTCTAAAAATTTAGAGATCGTAAAACTACTTTATGACATCTTTACACAAAAAAACTCGTTGCCTAATTATACGCTCAAAAAAGTTTTTCTCAAAATGTAGCGTTTTTATTTGTTTAAATTTTAAAAAAATTTATTTTCTTTAAGTTGTTTTTGTTCTAAAAAAAATCATGATTTAAAATTATTGCTGTATTAGAAGGTATTTTGAGATGGGTAAAGTTAACGCGAAAGCTCCAGTTCCAGATGGAATTAGCCAATTTTGCACCACTAAGCAACAACCAGAAAACGAGAAAGGCTTTGTTGGGTACAAAACAGAGTGGGTTGAATGGCACAAAGAAGTCCCTTACGAGACTCCTAAAACGCCCTGAAATTTTCTCGGTTATCTCTGTTAAAAACGCACAAAAATCAAAAATGTAAGTAACGCCTCGTTAATGCTAGGTAATAAATTATCTAATTGACTCTAATTAAATATCAACTGCCTTTTTTGAATACTGCTACCTTACGTTCGTCAACTAAAATTCCGTTAAGGTACCACTCATGTGTGCCATCTTCATAAGTGACAGCAGGCCCATCTTCTCGGTGCAGTCGACCCTCACGCCACCATTGTTGAATTTCTTTTCCTTCAATAACTGCGGGGCCATCCTCACGATGACGCACACCATTCACCCACCACTGCTGCGTGCCATCTTGTCTTATGACCGCAGGTCCATCAATCCGGTGGGCTAACCCATTCTGATACCACTCAAGACTACCGTCAGACTCCATGATAGCAGCACCATCATCACGGTGCAGTTCGCCGTTTAGCCACCACTCTTTAGTGCCATCACCATACTCAACTGCGGGTCCGTCTTCCCTATGGCGTTTCCCTTTAATAAACCATACCTGGGTCCCATCAGGTGTCACGACTGCAGGGCCATCTTCACGGTGCAAGTCTCCATCAAGATGCCACTCAATAAATCCATCATCATTCTCTGTTTTTTGAGGAATTTTGAGCAACTTACCATTTCGCCACCATTCTTTATTACCATTTTTATGTTCAACTGCAGGACCGTCATCACGATGCTGCAGCCCATTCCGAAACCATACACGGGTCCCATTTTTCATCTCAACTGCAGGCCCATCTTCACGGTGTAGAACTCCTTGAAGACGCCACTCAATTGTCCCATCTTCAGTTTCAATTTTCTGTATTTTTTCAGACATCCACCAAATCCATTTAGCAAATTTAAAATAGGTTAAACAGTATAGGTTTCCATATAATCACACGAGTAAACTTTACCAACCCCAAAAATAATATTTGACAACACAACAGCATATTTACCTTCCCTTTACCAAGACCTGCTTAATTTGTGGTGCGTGATTCGAAAAGAGCAAAAAACAGAGGAATGAACTATGCCAACTTCAGATACAAAAAATGACATGAAAATCACCGGAAATGTGGCCGGTGATATAGCAGGACGAACAATCACAGTCTCTAAACGTGGAAGTGTTAATGGGTCACTCGGAGCAGACACAGTTGTAATTAGCGGTGCAGTCAGCGGACTTGTGGAGGCTAGTAAAATTGAAGTTCTATCAACGGCTTATGTTACGGGTGAACTTCGCTATGACCGCCTAAGTGTTAATCCTGGTGCCTACATGGAGGCACGCTGCACGCCGTCCAGTTAGCCTTATTTTTGGGATTTATGAAAAAATATTGACCATCTGTATTTGAATACAAATCAGTATGAACTGATAGTTACAACATTGGAAATACTTATTTTAGCTACAATTGCACAAGATAATGAGCTTAAAATTTTATCACGAGCTCCAGTTACATATAGTACATTGCAATACTAGTTGCGGTCTTAATTAGAGGATGAGTTACCAAATGATGCCAGAAAGCTTGCCCTTGATTCAGCGTTAATCAACATGAGCGCACAGCCAAGAGTTCTATCTTTACGTTCTCCCACGGGTTTACACTTAGCTTCGGACAAAGTTGGGTGCATTGGTTTGGTATCCTCGCCTACTGCAGACAAAGCACCAGGTAAATCAGACTCACGGCGACGTTGGGTAGTTATTTCACTAGATTTATCTTTTGGCATTTCAATATTTTGCTTTGGATCAACTTGGGAAATCTTTTCTTTTTGTGTTGGCATCGGAATAATTTCAATATCAGGGATGATACCCCTAGCCTGAATCGAGCGACCGGCAGGTGTATAGTACAATTGGGTAGTTAAACGAAGTGCTCCCTCTTGAGGCAATGGCGTAATAGTCTGAACGGACCCTTTACCAAAGGATCTCTGGCCCATGATAGTGGCACGCTGATGATCCTGCATAGCTGCGGCTACAATCTCAGATGCTGATGCCGAGCCGGGGTTAATAAGAACGACCAGAGGTAAGCCCCTAGCCAAATCTCCTCGCTCTGCCTCGAAGACTTGCTGACTTTCTGACCTGCGACCTTTTACAGCAACAATGATGCCTTTATCCAAAAATGCGTCGGACAGGGTCAATGACTGATGTAATAAACCACCCGGATTACTGCGAAGGTCAAGTACAATGCCAGCAAGTCTATCACCTAATTCATCTGTAATAGACTCCATTGCATCATCGATGCCTGAAGCGACTTTTTCAGTAAAATTGACCACTCGAACATAGCCAACATCACCCTCAAGGTGCCAACGCACAGACTTGACTTTAATTACAGCCCGACGAATATCAACATCAAACGGCTTCACACCAACTCTTCTGATTGTTAAGCGGATATAAGTTCCTGGTTTACCGCGCATCAACGAAACCGCATTGTGAATGCTTTTACCTTCTATAGCTTCACCATTAAGATGTGAGATCAAATCACCTGGCTTAAGACCAGCGCGAAAGGCTGGAGTACCCTCGAGAGGTGAAATAACTTTGACATAATCACCTTCCATTGTAACTGTAATACCAAGACCCCCAAATTCTCCTTTGTTAGAAACCCTCATTTCCTTGAATTCTATTGGATTTAAATAACTTGAATGCGGGTCAAGAGATGACAACATTTTGTCAAGAGCCACCTCAATTAGAAGGCTGGGCTCAACACTGCCTGGCAAAAAATTCTGATCAGAGGACTCCATTCCTTCAATAGCCGAATCAACAAGATCAGAAACGGGAACATCGCGAACATAATCGTAGCGGATCCTCATCAATGCATCGCGAAATTGGTCCATATTTCGGGCACGAGTTTTATCATCTTTGGGACCAGCAACCACATATTTTTTGTACACTTTCTCAAAGCGGTCAATATGTGATAGTGAGCTCGCTAACTGTCCAAGTTCACTATCGGAGTAATTTGAGTTGGTCCCTGTGACACTACAACTACTCAAAGAGGGCCCCAATGAGGCACCAATTGCCAGTCCTGCTATGACATACAACAATCGAAAGGAGGATTTTCGCTCAAACATTATTAACCTCACGAGCTACCCAAAGAGCTGCCATAAATACTACAACAGCTCCAGCTTGATGAAAGGCACCAATAGTCACAGGAACCATCAATAGTAAAGTTGTTATCCCAAGAACAACCTGTACCAAAACAACCGTAGCTAGTACATTTATTGCCAAGCGCCCTCGTTTACCCAACTCTACCTTGCCAGCCTTCAACCACAAAATAGCTACTATTAAAAATAATGATTGCGCTAATAAACGGTGATTAAATTGAACACTTATTACATCTTCGAACATATTAAGGTAAAATGGAGAAAGTTGATAAAGTTCTGGTGGAAAAAAATTTCCATTCATTAGCGGAAATGTATTATATGAAAAACCTGCATCTATTCCAGCAACAAAGCCTCCAGATATTGCTGTAATGAATGCCCAAATAAAAACAATAGTAGATAAAATTCCAAGTGGTTTTTCTTTGCCTGGGGTTCGCTTTGGGAATAACAAACCCAATACTACCCATTCAATGATACCGATAATAATCAATGCAAGTGAGAAATGTGCAGTTAGGCGGTACTGGCTCACGTCGGGCCTGTCTACCAAACCACTTTTAACCATGTACCAACCTAAGACTGCCTGCAAGCCGCCTAGGAAGAACATAAGTATCAGTTTTGGCGCAAGCTCCCTGCTAACCCAACCGTAGGCACAAAAAACAATAAAAGGGATTAAAAATGCCAAACCAATTAATCGGCCCCATAATCGATGTAAATACTCAAGCCAGAATATGGATTTGAACCCACTCAAATCCATATTTTTGTTAATTTTCTGGAACTCAGGAAACATTTTATACTTGTTAAAAATTTCCAACCATGCAGTATCTCCAATTGGTGGCAACCACCCTGTTATCGGATGCCATTCGACCATGGAAAGACCTGAATGGGTTAGACGCGTCACACCCCCAAGCACAATCATGACAAAAACCATGACCATAATGACGATAAGCCATGAGGCAATTATTACATCACGCTGTCGAGCATTGAATGGAGTAACTATATTCATCATACTATAACTATTCAGGATTTACATTCAGCCAATCATTTAAAACAGCATTTAACTCTTTCAAAGACTGTAAATCGAGCTCCAGATCTGTAAAACGTTTACCCTCTTGGATTCTTAGACGTAACATATTCATGCTATCCACATAGTGTATGTTTTGCACAGTGACAGTTTTATTCCAAGGGGCCTTAATAGTTATAAGGTTTGTTATGATATTTTGAAAATTCAAAGCAACGCCTCTCCTATGTGGAAATTCGGTTAATGTAACGTGCCCTTAAAAAATAACGTTGTTGTGTATCATCATCTTCAAATCCTGATCGATTATGCAAAACATTATTACATATCACGCCCTCTCCAGCCTCCATTCGACGTCTGAAAATATAGGGACTACCATTTTTTAAAAGGTTATTTAGAAAATCTATTGCCGCCTTTGTAAGCTCATCTTCACGCCATCTTACTGAACGAGTTCTTGCAGTATATCTCATGTGTAAGGTCGCGTCATTGCCAAAGAGAGAAAATACTGGACCGGATTGAACTGGCCGAATTTCACCGTCAGCCCCAATGTTTGCAGGAATTTCCATTGCTTGAGGATGCATTAGTGCCCGAATAAAATCCGGATTTTCCTCTCGTAGAAGAATATATGCTATTTCTGGGTCCATTAAGGCATTTTCGCCCCCTACACGTGCTGGGCTAATACAATGTAAACCCATACCTAGTATGCTTTTATGTTGTGGGTTGTAATAACCATCTGTGTGCCAATTAATGGGTTTGTTGGTATAGGGTATGTAGCGATTCTTGTGAGTATTCCCAGATGCAGTCAAGGTAGAATAATAATCATCATCAGCACATAGATTAGCATCCCGGGTTTTCAAGCCGAGAAGCAAACCAAGTGTGGTGAGAGCTTCTTTGGTGCTTTCCACTTCAACCCCCATACCAGAATTGCACCTGTAGAAGGCCATGTTCGTTTTACTGATAGCCTGTTTAATTGCCTCTACTTCAAAGATGCTGGGTTTGTGAAAATCAGCAATATTTACAATCAAAGACTGTACTTCCGAAGGATATCTATCAAGCTTACGGTCACGCCAACCCTCGTATGCAACTTTGTTTGCAAGGTCAAAACAAGAGCTTAACCCAATGGAGCTGTGTACAGAAGGATCTATGATATTAGGAGTTTCTGGCATATTAGTTAATCCTACATCCCTAGAACATAAAGAAATTGCTCTTTTCAACACCATGATTGTATATGATTTTAAAAAAAAGTAGATTAATCATGCCATATTAGATTACAGTAATATAAAAAAGTAATATATAATTTTAATATTGTTTAGTTTACTACCAACAGTCGCACAAAGAAATTTAATGCTGCTAAGTTTAAAGTGAGATGATTTTAGTAAAGGATTCTTTCTATGGTTAAACAAACACCCGAAACACCACTTTTGGACCGACTAGAAGGTGGGCCTTGGCCTAGTTTCGTAACTGGCCTTAAAAGATTGGCTGCGGACGAAGACAAACAATACGCTCCAATCATGAAATCTCTTCTAGGCCAGCTCGAGCATTCCTACGATACCCGAAAAGGCTATTGGAAAGGTGGCACAGTCGGCGTCAGAGGTTATGGTGGCGGTATTATCCCCCGCTTCTCAGAGGTTGCTGGTAAGTATCCCGAGTCATCTGAATTCCATACCATGCGCGTAATGCCACCAGCAGGAATGCATTATGACACAAAGACACTAAGAGATTTATGTGATATTTGGGGAAGATGGGGTTCCGGTTTGATTGCATTCCATGGCCAATCCGGCGACATCATGTTTCAAGGAATCTCATCCGAAAACATTCAACAATGTTTTGACGAGTTAAATGATAGAGGCTTTGATCTTGGTGGTGCAGGTGCTGCTGTTCGTACTTCCATGAGTTGTGTAGGTGCTGCTCGATGCGAGCAATCGAATTACGATGAAGCGCGTGCTTTACGCACAGTCATCAACAACCTATTGGATGACATGCACCGACCAAGCCTTCCCTACAAGTTGAAGTTCAAATTCAGCGGCTGTGCAAATGATTGCGTGAATGCATCCCACCGTTCGGACGTGGCATTCATTGGCACATGGCGTGATGACATTAAAGTAGATCAGGGAAAGGTTAAAGAATTTGTGGCGGAAAATGGTCGCAAGATGGTTAATGACCAAGTAATTAACATGTGTCCAACCAGAGCATTGTCACTCAATGATGATGACAGTTTAGAGATAGATAATCAGAGCTGTGTGCGATGTATGCATTGCATCAATGTGATGACAAAAGCATTATCGCCAGGCGACGATAAAGGTGTTTCTATACTTGTAGGAGGCAAAAGAACCCTAAAAATAGGTGACTTAATGGGTTCCATGGTGGTTCCTTTCATGAAACTTGAAACGGATGAGGACTTTGAGAGACTTGCAGAGTTGACCGAAGAAATGGTTGAATTTTTTGCTGAAAACGCTCTTGAACATGAAAGAACAGGGGAAATGATCGACCGTATTGGCCTGGTTAATTACCTCGAGGCTCTTGGTTTAGAAGTTGATCCCAACATGGTCTCACATCCACGCACTAGCTCCTATGTACGCATGGATGACTGGGATGAAGAAGCTGAAAAGTGGAATAAACGCAAGTCCATCTCAGCTGCGGCTGAATAAGGCATATACAAAACTGGAGTTGATTGCATGAGTGAAACAAAAGAAGCACCACGTATGCCAATAGAATCTGGGGTCCCAGATCCAATGCCACTAATGCACCCGATGATGCGAAAAAATTATGGTGCTTGGAGCTGGCATGACAGACCACGCCCTGGTGTATTGCGCCATGTCGCCAAAAGCGGAGATGAGATATGGACCGTCAAAGCAGGAACACAGCGCCAAATGGACCTGCACACTATTCGCAACTTGTGTGATATAGCTGATGAGATGGCAGATGGCCATGTTCGTTTCACGGCCCGCTCAAACATCGAATACATGGTCACTGACGAAGCCCGTGTTGAGCCGCTGATTGAGAGACTGGAGAGCGAAGGCTATCCAGTCGGAGGTACAGGAAATTCAATCTCAATGATTTCTCACACCCAGGGCTGGTTACATTGTGACATACCAGGCACAGATGCATCAGGGGTTGTGAAGTCTCTAATGGATGAAATTTACCACGAATTTACGCATGAAGAGATGCCAAACCGCGTCAAGATTACAACGTCTTGTTGTCAAATTAACTGTGGTGGACAAGGCGACATAGCCATCAACATTCAGCATACCAAACCGCCAATTATAAACCACGATCTTGTTGCAAATGTATGCGAGCGACCAGCCGTCGTTGCGCGTTGCCCTGTTGCCGCTATTCGACCTGCCCTCGTCAATGGCAAACCAAGTTTGGAGGTTGATGAAAAAAAATGTATATGTTGTGGTGCTTGTTACCCCCCCTGCCCTCCCATGCAGATAAACGACCCAGAGCACTCAAAGTTAGCTATTTGGGTTGGTGGCAAACATTCCTCAACTAGAACAAAACCAACCTTTCACAAATTGGTTGTCTCAAACCTTCCTAACAACGCCCCACGTTGGCCTGAAGTTGCTGAAACTGTCAAAAAAATCATCAAAGCCTACAAAGAAAATGGGCGTCCTTGGGAACGTATGTCTGAATGGATTGATAGAATTGGCTGGCCGCGTTTCTTTGAGTTAACGGGCTTACCATTTACCAAACACCATATTGAAGATTGGAGAGGGGGCCGTAACGCTCTCAATCAATCTTCACACGTTCACTTCTAAAGGATTGAACGACTATGAAATTTGGAATCCTTGTCAACGAGGGCCCCTTCACCCACCAGGCCTCCGATACTGCTTACCATTTTGTGTGTGCAGCAATTGATAAAGGTCATCAAGTGATGCGTGTTTTTTTTTATTATGACGGTGTTAACAATGCTAACAAGCTAAGTGCGCCCCAAGCGGATGACCGTGATTTAGTCAAGCTATGGGGCGAACTAGCCACAAAACATAATATTGATCTTGTCGTCTGCGTTGCTGCTGCCCTCAGAAGAGGCATTGTTGAAGAAAACTTAGCTGACGGTTTCCGCATTTCCGGTCTTGGCCAATTGACAGAAGTTGGTATTGCTGCGGATCGCCTGGTTGTTTTTGGGGACTAAAGTTAATGAACGGGGAAATAGAATTTGATACTGCTGGTATCACTAAAAAGTTCATGTATGTCAACAGGAAGGCACCCTACGGAACTATCTACGCGCTCGAGATACTTGAGGCTGTTCTCATATCTGCTGCTTTTGAGCAGCATGCTTGCATTGTCTTTATAGACGATGGTGTCTACCAGATAAAAAAAGGGCAGAATACTGACAGCGTAAATATGAAAAATTTTTCTAAGACTTATGGCGTCATCGCAATGGAAAAAGAAGATGCTGACGACGACGAGGATATTGATATGGTTTGGCGTATTATTGTTGAACAAGAGTCTATGGAGGCACGTGGGCTGTGCGCCGACGATTTCGTAATTGACGTTGAAATCATCCCAAGTGCTGAGCTAGCAATTATCATGAGCGAACAAGAAATCATCATCAGCGGATAATTGGAGGTAACTGGAAAATGATCCACACTGTCAACAAATCCCCTTTTGAGCGTAACAGCCTAGACAGTTGTTTGAGGCTAAGTGTTAAAGGTTCGCCAATTCTTCTATTAGAGGACGGTGTATTGGCTGCAACGGCTGGAACCTCCATTTCAGAAAAAATAGCTAGTGCCATGAGCGAACACCCGTTTTTTGTCCTTGGGCCAGACCTAAAAGCCAGAGGCATAGAAGAAGGCGACCTTGCTGATGGAATTACTGTCATAGATTATGCGGGATTTGTTGACCTAGTTGTCGAACATGGAACTGTTCAATCTTGGCTATAATAATTGTGAAAATATTTAAAAAGGAGACAATAAAATGGCTTATGAGCTTAACGGAAAATCCTTCGAGTCTGACGAAGAGGGCTACTTAGTCGACATAGGTTCATGGAATGAGGAGTTGGCTAATTTAATTGCCAAAGATGAAGAGATCGACATGACCGAGGAACATTGGGAAGTAGTTAACTTTTTGAGAGACTACTATAACGAATACCAAATTGCCCCTGCTGTTCGTGTTCTTATTAAAGCAGTTAAGAAAAAAATGGGTGCAGAGAAAGGCTCCAATAAATATATGTACGAGTTGTTTCCTTATGGTCCCGCAAAGCAAGCTTGTAAAATTGCGGGCTTGCCAAAACCAACCGGCTGTGTCTAGCGAAATCAACTATGTCAATGGTGACACTAATATTTGCGCTAGCTTTCTATGTTGCGATAGCCGTAATGACTGCAGGACTAGTCTACAAGACATGGCAATTTGCCTCAACTCCGGTACCGTTAAAGATCCCCCTCATGCCTGCCCCCCTGACAAAAAGGGGAGTGGCATTTCGATGGATCCGCGAAGTGTTGTACTTTGAAAGCTTGTTTAAATCTAACAAATGGACCTGGATATTCTCCATGCTATTTCACGTAGGTTTATTGTTGGTGTTATTACGACATCTTCGTTACTTTACAGAACCAGTTTGGTTCTGGGTAAAGCTGATCCAACCATTTGGAGTGTATGGAGGATTTGCTATGATATTGGGACTGCTAGGCCTTTGGGCTCGACGCTTATTTGTCTCAAGAATTCGTTATATCTCAAGCCTGTCAGATCATCTTATGCTAGCTCTACTATTTCTAATTGGCATGAGTGGCTATAATATTAAGTACATTGCCCAAACTGACATCATTGCAGTTAAGGCTTTTTTTCTAGGACTGTTCAGTTTTAAGATTCAAACGTTACCATCTGACCCATCCCTACTAGTACACTTAGGACTAGTTTTATCACTAATGATTATCTTTCCATTTTCAAAACTCTTGCATGTTCCCGGAGTTTTTTTCAGCCCCAGCCTCAATCAAGTAGATGATGCTCGAGAGAAACGGCATACAGCAGCTTGGGTTGTAGAGCTGGATGATAAGGGGAGCAGAACTTAGGTGAGCAAAAAACCAGAATTCAGCACCCCAGCATTCCGTCCTAACCTTGAAAACCCAGTCCTCAATGAGGGCGCAATGGCTCATTCACAGCCCTTTGTGGCAGCTCCAGAACATCAGGAAGCCCTCGGGTTTCCCGGTAAACTGGTAGACAATTGGCAAGAAAAAGCTATAGAGAAACTTGGGGATCTTGTTAGCAAAAATCGCGCCCTGCGAGTTTATTTAGACAGTTGTGTTAAATGTGGTGCTTGCACAGATAAATGTCATTATTTCATAGGTACTGGCGACCCCAAAAACATGCCTGTGGCCCGGCAAGATTTATTACGGTCCGTCTATCGTCGTAACTTTACTTTTACAGGCAAATTGCTTCCAAAGCTTGTCGGTGCAAAAGATTTGAACAAAGATATGCTTGACGATTGGTATAAATATTATCATCAGTGCTCCCAGTGCAGACGTTGCGCCGTGTTCTGTCCTTACGGAATTGACACAGCAGAAATTTCAATGGCAGCACGAGACATAATGGACCACATAGGTCTTGGCACAAAATACAATAATGAGATACTCGGCAAGGTTCACAAAATAGGGAATAATTTGGGCCTACCAAAAAATGCGTTGATTGATACTATGGAAGGGCTAGAGGAAGACGTAGAAGAAGAAACTGGTTTTAAGGTTCGCTTTCCAGTTGATGAAAAAGGCGCCGACGTTTTGCTGGTGACCCCATCAGCTGACTTCTTTGCAGAACCTCATGTTGACGGCCTGATAGGATATGCCAAAGTATTTCATCAAGCTGGGGTTAAATGGACTGTAAGCTCTTATGCTTCAGAAGCCGCAAATTTTGCCTTGTTCATTGGTAATTATGAGCAAATGCACAAGGTGGCACATCGAATCAAGCAAGCAGCACTTGATTTGGGCGTCAAACGGGTAATCTTCGGCGAGTGTGGACACGCTTGGAGGGTGGCATATAGCTTTCTTAATTCGTTGGCCGGCCCTTGGGACTTTCTTGACCCTAAATATTCAAAGCCAGAACATATTCTTGAGTTTACGAACAAACTTATCAAACGTGGCGGGATTAAACTTGATCCTTCTGCCAATGACGACAAAGTTTTAACGTTTCATGATTCATGTAACGTGGCCCGTGCAACTCGCATGGGCAACATTGAAGGTGGTCAATTCACCGTTCCTCGCGATGTCATAAAAGCCTGTGTAAATAAGTTTGTTGATATGGATTCTTCGACTATTCACGAAAAAACATTTTGTTGTGGCGGTGGAGGCGGACTGTTAACCGACGATCTACTGGAACTACGTGTCAAGGGAGCACTTCCAAGAATGGAGGCATTAAAAGACGTTGTCGACAATCATGGGGTCACCCACATGGCCGCCATTTGTGCAATCTGTAAAAGTCAATTTTCTAAAGTAATGCCATTTTACGATTTTCCTATGGACATGATTGTTAGTGTTCACCAACTGGTTAGTAATGCGATCCAGTTGGGAGCTAAAGATTGAGGATTAAAAATTATGAGTGCAACAGAAGCCAAGAAGTTATCATTCAGGCGCTATGAAAATGGCGATAAAACATATGATGATTTTACTGACAAGATTTTCAATGCAGGACATACACATAAATGTCCAACTTACATTCACAAAACTCCACCGTGTCAAGGTTCTTGTCCGTCCGGACATGATGTACGTGGCTGGCTTGCCATCGCTCGTGGACAAGACAAGCCCGCTGATCCTGACACGCCCTGGCAACAATACGCCTTTGAGCGCATGACAGAGTCCAACCCGTTTCCTAGCGTAATGGGGCGTGTTTGTCCAGCACCATGTCAAACTGGTTGCAATCGTAACGAGGTTGATGATTTTGTTGGTATCAATGCCGTCGAACACTATGTTGGAGACTGGGCTATTAAAAATGCAGTTAAATATCCAAAAATAGCCGCCAACACAGGAAAAAAAGTAGCTGTAATCGGTGGTGGACCAGCTGGACTATCTGCTGCCTACCACCTTCGTAAACTAGGTCACAACGTCACAATATTTGACGAACACAAAAAACTTGGCGGCATGATGCGTTACGGCATCCCCGGCTACCGAACACCTCGAGACATGCTCGATAGTGAAATTGGACGAATAATTGATATGGGTGTTGAGGTAAAAACATCTACACGCATTGGCACTGATGTAACCATGGAAAAAATTGACCGTGATTTTGATGCTGTTTTTTGGGGTATAGGTGCCCAGTCTGGCCGTGCCTTACCTGTTCCGGGAGCTCATGCTTCAAATTGCATCACAGGAGTTGCTTTCCTTGATGCCTATAACCAGGAGCGCCTGCAGCATGTAGCTAACAAAGTAATAGTGGTCGGTGGTGGTGATACCTCTATAGATGTTGCCTCAGTTGCTCGCCGTCTTGGAAACATTAGCACTACCAATGAGAATGATCGTCCTGAAAATATTGTATTAGGTCATACAGCGCATGATGTTGCATCGACTGCCGTTCGAGAAGGGGCGCAAGTTACACTTACATCCTTATTTAAATTTGACGATATGATGGCCTCAGCACGTGAACGCGAAGACGCCGTTTCTGAGGGCGTCGATATCAAAGGAGGCATCATGCCTCTTGAAGTTTTGCTTGATGACGAAGGAAGAGCACGTGCCCTAAAAATGTGTAAATGTGAGATGGATGGTACAAAACCTATTGCTCAAGAGGGTACTGAATTTGAATTAGAATGTGATCTAATTGTGTCAGCTATTGGTCAAAGTGGGAATCTTGAGGGTCTTAGTGAGTTAGACAATGGAAAAGGTTTTCTTGAAACCGACAAAAACTATCAAGTCATAAACAAAAAAAATCATTTTGCTGGTGGTGATATTATCCGCCCGCATCTGCTCACAACTGCTATAGGTCACGCTTCTATAGCAGTTGAGGGAATCCATAGATTCCTGATCGGCGAAGAACAAGCAGAACGTCGCCCAAAGGTTGATGTGAATCATTTTAATTTACTGGAAGAATTACACCAACGCCATCTTGATCCGGATGTAGCCATAAACGAACCAACACGTGGGACTTCAGAAAAGAATTTCGCAGTTCACAACTATGAAGATCGTTCTGAAAAACAAGTAATTCCCCACAACGAGTTGTTCCTTGGTCACTTTGGTTATGAGGAGCGCAACCACCGACCAGAGATCAAAGTTAGTGCAAGTGAAGTCTTAGGAAACTTCAATGAACGATTAAATGTGATTACAGAAGATGAAGCTAAAGCCGAAGGTGAGCGCTGCATGAGCTGCGGTATGTGCTTCGAATGCGATAACTGTGTTATTTACTGTCCACAAGATGCCGTCTTTCGTGTCAAAAAAGATCAAGTTGCGGTTGGACGTTATGTAGATACCGACTACACAAAATGCATCGGTTGTCATATATGCATGGATGTCTGCCCAACAGGCTATATACAAATGGGGCTTGGTGAGTAAGAGCCTGTGATGCGCCATCATAAGTTTACTCTGGGAGTTTTATTGTTAGGATTGGTAGGTTTTGCCATTTTCAGCGTTCAAGCCGAACATGAAATTGTTCCCTTGCCCCACCTAGCTAAGGCAATTAAGGGTGAGCAGTGTGTTGAACCTAATGACATCATGCGCCGCAATCACATGACTTATCTGATGCATCAACGAGATGAGACCGTGATTGATGGTATTCGTGGGAAAAAATATAGCCTCCAAGCTTGCATTGACTGTCACGCAACCATCGACCCCGAATCAAAAGATAGTAAGGTTCGGACCATAAAACCGTTTTGCTCTGAGTGTCACTCCTATGCTGCAGTAAAAATTGACTGTTTTGCCTGTCATAATCCAAGCGTTCCTGTGGAGGTGACATCAGGCACTCTAAGCGAAATGATTGCTGCACATTTAAGCAAATCAGGGGGCATAAGATGACGATTGATACCTCAAAGCGCAAACTACTGGTTAGTGGTGCTGCCGTTGCAGGTATGGCTATAGCATCTGGGGTCATTCTGATTGCACCAGCTAATGCTCGTAAAGCGGGTGAACCGGCTTCAGAAAAGGTTCGTTGGGGCCTTTTAATAGACTCAAATAAATGCGATGCAGGCTGCGATGAATGCGTTGCAGCTTGCAAAACAGAAAATGGTTGGAAGGGCAATGATAGACCAACCACAGATCCCCAGTGGATCCGCAAAGTTAACCTAAAAGACAAAAAGACAGGCGCTAGGCATTCACTCCCTGTCATGTGCCAGCACTGCGAGAACCCACCATGTGTAGATGTATGCCCAACTGGTGCATCCATGCAACGGGCAGACGGGGTCGTCCTCGTTAATCGCCACACCTGTATTGGCTGTCGGTATTGCATGTTGGCTTGTCCTTATAAAGCACGGTCATTTGTACATGAAGACGTAACAGGCCAAAAACCGCATATGCCTCGCGGCAAAGGTACTGTCGAATCTTGCACTCTATGCGTCCACCGAATTGATAAAGGTGGTACACCAGCATGTGTTGAAGCCTGCAGCACAAAGGCTAGAAAGGGTGCTATAATTTTTGGTGACTTAAATGATCCAACCAGCGACATCGCTAAAGAACTATCAAAACACGTGACAACCCGTTTGCGCGCTGACTTGGGGCTCGAGCCCGGCGTCCATTATCGTGGTATTTAGTAAAGTGCGTATTCTATGAAACCAAATCTCTTTACACAAATTCAAGGTGATTCTGGCAGATACTGGGTATATTTAGGATCGTTGCTAGCTATTATTATTACTGGCCTCATCGCAGCTTGGTACATGGAACACAAAGGCCACTGGGTCACAGGTATGAATAACCAAATTGTGTGGGGGACACCTCATGTTTTTGCAGTTTTTCTCATAATCTCAGCCTCAGGGGCACTCAACGTTGCATCAATTTCCTCTGTTTTTGGCCGAACTATATACAAACCCTTGGCACGCCTTTCGACACTTTTAGCACTATCATTGTTGGCTGGCGGCTTAATGGTATTAGTATTAGATCTTGGGCGACCCGACCGCCTAATTATAGCTTTAACTACACATAATTTTAAATCAATCTTCGCTTGGAATATCTTTCTATACAATGGTTTCTTTCTGATAGTTCTTGTCTACATGTGGATGATGCTTGAGCGACGTATGAACCAATATACCCAGATCATCGGGCTGATAGCATTTATCTGGAGATTTGCACTAACAACTGGAACAGGTGCGATTTTCGGTTTCTTGGTTGCTCGCCAGGCTTATGACACAGCGATTATGGCGCCTTTATTTATTATGATGTCTTTCTCGTATGGTTTGGCTGTTTTTCTACTAGTTCTTTTATTTAGCTGCAGGTTAACCAAACGATTTTTGGGTGATGTAATGTTGCAAAAGCTAAAAAACCTACAAGCTATCTTTGTAGTTGCAGTTTTATACTTTGTAGTCGTGCAACATCTAACTAACCTCTATGCTTCAGAGCATCATGGAGTCGAGACATTTATTTTACTCGATGGTGGAATATATACTCAGATTTTTTGGATTGGACAGATAACGGTTGGTTCGCTAATACCGCTTACCTTGTTCTATCATCCAAAGACAAGCCAAAATCGCAACGTAATTGCATTAGCAACGTCAATGATCATCATTGGGGGTTTCGCACAGCTTTATGTAATAATTATCGCCGGCCAAGCCTATCCTTTAACAATTTTTCCTGGCTATGACGAATCTAGTACTTTCTATGATGGGGTAGTTGCCTCTTATGCACCAAGTATCCCAGAATTTTTACTTGGCCTTGGCGGTATTGCAGCCGCATTATTCATTGTCTCAGTTGCCCTTCGTGCACTACCACTACTTCCGGCAAGACTGGCAGATATTGATGTTGATCCAGATTATGTAGAATCAAAACCCAACATGGACGAGGCAGTTAAAGGACTTAAGGTTGAAAAACTGTCTGAGCCTTCTTAGGATTTGTACAATTTTTAAATTGATTGAGTTAACAGAATGTTTTTTTACTGGTTCAACCTCCAACCATGAATGGCTATGAATGACTGAAGAACATCCCTTTGCACAATATGTTCGCATCCTCGGGAAAGGGCCAAACCTATCTCGTCCTCTATCGATTGAGGAAATGTACCAAGCTGCGTCCTTAATCATGAAGGGGCAAGTCGAACCAATGCAAATTGGTGCATTCTTGTGTATTTTACGCATGCGTACTGAAGTTCCAGAAGAGGGTGCGGGTTTTGTTCGCGCAGTTCGTGACACTCTTGTTCTCCCAAAAAATTTGCCAAAAGTTGATGTAGACTGGTCGTCCTACTCGGGTAAGAAGCGACAATTACCATGGTTCCTTCTTGCCGCTCTGTTGTTGGCTTCAAATAGAGTAAGTATTTTCATGCAAGGGACCGAAGGCCACACAGCCGGGCGTATTTACTCTCATTCAACCCTTGCCTCACTTGGTATTCCCATAGCCAAGTCTTTGAATGAGGCGGCTGAGCACATTCGTTATAATAATTTTGCCTTTCTGCCTTTAGCCCATTTATCGCCCAAGCTACAAGAACTAATCGATTTAAAATCAATTTTAGGCCTTCGGTCGCCAATTAATACATTTGGGAGAATGGTAAATCCATTTAGCGCAACCCATGAAATCCAAACTGTCTTTCATCCTAATTATCGGGAAATCCACCGGGAAACGGCCAAACTACTGGGGCAAAAGCACATGGCGGTCTTTAAGGGAGAGGGTGGAGAAGTTGAGCGTCGCCCCCAAAAACCAGTATTGGTGCAAAGTCTTCATGAGGGAGTTCTAAGTGAAGAGGAGTGGCCTGCTATGCTACCAGAGGATCAGGTTAAAAGTGACGAAACCATGGACATTAAACGCCTAAAAACAGTTTGGAGTGGGGAAGAAGAAGACATCTATGCCACAGCTGCAATTACTGGCACAACTGCAATTGTTTTACGTTTGATTGGTAAAGCAAGCAATCCATTTGATGCAACTGAGATGGCTAAAAAAATGTGGGCCGAACGAGATACTTCCAGGATTGAAAATTGACACCATGTCCCACATCCTAATTTCAGCTACCCGAAAGTCTTCCGGGAAAACTACAATTTCATTAGGTTTAGCAGCAGCACTTACAGAAATGGATATAGAGGTGCAAACTTTTAAAAAAGGACCTGATTATATCGATCCTATGTGGTTAAGCAGAGCTACTGCTCGCCCCTGCCAAAATCTTGATTACTACACTATGAGTGAACAGGAAATCTTAAATGCTTTTTCATATTATTCGCATAAAGCTAGATTTTCCCTGATAGAAGGAAACAAAGGTCTTTTTGATGGACTTGACCTTGACGGAACCAACTCTAATGCTGCACTTGCAAAACTTTTATCTTGTCCTGTGGTAATCGTCATTGACTCCCAAGGCATGACACGTGGCATTGCACCGTTAATACTCGGATATTTAGACTTCGATCACAGACTGAATATAGCTGGAGTTATCCTCAATAAAGTAGGTGGCGCTCGTCATGAGAAAAAGTTGCGAGCTACGATTGAACATTACACGGACATCCCTGTTCTTGGAGTAATTCAAAAAAATAAAGACCTTGAAATACCTGAGAGACACCTGGGGTTAACACCTACTAACGAGGCACCAGAAGTACAGGCAAAAATAAATAAAATCACTTCGCTGGTTGCAACGCAAATCGACTTAGATGCTATTATGAAAATTGCTGATAAAGCTCACATAAAATCTGTTCCTGCGCCAGTTCTTGACTATTCAAAAAATAAGGACATCAGTATTGGAATAGCTAGGGATTCAGCATTTGGATTTTACTATCCAGGAGACATGGAAGCTCTTGAAGCGTCAGGGGCTAACTTGGTCAATATCAATATGACAAAGGATGCCAAGTTGCCCAATATTGATGGTTTATTTATTGGTGGTGGGTTCCCGGAAACTCGCATGGTTGAGCTTAAAGCTAATAGTTCTATGATGGATAGCGTAAAAAATGCTGTTGAGGGAGGCCTTCCAACTTATGCTGAGTGTGGCGGCCTTATGTACCTGGCTCGCAGCATTACTTGGCAGGGTAAGACACAGGAAATGACTGGGGTTATTCCAGGTGATATTATAATGCATAGTGAACCACAAGGGCGTGGTTACGTTCGTTTACGTGAGACAGGCAAAGGGCTTTGGCCGTCAAATGGTTTAGGTGAAATATCAGCACACGAATTTCATTATTCATCACTTACAAACCTCGAAGGCAACTTTAACTTTGCATACAAGATGGTACGGGGAAACGGTATTGATGGAAAGCATGATGGGCTCATTCATAAAAACCTACTCGCTGGATTTTCCCACCTACGGAATGTAGAAGCTAATTTGTGGGCTACACGATTTGCAAATTTTGTAAGACATAATAAAAAAGTACAGGGTCAATAATAACCTGAGCAAGGAACTATTTAAATGGATGCTAATCCTAACGTTTATATTGTCGGCGCTGGACCCGGCGACCCAGAATTATTGACTGTAAAAGCAGCTCGCCTTCTTAAAGAGGCGGATGTTATCGTCTATGACAGACTGGTATCCAAAAAGATTCTCGAGTTGGTACCATCTGGGACAACCCAAATTTTTGCAGGAAAGGCCGCACGAGATCATTACATGCCTCAAGACGAAATTAATCAACTGTTAGTTACTCTTGCCAGAAGCGGTCAAATCGTTGTCCGTCTTAAAGGTGGCGACCCATTCATTTTTGGTCGTGGAAGTGAGGAGGCCTTGGTATTAGCACAAAACGGGGTGCCGTTCGAGATTGTTCCTGGCATTACTGCCTCAGCTGGTTGTGGATCTTACGCTGGAATACCATTAACCCACAGGGGAATGGCAACTGGGGTACGATTTGTCACAGGCCATTGTCGAGATGGAGCGCACTTAGATCTGAATTGGGAGAGTCTCGCTGACCCTGACACCTCCTTAGTAATCTACATGGGACTCATTAACGTTGGCAAAATTAGAGACGAACTAATTAAAGCAGGTTTACCCGGCAATACCCCAGCAGGAGCCATTGAACGTGGCACAACTGACAAGCAACGTACTATACTCACCAACCTAAAAGATCTGCCCGCCAGTATTGAACAGGCAGAGCTCAGAGCACCAAGTTTATTAATCGTTGGACGCGTTGTAGAACTAGCACAAAAACTGAGTTGGCATATACCCGCTCTTGACACCTCGTCAAAAACATAAGATTTGCCGTGAATAAAAGAACCCTTCTACTAGTTGCACATGGATCATCAGAGTTCAAAGGTGATAACCCCGTTATACAACTGGCTGAAACCCTCAGTAAACGAAATTTATTCGATAATATTATTCATGCTTTTTTGCATCAACAACCGCTACTGAAAGATGTTCTCTCACAAATTCAAACACAAGAGCTATGCGTTATCCCCATGTTCAGCGGTTATGGTTATATTACAAGCGAGCTTATTCCAAAAGCTCTTGACCAAGTAAGTAGTGAAATTAGAGTACGTATATTTGATCCTATTGGTACACACTCAGAAATTCCCAACATTTTGGCAAAACAAGCACTATCAATAGTAGAAAAAAATTCGCTAAAACCTAAAGAAGTATCCGTGCTGATTGTAGGTCATGGCCACACAAAAAATTCAAAAAACGCTAATCAAACAATTATGCTGGCTAGGAGTGTACAAAAAGTAATACATGGAGCCAATGTCGATACTGCTTTTATTGAAGAGCCCCCGCTGATTTCAAATTGGGCACAAAATACGACAACGAAATATTTAATCGTATTGCCATACCTAGTTGGCGGAGGGTTACACACCCAGGAAGATATTCCAATAATGTTAGGCTTGGTCTCGGGCAACTACAGTAAAGAGCCATTCAGTGGCCCTCACTATATACAAGGACATACCATATGGTACTGCAGACCCTATGGTTTTGATGGATCCCTAGCTGACATCATACTAAAAATTGTTTCTAAATAGCTTTCCAAATGCAAAAACTATGTGTCTGTCAACAGCTCGCGATCCAATGCCTTTGTCAATACCATAAATAGCTTGCCCATATCTGAAGATAAGAAAATAGTTGATAATACGCCTTGTTGATCTCTTTTACGAGCTTCATCCAGAAAGCTTTTGAACTCATCTAAATATCTAGACACATAATTCCTAAATTCTTGATCATTTTGGTATCGGTCCTTAATTGATACCAAACGAGTCTTTTCACGGAAGCCAAGAATTTTTCGCACAAAAATACCCTTTTCGCCCTTATTAAAACGAGTCCAATCTTCCTCACTTATCGATGTTTCCATCAAACGGCTCATGTCTACAGCCAATGATTGCAAGCGCTCTGTAATAAAGGTTGCCCGTCGCAAAAAGTCATCCATACCGGCTTCCTTTACGTTGGCTTTCAAGGCTGCTAACAACTCAGCAGCATCCCCAACAGCAGTCCTAATCTCCTTTGTCTGCTTATTTAGGGCCTCTGTCACTTGATGGCCTTGCACATTTACCTTATTGACCGCTTTACCTAAAATGTCTGAGCTTTCGCGAACTAACTTATCCCAGTGACTAATTTGACCCAACGCCTTGTCAGTAACCTCATTGATTTCACTTGCACGATCACCAATAGAACCCGCAAGCGATGACATACCGGCATCTGCTCTCTCATATGCTCCCGTAAGTTCATTAATTTGGTTACGAAGCGCATCATATGCACCATCCATTGAGGATGATATTTGCTTAGTGTGACCTTTAGCCTCATTTGAATGACGACGTAATAATTCTCCTAATTTTTCAAGCTTAGCAACACCAGCCTCAGTCACCCGATCAACTTCAGTACTCTGTTGGGCCATTGAAATTCCTACACTTGAGAGTTTTGTAGTGGCATCATCCGAAGTACTGCTTAGTTCTTGTGCTTTTAGATCCAATGCCTTTGCAACTTTGTTAATATCCTCAGCAGTACGCTTAGCTGTATGAGTGATACGTTTTGTTGTCTGATCCATGGTATCGCCAAGTTCAATAATCTCACGTGTTACTCGCGAACCTGTTTGGTCAATATTTTCTGCTTTTTCATCAAATATTTGCCCAACACTCTCAAAATTACTTTTTACGTTCTCAGCACTTGTGTTCAAATTTACACTCTGATCCTTCAATGCATCACTTACAAGGCTCATTAACTTTGCCGCACGATCAACGCTAGTGGTTACTTCACTTGCCTGTTCACCTAACTCACTACTGACTTGGTCCATATCTGCAAGTGCTTTATCACTTGTGTTCGATAGAGTGGACGCTTGTTGCTTTAGTTGTGAACCATAGGACTCAAGGTGGCCACTAGCTTCAGCATAAGCAACATTGAGGTCTTTTGTGCATGTTTCAAGAAACTGACTGACATCCTCCAGTTTTTTTCCAGCTTTAATCAACGATGTATCCATATCACCACTATACATCTTTAAAGAGGAAGCTATACTTTCCAGCCTGCTAGTTGCCCTTTCAGTTGCGTCTGTAGCATTACTTACTTGTTCTTGGAGCGAGTCACCAACTATTCTTAACTTTTTGGTTGCACTTTCTGATGCTTGGCCTACATCTGCTTGACCAGTTTGCAAAGACGCAGAAACCTGCTCAAGCATCTCAACTGCCTTATTCTTAACCAAATCTAGGTTTTCAATTTGGCTTCGAAGTCCAGAACTTATTTCAGCAAGCTGTATGACAGTTTGCTTACCTACATTAGTTAATTCTTGCGTACGCTCACTGAATTCCTGACCAGAAATTCTGATTTGCTGGGAAGCTTGATCGCTAGCTCTTGTCAGGTCATCCGCCTGACGATTCATAGTGCCTGAAACAAGTGTGATTAATTTTGCTGCTTTCTTAGAGGCAACTGAAATATCTTTTGAGCGATCCTGCAATGTTGAGCCAACCTTAGCGATATCCTCTAAAGCTGCACCCGAAACACTATCAAGCCCGTCTGATTGCTTTTGTAGATTCAAACCCGCAGAGAGCATACGAGCCGCAGCTTCATCTGAAGCCGTCGTCATGTTTACAAGACCACGCCTAATTTCTTCTCCTACTCCTTTTAATTTGTTCACAGCCTGATCAGTTGATTCCCCCAATTGGCCTGCCTGACCTTGCAGAGATGAACCAACTTGTTCGATAAGGCTCATGGCACGAATGGAAACTTGGTCTAACTTATTACCCTCATCGTCCAGTCGGTTTGACGCAGCTCCAACCTGTTGTGTTACCACGTTAGCAATAGCTGAAACTTTGTCAGTAGCGTTTGTAGAAGTATCGTTTATTCGACTCACAGCCAAATCTGCTGTTTCCTGCAATGTCATTTTTGCAATGCCAGCAGCTTTGTTAAGCTGGCTAGTGGTAAGAGCCGAATTTTTAAGTATCTTTTGGGTTTCCTCAGCTATATATAAGCCTAGTTCAGTCAAACGTTCAAAAGCCCCTTCAGAGGCTTCCTTAATTTCTATTATCTTACTGCTTAATGAAGTCGCATTTTCATTAGTGTTTGATGTAATTGTGTTAAATTCACCAATGGCTTCAGTTAATTTGCGAGTCGTTGTTCCCAAAGACGCTGCGTTTTTTTCAGCTGAAGAACTAATATTTTGTGTGCTCTGTTTGAGGGTTTGATTATAACTGTTTAGTTGGTTATTAGCTTTTTCAGATGTTTCAATCAAGGAAGCTGTGTTTTGTCGCAAACTTTCCCCTGCAGTATTGATGCGCATGACCGAATTGTTTGACGCCTTTGAGAGATCATCAACCTTTTCATACACAGCTTGTGTTACCTCATTAATGTTCATGACTGCATCTTCTGAAGCTTCTGATAACTCAAGAGTGCGACTGTGCAGTCCATCACCTACCCTTTCAACCTGACCAAGCACTTCTTCAGATACTCGTGATAATTCATTTGAAGTTTGGCGTAGTAGCTTGCCTAAAATAGTTGATTTTTTTGTAGTGCGACTGGCAACGCTGTCTAACTCCTCAGCCTGTTTATTGAAACTATCACTGCTAGTTTTGACATTAATTGCAACAAGGTCAGAAGTCTTGACCAACTCGCGTGCCTGTTCGGCTAGCGAATCACTAATGTTTTTAACCTCCAAAGAAACTTTATCTGAAGTTTCATTTAGTAGGCGAGTTTGTTGGCTTATTTTAGACTCTATTTCAGAAGATTGTGCCGCAACAAGGCGACCGGTGTCAGACAAATCATCGCTTTGGCGCTTTAACTCAACACTAATAAAATTTGTTTGCTCAGCAACACGGTCGGAGCGCTGACTTAAATCCTGGGAGTGACTATGCAAAATATCAGAACTAGCCTGTACCTTTCGAGCTGCTTCGTCAGAGGTTGTTAAAAGTTCACTTAAACGACTGTCTAAACTTTCATGAATATCACCAGCCAAACTTAGAGAGTCTAATGACATTGAGCGAATTTCCTTGACCCGCTCACGGAAATTATTTGCTGCCAGGCTCACCTTCTCAAGAACATCGTTTGAAGTTGATAACAGTTCATCATTTCTTTTTCGTAACAACTCACTAATATCCTCAACTCTGGTCGATGCACGCTCAGATGTATTGACAATTTCTTGCGAATTTTTGTAGATGATTTCGCCAACCTCTTCTGCTCGATGCGCTGCATTAGAAGTAACTATGTTCAGGTCCTCAGACTGTCGACGAAGAGACTCAGCAATGGCCTGGGCTCGCAAGTCTGCATCTTCTGATACTTTTGATAATTGCAAGGTTCTGCGCTGAACCTGTTGTGACACTTTTTGTGCCCTTGTTGCCGCTTCCTCAGAAGCTTTGCTTAAATCCCGAGCCTGACGACGCAAAGAGTCAGTAATTTCATGCATTCGTTTTTGCGATGCACTAGATGGGTAAGCGAGTTGGCGCATTTGCCAACTTAATTGCCGAGCTTCTCGGGTAAACTTTTCGTTTTTTACAAAAAAAGCGATGACCATCCATAATAACGCAAGAGGTGTGAGTGTTCCGGCAGCCATGCCACCAACCTCGTGCGGCAATAGAGCACCCAAATCTGAAAACGGAATTTGGGCGTTTATATAATTGAGACTTAACCATAGCCACCCAACACTTAAAGCTACACCTAAGATTAGTACAAGGTGAAAACGTACATAAAATGGCGTCACCCGAAAATCACTCAAAGCGTTAGTTTCCAGCTCTTTTGCTGTGCGATTCTTGGACGATCCAATCGAAGCTATTTTCTTTTCAGGTTCTTTTTCCTGTTTGGGGGACGCTGATCCACTTTCATTATTTTGCCTTGCTCTAACGACATTGCTGACTTTTCTTACCATCGCCTCATCCTTGTTTTAACCCCACTTGCGTAAACAACTTTACAAAGATTAATACAATACGACAACAAAATGTAGTCGGTAAATGCAAGAATTTCACAAAATGTTGTGGATTATGTTAAATAAACAATCAAAAAAGATGTTGACCGCCGGTCACCCAAATTTCCGTTCCTGTGATATAGGTAGAATTCTCAGAACAGAGGTAGTATACGGTTGTTGCTACTTCATGAGAAGTCCCCAGGCGATCAAGTGGAATGCGAGGAATTATGGCCTCATATTCGGGCTGTATCATTGAAGTTTCTATTTCGCCTGGCGCTACAGCATTTACACGCACATCAAGAGCAGCAAATTCATTAGAAAGTTCACGGGTAAGTGCCGAGAGAGCGGCTTTGGATGTGGAATAAGCAGAGCCAGCAAAAGGATGGATTTTATGTCCTGCAATTGAGGTAATGTTCACAATAGCCCCCTTCCCTCTATGCAGTGATGAGGCGAAACCTCGGGCTAGTTTCAACCCAGCAAAAAAATTCAACTCAAAGACCTCACGCCATGCATCCAAATCGCCATTCAAACAGCCCAGACGTTCTTCGAAAGGTGCCTTAGGTGAAACACCCGCATTATTAACCAACGCATGTAATGGCTTTCCGTCCAGGGCATCCAACGACTTTTCAATAAAATTTGCAATGCTATGTGAGTCAGCCAAATCCGTTGGTATATGATGCGTCCAATTAGGGTCACGTTTGCACTCTGGCGGCGTATCATCACGTGAACAGGTAATGACCCGCCAATCTCGCTTAAGAAATAATGTTGCTGTGGCGTGGCCTATACCGCGACTAGCTCCAGTTACAACAACAGTCTTTCGTTCCTTTGAATGGTCATCGCTCATATTTTAAAGTAAAATAAATTAATCCGAATTAAAATCAATTATCACATCTAACCCTTCTAAATTTAATTTTTATTTGAATAATAAAGTATTATAGAGACTTCGTCACAGCTTTTAAAGAAGCTGATGAGTTGGCAAATAAAGAAAATGTTGTAGCTCAAACTCTACTTGGAACACTATATGCTACTGGTCGTGGTGTAGATAAAGTTGAAAAAAAGGGATTTAAGCTAACTTCAAAAGCTGCAACTAAATGCCATGCACGGGCAGAGTACAATTTAGCTACGATGTATAAACACGGTATTGGCGTTGGAGCCAATAGAAAAAAAGCGAACGAACTTTACAACAGTTCTTCTGATCAGGGCTTTCCAGGAGCTCACTCCGCACTTGGGCTCCACATTTCTAAAGGTGTAAAGACATGTTATTCTGATGATAATAAATGCGAAAAAGATAAAAGAAACAAACAGATTAAAGCAGAAATGCACTTTAAAATTGAAGAGATGTTGGGAGAAACTCAGGAAGAAAAAACTATGTTTCGTGGCAGTAGAAACATGATGACAAAATATATGAAGCCAGATGCTATTGCTGAAGCACACTCACTTGCCAAAGAATTTGTTAGTAAAACAACTAAACCTTCTGATTACCTGTTCAATTATTTTAATTAGAAACCAAAAGGAAAATTTTATAAATAATTGGTTTTAATGAGCTTTTTGTTAGCCCAGTTGTTAGCCTCAACCACTCAAAAACCATAAAAGGACCTAGCGCATTTCAGCTAAGCCCTTGATTTATTTGGCGACCCCGGCAGGATTCGAACCTGCTACCTCAAGATTAGAAATCTCGCGCTCTATCCAGATGAGCTACGGGGCCTGATTTAAAAATGGATGACAGATGTTACTGCTCTAATCATTCAATGCGTTTATAAGAAAAGTTTGCAGAATAGTCCTTTGGCTGGATTTTGCGAATCTTAGGCATTGTCACTACATAGTCAAACTCATTCTTCTTTGCAAAAGCGATAGCTGCATCAAGTGTCTTAAAACTCATTTTCACCTGTCCTTTAGTGTCCTTTGACCCAATCCAGCCCATCAATGGATCAGCCAGTTTGGCTGATACAGGTTCATATTCAAGAATCCATAACCCAAGTCTAGAACGCCCCGATTGCATGGCTGTCTTAGTTGGCTGATATATACGAACTTGGCTCATCGATAAACTCCAATGCTTTTTAACATTTAAGCAATTATATCAAAAGGACGTTAAAGCGGTATAGTTTACTTATTTTTTTATATTGAAAATTTATTAATTTTCTATCATCAATAATTTAAGTAATAACACCCTATCAAAAAAATTTAAGATTTTTATTTAAAAATTTGCGCCACATAAAACGTGAAAGTTCCCAACTCAACGAAAGAAAGTATGAACCTAATGAAGCAAGGTTACCAACGTTATGTAGAAGCATTAAAAAAACGAAAAAAGGAGAATGAAGATACACCAGAGATTATCAAAGAGATACAGTTGGCATACAAGGAAGCTTTCGAAGCACATAAAATATGGTATCAAACCAAAGATCAACCATCAGAAAGTAAAGCAGAAGGGCAAGTAATGCATCCAGATATGATTCGAGATTTATCAACTTTTTTTGCCGACGCAATTGGAGGTTTTCCATGCAAGTTCAAAACACCCAAAGAAAATTAAAAGAAATAACTGTTTTTAAAATCCGTTTCCTGCTACAGGATCATTTCATGTTTCCCTAGATTCTATCCCTAGTTTTCTATAAATATGTCACTTGTTAAGTATGTAAAAAAAAATTCGGCCTACAAACGCTCTTAAATCGGAAAATTTAAAAGTATCTGAGATATTAAGCGTCAGAAACGATAAAAAAATAAACCCTCTTTACTAGTTGTACAAAGCTGATTTTGTGCAACCAGTCAACTGATTCAAATGCACATAGGATGTGAGAGCAAAAAATGCGCAAACAAGGTATAATGATCTGTGGACATGGTAGCCGATCAAAAGCGGCTGAAAGTGAATTTGGACTTCTCGCTGCTGGACTGAGAAAGCGATTGCCGGAAATACCAGTCGAATATGGATTTCTGGAATATTCCGCCCCTAATATTCATATGGGGCTGGATGCTCTCAAAGAAGCCGGCGTTGAGAATATTGTAGCTGTACCAGGTATGCTATTTGCTGCGACACACACAAAAAATGATATTCCTTCTGTACTGACAACATACCAACAGAAAAATCCAAAATTGCATATTAAATATGGACGTGAACTAGGTCTTCATCCTCAAATGATTTTAGCCTTTGAAAGGCGTATTTTGGATAGTCTAAGCCTTAGCCACGTTCACAATGGTGACCTGTATGACACACTATTAGTGGTTGTGGGAAGAGGCACCTCAGATACTTTCGCAAATGCCGAGGTGGCAAAATTAACACGCATTGTAACTGAAGATTTAGGATTTGGATGGTCAGAAACTGTCTATTCAGGTGTCACATTCCCATCTGTTGGTCAAGGCCTAGAAAAAATTTGCCGTCTAGGTTACAAAAAGGTTGTAGTTGCTCCTTACTTTTTGTTCACAGGAAGGCTTATCGATAGAATTTACAACTATGTTGACCTGGTTGCTAGAGAGCATAGCGAAATAGAATTCTACAAGGCCCATTATTTAGCTGATCAAGATCATGTCATAGATACATTCATTGAGCGAATTGACGAAGCTAAAGTAGGAAAGCATACCAATGATCACGATCATATGCAAAAATTCAAAGACCGACTCAAAAGAGGTGATATCAACATTCATCATCATCACGCAGAATACAAACCATCAGTAGATCCATACGACGACGAAGTTGTCCATGACCATGGGCACTCTCATGATCATGAACATTCTCATGATCATGACCATGAACATCATCATAAACACGGAGTTTACAAGCATATTTCCCACCCAAATGGGCCTCGCACCATGATTGATGAGGGGGTTTGTTGTTGTTTTATGAGCCAGTTTCCAGATCAGGTGATCGAGGAACAACGCCAAATTAATTTAAAAAATGGTAAGAAAAATAACCGAGAAAAATTGTGAAAATTTTTAAAATTACTTATTTGCTTGTTATTTAAAAAAGCCTTCCTTCAAATTAAAAGTTACACGCACGCAGAACTTATTTCGTCCCCAACTTACTGGACGAATTTGAAATAAACTTGAGCTGTATAATATAATAAAATTGCGCAATCATAATTTTTTCATTTAGAAAATTTGATATTTGTGCATGTACAGTCTCTCCTGATAGGGTTATCTATCAATTTTGGCTTTTGATACTGCGCATGCACTTTGCTCGCTCATGATTTTTATAGCTCAAAATATCTCAGTCATTCTGACCGCCTTTGGTTAGAGGGTTCTAAGAATGGACTTTTGTGACCAGCGAGCAAATCCAAAAAAATATTTTGCAACCAAGTCATCATTTCTGGATCAAGTTGCTCACCTTTTGGCTCGTCAGAGAGTAATAAATCTGGGACACTTTGTGTCCGATGCCAAATTATATAGTCGTCAACAGCCTCACAAAAAGCCTCTTGTAACTCTTTTATAAGCTCACTGTCATATTCCTTTATCTCATTTAACTCGGTCATTGCACGAATAAATTTTATGCGCCCACGATTAGTCGTCATTTCACTTTCCCTTGCTAACTTTCAGACTTTTTTGGTTTTTGAGTTTTCGTAAATAAGACAACCCATATACTCATAACATATTTTCAAGTGCACTTGAAAATATCGCAAATAAAACGAACCTAAAACTCTAGTGAAATAACTACAAGTTGACTTTCTGAGGCCCTGATTTAATAACAAACTGAAGGTATCAGATAAATTTAACTTAAATCAGGGCTGTCTCAGTTTTCTGTGGATGGTTTTTTTAAAATCAATCCAACAAAATACTAAAAATTTATCTAATTGTAGATTTACTATTTCGTTCAGAAAAATTAGAAATAATTCAAGGGTAAATGGAATATGAAATTTGAGGAAGTCTCTGTTGACGCCCACAGTCAAAAGGGTGCCAGGCGAGAGAGCAATCAAGACTCAATTGGGGCTCTAGGTTGGATAAATAATCAAAATATCTCCGATACATTTGCTGCCAATTTTACAGAAACAATTTTACCTAAGCTATTTCTACTAGCTGATGGTGTTGGAGGGCACGCCCATGGGGCTTTCGCAAGCAGAAAAACAATTCAAATAATCGTGGAGCTATTTGATAGAAGCGCTGAGGATTTTAATATTTTAAATGGAATTCTTGCTGCCCATGCTGAGTTAGTAGTCAAACCTCAAAATCTAAATTGTCAAATGGCGACAACTATAGTTGGATTAGTTTTATGTCAAAATAGGGCTCTAATATTCAACGTTGGAGATAGCCGAGCATATTTGATCAGTAATAAAAAAATTAATCTTCTATCAATTGATGACAATGATGAGACAAAACCCAAAAATATAATCACGCAATGTATTGGTGGAGTTACTAAAACACCAAAACCTCATTTTTTATCCCTCAAATATGAAAAAAAAGATACTTTTATATTGCTATCAGATGGCGTAACAGACTGGCTTTCTGAAACCAAAATTTTCGAAATACTATCTTCAAACGAAAACGAAAAAAGTTCTTTGCTTTGTCGAGAAGCTGTCAGAGCTGGTAGCGAAGATGACGTATCGGCACTAATTGTTAAAAGATTAATTTGACTGCTTTTCTAGGAGACCTTTTATTCCTTTCAGGATCAAAACAAATTACCCATATCAGCCGATGCTACCCAGCATACATTAGTTAAAAAGATACGCCGGGGAGAAATACACCCAAACTAAATCTTATAGCTTCAGACAAAAGTATTAATATTACAAGATACTTTAGTTCATACCCCCCCCTAAAAAAACGCTTTGCTAGTGTTTTTTTTAGAACGACAATATTCTACAAGACTTAAGCTTAGTTTGTGTGTTGTGCTTGATTGGAGTTACAAACACTGGATAGCTTTGATGATAAACCTTCGTCATAAGTAAATGACCCTAATTTAATTGCTAGAATACTGCACTAAAGAGCTATGTTCATGAAATCATTATATCGTTCAATTACTCTCTCCATTCTCCCATGGGGTAAGCTTGAACTTTCAGCTATGGCCATACTTTCAGGGTATTTGCTCTGGGCAGACTTCGTAATGTCAAAACCTGAAGAAGGGTATCTTTGATTCAAAATTGGACCATCTAACATAGCACTTTCGTATGGCAAATTTAACCATTCGCAAATTTTATGACACTGTTGTTCTGGCTCAGAGATCAGTCTATCAAAACTAATAAAAGCTGCATCCATGTAAGTTTCTGATAGTACTCTATCAAATATACTGAAAGTTTTTTCTATGTAATTGCAGCTGATTCTCTCAGAAACTCGCTCGCGTTTGGATATTGCTTGGACCGAGCGGATGGGATCGCGAATAACACATAAAACCTTTAAATGCTTTTCTTTAGCGTAGTCGATTAAGCTCAAACGGGATCTCGGGAACTGATATCCTAGACGCTTTCGCAGGTATCCATTAAGCCTAAACAATTTGTAAAATTTCTGCCAGCGACGGTGAAAATCAATTTGATTAGGAGTGCAAAGTTTGTTGCCAGGTATTTTTGTTCCGAGCAGTCGTAGAGCAGCACCGTGGAAATCTTCATCTAGTATAGACATATTACTGTGGGCGCTCAAAACTGCAGAAGTAAGTGATGTGCCGCTGCGGGGTGCGCCGATAATCATAATGCAGGGTTTGTTAGACATTAGGTTTTATAACCAGTAGCAATGTAAACATGTAACAAAATTGTATTAATCAATTACCAACATATCAGGGATAAATAAACATCTCATACAATTAATTTGCTTAGATCAATATTTCAGGCTCAACAGCTGCCACTAAACTAATGTTCAAAGGGCTTACACTTGAATTGTTATCTACGATATGTAGTTTAATCAGATGACCACCAAATTCATTCTTTTTGGAACAAAGGTTCATAGTTACAAGCCTGACTGTCAAAGTTTTTTTTGGAGATGAAATTTTTCTGGTTATTGCTCAATCTGCGCTGAAAGAAAAAATCAAAAAGAGGCACATGCCTGCTAAGTCACTATTTTTAATTGGTCGGGGCGAGAGGATTCGAACCTCTGACCTTTCGGTCCCAAACCGAATGCGCTACCAGACTGCGCTACGCCCCGTCCATTCAAGCAGCAAATAAGTGGACTTTACTATTTCCTCAATCACCATTCAATTGATGAGGCAATAATTCTGCCAACAAAATAATTTTCGGCAAAAATATTTTTGTATACGACTATTGATGATTTACCCTAATTAAGCACAAGGAGCAACAGAGATAATACTGAATAAACCGAAATTTAGTCTTAGCACGAACCTATCAGAGGAAATCCTCCATTCAGAGCGCTGAGGATTAAAAAAAACACCCGGCTCTCCCCACCATACTATGTATCAATCCTTTTCAAACAAATTATTGTAATTTTCTGGTTGGAATATTTGGTGAATAATTTTGTCTCCAACTTTAATTTTTAGACGAGAAATAGTACCAGCATTTAACTCAAGAACTGCCCGTGCTAGGTGAGGCGAAGAAATTATAGTTTCTGAGTTTGGCACAGTATTGGATACTATTGTAATAATCTTCCCAAATTCATCTATAAAGAGCATATCGAGTGGTATGTGTGTGTTTTTCATCCACATGTTAATTTTCTGAGGAAGCACAAAATCAAATAACATCCCACGATCTAGAAGTAACTTTTGACGACCCATTAAGCCTCTTTGGCGCTGTGAAGCGCTTTTAGCAACTTCCACCAAAAAATTATGTCTTACAGAAGACGTAACTATTGAAAGTTTGGAGACTTTATACAAGGTCGATTTTTGTTCACTTGCATGCAAATGTGTTGATATCTGTATAAATATTTGTACTAAAATTGAACAACAAACTACAGTTTGTAAAAAAAGCACCACATACGGGTAAAGTTTGCCTGTTTTACAAAAAAACGAGTTTTTTAAATAAATATGTTTTTTTTCTAGCTCACTCATTGCTATAGATTTATTATTTTTCTTGAAAAAAGACTAGTCTGAAGGGAGTTAAAAAGTGTTACACGCACTAAGCTTAGGTAGCGTTTTAGGCCTTTTATGGTTGCTATTATCTGGCATATTAGAGGGGTGGTTGCTTACACTTGGTCTGTGTTCAATAGTCGTTGTTGTTACCTTTGCTAACCGTATGGACGTAATTGACCGAGAAGGACACCCTATCCATATTAGCTGGAGAGCGCTATTGTATTGGCCTTGGTTAGCGCGAGAAATTGTGAGAGCTAACATAGATGTTGCAAGTGTAATCCTGTCGCCAAATATGCCAATTACTCCAAAGGTGATACGAATTAATGCCACTCAAGTAACAGAGCTAGGTCACGTCTTTTACGCTAATTCAATCACTCTAACACCAGGGACTGTAACCCTTAGCCTAGAAAACGGCGCAATGGGCGTTCACTCGCTTACTAAATCGGCAGAAGAAGGGTTGTTGAGTGGTGAAATGGATCGAAGGGTCCATTCCGTGGAGGGCCCTGCTAATAATACTGTAAAGAGTAATAAAAATGTTTAGCGCTGCTGCCCTAGCTATTTTAATTACAATGCTACTTGTTCTCGTTAGAGCTTTTAAAGGTCCTACTGTTTATGATCGAATACTAGCTGCAAATAGTTTTGGCACACTCACAATGTTGTTAATTGCAGTATATGGTTTTTTGACAAAACGGCCTGATTTTCTCGATATCGCCCTGGTCTATGCTCTTATTAATTTTATTGGCACAATTGCAGTTTCAAAATTTGTGCATTTTAAGGATTTGGCACCTCCCCTACCTAATAACGACCCCGGTGACATCTGATGGAAATATTTATCGATCTTATCAGTTGGCTTCTCGTAATTATTGGCTCTTCCTTTTTACTAATAGGTGCGATTGGCATACTCAGGTTACCTGACGTTTTTAGCAGAATGCACGGCGCTGGTATTATTGACACCATGGGCACAACAATGCTGTTCTTCGGTATGTTCCTGCAAGCTGGATTTACAATTGTTTCCATCAAATTATTTTTAATTCTTCTTTTTCTGATGTTTACCAGTCCAACGACAACACATGCTCTTGCCCGTGCAGCCCTTGATTCTGGATTAAAACCACTGGTTGACAATAAAAAACCCGAGGTAAAAAAGCCTGCCTCATTGAAAAAATCAAAAAAAGCGGAGAAATAGTTATCGAAGACATAATCGTTATTTTTCTTTTGTCCTTTATGGCAGTTACAGCTTATTTGCTTCTTCGCATTCATAACCTGTTCGCCGTCGTAATGATGTCTAGTATATATAGCCTGTTAGCTGCTGTGCTTTACGTCGTAATGGATGCGGTTGATGTGGCTTTCACGGAGGCGGTTGTCGGTGCAGGAATCTCAACTGTTTTAATGCTTGGTACTCTCGCTTTAACCACACGAAGGGATAAAGAGCGTAAAAAAATAGATTCTTTACCAATACTCATTGTCTTTATTACTGGTATTTTGCTCGTATATGGAACACTTGATATGCCGCCATACGGTGATCCTGCAGCACCAGTTCACCACCATGTTGGTCGTTATTATATTGAGAACTCAGGAGATCAGGTAGGCCCGCCAAATATTGTCACATCAGTCCTAGCTAGCTATAGGGGTTATGATACACTCGGCGAAGTTGCTGTTATCTTTACTGCTGCCGTGGGAGTGATGGCTTTAATTGGACGTTCCCGCAATCGTAAAAAGAAAACAAAGATAGACTGATGCTAACCAAGACTTCCATATTACGTGTTGTATCCAAACTCCTTATACCACCAATCATGTTATTTGCGCTTTATGTTCAATTTCATGGAGATTTTGGTCCGGGTGGTGGCTTTCAAGCAGGAGTGATCTTTGCTTCAGCTTTCATTCTCTATGCTTTGATTTTTGGAGTTGACAATGCCCGCAAAGTTGCTCCTGCATGGCTAACTCGTTTGATGTTGGCATCTGGAATTCTTCTTTTTGCAGGTGTTGGTGTCATCACTATGATCCTAGGTGGAGATTTCCTAGATTATTCTATGCTGTCAAAAGACGCCCATGCTGGTCAACATCTTGGCATAAACCTAATTGAATTTGGTGTTGGTATGACGGTTGCTGGTGCCATGATTACCATTTTCCTAATTTTTGACGGCCGTTTACGCACTGAAAAAGAAGAATGACTATGCAAACTGTAGCCGGACTTTTCAATTACTGGATCGTCATCCTTTTAATGATGATGGGTTTCTACATGGTAATTTCTCAAAATAATTTGATAAAAAAAGTTATTGGATTGAATGTTTTTCAAGTTTCAGTATTTGTTTTTTATATCTCTATGGGCAAGCTCAAAGGAGCTACTGCTCCAGTACTTCTTGATAACCATGAGCTCTATTCCAATCCCTTGCCACATGTTTTGATTTTAACAGCAATAGTCGTCGGCGTTTCAACATCCGCATTAGCGCTGGCACTCACAGTTCGCATTAAGGATACTTTTGGCACTATCGAAGAAGATGAAATCGAGGCGATAGAGGCCGAAGATCCAGGAAAAGATGAAACGGAGCTAACTTGATCAGCGCTCAGCTTCCAATTTTGCAGGTAATACTACCATTAATCATGGCCCCCGTCGTTTTGATTATCAGAAACGTATACGCCGTTTGGATAGTGACGCTAACAGTCTCGTGGATCACCTTTTGCATTTCTATCGCTCTCCTCTTTCAGGTTGATGAAGCTAGTAAAATTACATATCGGATAGGTGGTTGGGCCGCACCATGGGGCATTGAGTATGTTCTGGACAAGTTAGGGAGTTTTGTCCTTATCATCGTCTCGGCCATTGGCTCCATAGTAATTACTTACGCAAAACGTAGCGTTGAAGCAGAAATACCAGAAGACCGCATTTATCTATTTTATGCTATGTTTCTTCTTTGCCTATCTGGCTTGCTAGGAATAGTAATTACCGGTGACGTTTTCAATCTTTTTGTCTTCTTGGAAATATCATCATTGTCCTCATACGTGATGATTAGCTTAGGACGTAATAAACGCGCACTAACCGCAGCGTACCGTTACCTAATTATGGGCACCATTGGCGCTACATTTTACATCATTGGCGTTGGCCTGATGTACATGATGACTGGAACCTTAAACATGGCTGATTTAGCGGCCTTGATCCCCAGCATCTCAAATAGCCGCACCATTCACACAGCATTGGCATTTTTGACTGTTGGTATTGGCTTAAAACTTGCGATGTTTCCTCTCCACCTTTGGTTGCCCAACGCATATACCTATGCGCCCAGCGTTGTTACAGCATTTCTGGCAGCAACAGCGACCAAAGTAGCAGCATATGTCCTAATTCGGATTGTTTTTACACTCTTTGGCGAGGTCAATATTTTAGAAAACTTGAGTTTGCAGTACTCAATGATGGCGCTTGCTATTATTGCTATGTTTGTTGCTTCAATAACTGCTATTTTTCAGGAAAATTTGAAGCGAATGTTTGCTTATTCAAGTGTTGCCCAAATTGGCTATATCATACTTGGACTGAGCTTTGCGTCGCAAATAGGTTTGGCAGCTAGTGTTATACATTTATTCAATCATGCTATAATTAAATGCGCTATTTTCATGGGCTTGGGTTGTATTGCCCTACGAGCTGGTGTTTCTATCAGAGATATAAATGGGCTTGGCTATCGCATGCCTTGGACTACGGCACCTATTGTAATTGGCGGGCTTGGCCTGATTGGCATCCCCATGACTGCTGGTTTTATATCAAAGTGGTATCTTGTGCGAGCAGCACTAGAGCTAAATATGTGGCCGCTAGCTATATTGATTGTGTTAAGTTCACTAATTGCAATTATATACGTATGGCGTTTTGTAGAAGCTGCCTACCTCAAACCTGCCCATGAAAAAAATATCAATATTAGAGAGGCACCACTATCAATGCTACTTTCCTTGTGGATTTTAGCATTAGCCAGTATCTATTTTGGTGTTGATGCAACAACTACTCTAAGTATGGCACTTGATGCTGCTGAAAATCTGCTGCAGGGAGAGTCGAAGTGAGCTCAGAAGAACCCCTTCTAGCCGCATTAACCGTACCCATTGTTGGGTCTGTGCTGATTGCTTTCTGTGGCCGTTGGCCAAATTTACGTGAAACTGCCACGTTGGTTACGGCAACGGCTTTGTTTGGCTTAGTGGTATCTCTCTATCCGCATACGATGAGTGACAGCAAACCTTTTATTATTATTGGCGAGATGCTGCCCGGCCTCAGCATAGCCTTTAGTGTCGAACCGCTTGGACTTTTATTTGCTATGATAGCTAGCTTTCTTTGGATAATTAATTCACTTTATTCAATCGGCTATATGCGTGCTAACAATGAAAAAAATCAAACACGCTTTTATGTTTGTTTCTCACTTGCACTTGCCTGCACAGTTGCCATTGCTTTCTCAGACAACATGATAACGTTATTTGTGTTTTACGAAGTTCTAACTTTAAGTACATATCCTTTGGTTACCCATGCGGGTACTGATAAAGCCAAACAAGGAGGGCGCATCTATTTAGGAATACTGTTAGCTACATCCATTGGTTTACTATTTCTGGCGATTATCTGGACTTGGCTTATCGCTGGAACCCTGAACTTCATACCAGGTGGCATTCTTGAGGGCAAAGCATCGAAGGTGACCGTCAGCATTCTCCTAGCACTCTACATGTTTGGAATCGGCAAAGCAGCGCTGATGCCCTTTCACCGTTGGCTACCAGCAGCAATGGTAGCTCCGACACCAGTTAGTGCCCTATTACATGCTGTTGCAGTAGTTAAGGCCGGCGTTTTTACTGTAGTTAAAGTAGTAATTTATATTTTTGGATTTGATTTTTTATCAGATTTGGAAATTTCGAATTGGCTCACCTACATCGCTGGATTCACTATTTTAACAGCATCGATAATTGCACTTCGTCAAAATAACCTCAAGCGGAGGCTTGCTTATTCAACAATAAGTCAACTCTCATATGTCGTGATGGCAACTGCCATATTAGCACCTTTCTCTATCATAGGTGCTGGATTACACATAGCAGCACATGCTTTTGGCAAGATAACGCTCTTCTTTGCTGCTGGTTCAATTTATACAGTTACTCATAAAACAGAAGTTAGTCAGCTTGATGGCGTAGGCAGACAAATGCCATGGACTATGGGGGCATTTGCTATTGGCGCACTTTCCATGATCGGCGTGCCCCCAACTGCTGGTTTCATCTCAAAATGGTACATTTTACATGGGGCATTCGATAATGAGCATGTACTAGCAGTTGTTGTTGTGGTGCTAAGTACTATTTTGAATGCTGGTTATCTTTTACCCATTATATACGCTGCCTTCTTCAAAAAAGGAATTAATACTAGTAACGACCAACTTGGAGAGGCGCCTATGGCTATCATAATAGCCCTTAGTATTACTGCGGGAGCAACCGTTCTTTTGTTCTTTTTTCCTAGACTATTCCTTGAACTTACCCAGAAATTAATTTGAGACTGATAATGAACAAAGAATCGAAAAAAGCTACAGAGTCACATTGGTTAGTTCATCCCAAAACTATTAAAAATCTGTGGAAAGGTGGATTATTATTACTTGTTATTTTAATTTTTGCAGATTTTTTAATCACGCCACACCCTTATTTTATCATCGATAGTACATTTGGGTTTTATGCATGGTATGGTTTTTTTAGTTGTGCATTAATGGTTATTGTAGCGAAAGTATTGGGATTATTAGTTAAGCGTTCTGATACTTATTATAGTGACAAAGATGAATCTGGGGACAAACATGTTTAGCTTGTTTCTAGCGCCATCTTTTATTCTCATATTAGGTGCTTTTACTTTTCCATTTGTAAGCAAATACTTACGCCCTTTTTTGCTTGTAGGACTTCCACTCCTTGCTCTTTATCAAACTTGGTCATACGATTTAGGAAGCGAACTCACTATCACATTTCTTGATTATAACCTAATACCCATAAGGTTAGATGCCCTAAGTCGATTGTTTGCAACCATCTTTACAATTATGGCTGCTGTTGGTGGCCTTTATGCCATAAATCAGAAAAGCATTATTGAGCTTGTAGCTGCCTTCATCTACGCAGGAAGTGCTGTAGGCGTAACAATGGCAGGTGATTTGATAACAGTTTTTATCTTTTGGGAAAGCATGGCTATTGCATCAACACTAATAATTTGGTCTGCCAAAACTGCCACAGCTTACAAGGCTTCAATGCGCTACATAATAATACACTTGTTTGGCGGTGTCATTCTCATGGCAGGAATCGTTTGGTTGGAAGCTAGTACCGGGTCTATTGAATTTACAAAACTGCATACTTCTAGTCCGGCAAGCTGGCTGATCCTGATTGGTTTTCTACTAAATGCAGGAGCACCCCCTTTTTCTGCATGGCTTCCCGATGCTTACCCCGAAACCTCATATTCTGGTGCTGTTTTTCTATCAGCGTTTACAACAAAAACTGCTGTTTATGTATTGATAAGAGGGTTCCCCGGTGAAGAAGCACTTATATATATTGGGTTGTACATGATTTTCTACGGCATCATCTATGCTCTTTTAGAAAATGATATGCGGAGAATCCTCGCTTATTCAATTGTCAACCAAGTAGGCTTTATGATTACCGGCATTGGCATTGGTACAGAAATGGCACTAAATGGAGCAGCTGCTCATGCTTTCACCCACATCATATACAAAGCCTTATTATTAATGAGTGCCGGTTCTGTCCTATATGCAACTGGCAAACGCAAGTGTACTGATCTTGGTGGTCTTTTTAGGACCATGCCGTTGACTATGGTATGTGGCACCATCGGGGCACTGTCTATTTCGTCTTTTCCCCTAACTTCTGGATTTATCTCCAAGTCTTTGATCTCCCAAGCAGCAGCAAATGGGCAGCTACTGATTGTATGGCTGTCTTTAACTGCCGCCTCAGCTGGAGTTTTCCTACACGCTGGGATCAAATTTCCTTGGTTTGTATTTTTCCAAAAAGACTCGGGACTTCGCCCACCAGAGCCACCAAAGAACATGCGTATTGCGATGGTCATTTTGGCTATCTTATGTATTGCCCTCGGGATACTACCTGAATTATTGTATGCGTTGCTACCGTACCAAGTAGATTACTTACCCTATACTGCTGATCATGTCATTAAAATGCTACAACTTTTGCTATTTTCGGGATTAGCTTTTTTCATTATGTTGCCAATGATGAAGCGGACCTTGACTATCTCACTTGATTTCGACTGGTTTTACAGATACGTCGGGGTTGAATTGAATAGTTTTTTGATAAAAGTGCTAGGATCTACAATCACAAAATCTAAGCACTCTTTAGGTCAACAGCTTTCATTATATAAGAGGGTAATACTACGCTACTTGAAAATAATTGGAACTCTGGTAAAGACAACAGCACTAAGCTCAATGGTTCAGTGGGTAACTATATTGTTAAGTGTATATCTCGTAGTTTTTCTTTTTTTATAAATAACTCAGAGAAGTATCACTTCTCAAAAAAGTTATGTCTAATAAAAATATAAAGCCATGCCCAATAACTTGTCTAAAGACACAAAAAATTACATCACACCTGAGGGTTTAGAGCGCCTTCAGGCTGAATTCACCTTTTTAAAAAGAATAGAACGCCCAAAAATAGTCGAGACAGTATCTTGGGCAGCAAGCAATGGTGATAGGTCAGAAAATGGTGACTATATCTACGGCAAACAAAAATTACGCCAAATTGATAGCCGCTTGCGTTTTTTAATAAAGCGTATGGACAATGCAGAAGTAGTAGACCCCGAAAAACAGAAGAATCACGCACAGGTTTTTTTTGGGGCAACTGTCACTTACAAAAACTCTAAGAATATAAAATATAAAGTTAAAATCGTTGGTGTTGATGAAGCGCGTCAGGAGCAAAATGAAATCAGCTTGATCTCGCCGGTTGCTCAAGCACTAATGAAGGCTTGGGACGGAGAAGTCGTAACAATGAAAACACCAAATGGGGATGACAAATTAGAAATTCTAAAGATCGAGTATTAGGTCTTAAGAACCTATATCTTATATGGTTTATTGATACGTCAGTTATTTTTTTTAATTGCAGGTAACTTCGAAAGAAAAGAATCTGTGATGTTTTCTGTATACAATTACGTGAACTCAATTCACATATATGCTTTGATGTAGGATCTTTTCTAGGTTAATTCTCAAGCTAATTGTTGCAAAAAAATTAAGTGGACGACTTTCTTTACGAACCTGGTACCCAGTTTTTTACAGCAACAGGTCGTCCAGACTGAGAGCGCATCATTTTTGGCTTCTTGATCTGAGAGGATAAGGGAAGACTTTTTTCCCTCGCAAATGATAATAACATATCTTTGAGAGTAATTTCTGTGCGGGCACCCTTTACCAAGGCTTGTTTAAACGCATGACTTTCCTGACACATTTTGGATAAACTATCTGACGTTTTACGCCCAAAGCGCTCCCAAATATTGGAGAGGAATTGTTCCACGCCCGCTGGGAGAAGAACCTCAGATTCCATATTTGGGCGACCCTTTGCAAATGCCCTATATATATTTGGTTCTATAGGACCCATCTCTTCTGCGATAAATACTGCTGGCATTAGCTTACAACCCTCAAAGGCAACTACATAAAAGCCCTGAGCCAAGTAAAGCAGGCGATGTAATTTTTGTGGTTGCAAATATTCGTTTTGTTCGAGTGCTTTATCTGAAAACCAAAGTGCTACATCAAAAGTCGAATCCACAACACATATTGTTCCTTGTTTAGTATCCATAAAATACACACTTTGGTTACTTCTTTTACGAGTTCTCTCAATCTAACGTTAAAGCACAAATAAATAGTTAACGATGAATAGTTAATGAAATACTATTAAAACTACTCGCCAAAATTAACACCAAATCGATCAATCGACACTATGAAAATATTGAAAAGAGACACTAATTCTTTTACGAGAGCACACACTCCAATTGAGCAATCAGGCCAATCAAACCTAAATATCTTTTCATATTAAAGTAGCGCCATTCTGGTTATCTTTTCCCTAAAAATTCAAAACAATATAAGTCTAAACTGAGTGTCAACCTTATTTGCGTTACCTGCATGTAACAACCACTTTGAATAATATGCAAGGCATCCATAAGTAGGCTTAGGATTTCTATTAATGCATAATCTGATAGAGAAAATTGTGAAATTTTGAGGTTATACTAACCTGTAATATTTATTCTTTGAAAAACAATGAACTAAAGCCTCAAGCTTAATTTAGCTCCACGTGGTAAATTTTTCCCACTAATTAACAATATGTTGCTTTCATACGTATCAATTGCCCTAGCTACCAAATTTGCCAATCCTTTTGAACGAGTGCTTTGTACTCTATCACTTCTAAAATCCACATCCTCAAAAATATTAGCAAACATTTGAGTTGAACCAGCATAATCGACAAAGGCGGATACTTGTCTACCTCTACTACGACTGTAATTTGTTTGGTCTTCCTGTTGATATAAGAGCGCATCATTGAAAAGTACGCTATCCTGAGCAATGGACCCAGTTTCTTCAACAGGATTTATATCTGAACTAGATACAGTATGCAGGCCTCCCTGCAAACGCCCTGAAGACACGTTTGTGGAAACAAAAGCAGGAATATTTCTTGGTATCTGAGCCATTCTAAAAAATGCCTAATCCAATTCAACTAAAATCAATATCCGTCAGCCAAGTTCAAAGAGCAAGGCTAAAAATTCAAGCGACTAGTTAAAATACTACACAATTGAGCTAGGATCTTTAAAAATCCTTTCACACCTTAGTGGAAAAGAACAATATTTCAATGGCCGTTGCACTTTCCCTACTCAACGTTTGAACTTGGAGGTATAATCTGCCAAATAAAACTTACACTTAGTTTACCCGCACCAAAATCAAAAAGATCGTTATGTCCAGCACCTTTAAACCAGTTGCTCTGCTTTGGCATCAGAGCTTTTTCAAACAAATTCTTACCTAAACTAATAGGTATTGTTTTATCTTGATCCCCATGAAAAACAAAAACTGGAGCTTTTACCTTGTCTATATGTAACGACTGTTCAAATTTGTCTTTCAATAACCATTTAATAGGAACAAAAGGATAATGGTATTTAGCAACAGAGGTTAGAGATGGAAACGGTGCTTCCAAAATTAAACCTGAAGCTGGTGAACCCATTCTTGCAAGCTCAGAGGCTAGATTTGTTGCTACTGCCGTGCCCAATGACTCACCATATATAATTAAGGGGCGTTCAGTATCATTTGTCTTGTCAAGAAATGATAATGCTGCAAGAGCATCTGCATATAGGCCCTCCTCAGTTGGCTTACCCGAGTTTGTGCTAAAGCCTCGATAACCAACAAGCAAAACACCAAACCCTTCATCTAGAAAAGGCCTAACCTTATGCCCTCTTGAACCAATGTTTCCAGCATTTCCGTGAAGATAAATAACAATTGGTAAATTTGGTTGCCCTACTGCATACCAAGACAATAATTCTAAACCGTCAGCGCTCCGAGCTTTTACTGGCTTCATCATGCCAAGATCACTAGATGCCACGTCTACGGCTGATTTGTCAGGATGGTACAGTAAGCTTGATTGGAAGAAAAAAAGAAAGGCAACGAAAAGAAAGTAAGCACCCAATGCGATAGCAGTTACTGAAAAAAAAAATACGCCCACCGATCAGCCAATATTTTCACTTAATGATCGCCAAGAACCGTCTTTTTGTTGACAGGCAATCCCTCTCTGATGAGCAATCACGCCTTTTGGGTTTCCTCGTGTTTTTAGAGCTAGCGTTGATCTATAATTTCTGCAAGTTCGCCCATTGATTGCAATGAAGGTTTTTGTAGGCGTGAAAATGCCGCTATTCCCCGTTTCAGGATTTACCCAATCACTAACCTCACCATTGATAGCTGTACTTAGTGCAACTCGAGCATTGTTGTCATATGCTTGTTGGTCCGATGGATATAGAATTGTGCCAGCATCGTAGCCAATATTAGCACCTCCAAATGCGCCAGCAATTATAAATAGTCTCTGACCTAAACCACCTCCAAATTCGGCACCAGTATAACCACCAGCAACAGCACCTATAACTGCACCAGTCAAGCCTCCTACATTAGCTTTTTGCATATCTAAACCACCGCACGCCGCTAGTGCAAAAACATATGAAACTAGCATGGTTTTTTTCAGCAAAATTATGATCTTTGTCCTTTGCATAACACTCTAATACCTAAATTTAATTCCATCGTAGTTCATAATTGCACCTTTGGGAATACCCTGATTGTAATAGCCCTCATCAGTTTTTTTATCTCCCATACATGTGTAAGAAGCAGACATGTGGGCCGTTATTGGGCAAATGCCATAATCCTGTTTTAAGAAACTCGCAGACTTCCCATAGCGCTTACATTCATCAAGAGCCAGTTTTACTATCTCATCTGGTGTAGAATTAAAGGTATTATAACAAATAACCACTTGGGAAATATCTGTAATTGTTCTACCAAAGTCATCGGATGACCTATTATACTGGTCTGCTCTATGCACATACGGTGATGTTGAACAGGCGGATATTAAAATTAATACCTTGACATAAATAAAAAATCTCATTGAAATTATGGGCCTATTTGTTTCTCATTAATCCAATAATTAGTCTTCTTTGTGCAGCGACATCAAGGCTATACTTTTGTTTAACAAAGTTTAAAAAAATTTTCCAGAAAGGTAATTCGAAATAAATAATTTAGAGCTCATTATACTGGCTTCGCTGTTAAGTCCCAATTACATAAAGAGCTCCTAATGATTAAAAAAATACATACTAAATTTGTAATCTGGTGGAATATAGGTTGTGTACAAGGCTAGTTGGAACAGAAAGAACCCAATTGCGCCATATTAACTTCAATAGCACATATCCCTTTAATTTTTAAGCAGAAGTCCTTTAAAACTTGAAAACCCTCAAATATTGAAAAGCCTGCTTCAAATTTAAAAAAGAATACATGATTATAAGTCTGTGGTACGGTAAATAGAACAAAAAGATAAAAGAAATAGTGGACACTTTTGACTGATCAAGTTGGCATAAAAAAATAAGGTTTCAATACTCTTTTTTCTCTGACCCTTAACCAGGTAGAAACGTGGCTTATATTTTTTAAAATAATGATATTACGTATTTTTCTTATATTTGTGATAATTGAGTTATTATGCAGTGCTGCATATGCCAAGGAACCCTTTAACATTATGGGCATCCAAATTGGTGATTCAATTGATTCTTTAAAAAAAGTATTTCCCGAAATAATAATCAAACCTAAATTAAATATGGCCAACTGCAAGAACGAAGATTTTGTGATTCAGAATGGCTCAACTTTCACGGCATTTAAGGAAGGAAAAGATCGAACATATTCCTTTCATTTAATTTTTGTTAATGGCGTTCAGACTGTAACAAGAGCCAAATTTTCTTATGTTTCAACATCTGTTAGCAAAGAATTATTTTTATCAAGACTAAAAGAAAAATATGACATGACTGTTATTAACGAGGATAATCTTCATAAAGCCAAGTATGCAATGGCAGATTATGCTGCAATTAGCCATTTTGTTGTTCCAGAAGGACATTTTTTTAAAATTGAGGATGAGGATATTTTTAGACTTCAATACACGTCAATCGAAGCCAAACAAATTGAAGCTGGAAATTTAGTTCACACGATCGTCATTGAAAGTAGAAATTATAATAACTTAGATGAATTTCAACGCAAGTTAGGAAAAGAAGATAAAGCCAAAAAAGAAGAGGAATGTGGTAAAATGGAACTGAACATGTTGGGTTTTTAGAGGGTTTAAACCCTTACTTAAAGGACTTAACTTGCAAAATTTATTTCCGTGCAGGAGATCAGCAAAGCAAAGTGTAAATAGTTTATGCAGCACCTTTCTGACATTTCAGCCAATCTTGTTACACTTTAAACCCCAGGGAAAGCATAAAATTTAAGCTAATCCAGTTTCAACCAACTTAGCCCAATAGCTTGCGCCTATACTCAGAATATCTTAGTTCAATTACCGGCAATATCATTTCTTTATTAAAATTTTTGTCGTAACTATAAATCTTATCTTATGTTTCCTGTGGGTTACATAATTTTGACAAAAAGCTTATAAACATATGATGGATAATGAAATTATTTTTGATGTTTTGATAATTGGGAGCGGTGCCGCCGGTCTGGGACTAGCTCTGGACCTACCATCAGAAACTAAAGTGGCCATCATATCAAAAAGCCAGCTTGAAGAAGGCTCTACTTTTTATGCCCAAGGGGGCATTGCTGCAGTACTGGACGAGACTGACACTATCGACTCACACATTGAAGATACTGTCAACTCTGGTGCCGGATTGTGTGACGTTGATGCAGTCCGCTCAATTGTTGAAAGCGGACGCCAATCTATTGAAAAACTTATTGATTATGGCGTTGAATTTAGTCGTGACAAAAGTACCGAAACAGGAAAGTTCACATATCACCTTACCCAGGAAGGTGGCCATACCCACCGCCGTGTCATTCATGCTGCTGACGCTACAGGCCGTGAAGTTGAGTCAACATTAGTACAACGTGTCAAAAAAAGACAAAACACAATACTGCTTGAATACCACAATGCCGTCGATTTGATATACACAACACGTGCAGATGGCTCAAAAGGACGTTGTATTGGGGCCTATGTTTTAAACATCGATGACAGAACTGTTAGAGCTTTCAGGGCACGTTCAGTAGCCCTTGCAACGGGCGGAGCATCGAAAGTGTATCTTTATACATCAAATCCTGATAGTTCAACAGGCGATGGTATTGCAATGGCACGTCGCGCTGGCTGTCGCATTGCTAATATGGAATTCACTCAGTTTCATCCAACCTGCCTTTACCACCCAGAAGCAAAGTCCTTCCTAATAACAGAAGCTGTTCGTGGTGAAGGTGGCCGTTTGCTTTTAGCTGACGGCACACGCTTTATGGAAAATTTTGATGAACGTGGTGAATTAGCGCCACGTGACATTGTCGCACGTGCTATCGACTACGAGATGAAACGAACAGGTAATGAATGTGTCTACCTGGATATTAGCCATAAACCAAAGGAATTGATTTTAGAGCTTTTTCCCAACGTATATAAACAGTGCCAAAAGTTTGGGTTTGATATTACTAAGCAGCCAATCCCTGTTGTTCCAGCAGCGCATTACACTTGTGGTGGTGTTGTGACTGATTTAAATGGCCGTACGGACATTGATGGACTTTATGCAATAGGTGAAGTTGCCTACACAGGATTACACGGCGCTAACCGTATTGCCAGCAACTCCCTTCTTGAATGCTTAGTGCTTTCGGCCGCTGCGGCAAAAGATATAGTTACGCATCTGAGTGAAATTCCAGATCCACCGGAGCTTCCACTTTGGGATAAAAGCTTGGTCCGTGACTCGGACGAAGAAGTAGTTATTTCTCATAACTGGGAAGAACTTCGAAGATTCATGTGGGATTTCGTTGGAATAGTACGAACGAACAAACGCCTTGAGCGAGCACAACACCGCATAGATCTTCTACTCAAGGAAATTGAGGACTATTACGGTAATTTCAACATCACTAATGATCTTTTAGAACTAAGAAATTTAGCTTTGGTTGCAGATCTTATCATTCGCTCTGCACGCTTACGCAAAGAGAGTCGAGGACTACATTTCACTCTAGATTACCCTGAGGCAAAAAGCTCATCTACCAGTCCGACGATACTTGAAGCGACATAACAAACCATGAATAAGAAGGGAAAACTTGTCGGTTATACTGCTTTAGTCACGGGGCTTTCCAACCCTTTGGGGTTTGAAATAGCAAAGTTTTTTGCAACCGAGGGTTGCCGATTACACATGGCTGATTACTATGAGCAACCACTCAAAGACTGTCTGAGAAAATTCACAGAGCTATACAAAGTTGATGCAGAAATTCATCAGATAGATTTGTCTGAAGCAATTAATATTTCCGTTCTCGCCTTAGAATGCCAGGAAGCAAACATAATTATAAATACATTTAAAGACCCAAAACAAGGTGACATTAGCCAACTTGAACTCGATGATTGGAAAAGCAGCTTTAACCTCACTCTCTTTCCAGCTATCAACTTGACACGAGAATTACTTGATAATCTTTACGAACAAGAGAGAGGTATCATAATTAATTTAGGTGGAGCCATTAGTGGAGTTGCTAATGAAAATTTGTGTACAATTAGCGTTAATGCGGCTCTTCAGGCTTTCTCAAATAGTCTTGATAGCAGAACTAGAGCAGTTGGCATTCGCGTGTTGAGTTTTCTACCCGAAGCAAATACATGCATTGAGGAAAATGCTAGCTCATTAAAGCGTCTAATTTTAGAAAAACTATCTTCGTCTAGTTAGACTCAGAAAAATAGTAATAGTTACTATACCCCACTTGTGGAATACAAATTCAATGTGTCCATGAAAATTTGGAAAAATAGTTTTCGTGAATAGATAAATACTTCAAGAATAATAAAAATACAGCTTGATAGAGATTCGTCATACTGTGGTAGGTCTAAGAGAACATTTACGTACAAAATATTGGCTTAAAAAATAGTGAAAGAGCCAGGGATGCTGGTAAAGTTCAATTTGGGTGCCACACAAAAATGTGTGATTTCTGATTAAACTAACTCAACTCCCTAGTTTCAAAGAAGAAACATAGACTTTTATATTTTAGGAAAACTAATAACCGCAAATAAGTCACAGAGTTCTTGCTCTTAAAGTTACTTGTTGGTTTAATGTAAAAAAGCAATCCGGCTTCTTAAGTTAGCGCAGCAATAAATAATAGAGCATTTTTTTCCAAATATGCCCCATGTATTCTAAATCTGAATTACCTGAAGGTGCAGAGCTGGTGAATGGTGTGTTTCATCAAACTATTGGACCAATCAAAACTAAATCCCGCCCTGTTTTGTTTTTAGATCGGGATGGTTGCATTGTGGTTGAAACAGACTACCTACATAAAGTTGAGGAGGTCCAACTCATAAGCGGCGCCGCCGAAGTCATTGCACTCGCCAACAGACTTGACATTGCTGTAGTAATTGTTACCAACCAGGCTGGTATTGGGCGTGGATATTTCACATGGGAAGATTTTTTCAAGGTTCAACATGAAATAAATGCTCAGTTAGCAAAGGCAGGTGCTCAATTTGATGGTATTTTTGCTTGCCCGTTTCATGCAAACGGTAAGCAACCATATCAGCACCCCAATCATCCCTCACGTAAACCCAACCCAGGAATGTTAGAAGCAGCAGCTACCTCGCTAAATCTTGATTTGGCCCGTTCGTGGATCGTTGGAGATAAAAAAAGTGATCTTAGTGCTGGCTTAAATGCAAATCTGACTGGTGGCATTCATGTAGCAAGCGGTTATGGATCAATTGCGGGTGAGAGAGAAGCCTCACTAGCCATAGCAACAAATGACTTTCAAGTTCTGGGCGCAGAATCAATCGCTGATGTGCCTAAAATAATAGATCTATTCAATTGAGTAATTAATTTACTTTTTCAATAGAAATTGATGGTTTTACCTCTATTTGTTGTATCTTATGAGGGGACGTCCACAAACATTTTACTTTTTAGCTAGGGAAACAAAGTTTCTGAGGACCATAACTTACCTCTACGGTAAAAAATCTGCCTTTCGTGAAGCCGAGATGGCTTATCGGTCCAAAATTCAATCAAAACAGGAAACACACGATAACCTGACCAAAATTTGGGTCGAGGGACCTCCACATTTTGAAACTTGGTGGTAAATTCTGAAATAAGTTTATCCAAATCGGTACGCTCAGAGAGAGTTTGTGACTGTTTTGAAGCCCACGCACCAATGCGACTAGCTCTATCTCGCGACGCAAAATATTTATCAGCTTCTTTTTTTTCAACAAACTCAATATTGCCTTCAATGCGTATCTGTCTTTTTAGTGATTTCCAGTGAAAACAAAGTGCAACTTTTGGGTTGTCACTCATATCTCTGGCCTTGCGGCTCCCAAGATTTGTATAAAAAGTAAACCCATGCAAATCTACGCCCTTCAGCAAAACCATACGCGAGGATGGTTTGCCAGCCGCATTTACTGTTGCTAAGTTCATTGCTTTAGCATCATTGATTTCTGAACGGTGTGCTTCTTCTAACCAATTCTGAAATAATTTAATAGGGTCTTGCTGTGAAATGACTGTCATAGCTTCCTTGCTGTATCTGTATAACGTGTATATGGTTATAAAGTTTTTTTTAATTACCTAAGCGTCAATGCTACAGGTCATGGTCGTAAAAACAACAGTTCAATTTGAGTTAATTGTATTATTTTTTTGCTAATGCAGAAAGAATTCAAGGCAACATAAACGGACCAAAACTACGGCAGGGTCGGAAACTATTGTGACACTTGATAACAGATTGGGTTTAAATGAATATCTTATCCAGGAAAAAGATCAAAACCATAAAAAACACACCTGGAAGATTCACGAATGAGAGATCCATATAAAATTCTTGGCGTCGCGCGCAATGCAAGTGATTTAGACATAAAAAAAGCTTACCGAAAATTAGCGCAGAAACTTCACCCAGATAGTTTTCCCCACGACCCAAAAGCTGAAGATCGCTTCAAGGATTTGTCGACAGCTTACTGTATTATTTCAAATAAGGATAAACGTAGTCGTTATGATCGAGGTGAAATTGATGCTATGGGTAATGTTGTAAAAGCGAGACGTTGGCAACGACCGAATAGATACAAACAGCAAAAGCGTAGCAACAGCCCTTTTGAAGACTTTTTCAAACGTAATAAAGCAGGCTTAAAAATTAATGGTTCTGATGTTTCTTATTCGTTAAATGTAGATTTTCTGGATGTTGCACTTGGCACCAACAAAACTGTATGTATGACTAATGGTAAAAATTTAGCTATTTCAATACCAGCTGGCACCAAAAAAGGGCAGATACTGAGGCTTAAAGGCCAAGGTATGGATGGCATTGGTGGAGGTAAAAATGGTGATGCACATGTCGAAGTCATTTATCAAGATGATGAATTTTACCGTCGGGAAGGCAATAATCTTCATGTGGAAGTTGCTGTTACGTTACAAGAAGCCCTTCTTGGAGCAATCATAGAAGTGCCTACAATTCATGGTCCTGTAAAATTGAATATAAAGGCTGGTTCAAACACCGGAAATATCTTGAGATTAAAAGGCAAGGGAATTCACAACAAAAAGACAAGCGGGGATCAGTTTGTCACCCTAAAAGTAGTTTTACCCAGAGTCCCCGATAAAGAGCTGACCAAGTTTGTTACAAAATGGGCAAATAAGAACAATTATGAAGTCCGCAATAATGAACAAAAAACAAATTCTGATGGTATCAAGTAAAAGCAAGAGAAATAAAAGCTAACTATTGCCGTTAATCTAGCTATTGGGTCAACACATAATTGTCAAAATTAAAAGAGTAAAATTTACTATATTAAAAGTATTAAATGTAAACAATTTCAATTCATTCTTAAAAATTTACTGTATGACTGCTTAAATAGAAAAATCAGAGAAATTTCATAAGGTTTCATTTATACCACCCAGCTTTGCGAGGGCTAAAACCAATTAGGTTAAGTAACATTGATCAATACCTCAAATGCCAGGTTCTTGAAACTTAAGTTTTACAAACCTAATTTTTTTGTTAACTAACGTTTTTATTATGTCTAGAATATATAAAACTTTATAGGCAATTCGTCTCGATTTATTAAAACAACTATATATCATGTAATATGTGATTCTTCACAAATAGAAAATGAGGGGCTATATATGTTGTCTCCAAAACCACTTATGCAAGGTAAAAAGGGTCTTATTATGGGCGTCGCCAACGAACGCTCCATTGCATGGGGTATTGCGAGCTCAGCTAGTGCGCAAGGAGCTGAACTTGCTTTTACTTATCAAGGTGAAGCTTTGTTAAAGCGTATCACACCACTTGCCGAGGAGATTGGATCAGACATCATTATTGAGTGCGACGTAACAGACACAGCTAGCCTTGACAAAACCTTTGAGATCCTGAGAGAAAAGTGGGGTAAACTTGATTTTGTGGTACATGCAATAGCCTATTCAGACAAAGAGGAATTGAAAGGAAAATATTTCGAAACTACAAAAGACAACTTCACAAAAACAATGGATATTTCCTGCTATTCTTTTACTGCTGTTTGCCAACGTGCAGTACCGCTTATGGAATCAGGTGGGTCGATCATAACATTAACATATTACGGAGCGGAAAAAGTAATTCCTCACTATAATGTGATGGGCGTTGCAAAGGCAGCTCTTGAAGCTAGTGTAAGGTATCTAGCTGAGGATTTTGGTAAGCACGGTATTCGTGTAAATGCTCTTTCAGCCGGACCTATGAAAACACTTGCGGCATCTGGTATTGGTGATTTTCGATATATACTCAAGTGGAATGAGTACAATACCCCATTGAGACGTAATGTTACACTTAGTGACGTTGGTGGAGCAGGTGTCTATTTGCTAAGTGAGCTATCCAGCGGTGTTACTGGTGAAATTCAT
>PBDF01000010.1 GCA_002717285.1 Magnetovibrio sp.
TCACTGTCATGTGCAGTAGCAACTGTTACACCCGCTGCTTGAGATCCATCAATTGAACTTGAGTCGTTAAATTTAACGGAGTCAAATAATGTACCTGAAATGTCATCAGCATGGCTAGTTCCGGACATATCAACTCCCACGAAGTCCCCTCCAGCGTGTGCTGTGTCACCGAGCTTAAGTGTACCCATTGAATTCTTTAGATACAACATGCTGTGACGAATTGAGAACGCATCTGAACCAGCTGCATTTTGGCTAGCGCCAGCACCTGCTTGGATTGCCAACTCTACAAGAGCACCAATCTCCAAAGAAGAAGACTTGGCTGAAGCTTTCATTCGTGCTCTTGAACCAGAGACGTTTCCATCTTCGTGAGCAATGAAGTTCTCTTCTCCATCACTACCCATGATAATTGCACGGTTCACATGGCCACTCCATGCGAATTTCTTTTCAACGTCAGCGGCAGACGTTGAAGACACTGTAGCAACAGTTGTAAGACCAATTGCTGCGGTGCTTAATAGCATCTTACGAAAGTTAGTCATTGTAGTAATCCCTCTCTTAAAAAATGGGGGTAGTAAAAAAAAATCATAAACTAAGCGAGATTAAAGAGCCCGCAACGTCTAATTGAGAATAGTTTTATGTTAGTGATAACTCTCTGTCAAACCCTTTGCCGAGCCGTTTAGCATAAATGCCACAAGATTGTTGCATAAAGGCAACACATCGTTTGCCTTGTTATATTAAATAATTAAAGGTTGTCTGATGGAGTTTATAAATCTGGCTATAAAAACAGAATAATTCTGGTTTGTTAAACAGCTTGTGTATGCCTGTATATTTCTTTACTACATGTAGTGGTATATTAGCATCCTTGGCGCTTATTGTGGCAGGGAAACAGCGTTTGCAGATAGCTAGCGTCGTTTCCTTCTCTTTTTTTTCCCACCGATGACAAACTCACCCGCTTTGCCAGTAAACAAGCCAGGCTCAGGTGGTGGTTCGGCTAGAGGTCGAGGTCTTTGACAACCATTTGTAACGATAGCGATTACAATCAGTAATACTGGGAACAAGTAAAAGGTGGTACTTCTTTTATTAATTTTCATATTTACTTAGTTTGCCTTATCAAGTTGTAATACTGACAGAAGTTTTGAACAATTGTGATCCTTGCCAAAGTTATAACACATAGAACAATAATGATGCTACAACTTATGCACCATTGTTAGAGGTAATTGATAATAGATTGTAAAAGCATTAAGTGTTGCCTTTAAATTATAAATTTTTATTTGTGTTTAAATTGCAATAGCACCAAGGAATATTTCATGCGGGTAATGATTGTTGGTGGAAATCAATTAAAGTACGCTGCTAAGCGTTTCTATGATTACGCAAACAAACTTGGCAATGGTTTTATCAGAAACAAACATACTGTTTTACGTTTNTTTGATCGTGATGTTGCTCGTTTGAGCAATTTTTTTCGTTCCCGTAAAATGGGGGTAACTGGAGCCAACAAAAGCTTGCTAGATCAAGCTCATTCGTTTGGCCCAGATCTAGTAATTTTTATACACGCTGATGTAATCACCCCAGATACTCTTGAGCGTTTGCGTGAGAATCATTCTGATATAAAGCTTGCCCAGCTCTCTATAGATCCGCTTTTTATACCTGGCACAGCTGTGCGCTTGAATAAAAAAAGTGCTCTGTTAGATGCAACTTTTATTACTACTGCTGGTAAAGGCTTGCGCAGAATTTCAGGTGGTCAGGCTGCTTATTATATTCCTAATATTGTTGACCCCTCGATTGAAACAGGACGGGCCTTTGAGGCTAATTGTGATGTCGATCTTATTTTTGCCTGCGGTTCGTTTGATAAGTATGGGGAGGATCCTCGAAAGACAACGGTTGACTTGATCCGTAAGCATCTACCACAAATTGAATTTCCAGAACACGTGTCTTTTGAAACTGGTGGTTTATGGGGTATTGATTACGTGGAAGCTCTTGGGCATAGTAAATGCGGGCTCAACTTGTCCCGAGAGCGCGAAGGGCCACTAAATCTTGCAACTCCAGATGATCTGTACATTTATTCATCTGATAGGGTTTCTCATCTAACTGGAAATGGGGTTCTAACATTCACTAACAGCAAGTATAAAATTGATGAATTGTATAGTGATGAGGAGATGATCTACTATGACAATGATGATGATCTCGTTGGCAAAATTACATATTTTCTTGAAAATGACGAAATGCGCAGAAAAATTGCCAAAAAGGGTTGGGAAAAAGCACATCACCATCTAAACGAGCGTCTCGGTGCACAGTTTATCACAGATATACTTTACAACGATAAGTTTTCATATTCCTATATTTGGCCAACAGAAAAAATTGTCTAACCCCAAGACTTGAGCATCTATATCTGTACGCTTTGATTTTGTTAATATATATTCAATACTCATAAATTCACCAGTAAACATTCATTAATTTACAGTAAACAGGAAACGGCAAAACTATCCTCGGCCCATTGACAGATCGCCCCACACCTCCTATTTTCCCAGTTCACACCTGAAAGTGAGTGGTAAAGGACATTGTACATGAAAGTTAGAAACTCACTCAAGTCGGCTAAATCGAGAGACAAAAACTGCCGGGTTGTACTAAGAAAGGGACGGGTTTACGTCATAAACAAGACCAATCCACGGTTTAAGGCGCGCCAGGGCTAGTCTCCAACAATAATTAATTTTCTTTTAGCATTTGAAAAAAATGATTTATATCAGGTAAGCATGGTTTTCTTCCCAAGAAGATACGATATATCCCACAACACAATCGAAGATTATCTTGGGGCCTTTTAACATGAAAATGCCGATACCCGACGCAGATATCATCGGTCGGCGCTCAAAAATTACCCACGCTTTGTCTAGTTTTGTTTCTGATGAAAGTGTTATTTTTAGTGAGGATGAGCTCAGGGTTTATGAGTGCGATGGATTGTCCGCTTATCGTCAATTGCCACTAGCAGTTGTTTTACCTGAAACAACGTCACAAGTGTCAGCTATACTCAAGTATTGTCATTTGGAGGGTATTAAGGTGGTACCGCGTGGGGCAGGCACATCACTATCTGGTGGTGCATTACCTCTGGCTGATGCAGTTGTATTAGGCTTGGGAAAATTTAACCGTATTATCAACATTGATTATGATAATCGAGCTGTCGTAGCCCAATCTGGTGTAACAAACTTAGGTATTACTGATGCTGTATCACATAAGGGTTTTTACTATGCACCCGACCCTTCTAGTCAGATTGCCTGCTCTATTGGTGGTAACGTTGCTGAAAATTCGGGTGGCGTACATTCTTTGAAGTACGGGCTAACAACCAATAATTTGCTTGGTGTCGAATTTGTAACTATAAACGGTGAAATTATTCAACTAGGCGGCAAGCATCTTGATAGTCAGGGGTATGACCTGCTCGGTTTGATCACCGGGTCTGAGGGTTTGCTTGGAGTTGTCACAGAGGTTACCGTTCGTATATTAAAACAGCCAGAAACTGCTCGGGCTGTGCTTATTGGCTTTCCCTCCAGCGAGCAAGCTGGAAACTGCGTCAGTACTGTCATTGCTTCAGGTATTATTCCAGGAGGTATGGAAATGATGGATAAACTGGCGGTTCAGGCAGCGGAAGATTTTTCGAACTCGGGTTATCCCTTGGATGTTGAAGCCCTACTTATTGTTGAGCTAGATGGTCCTGAAGCGGAGGTCTCTTGTCTAATTGAACGTGTTCATACATTAGCAAAAGTTGCTGGGTCCAGTTACATCCGTGTAAGTGAAAATGAAACTGAACGGATGTCTTTTTGGGCTGGACGAAAGTCAGCTTTTCCAGCGATTGGCCGTATTTCTCCGGACTACTATTGTATGGACGGTACTATTCCCCGTGGGCGTTTGTCTGAAGTCTTAGCACGGATAGCTATAATGTCTAATAAGTATAATTTGCGGGTTGCGAATGTATTCCATGCGGGGGATGGTAACTTACATCCGTTGATCCTTTATGACTCAAATATTCCTGGTCAGTTGGAAAAGGCTGAGAAATTTGGTGCTGAAATTTTAAAACTTTGTGTCGAGGTTGGTGGTGTGTTAACTGGAGAGCACGGAGTCGGGGTTGAAAAACGGGACCTGATGGGTGTCATGTTTACAGAGGACGATCTTAAACAACAGCAGCGGGTTAAATGTGCTTTTGATCCTGATGGGCTTCTAAACCCGGGCAAGGTTTATCCTGTTCTACACCGATGTGCAGAACTTGGCCGAGTCCATGTGCATAGGAACAACACACGTTTTCCTCATCTCCCAAGGTTCTAATAGGCTATGCCTGAAACCTTTGAAGTCTCGTGTTCCAAGCAAATACTTGATGCAGTTCAATGGGCAGTTGCCAACGAACAGGCTTTTGAAGTTAGTGGGCTTGCAACTAAGCGCGATTATGGTCGTCCATTTGACTCAAAATTAAACATTTTGGATATTTCAGGTGTAAGGGGCATTGATCTTTACGAGCCCGATGAATTGGTCATGAGCGCAGCCGCCGCAACGCCAATGAATGAAATATTGGACGCACTGAATGAAAATAAACAACAGCTTTCTTTTGAACCGCCAAATTTGGGTCCGTTGTTCGGTTCCGGTGTTTGTGCGGGAAGTATAGGAGGTATTTTCGCATGTAATCTTGCAGGACCGCGGCGCTTGACGGTGGGTGGTGCACGCGACCATATTCTTGGGTTTCATGCTATAAGTGGCCGCGGTGAAATATTTAAATCAGGCGGTAGGGTTGTCAAAAATGTTACTGGTTTTGATTTATCAAAATTGTTGGCAGGTTCTTTTGGAACTTTAGGTGTGATTAGTGATGTTACATTCAAAGTCATGCCTAAACCTGAAAAATCTTGGACAGTCCTGGTCATGACAAAGAATAGCATTAGTGGAATCCAAGCTTTAACATCAGCTTTGCAAAGTTCTTGCGAAGTTACAGGGGCGGCACATTTACCGTCAGACATTGCTGTTAAATCAAAAGTTCCCCTTGTTGCTGGGGCACACAGTGCATTAAGCGCCATTCGTATCGAAGGGCCGGGACCTTCTGTGTCATATCAGACTGGTATTTTAAGACAGCTTTTAGCTGAGTTTGGAGAGATTGAAATATTGCATACTTCTGACACCCTGAGCCTCTGGAGCGAAGTGGGAAATGTTGATTACTTCGTTTCAAGTGGGGAGCAAATTTGGAGAGTATCTGTGCCTCCTGCATATGGTGCCACGGTAGCGCAAAAGATTTTGGAAAGCATAGGTGGCAGAGTTTTCTATGATTGGGGCGGGGGGCTGCTCTGGTTAGCCATTGAGGCGAGAGATGATGGTGCTCATAGGGAAGTTAGAAATGCACTTAANGAATCTGGTGGTCATGCCACATTGTTGCGCGCGGATGACAATGTTCGCTCACAAGTACCTGTATTTCATCCTCAAACAGAGGCTCAGGCTCGAATTTCTGCAAGGATAAAAAATAGTTTTGACCCTAAAGGGCTGCTTTGCCCCGGGCGAATGGTGTAGCCGTGCAAACAAACTTTAGTTCTGATCAATTAAACCAACCAACTATCTCAATTTCTAACGATATTTTACGTAAATGTGTTCATTGTGGTTTTTGCACAGCAACCTGCCCAACTTATGTATTACTCGGCGACGAACTCGATAGTCCTCGTGGCCGAATTTATATGATCAAAGACATGTTAGAGAACGCAAAACCAGCCTCCTCGCTTGTAGTTAAGCATATTGATAGATGTTTAAGCTGCCTATCCTGTTCAACAACCTGTCCATCTGGTGTGGATTATATGCACTTGATAGACCATGCTAGAGAATATATCGAACAAACCTACTCGCGTAATGTGGGTGACCGATTTTTACGAAATTTATTAGCTTGGGTATTGCCAAAACCAACTCTTTTTCGTTGGGCGCTTCTGGGCGCAAAACTTGCGGAGCCCTTCAAAGTACTGATGCCCGGTCGCCTCAAAGGTATTATCACGATGGTACCAAAAAAAATACCAAGTCAATCAAGCTATGATTTGCCGCAAGTTTTCAGAGCTGTTGGCAAAAAAAGAATGCGAGTTGCTCTGATGACGGGCTGTGCTCAGAAAGCGTTACGCCCATCTATAAACGAAGCAACTGTGCGTTTACTGACTCGTCATGGTTGTGAAGTTGTTGTTGCGGCAAACGCAAGTTGTTGCGGGGCTTTGGTCCATCATCTTGGTATGAAAGCCACTGCACTTGATTCTGCTCGCAAGAATGTTGCGGCTTGGATGGAAGAAGTTGAAGGAGGTGGACTTGATGCTATTGTAATAAACACTTCAGGTTGTGGTACAACTCTTAAAGATTATGGCTTCATGTTGCGCGATGATGTTGATTGGGCAGAGAAAGCAAAACGAGTAGCCTCTCTTTGCAGGGATGTGAGTGAAATTATGTTGCTTCTCGGTTTAGATTATATCAAAGTTCAACATGGGATACCTGTTGTTTATCAATCAGCTTGTTCAATGCAGCACGGGCAGAAGTTACACCAAGAGCCAAAAAACTTGCTCAAAAATGCTGGTTTTGATGTTTTCGAACCATTGGAAAGTCACTTGTGTTGTGGCTCTGCTGGAACTTATAATTTATTGCAACCTGAAATTGCTGAGCGGCTGAAAAACCGCAAGGTTAAAAATCTAGAAGACCAGAATGCTGAAATAATTGCTACTGGTAACATTGGTTGTTTGATGCAAATTTCAGGTGCCACCCATCTTCCAGTTCTTCATACTGTTGAGTTGCTGGATTGGGCCACAGGCGGTCCAGTTCCTGATGATATTAAACATTTAATCAAGCACCCATAAAAGTGTCTGCCGAAACCAAAATATCTGAATCTCTCTCAAGTAATACAAGCATGAAAGTATTATGTGTTATGCTTGTCCAATGTAATTATTAGCAATCAATGAAAAAAATATGTTGATACTTTATTTGCTCGACTGTTTCTTAGTAGCTAATGTACACCAATAAATGAAAAGCATGACCACCTTAATCTAAAAAGGTGGAATCTGCATAGGGAGCAAAAAGGTTTGAAAAAACTTCTACAGGGCATAGCTATTTTATTATGCTTACTCATTGCGATTATTTTAGTTGGTCCTAGTTTGATCAATTGGAATAATTACAAGGCCGATTTGATAAATGAGGTAGAACGGCTCAGCGGACGTCAGCTTGATATTAAAGGTGATATTGAAATTTCAATTTTACCTGCGCCAGCAGTTATTGCCGAGGATGTTTCGCTCTCAAATAGTGTGGGAGCTAGTGCCGAAAACCTGCTTACCCTCAAGTCTCTTGAGGTTAGGGTTGCTCTTGGCCCGCTTCTTGGGGGAAAGATAAAAGTCCAGACAGTAAGGCTAATTGATCCTGTTATAGAACTACAACGTTTTGCTGATGGACATACCAACGTGGACTTTTTTTTCATTAATAATGAATTAAAAGATGAGAAGCCTGAAATGCAGATTGGCGATATAGAACTTGCTGAGTCCACTGAGATTTTGAAGCCCAACGAGAGTGTTTCTCGTTTTAGTCTTGATAACTTCTCAATCCAAAATGCTCGTTTGAATTATCGAGATGACATGTCCGGAAGAACTGAGACCATTGAAAATTTTGATGCTACCTTTGCAGCCTCTTCGCCATCAGGACCGTTTGCAAGCTCGGGTAGTATGGTCGTTGGAGGATTTCCACTGGAATATACAATTTCTGTTGACAAAATTATTGAAGAGCGCACCGCACCCATAAGTTTGACTGTATCACTTGATCCTGGCCAGACAAAAACGTCCTTTTCTGGCGCCATCATTGGATTGGATGAGGTCCCGAGGTTTGAGGGTTTGGTTAAAACAACTGGAAAAAATTTAGCCGAGTTAGTTCAGTTTGCTAATCCGAAATCGTCCTTTCCAGGACTTTTAGGTCAAGAGTTTAGTATTGATGCCAGAGTAGCGGCCTCGGCTGAGGCTGCCGACATATCAGAATTAAGTATAAGCTTAGGGAACGCTATTGCAAAAGGTTCTGCAGGTTTGAATATCAAGGGACATCCCAGCGCTAACATTAGTTTAGCACTTGATAGCTTGGATTTGGACAAATGGCTTGCTTTCCCTGCAATGAGTGCTGCTGTGGAAGAAGTGCTAAAAAAGGAAAAAAACCATACAGGAGGGGGTGGAACAGAGACTACTACTGCTTTTGTTATGGGTGATAAGGTGGAAACTGCAAATTCTGGTCGCCATGATTTTCTGTCAGATTTTATCGACGTCACAATTAATGTCACAGCAAAATCTGTTGCTTTTAACAAAGGGTTGGTCCGTCAGGTTCGTTTGAGTGCAGAGGTATCTGGTGGTGAAATCACAATTAGTCACGCTTCTGCTAATTTACCGGGTAATGCGAGTGTGGATTTATTTGGCTTTGTTCTGACGGATAAGCTTTTGCCCCGGTTTGATGGCAAAATGGAAGTATCTGTAGAAAATTTAAGGGGGATGATGGACTGGCTTGATGCGCCCATGCCATCTGTACCGGCTGATCGTCTTCTTAGGATCGTTTTGTCAGGTAATGTGGAGGCAACACAGAGTAAAATTTCTTTGAGTAAACTTGATTTGCAGTTTGATAGTTCTCGTTTAACAGGCAAGACTGAGCTATCCTTTGACGAGAGGTTATCTGTAGATGCTGACTTAACGCTTGATAGGCTTAATCTAGATTCTTATTTGGGAGATTCTCAAACTAAAGCTGTGGTTAATGCAAAAAAAGTCCCTCAAGATGTCAAAAAAAATCTCTCAAAAAAAATCAAACTAACTGAAGATCAAGCCTCGAATCCTTTAGCTATATTTAAAAATCTAGACGCAAACATAAAAAGTAAAGTCAAGACTCTGGTTTATGACGGCACCCAAGTTAAAGATGCTAATCTTAAATTGTCGTTGAGAGACGGCACAATCAATGTGCATCATTTGAGTGTTGAGAAGTTGGCTGGCTCAACTTTTAGAGCACATGGTTCTCTGAGTGATATTGAGGGCATACCAATGATGAAAGGGGTCGTACTTGATGCTAAATTTAGTGACTTATCTAGGTTTTTTCGTTTATTTGGAAAAAATATTCCAATTGATCGCGAAGAGCTTGGGGAAATTAATCTTAGAGGAAAAATTGATGGGCCACTTTTAAAACCTAATGTTGCTTTTAAATTAAAAGGAGCTGGAGCAGATATAAAGGCTAAGGGCAAGTTCTCTATGCTCTCCCTTGATGGCAGTTTTAAGGGTGATTTAAAAGTTGTCATTGGAGATTTGGTCAGGATACTCAGACCTTTAGGGATTAATAATCATTTAAACGGCAAGTTTGGTGCTTTTGACCTAGATAGTGAAATAAAAATTGATAAATCAGGTTTGATCCTCAGTGATTTAAAGGCGAATTTAGGGAGCGTGCCTGTTGTTGGCACTACAAAAATTTTACTGGTCGATCCAAGGACTAAAGTTGATGCGGATTTGAGTACTGGCGTAATAGCTGTTAATCAACACTTTGCGTTCTCAGATGATACATTGTCAAAGAAGCCAAGAACTACTTTTCCTACTGCACGGCCTGCCTTGGGACGTTCTACAAAGAAAACGAAACTTGAGGATCTAACAGATTTTTCGCCAGGGAGATGGCCAACGAATCCTGTTGATTTATCCTTCCTGGAAAATTTTGATGCAAATATAAGGCTCAAATCTGAAGTATTAGCTTACGGGAGATACAGAATTAGTAATAGTAACTTACAAGCAACTATTGCTGACGGTATTCTAACAATCAATGAGCTGAATGGAGAACTATTTGGCGGTACTATCAAAGTAACTGCAACTGCAAAGTCTGCCTCTCCATTAACTTTTGAGAGTGCTGTATCTCTAAATGCTTTGAGTATGGAGAAGGGCTTATTAGCAGCAATAGGTGAAAGCCCTGCAAGTGGACTAGCAGGAATGAATGTTAAATTGGCTGCAAGTGGATATACCATTTCCGATTTAGTTGCATCGCTCAATGGAAGCGGGTCAATTGGTCTTGAGGCTATAAACGTTAGTAGGATGGGTAGGGGAACAACCTTTTCTCCGGTGCTTGGTCTGCTTTCCCAATTAAATAATATTGGTGGAAAGCTCTCTGGAGGTAATTCAAGTAAAGGTTTTGCAAATATTACGGGCACTTTTGATATTAAAAGAGGAATAGCACAATCCGAAGATTTACAATTGGCATCAACTATGGGTAACGGTTATGCAAAGGGAAAATTTGATTTGTCTCGCTGGTTGATCAACGTGGCTGGACAATTTGAATTTTCGCCAAATTTTATTGGAAAGATGCTTAAGACTGGAGGTACTATTTCAACACAGCTGCCATTTTCTATTCGAGGGGAATTGAACTCCCCTAGTGTTAAATTAGATACTACTAAACTTATAAGTGGTGAGATCATTAAAAAAGGTTTGGATAGTATCTTAAAGAAAAAGGGCGTTGGGGGTCTGCTAAAAAACATCCTACCGGGAATGGGTGTGCCAAATCAAAAAGCAAGATCACCATCACAGTTGCCAATAGAACAAGGTACGACCTCATCTACGCCTGCCCCTCAAAATCAGCAAAAAGTTCCTCCAGGGGAAATTCTTAAAAAATTGATTATCGATTTGGGTCGTTAGCTCATAGCATGTTCTAGCACATAAAGGCGAATTGCGCTGGAGAGGTTACCACTGCGACTACTGTCAATTTTAGAGATGAGGTCGTTTATGGAAAGATTCTTTTCGATAGCAATGTGGCGTAAGATGTTCCAGAAAGCATTTTCAATAGAAATACTTGTTCTATGGCCTTTAATAAGAACGGAGTGCTTGCAAATGCATGATGGATTATTAACCATGGGAGTTCCTGTGCAGAGTTTGAATAAAATTAACAAAGGCATCTAATGCATCGTCCAAGTTTTGTTGTTTGCTACGATCAGATCTTCTTCGAGGCTTAAAGCTATGATCCCCATCTACTAACCAGTGGAAACAAATGTTATCTGAAATTGTATATCCAGAAATTTCATCCTTATTTCCAAAACTGTCACGATCACCTTGTAAAAAGAGAGAGGGAGTTTTGAGCCTTTCTAAATGACTAATTCTGAGTTTATCCGGTCTATTAAATGGATGAAAGGGATAACCTAGGCAAACCAATCCCAAGACATTGGCCTCATCTGCAATCATAGAAGCAACTCTTCCACCAAGGGATTTACCACCAATAATAAGTTTTTCATGTCCTATTTCATCAATGACTTGATGCCACGTTTTAATAAGCAACTCAATCTTGTTCGGTAAAGTTTTTTTCCCTGATATACGCCTTTCCGACATGTAAGGAAATTCAAAGCGAGCAACTCTTGCGCCATGCTTCGCAAGCCCCTCAGCAAAAAAAGTCATGAATTGGGTATCCATCGGGGCTCCTGAACCGTGTGCTAGTGCAACTGAAAAGAGTGTGTTTTTCGATCCATTAAAAATAATTTTAGTCATATGGTTATCAATATCAGAAAAAATAAAAGACAAACAAACGGAAATTTAAATGTCTTGAATGTTGCTTGATGTTAACGGCAGTAATAAAAAGAAACTGAGTTGTTTAGCTTTTCATCTTTAGCTAAGCAAAAAATTCAGGTTTGTGACAATTGTATATTCATAATTAGATTTAAATTAGTAGGTTTCACTATATGTGGGCCAATTGAGGATATATGTGACGCTTTCCAAGCGTTGGAATGGGGTTTATCCAGTAAAACTTGCATAAAAATCATTACCCTTATTGTCAATAACGATAAAGGCAGGAAAGTTGATAACCTCAATGCGCCAGATTGCTTCCATTCCAAGTTCTTCAAAATCCTGAACTCTTACTTTCTTAATGCAATCCATTGCGAGTCTTGCTGCGGGTCCACCAATAGAACCAAGGTAAAAACCCCCATGTTTTTTGCAGGAAGCAGTCACATGGGATGAGCGATTACCCTTTGCCAGCATGATTAAGGACCCACCTGCGGCTTGAAATTGTTCAACATATGTGTCCATGCGGCCGGCTGTAGTGGGGCCAAAGGACCCTGATTTGTAGCCCTCAGGTTTTTTTGCAGGGCCCGCGTAATAGATGGGGTAGTTCTTAAAGAAATGAGGTAATTCTTTACCAGAATCTAAAAGCTCTTTGAGCCTTGCATGCGCAATGTCGCGAGCTACAATTAAGGTACCGCTGATAGACAGTCTAGTTTTTACTGGTTGCATAGAGAGTTTGTGCAGCACCTCTCTTATGGGTTTGTTTGTATTAATTTCTATAACGGTATCAGAAAGATGGCTCTCAGAGATGTTTGGAAGGTATTTTGCAGGATCACGTTCTAGTGTTTCAATGAAAACACCCTTAGATGTTATTTTCCCTTTACATTGTCGGTCAGCTGAACATGAAACACCAATACCAACTGGGCAAGATGCTCCGTGACGTGGCAAGCGAATAACGCGAACATCGTGACAAAAATATTTACCGCCAAACTGAGCTCCAATTCCCATTTTCTGTGTCATTTTGTGAATTAAAGCTTCCATTGTTAAATCTCGAAAGGCTTGTCCGTTTTTATTTCCCTCGATAGGAAGTGTGTCTAGATATTTAGCCGAGGCTAGTTTAACCGTTTTTAAATTAGCTTCGGCAGAAGTGCCACCAATAACAATAGCCAAGTGGTAGGGAGGACAAGCTGCTGTGCCAAGAGTTCGGATTTTTTCATCCATAAATTTCATCAGATTGTCCATATTTAACAATGCTTTAGTTTTCTGATATAAAAATGTCTTGTTTGCGGATCCACCTCCTTTAGCCATGAATAGAAAATGGTATTCATCTCCCACAGTAGCATAAAGATCAATCTGAGCTGGTAGATTGTTACCTGTATTGATCTCAGTAAACATGTCTAATGGGGCAAGTTGAGAATAGCGAAAATTGCTCTCACGAAAAGTACTGAAAATCCCCTCACTTAAAGCTGCCTCATCATCACCCCCGGTCCATACTTGTTGACCTTTGTAGCCATGAATAATTGCCGTTCCTGTGTCCTGACACATGGGTAAAATTCCACCAGCAGCTATATTTGCATTTTTCAATAAATCTAGTGCAACAAAGCGATCGTTTTCGGATGCCTCTAGATCATCAAAAATATCCCGGAGCTGTTGAAGATGTCCCGGCCTCAGCAGGTGTGAAATTTCCCTCATGGCCTCTGTGCAAAGCACCGTCAGCGCTTGTGGTTCAATTTTAAGTATGGCTTTGCCTTCAAATTTAGTACTGCTGACATAATCATTAGTAACAAGTCGCCACGACGTGTTGTTTTTTGCCAATGGGAACAGCGTGTGATGAACGTAATTGCTCATGCAATAGAGTTCCTATTTTTTTCGAAAAGTATCCAAAGCAATAATTTTGCCCATTTTATCATCTTTCTCTTGCTTGTCATCAACTGCAGAAAAGGGCAATTTTTTTTCTTCTTGCTTTTCAGCGTCAATCATGACGCCTACAATTGCAGGCTTTTGAGATGAGATTGGAGTGTGTTTAGCCTCTTTCTTCTTTTGTTCTGCTATTTTTAATTGCAGAACAAAATTAACAGCGGGGTCTGCAAATGTGATGATGGATGAATAAGGTATGCGCAAATGGCACGGTTGACCACCAAAACTGAGTGAGACGCTAAACCCATCATGAGTAACTTCTAAGTCATTAAATTGGTGTTGCAATACAATGGTCATTTCCTCAGGATGCTCAGATTGAAGATGATCTGGTATCTCAACATCAGCATGGCTAGTAAGGAAAGTAATAAAAAAATGATGATTGTCTGGCAAGCCATTGAGAACGGTTTGTTCCAGGGCACGCCTTATGACAACACGAAGGGCCTCTTCAACCCATTCCTCATAATTCAATGTTTCTTCATTCATGATCTACAATTATTACTCCTTCTTGACCTCTCGAAAAAGACCAATGTTTTATTTTTGGCAAAACTAACGAGTGCCAAGTGAGGGGCTTCTGTTGCCAGGTGCCCCTCGAACCCCGTAGTAAGAGCCGTTAGGCTGCTACTGCAAATGCCTCATTATCGTTGGCATTTCTTTGTTTGGCCCGATGACGGTGGTTACCATACCGAACGAAAGCTGAACCTTTACCACGCACGTCGATCCTGTTTCGCCCCCAAAGTTGATCCTCCATAGAGGAAAAATGGTGGAGGCGCCGGGCACTGCCCCCGGGTCCGTAACGATTATTTCGAACAGTGTTTATCGTCATAGTTGGTTGCCCAACAAAAATAATATAATCTGAAAGAAAAGCTATTGGAAGGGGCAGGGATAGGGTATTTTGACTATATAGAATCGTTAAGGGAAATTTACTTGTGGAACAATATCTTGCACTAATGGCTCAAGTCCGTCATCAAGGTACATATAAAGAAGATCGTACAGGTACTGGTACGCTAAGTTTATTTGGCGCACAATTGCGTTTTAATTTAAATAACGGCTTTCCAGTACTTACTACTAAGAAACTTCATCTAAAATCTATAATACATGAGTTGTTGTGGTTTTTGGCTGGAGACACAAATATCAAGTATTCAAAAGATAATGGTGTTAAGATTTGGGATGATTGGGCCGATACAAAAGGATATTTGGGTCCAATCTATGGCTATCAATGGCGATCTTGGCCAAGTCCAGATGGAAGTAAAGTTGACCAAATATCTAATTTAATTGAGCAGATTAACAGTAATCCTGACTCCCGCCGTTTAGTTGTCTGTGCATGGAATGTTGCCGACATTGAAAATATGGCACTTCCTCCTTGTCATTGTTTATTTCAGTTTTACGTGGCGGATGGCCGTTTATCCTGTCAACTATATCAACGTAGTGCAGATCTATTTCTAGGTGTACCATTCAACATAGCTTCTTACGCACTTCTTACCATGATGGTTGCCCAAGTGTGTGGGCTTGAACCAGGTGATTTTGTTCATTCTTTTGGAGACGTACATCTTTATTCAAATCATTTGGAGCAAGTAGATATACAACTCTCACGCACACCCAAGGTTTTGCCAATTATGAAAATTAATCCAAATGTGAAAGATATTTTTTCATTCTCTTTTGACGATTTTGATCTTCAAGGTTACGAGAGTGAGCCACATATTTTCGCCCCGGTGGCTGTCTGATGATTATCTCAATAGTTGTAGCAGTCGGTGAAAATGGCGTTATTGGTCGGGATGGTAGTCTGCCTTGGCATATTCCTGGTGATTTGAAATTGTTCAAGCAAATAACCATGGGTAAACCCATTATTATGGGGCGAAAGACATGGGAATCTCTTGAACGACCATTGCCGGGGCGGCCTCATGTTGTAATAACCCGAGATAAAAACTACGTAGCTACAAAGGCTCAAGTTGTTCACGATCTGGATCAGGCATTTTCTACTGCTAGTGAAATGGCAGTTGCTTTGGGAAAGGAAGAAATCATGGTCATAGGTGGGGCTGAAATATATAGCTTAGCTATGGCAAGAGCTAACAGGCTCTATTTAACTGAAGTAGCACTTAGCCCCCATGGCGATGCTTTTTTCCCTGATTTTGATGTTGATCAATGGCAAGAGAAATCTCGTACTGTGTATTCACCTTCGGATGGTGAAACATCCTATTCATTTGTGGTCAGAGAAAATTGCTGTCAATTGAGTTCAGAATAGCAATTACCCCTGACAGGTAAATTGAGGAAGAAACTAAAAATAGCTGTCGGTTTGACGTCAGTTTTATCTTGTGAAATTAGTGTAAATTTTGCTTGCATAAACTTCTAAAAAAAACCCAAGCTACAAATTGGTTCTTAATCTAATCCTCATTGAGTTCTTTATTTACTCAATAACAATACGGGGTGCCTCGGCTTCTCCTTTTGCTAGTGAATTTTGTGTCTTTTCCCATACTTCCCCTGCCATCTCAAGGTAGGATTTGGCGTGATTACTGTCAGGTTGGGAGACGACAATGGGGTTGCCACCGTCAGAGGTTTCTCGAATATCTATAGCCAGCGGAATCTCTCCTAAAAAATCCATGCTAAGCAATTCTGCTTCAGCTTTGGCACCTCCATGACTAAAAATTTCAGATCGTTCTCCACAATGGGGGCAAGAAAAGTAACTCATGTTCTCAACAATTCCAAATACTGGTACATCAACCTTTCGGAACATGTTCAGGCCTCGTCTTGCATCGGCTAGTGCTATGTCCTGCGGAGTTGAAACAATGACTGCACCAGTTAGGGGGACCTGTTGAGCCATAGTCAGTTGTACATCACCGGTGCCTGGGGGCATATCGACAATGAGTATGTCAAGGTCACCCCAGTTAATGTCACGCATCATCTGTTGTAAAGCTGTTTGTGCCATTGGGCCACGCCAGATGACTGGTGTTTCTTCTTCAATCAAAAAACCCATGGACATACACTTTATGCCGTGGCCTTCCATCGGGTCTAAAATCTTACCATCACTTGAAGAGGGCTCCCCATTAACCCCCAACATCCTTGGTACAGATGGCCCATAAATATCTGCATCCAGAATGCCAACTTTCAAATCCTTCGCTGCAAGTGCTAGAGCTAAGTTGACTGAAGTCGTGGACTTGCCAACACCTCCTTTACCTGAAGCAACTGCAACGATCGATTTGACGCCAGGCATTTTTATAGCATATGGGCCAGTACCAGCGGGGTGGTGTTGGGCTTGCGTTTCAGAGTCATGGCTGCCATTTTTTTTCTCTGCGGTTAAACCCACAGTTACGGACAAAACACTATCAAGTTCATAAACATTTTTTTCTGCTTCTTTCCGAAGGGGCTCCATCTGGTTACCACGCTCTGGATCGACTTCTATTGCAAACGCCACGTGGCCATCCTTAATTTGCAAGCCGCTGATCATGCCAGCGCTGACAATGTCTTTGTCTCCGTCTTTTATTGTACCAAGAACCTCTAAAATTTGTTCCTCATTTACTACCGGCATACTTGAAATCTCCAAAATTTAAGCCAATATCAATCTGGTCTTGTATCGCCGGAATTGTTTGGCAGACATGTAACCTTTGTGACAAATTGAATATTTAAATGCTTTAGCAATCAAATAATTTTAGTTATTGTGCATTTGAAAGTAAAAGAAATAGATTGTTGATTGTATTGAAATATGAGTCTGTAAACATATTTATACAATATTTACATGTTAAAGTAATATCACTATTAGATAATTCAAGTCTGATTTAATTCTGTTTTGAAAAGGATTTAAAATTAATGGCACGAAATCCACAAGGTCCATGGGGAAATGGTCCCGGCACACCTCCTCCTGATGTTGAAGAGCTTTTGCGTCGATCTCAAGACAAATTCAAGAGTATGATGCCGGGCGGTTTAGGATCTTCCCGCGGGATAATTTTACTATTAATAGGTGTTGTCACCATCTGGTTATTTAGTGGTTTTTACAGAGTTCAGCCTGGAGAACAAGGTGTAGAATTACTTTTTGGTAAATTTGTAAAAGTAACTCCGCCTGGTCTTAATTACTGGCCACCAGCACCCATAGGACAGGTATTTAAGCCCAACGTCGAGCTTACAAATCAGATTACCATTGGTTACAGAACAAGTGGAGATGCTAGATCCTCGGGTTCACGTGACGTTCCACAGGAAAGTTTAATGCTTACTGGTGACCAAAACATAATAGATGTGGATTTTGTTGTGCAATGGCGTATTAAGAATGCTGCTGACTACCTATTCAACATACGTAATCCTGACGCAACGGTAAAACTAGCTGCAGAAAGCGCTATTCGTGAAGTCATAGGACAAACAACTCTCGAAGACGCTCTAACAGTTAAACGTGGCGAAGTTGAAGCAAAAACTAAAGAACTTTTGCAATCAATTTTAGATAGTTATCGAGCTGGTGTTTTTATTGTCGAAATCAAGCAGCAAAAAGTCGACCCCCCATCTGAGGTTATTGATGCTTTTAACGATGTTCAACGCGCCAAGCAGGATCAGGAACGTAGCGTTAACGAAGCAATTGCATATAGAAATGATATTGTCCCCAGGGCTAAAGGCGAAGCTGCAAAAATGATACAGGAAGCTCTTGCTTACAAAGAAAAGGTGACAAAAGAAGCTGAAGGTGAGGCTGAACGTTTTCTCTCTGTCTTTGAAGCCTACAAGACAGGTAAAAAAGTTACAATTGAAAGATTGTATATTGAGAGAATGCAAAGTGTTTTGCAAAATTCTGAAAAAATTATTCTTGGCAACAAGGATGGAGCTGGAGTTGTCCCATATCTGCCGTTGCCCGAGTTAAAGAAACGAAAGGTAGAGGCAAGCCAATGAATAAAGTAACTCTGATAATTGTTGGTATAGTTCTTGTTGTTTCCGCAATTGTTGCAAACAGCGTTTTCTTTACGGTTCATCAAGCCTCACAGGCCCTTGTCCTTCAATTTGGTAAACCGGTCCGGGTTGAACGCGACCCTGGACTAAAATTCAAAGTACCTTTTGTCCAGAATGTTGAATACTACGATCGTCGCATTCTTGACCTTGATCCCCAACCACAGGAGGTTATTCTCCAGGACCAAAAGCGTGTGAACGTAGATAGTTTTGCTCGTTATCGTATAGTTGATCCCCTTGAATTTCGAAAAAAGGTGTCAACAGATTTAGAGTTTCGTGCAGTATTCGGTGGACGTCTAAATTCTGCAGTACGTGCCGAAGTTGGTAAGGTATTACTTGGTGATATGTTGACTGAAAAACGATCTAGTGTTATGCGCCGTATCAGCGATCAGCTAAAAGAACAAGGTACTGATTTTGGTGTTGAGGTGATTGACGTTCGCATTGGGCGCACCGACCTACCAGACACAACATCTCAGGCGGTATACACAAGAATGCGGTCTTCACGTGTTGCTCAAGCAGCAGAGCTAAGGGCTAAGGGTGCAGAGGAAAAGACTAAAATTCAGGCCGGGGCAGATCGTGAACGCACCGTTATCCTTGCTAATGCTCAGAAAGAAGCGGAAATTACGCGTGGTCAAGGTGATGGAGCTCGTACAATCATACTTAATAATGCTTTTGGCAAAGACGCTGGATTTTTCGCTTTTTACCGGTCGATGGAAGCATATGCGCAAGCATTCAGCGATGGGACTTCAATGGTACTATCCCCGGATAGCGATTTTATGCGTTTTTTTGGCGCCTCATCTGGTGATGGAAACAAGTAAAGATATAATTGGGTTGCAAAAAATTAATGGATTATCTGGATCTGTTTGCCGCTCTTGGGTTGGCCTTGGTTCTTGAAGGAGCTGCCTATGCCTTATTTCCAGATGCTATGCGAAAAATGATGGAGCAGATTATTGCACTACCTGTTACCAATATTCGTACCATTGGTCTATTTGCCGCGTTTGCAGGCTTTGCTCTCGTATGGCTTGTGAAGAGCTAGAATATAAATTATGTACTGAAGTTGTTTTAACGTGAAAATATCTACAGTTACAATTAACAGCAGATCAATGCATTTCAGGAGATATGCAACGTGAACGGTTTTGAAAAACGAATGTCAAAGAACTATAACTACATTGCATTAGCTTTATTAACAACATTCGTTTTGTTGGTGTTTGTGGCCTCGGCTTCTGCACAAGCTAAAACGTTTCCTGGCAATTTTGCCAACTTAGCCGAAAAGCTTCTTCCCTCAGTTGTAAATATTTCTACAACACAACTGATTAAAGGACGTAGTGGCCCAGCAATGCCTCAGTTGCCGCCGGGATCACCCTTTGAAGAATTTTTCAAAGAGTTTTTAGATCGAAATCAACAACAAGGTCAGCAGCGTCGTCAACGTAATGCAACATCACTTGGTTCCGGTTTCGTCGTCGATATAGGGAAAAATGGTGATGCTTACGTAATTACAAACAACCATGTTATTGAAGGCGCTGATGAAATAACAGTCATTCTGCAGGACAATGATCGCTTGAAAGCTGAATTGGTAGGTAGAGACGAAAAAACCGATATTGCCGTTCTAAAGGTTAAGTCAAAAGATAAGATGGTGGCAGTCAGCTTTGGAAATTCTGATGATGCTAGAGTCGGTGACTGGGTGATAGCCATCGGCAATCCATTTGGTTTAGGTGGTACGGTTACTGCTGGTATTATTTCAGCTCGTGGTCGAGATATTCAGTCTGGCCCGTACGATAATTTCATCCAGACAGATGCCTCGATTAACAGAGGTAATTCTGGTGGGCCACTTTTTAATATAGATGGCAAAGTTATTGGTATTAACTCTGCAATATACTCTCCAAGCGGTGGCAGCGTTGGGATTGGTTTTGCCATTCCTTCCTCGGGTGCTCAGCCAATCATTACGCAACTGATTAAATTTGGTGTAGTTAAACGAGGCTGGTTAGGTGTTCATATTCAGGGCGTGACTCAAGAGATAGCCGAAACTCTTGGCTTGAAAAAGGCCAGAGGTGCTTTGGTGGCTAGCCTTGTTGAAGATGGTCCAGCACAAAAATCAGGAATCAAAGTTGGTGACGTGATACTTAAGTTTGATGACAAGCCTGTTCCTATGATGCGTAAACTGCCTCGCATTGTTGCGGAAACTCAAGTAGATAAACCAGTTAAAGTGCTTGTCTGGCGAAATGGTAAAGAAGTCACGATTGATGTTACTATTGGGGCACTTGATGAGGAAAAAATAGCATCAACTAACTCCGAGAAAGTTCAAAAGAAGACTAAAAAAAGTGAAAAAAAGGTTAGTATTTTGGGTATGACATTGAGCGCTGCTATACCATCTGTTCGTGAAAAATTTAAATTGGATGCGAATGCTCGTGGAGTTGTCGTCACAGAGGTAGCAGACGATGGTGTTGCCTTCGAAAAAGGTATACGTCCTGGTGATCTAATTGTTGAGGTTTCTCAGCAAGATGTAGCTAACCCAGCGCAGGTAGTTGACAGAGTTAATTCCGCTCGCAAAAGAGGGAAAAAGCGTATTCTTTTGCTTCTGGAAGGCCAATCAGGATTACGTTTTGTTGCGCTAAGCATCATTAAAAAATGAGATACTATGTGACCGCCGTACTTAAAAAGTAATTGCTCACATATGAAATACACTATCGTTTATCGCAATAAAACATGCGTCACTCATGGTGGGACAACACTCTTGAGTCGCAATCTTGTCGAACTATGTTAATTTTTTTCTTAGTAAGTTTATTCAGACACTTTACTTCCATTTAGTAAGGTATCCTCGGAAGTGTTGCCATGCATCTAGGAATGTTTTTTATATTATCTTAAATTATGAATTCTTCTAACCGATAACCTTGCAAGTAGAGAAGAGCGGTAAGATCACCGTGATTTATTCTTACTTGGGTTCTTTTGGCGACTGCGGGTTTAGCGTGATAAGCCACCCCAATGTCGGCTTCCAGGAGCATTGGTAGGTCATTAGCTCCATCACCTACGGCTAAAGTATCTACTCTGTTAATTTTATATTTTTTTGCAAATTTTCTTAAAATCGAGAGCTTGGCACTATTATCGATAATTGGATCTAACACCTCTCCTGTTAATTTTGAGTTACTTATCTCAAGTTTGTTCCCTTTTGCTTCATCAAAACCGATAAGATCCCGAACGCGGTCTGTAAAATAAGTGAAGCCACCCGATACAAGTATGGCTACCGCACCATTCGCCTTCATGGTTTGAACTAATGTCTTTCCGCCGGGCATAAGTTTTATCTTGGACATAGTTCTTTCTAAATCGTCAAGGGATAAGCCCTCTAACAGTTTGACTCTTTTTTTGAGTGCTTCGACAAATTGCAACTCACCATTCATTGCCATGTTGGTGATAGTGGCTACCTCATCCTTGAGACCTGCTAACTCTGCTAAATCATCTAGCGTCTCACCAATAACCATAGTTGAGTCCATATCTGCAATTAGAAACTTCTTTCGGCGGTTTGCGCAGGTTTGAACGATAACATCAATTTGTAATCCTTGAAAATTATGCTGCAAGGTAGTTTTTGCTGTCTCTAAGTCCAAGTTACAAAAAGGTATTTCACAGGCTATTCCGGGAGCCAACCATTGGGTCTTCTTAGTTTCCGCACCAAGCTCTTTAAGGGAATCAATCGCTATCGCTTGAGCTGTATTGTTAATAATAGCAGTGCTAGGGTTACAAATTAGTGTAAGTATGTAGTTCATCAAGGCCTTTATGGAGCAAAAAGTGGTTCAAAGAGTTCTCATTATCGCCGGTCCGACAGCAAGTGGCAAATCTACTTTGGCGATTTCTGTGGCAAAAAAGTTTTCTGGGGTCATTATTAACGCCGACTCAATGCAGGTTTACAAGCAAATGAGTGTCCTTACCGCATGCCCACCCACTGAAGATTTGTGTCAAGCAGAACATCGTCTTTACGGCATTTTGGATGCGGGTGACCCTTGTTCTGTTGGTCGTTGGCTTGATTTGGCAACAGACGAAATTCGGGCAGCATGGGCAATTGGAAAATTACCTCTTGTCGTTGGTGGAACTGGCTTGTACCTGAAAGCACTGCTTGATGGTTTAGCCCCAATCCCAAATGTCTCAAGGAGCATACGTAAAAAAGTAACAATTCTCCATGAAAGTCTTGGTGGTAAGGTGTTCAGAGAGGTCTTAGCTGAGATTGATCCTATTTCTGCCGCAAGGATACCAGTTGGGGATACCCAGCGCCTGATCCGAGCCTACGAGGTCGCTGAAGCTACTGGTAGGCCTCTTAGCAGTTGGCAAAGTGATCATTCTATTAAACCACCGCTGGATGCAAAATACGGTGTCATAACACTTCTGCCTAAACGAGAAATTCTTTATGATCGTGTCAATAAGCGTTTTGATAAGATGATAGAAAATGGAGCATTAAACGAGGTACGTGCGCTTGAAAAGCTCTGTCTAGACCCTTTTTTACCTGCAATGAAAGCTGTTGGTGTGCCAGAATTGCTAGAAGTAATAACTGGTGGTAAAGATCTGCAAACCGCCATAGATAATGCTAAAAGGGCAACTCGGAAGTTTGCCAAGCGCCAAATGACATGGCTCCGTAACCAACTTGAGTCAGACTTGCCTTTGCACACGCAATATTCGGAAAGATTGGAAGCAGAAATCTTTTCATTTGTTGGGCAATTTCTGTTGACCAGAGGTTCATGAAAGACTATTTTTGAAAACTTCTTTTTTTATAAGCAATTGCTAGTGATAAACTAAAAGAACCTGAAATTTTATTTCAAGGCTGCCTTTTGGTGGCCCTACTTTGTTGTGATACATGAAAAGGTTAAAGCCATGTCTAAAAACCAGATAAGCGGGGCGCAAATACTCTTAAAAGCGCTGAATGATCAGGGGGTTGATACAGTATTTGGTTATCCCGGCGGTGCTGTCTTGCCAATATATGATGAGCTTTTCATGCAGAACAAGATTAAACACATTTTGGTTCGTCAGGAGGGAGGTGCTGTTCATGCTGCAGAGGGCTATGCCCGCTCTACAGGAAATGTTGGTGTTGTATTAGTTACTTCAGGGCCTGGGGCGACAAACGCAGTAACGGGACTTTTGGACGCTATGATGGATAGCATTCCCATCATTTGCATCTGTGGCCAAGTGCCTACTCATCTGATAGGTAATGATGCCTTTCAAGAAGCCGACACAACCGGTATCACACGTCCCTGCACCAAACATAATTATCTTTCCAAAGATATTAACTCTCTGGCACGACAAATACATGAGGCCTTTCTTGTTTCCAAAAGTGGTCGTCCTGGGCCAGTTGTTATTGACCTGCCTAAAGATGTGATGATGGCCAAAGGTGATTATATTCCCCCAGAAAAGGTCATTCATAAAAGCTACAAGCCGCAGGTGAAGGGAGACACTAAAAAAATTGAAGAAGTCATCAGAATTATGGCGGGTGCTAAGAAACCGATTATTTATGCAGGTGGTGGTGTCATTAATTCTGGTCCTCAGGCGTCAGGTTTGCTGAAAAAATTGGTTAACACGACAGATTTCCCCTGCACCCTGACGTTAATGGGTTTAGGAGCTTTACCAGCATCTGATAAGCATTTTCTTGGAATGCTTGGAATGCATGGTACCTATGAGGCAAACATGGCTATGCACGACTGTGATGTTATGCTCTGCATAGGTGCTCGTTTTGATGATCGAGTCACAGGACGAATTGATGCGTTTTCACCGAACTCAACAAAGATACACATTGATATTGATCCTTCATCCATAAACAAAACGGTAAATGTTGACGTTGGAATTATTGGCGACGTTAGCCATGTCTTGGGGGATATGATTAAGATATGGGAGCGCAGTAAAAATAGATGCGATGAAAAAGCTATCAAGTCTTGGTGGAAAATAATCAACAGATGGCGAGAGCGTAAAAGTTTAAGTTATGATAAGTCTAGCAAGCTTATTAAACCGCAGTACGCAATTGAGCGTCTTTATGAACTGACAAAAACAAATAGTGAAGTATACATAACAACGGAGGTTGGGCAGCACCAAATGTGGGCAGCACAACATTACCACTTTGAGCAACCCAATCGTTGGATGACTTCGGGTGGTCTAGGAACAATGGGTTATGGTTTACCAGCAGCGATCGGAGTTCAACTTGCTCACCCCAAGGCGCTGGTTATTGACATAGCCGGTGAAGCCTCAATTTTAATGAACATGCAAGAAATGTCGACTTTAGTTCAACATAATTTACCAGTGAAGGTCTTTGTTCTCAACAATGAATGCATGGGCATGGTTCGTCAGTGGCAGGAGTTACTGCATGGGGGACGTTGTGCGGAGAGTTATATGCGGGCGTTGCCTGACTTTGTAAAGCTCGCAGAGGCCTATGGCGGTGTTGGTTTGCGTGCCACTAAGAAAGAGCAACTGGACGGTGTTATTAGAGAAATGATTGCTTGTGATCGCCCCGTAATTGCTGATATTGCCGTAGATCCAAACGAAAACTGTTTTCCAATGATTCCATCAGGCGCAGCTCATAATGAAATTCTTTTTGGCTCCACCGATAAATTGGATGCAGAAGTTTCTGATGATGGCATGGTTATGGTATAGATTCGGCTAACGTATTTTGATAAAACAATGGTAACACAAAAAAATAACACAGAAAGTTCTCACACAATGTGTGTACTTGTTGATAATGAACCGGGTGTTCTGGCGCGTGTTATTGGCTTGTTTTCGGGACGAGGTTATAATATTGAAAGCCTGACCGTTGCTGAGGTTAATGTAGTCGATAATCTCTCGCGCATTACTATTGTTACTTCGGGCACTCCGATGGTCATAGAGCAGATTAAGGCACAGTTGGAAAGAATGGTCCCAGTACATAGTGTTAGTGACCTCACAGTTGAAGGGCCACACGTTGAACGTGAAGTGGCTCTCGTAAAAGTACAGGGAAGTGGTGAAAAAAGAGTTGAATCCCTTCGAATCGCAGATATTTTTAGGGCGCGGACTGTTGACAGTACCAATGTCTCTTTTGTTTTCGAAATTGTTGGCAATACAAGTAAATTAGACGCATTCATCAACTTGATGGTCCCTTTGGGATTAATTGACGTATCGCGAACTGGCGTTGCTGCCATAGCTCGCGGGGTGACGGTTTTGGAACATTAATGGTGATTATAATCTCTTATTGAAGGAAACCAAAAGAATGCGTGTTTATTATGACCGTGACGCTGATGTAAATTTGATCAAATCAAAGAAAGTCGCCATAGTTGGGTACGGAAGTCAAGGGCATGCACATGCCCTAAACCTTCGTGATAGTGGGGTCAAGGAAGTTTGCGTTGCTCTTCGTGTGGGCTCCCCAAGCTGTAAAAAAGCAGAAAATGAGGACCTTCAAGTAATGTCTGTGGAATCAGCAGCAGCCTGGGCGGATGTTATCATGATGCTTTGTCCTGATGAACTTCAAGCAGGTATTTATTACGACCACATCCAAAAAAATATAAAACCTGGGGCAGCATTGGCCTTCGCTCATGGGCTTAACATTCACTTTAATTTAATAGAAGCCCGTGATGATATTGATGTATTTATGATAGCTCCAAAAGGTCCAGGACATACGGTACGTAGTGAGTATCAAAAAGGTGGTGGTGTTCCATGTTTAGTTGCAGTTGAGCATGACCCAACGGGTAACGCCCTTGAAGTTGCGTTATCTTACGCTTCTGGTATTGGTGGTGGCCGCTCCGGTATTATTGAAACCACCTTTAAAGAAGAGTGTGAAACAGATTTGTTTGGTGAGCAGGTTGTCTTATGTGGTGGTTTGATGGAGCTTGTCAAAAATGGTTTTGAAACACTTGTTGAAGCTGGGTACGCACCAGAAATGGCTTATTTTGAATGCCTACATGAAGTAAAGTTAATAGTGGACCTGATGTACGAGGGTGGCATGGCTAATATGCGCTATTCTATCTCCAACACGGCTGAATATGGAGATTACTCAACTGGTCCGCGAATTATTACTAGTGAGACAAAGGCTGAAATGAAACGAGTATTAGACGATATTCAATCTGGACGGTTTACTCGAGACTGGATACTCGAATGTAAGGCTGGGCAACCTTCCTTTAAGGCAACGCGTCGTCGTAACGCAGAACACCCAATTGAGGAAATTGGCACCAAACTGAGAGCAATGATGCCCTGGATTGCCCAAAATCAATTGGTTGACAAAAAAAAGAACTAGACATTGTGTTATAAAAATCAAATTCTTAGTTTTTTTAATTGCATATGAACAAAATTAAGGACATTGGTCCCATGAGTAATATTGATGCAAACAGAATAATTATTTTTGATACAACTTTGCGGGATGGCGAGCAATCTCCAGGTGCCTCTATGAACTTGGATGAGAAACTACGAATTGCAAAGATTCTTGAGGCTATGGGTGTTGACATTATCGAAGCTGGTTTCCCCATAGCTTCTGATGGAGATTTTGAAGCTGTAAGTGAAATTGCCAGAACAATTAAAAATTCGACAATTTGTGGTTTAGCCCGTGCAACAAAAAATGACATTGAACGCTGTGCTGATGCTATCAAGGATGCACCACGGGGACGAATTCATACATTTATATCAACCTCTCCACTGCACATGGAGTTTAAATTGCAAATGGAGCCAGAGGCAGTACTTGATAGAGTCAAGGAGAGCGTTACTTTGGCTCGCAACCTCTGCGGTGACGTAGAATGGTCGGCAGAGGATGGGTCGCGTACCGAACATGATTTTTTATGTCGTTGTGTAGAAACCGCAATAGATTGTGGTGCAACAACTATAAATATTCCCGACACCGTTGGTTATGCTGTGCCAAACGAATTTGCCGATCTGTTTAAGATGCTTTTTGATAGGGTGCCCAACGTGGATAAGGCAATTTTCTCAGCTCATTGTCACAATGATTTAGGACTAGCTGTTGCCAATTCCCTTGCTGCTGTTCAAGTTGGAGCACGTCAGATAGAGTGTGCAATGAATGGTTTAGGCGAGCGAGCAGGAAATGCGGCTCTTGAAGAAATAGCTATGGCCATTAAAACACGTAGTGACTACCTGCCTTTTAAAACTAATATTGATACGACGTTGATAACAAAAGCGTCCAAATTGGTCTCCACAATCACCGGTTTTAATATTCAACCTAATAAAGCTATTATCGGGGCAAATGCTTTTTCTCATGAGTCTGGCATTCATCAAGATGGTATGTTGAAGCATGCCGGTACTTATGAAATTATGAGTCCAGAGTCAATTGGTCTAGGACAGTCAAAGCTAGTTTTGGGTAAGCATTCAGGTAAACATGCGTTTTCAGTAAAATTGAAAGAGCTTGGTTATGATCTAAGCGACAAATCTATTAAAGATGCGTTTAAACGCTTCAAAGATTTGGCGGATCTAAAAAAAGATGTTTTTGACGAAGATATTGTCGCTTTGGTCGATGACCAAGTGGTAAGGGCTAATGATCGTTTAAAGTTAAAATCTCTAGAAATAAATTGCGGAACAGTACATCACCCTCCTAAGGCAGTATTGGAACTTGAAATAGATGGTGATAGAAAAAAATGCAACTCCACGGGCGATGGTCCTGTTGACGCTGCCTTCAATGCGATAAAAGAATTGTTCCCACATCAGGCTCATCTACAGCTTTATCAGGTGCATGCTGTAACAGGTGGCACAGATGCTCAAGCAGAGGTGACAGTTCGCCTCGCTGAGGATGGTAAATCCGTCAATGGACAAAGTGCCGATACCGACACAATGGTTGCATCTGTGAAGGCGTATATAAATGCCATAAATAAGCTTTTAGTTAAGCGTGAAAAAACTGCACCTGCTGCGCTTTCCGCCTAGTAATACTTGCGATGCTATTTTAAAAGAGACAATAAGAATTTTTTATACTGATACTGCTTAGTCCCAAGATTATAAAAATAAGGATACGTGAAAGAATGTTTGCTAGACTTTTCGGGTTCCTCTCTGCTGATATGGCAATTGACTTGGGAACGGCCAACACCCTTGTTTATGTCAAGGGCAGAGGGATTGTATTGAATGAGCCGTCAGTTGTCGCCATTGCTGAAGTAAAGGGGAAAAAACGGGTTCTCGCAGTAGGCGAGGAAGCAAAGCGAATGCTTGGGCGTACTCCGGGTAATATACGTGCAGTTCGCCCCCTTCGAGATGGTGTCATTGCTGATTTCGAAGTGGCTGAGGAAATGATTAAGTATTTTATTCGCAAGGTCCATAATAGGCGCAGTTTTGCAAGTCCTATGGTGATTGTCTGCGTGCCGTCTGGATCAACCGCTGTTGAAAGACGCGCTATTCAAGAGTCTGCTGAGAGTGCCGGTGCTCGGCGAGTCCTTTTAATCGAAGAGCCCATGGCTGCGGCAATAGGCGCGGGCCTTCCAGTAACTGAGCCAACTGGATCAATGGTTGTCGATATTGGAGGTGGCACAACGGAAGTTGCGGTGCTTTCTCTGGGTGGAATTGTATACGCACGTTCAGTTAGAGTAGGTGGCGACAAAATGGATGAAGCAATCATCGCCTATATAAGACGCAATCATAATCTTTTGGTTGGAGAAGGAAGCGCAGCTCGTATCAAGGAAGAAATAGGCTCAGCTTGTCCACCTGATGAAGGCGATGGCAGGACAATGGAAATTAAGGGACGTGATTTGATGAATGGCGTTCCTAAAGAGTTAATTATTTCTGAGCGCCAAACAGCTGAAGCCCTCGCTGAACCTGTTGGGGCTATCATAGAAGCAGTTAAGGTTGCGCTGGAACACACCGAGCCTGAACTTGCCGCGGACATTGTTGACAAGGGCATAGTCTTAACTGGTGGGGGTGGGCTACTTTCAAATCTTGATTTTGTCTTGCGTCATGCCACAGGTCTCCCCGTCTCTTTGGCAGACGATCCTTTGAGTTGCGTTGTGCTTGGAACTGGTCGTGCACTTGAAGAAATGAAACGTCTGAAAGACGTTCTCACATCTATGTACTAAACCTTGTAAATTATTTAAAGGTTTATTATTACCTAGTCCCCTGAAAAGAATATATTAATAATTTTGCAGTAAAGCTTATTCGTACCCTGATGTTCTTTGTTTGGGGTCGTATGTGAAATGAGGAGCTGGGGTGAAAGATCATTTACGTTCAACTTATCGTTTTTCCACCCCACTCTCTGGGCTAACCCAACGTTTCACATTCTTGGGACTGGTTTTTTTTGCGTTTGCTTTGTTGCTCCTTGCTAAGGTTGACAAGGCTATGATGGAGCGTGTCCGAGTTCAAGTTACTGACTCAGTTGCGCCAATTATCGATGCCATGTCTCGTCCCTTAGCACTATTAAATGATGCTATCGTTCATCTAAACGCCCTTGCTCAGGTGCATGAAAGAAATGAGAAACTGCAACAGGATAAGGACCGCCTGTTGCAGTGGCAATCAGTCGCGCGAATGCTACAAGCTGAAAATCAAGCTCTTCGTGCTCAATTAAATTATGTTCCGGGGCCTGATGCCAGCTATATTAGTGCTCGAGTTATTGCAGATACCGGGGGTGCTTTTGCACATTCGGTGTTACTTAACATTGGCCATCAGCCAGGTGTTGAAAAAGGGCATGCTGTAGTCACTGGTGACGGGCTTATTGGACGGGTAGAGGGTGTTGGTAGCCGAGCGACAAGAGTGTTACTTATTTCTGATTTAAACTCGCGCATTCCAGTACTAATTGAGGCAACAAGAGCTCGGGCAATTCTGGCTGGTAACAACAGCAATCGGCCACGCCTAATCCATTTATCACCAGGTGTAACGGTTTCACCGGGTGACCGCATTGTAACATCGGGTCACGGAGGAGTTTTCCCTGTTGGTCTTCCAATTGGATTAGTCGATGCAGTCAATGAAGAGGGCATTTCAGTACTCCCTTTTGTGCCACGTGACCGATTAGAGTATGTACGCATTCTAGACTTTGGCCTAGAGGGGATCATAAATGATGACGGTTTGGACAAATAACTATGAAGCCGGCACTTTGGTCACGTCTGGATATAATTGCACGCCGTGTTACACCTTTTGGTCTTACTGTCCTATTAGTGTTATTTAATATTCTGCCCATGCAAATACCTGGTTTGTCCAGGGTGATGCCTTTATTTCCACTCATGTCAATTTACATTTGGGCAGTTCACCAGCCGGGCCTCTTGCCAGCTTATGCGGTTTTTCTAATTGGCTTTTTGCAAGACACCTTAATTGGCACGCCTATTGGTTTGCATATAGTGACTTATTTGTTGGTTTATGGAACTGTAGTCTGGCAACGGCGGTTTTTGGCAGGGAAACCATTTGCTGTAATTTGGGTTGGTTTCTCGCTTGTTGCAGCAGGTGCAACGATTGCTAATTGGATAGTGCTCTCTCTTTTTTATCTTGCGGCAATTCAGATTGACTCCTTAGTTTTTCAATATTTGTTGTCGCTAGGAGTTTTTCCAATTTTGTCTTGGTTTTTTATGCGCTGGCAATTTGCCTTCTTAACAGATTTAGGAGAATAAATGCAGTGGGATAACGAACGCCATAAAAATTTTTCACGCCGTGCAGCTATGCTGGCTGGTGGTAAGGCTTTATTGATTTCAGCACTTGTTGGGCGCATGTATTTTTTGCAAGTCGTTGAATCTAAGCGTTATAAGACGCTAGCTGATGAAAATCGTGTCAGTTTTAGACTTTTGGCTCCACTTCGTGGACGTATAGTTGATCGTTTTGGGGTGCCCATTGCCGACAATCAGCAAAATTATCGTGTTCTCCTTATCCCCAAGCAAACTGAGGATATCGAGAAAACTCTTTTGCGACTTGGAAGCCTCATTACAATAACTAAAAGTGAGAAACGATACATAATGCGGGAGATTAGTCGTAAGCGAAGCTTTGTCCCAGTAACCCTGCGGGAGAATTTGAGCTGGAAGGATGTTGCCAGAATAGAGGTAAATTCGCCCGATTTACCCGGAATTATGATTGATGTGGGGCAAAGCCGTTTTTATCCCTATGCCATTGATACGGCTCATATCTTGGGCTATGTAGCCGCTGTATCTGAGGGTGAGGCGACTGGTGACCCGTTGTTGGAGCTACCAGGTTTTCGTATTGGTAAGTCTGGCGTTGAAAAGGTTTATGATAAGGTCCTTAGAGGTACTAGTGGTAGTTTGCAGGTAGAAGTAAATGCTTATGGACGGGTAATACGTGAGTTGGAAAGGAATGAAGGGCAACCTGGAACGCGCCTCCATCTGACCATTGATACACAACTCCAAAAAATGGCATCCGATAAGCTCAGCGGAGAGAGTGGTTCTGTTGTTGTGATGGATATTCATAGTGGTGAGGTTTTGGCTATGGTTTCGACACCAGGATTTGATCCTAATGCCTTCAATAAGGGCTTGACTACAACTGAGTGGAACGACTTGATTAGTAACGAGAGGTCTCCACTTATTAACAAGGCAATTAGTGGTCATTATGCACCAGGTTCTACTTTTAAGATGGTCGTAGCATTAGCTGCTTTAGAAAAAGGTGTAATTTCTTCTGAAAGCGAGATTTACTGTTCAGGAGATACAAAGTTGGGCGATGCGACTTTCCACTGCTGGAAGAAGGGTGGTCACGGTATTACCAATTTAAAAAAAGCTATCGCAGAATCCTGTGATGTTTATTTTTATGAAATTGCAAAACGCACCGGAATTGAGCGCATTGCTGAAATCGCGAAAAGATTGGGTTTTGGTTCTCGCCTTGGACTAGATTTACCTGGCGAAAAACCTGGACTCATTCCATCTAATGAATGGAAGAAAAAAGTCATTGGTGCTCCTTGGCAGCAAGGTGAGACCTTGCTGGCCGGCATTGGACAGGGATATGTGCTTACAACACCTGTACAATTAGTTGTCATGATGGCACGGCTTGTAAATGGAGGAGTTGCAGTAACACCCCACTCGACCCGAGATGTTATCTCAGAGGATGTCTTTGTGCGGAGGGCTAAAAAGGTAAATAAGAATATAGGACTTGCTCCAGCCCATTTGTCTCTGATTCGGGACGCTATGCATTCGGTTGTAAATGTCCCAGGAGGAACAGCATTTAATTCACGTATAAAAAATTCGGAATTTCGCATGGGAGGGAAAACTGGCACCGCACAAGTGCGACGTATTTCAATGCAAGAGCGGGAAACACGTGTACTGAAAAACAATGAGTTGCCCTGGAAAGAGCGTGACCATGCACTTTTTGTCGGTTTCGCTCCTGTTGATTCCCCTCGTTATGCTATTTCGGTTGTTGTTGAGCATGGTGGCGCTGGCTCTAAGGTTGCTGCCCCCATTGCACGCGATGTGCTTGAAATGGTACAGCAGCGTGCTGATAATTGGCCAAGTAATGAACAAGCTACAGAAGAGACTGCATTATCAGTTGACATAAACTCGATTTACAAAGACCAGAGTGAGAAGAAGGAATTTGGCCGTGGCAATTAAATACCTTAATAAATCAGACCTGAGTCTAGGCCAAAAGCTATTGCGCCTCAACTGGCTTTTTGTGCTGGTTTTAGTAGCAACTGCCTCTGTTGGTTTTGCCATGCTTTATTCAGCTGCAAACGGTTCAATTGAACCGTGGGCGGGTAGGCAAATCCTGCGTTTTTCTATTGGCATTGGCTTAATGCTTCTTGTAGCTCTGACCAATTTAAAAATCTGGTTGAAATACTCATATTCGTTGTATTTGGTTTCCCTGGCGCTTCTTGGAGCAGTTGAATTAGGCGGCACAATTGGAATGGGAGCGCAACGATGGATTGATTTGGGAGCAGTTAATCTGCAACCTTCTGAATTGATGAAGGTTGCTTTAGTTCTGGCTCTCGCTAGATATTTCCATAGTAGTAATATTGATGAAATAGGTAAGCCAGTTTTCCTTTTTGTGCCAATGGTTATGGTTGTTGCACCAACATTGCTAGTACTTCGGCAGCCAGATTTGGGTACTGCAGTTATGTTGTTAATTGGTAGTGGGGCGATTTTTTTTGTAGCGGGGGTAAGAATATGGAAATTCGCTGTTTTATTGCTGGCAGTTCTAATTTCAGCACCAATTAGTTGGCAGTTTCTCAGGGAATATCAAAAGCAGCGAGTGCTGACTTTCCTCAATCCAGAGAGTGATCCTCTGGGTTCTGGTTATCATATTATCCAATCTAAGATAGCTCTTGGATCCGGTGGGGTATTTGGAAAAGGCTTCATGCAGGGCTCACAAAGTCATTTAAGTTTCCTGCCAGAGAAACAAACGGATTTCATCTTTACCATGCTTGCTGAGGAATTTGGTTTGATTGGAGGTCTTGTCCTGCTTGGGCTCTACATTCTCATTTTAGCTTTTGGCTTTAGCATTGCAAATAATTGCCGCAATCACTTTGGTCGTTTGGTAAGTATGGGGGTGACAACGACGTTTTTTTTATATGTATTTATTAACATTGCGATGGTGATGGGTCTAATTCCAGTTGTAGGCGTACCCTTACCACTCGTTTCTTATGGTGGAACCGCGATGATGACTTTACTACTAGGTTTTGGTTTGCTGCTCTCCGTGCATATAAATCGAGATGAATCTATTGGGAGACGTGGGGCTTCTGATGATTTCTAAGTTGAGATCAGGGCATGTAAAAAAATAGGCGCAAGTTTTAATGAAATGTATGCTTTTCATTTCCAGTAAAAGTTGGTGGAAATTCTATTTATTGAGTTGATTATTAGAACATATTTTTTTTAAATTATTTCTCATAAACTAATTAAACATATCAAGCTGAGCTGATTTTTCTTCATCAAAACTGAGACAATAGCCCTCGTGGGGCAACAAGGTTTTGGCAACAGTCTCAAAAGGGGCTTGTACATTAAGCCATTTGCTCTCATTTTCTGGCAACAGAACCAATGGCATTCTTTTGTGGATATGCGCAATTGGAGCAACTGCTTCACAAGTTATGATAGTGAAGTGAGTGTCACTAGCTAGTCCCGCAAATGTGAATGGTAATGCATAATCCATTGAAATTCGATTTTTAAGTTTTTTACAACCAGTTTTTCGCCATTCAAACCATGCTGTTGCAGGAACTAAACATCGTCGGTTTAATATTTTTTGAAAAGTTGGTTTCTGAGCAACAGTTTCGACACGTGCATTGATGATGGGCCGTGCATTTTTCCCTTCTGCCCAAGGTTGCGGTATGCCCCAAGTTAGCAGGTGTGCTTTTTTTTCCATATCAAAAACCGGAGCCAAATCTGTTGGGAGTTTTATTTTCTTACCAGGTATTTTTGTAGGGCTCTGATGGTTGAAACGACCCCCAAACTCCTTGACATCTTCAATGCTTTCAAAGCTTGAACACATAATTCTAACCTTGCATTATGAGCAGTTATAAAGTGAGTTTCAGTAGGGCCTAATGGAGCAGAATTTAGATTTCAAGCTCTCAAATATCAAAAAATAGTTAATATTATATGCAATTTATTGTTGATTGGCTCTACTTTCAATATTTATCTCAGGTTAAATTAAATAAACTTAATTGCCCAAACCAAATTGATTTTTATCAGATTTTATTTTTTGAAACCAAAAAAGAAAAATAGTTTATATTGCACGGCTGAATCAAACAATAATCCTAGATTTTATGATCTACTAACTTTCCTTTAAATCAACACCCTTTATATTTTTTGTTTGTGCACTCTTGTTTTAATTTTTTAGCCCTGAAAATATCTGATTTAGTCATTTTTTTTTCTATAATGTCCAAGTTTTTAAGAGCAGTAGCACTTCCCGCTGAAGATGAAATGCTCCACCACATGTGTGCATAGGCATTATCTTTTTTGACTGCATCTCCATTGTAATACATCAAGCCTAAGTTGACTTGAGCTGGTGCATAACCTTGTTCAGCTGCATTGAGATACCATTTGAGGGCTTCTTGTTTATCTTGCAAAACACCCGACCCTTTTTCATACATGGTGCCCAGGTTATTTTGAGCTTTTGCCAATCCTTGTTCGGCAGCTTTACGATACCATTTTACAGCTTCCTTTTTACCTTGATTAACACCCATACCTTTTTCCTGTTTGTACATGTAGCCAAGATCTTTTCTATGTCTATAAATTAATCCCAAACTGTACTGGGCTAACGCTAGACCAGACTCTGCTGACTTAAGGTGCCATTTTAACGCCTCTTTATAGTTTTTGTCGACGCCGTTACCATTTTTGTACATTAAGCCCAGGCTAAGCTGAGCAGATGCGTGCCCCTGCTCCGCAGCCTTACGATACCAGATTGCTGCTTTTTTTTGATCTTGCTTGATGCCTTTTCCGTTTTGGTACACTTTGCCCAAATTAAATTGTGCACCTGCATGCATTTGGTCTGCTGCTTTTTGATACCATTTTATTGCTTCTAAATAGTTTTGCGTGACTCCGTCCCCCTTATAGTGCATTAGACCTAATCTAACCTGTGCATTTGGGTTTCCCTGTTCAGCGGACTTACGATACCATTTCGCTGCTTCTATTAAATCTTGTTCAACACCCTTGCCTTTGTCGTACATACTACCCAGTTTATTCTGTGCGTTTGCATGTCCTTGCTCTGCCGCTCGGCTATACCACCGTTTTGCTTTTTTGTAATTTTTTTTAGTGCCTTTGCCGAAATCATACATTAATCCCAGGTTCATCTGTGCATTTGCATGCCCCTGTTCTGCAAGATCTTGCCAAATGCGCCGAGCAGAAACAAAATCTTTTGCGTCGTATGCTTCCAACCCTTTTGCAAAGTTTGCTGCATGACTTTCCCCACCACACAAAACAAACAAGCTCATTATTATAATCAATTTTGAAGGTATATTTTCCATTTAACCAATTAATTGCGCAGTTATTACTGGTCTGTAACTTTTAAGAATTTTATGTTGTTCCACCAATTTACCTTTCCACACTTTAGGTTGGATAATTGATTGCTTTTTTCTTTTACTCATCAACAGCATAATTAGAGAAAACTTTACAGCAAATGCAAGGCCACAACTAATTATCCTAACATTTCCATCTTAAAGCTTTGCACTAGAGGTTACAATATGCTGATAGATAGGCTATTAGTAGCTGTTTAAGAGATAATTAAATAGATTTTGAGTTTTTCATAGGAGGCTGACAGAGGTTAGCTAACTGTTTTGGTAAGCATAACTCTCATATTGCATAATGCAAATATTAGGCCTCGGGCCAGTATAAATACTCTCTAAATTTTTTCAATTTTCTGAGGAAAAATATTAAACTTATTATGACTGAAACTGTTGAGAAGGCCGAGGCTTATTACAACAGCAATGAGGCTGACAACTTTTACCAAATAGTTTGGGGGGGAGAAGACATCCATATCGGCCTTTATTTCAATGAGGCGGATACCATTGCGGATGCAAGCCGACGTACTGTAGAACAAATGGCAACACGATTGGTTGATTGTAAAGAAGCCACACGTGTTCTCGATATAGGTTCAGGCTATGGCGGTTCAGCTCGTTACCTAGCTGGCCGATTTGGTTGCCAAGTAACTTGCCTTAACCTTAGTGAAAAACAGAACAACTTGAATCGGAGATTGACTAAGAACGCTGGACTTTCAGACAAAATACGTGTCGTCTACGGTGATTTTGAAAATATACTTGAGCCTGATGAGACTTATCAAATTGTCTGGGCGCAAGACGCAATCTTGCATAGTGGAAATAGAAAAAGAGTGCTTGATGAGGTGTGTCGTGTGCTGATACCGGGTGGGCAATTTATTTTTACTGATCCCATGCAAACAGATGATTGTCCAAATGGTGTTTTGCAACCGATCCTTGACCGTATTCAGCTTTCAAGTTTGGCTTCCCCGATTTTTTACAAAACTGAGTTAAACTCTCGGGGTTTCAAAGAGGCTGAAATTTTGCTTCTTACCGATCATTTGCGTAAACATTATTGGCATGTAAGAGAGGTATTGAAATTTCGCTATCATGAAGTAGTGAAGTTTTCGGGACAGAAATATGTTGATAATATGATCAAGGGATTACAATACTGGATCGATGGGGCCGATCGAGGTTATCTTGCTTGGGGCATTATGGATTATCGTTTCAGCCCTTAGCGCATGTGTCGAGGTGTTGTTTTGTGAGAAAATACCAGATGCCTTGACTAAACCTATGTTGTGAAACGTTTCCTCAAAAAAGAGATATTCTACATCTTGATTACGTCGTGTTTGGCTCTATTGTCGGTTGAATTTGTTTTCTCCCATGCCATTTGCAGAGCTTTACTAGCATAAACCATAGCATCATTACCCTGATGAACAATTCCTGCCATATTTAAGAAAGCATGAGCCATATTGCTGTACTGCAAATATTCTGACTTAACACCTGAGGCCAAAAGACGCAAATGGTAGTCATAAGCTTCATCACGCAGAGGATCAAATCCAGCGGTAATAATCAAGGCTGGTGGCTGATTGGAGAGATCAATTTGCTCACTCGGTGACAGTCTTACATCCCTCCTCTGCGCCTCAAAATCCTCAGTATACTGCTTCAAGAACCAGTCTATTCTCTCACGCGTTAAAAATAGCCCATTTTTAAAAAGACTGTGTGAACGGCTTGATAGGCGCCCGTCGAGTGCGGGGTAAAAAAGTAATTGGAATATTGGACCATTGTCCTGAGGTATTTGCTGGCAAAGCACTGCTGAGAGGTTCCCTCCCGAGGAGTCCCCGCCTACTGCAATGCGGGCTGGGTCAGCATTAAACTCTTCAGCGTGATCTCTCAGCCACTTGAATGCAGCAAGACTGTCATTTACTGCAGCTGGGAATTTATTTTCAGGCGCTAGAGCATAATCTACAGAGATAACTATACCTCCCGAATAAACTGCCAAACGGCGGCAAATTGGGTCGTGGGTTTCAAGGTTGCCTTGTACCCAGCCACCACCATGAAAATATAAAAGAGCTGGGGAAGCTTTCGTACTTTGCTCAGAGGGGCAATAGACACGCACGGGTATAGGATGATTTGGCCCTGGGATTGTACGATCATAAATGTCGTTTAGAGGAATCTTGGATGCACCAAATAGTCTTGCAAAATGATTTAACTGTTTTCGGCTTTGTTCGGGGGTCAGCTGGTCAATTGGTATTGTGCGAGCGCTATCGACAAATTTACACAGTAGTTGAATTTTTGCATTAAGAATTAGTCCATCTTTTTTGACTCGTCGGCCCAAATACCAAACAGCTGAAACCCATGCAGGCATTTTAAGAACAAGTAATTTTATTAACGTTAATAAATATGTCATATTAGGATCCATTATCAGGTTTTTTATTTATTTTTGTCGACTATAAACTTGGTGGGTATAAAAAAAATTTAACTTTATCAACTGCTTGAGTGTTTCTGACCTTGTGTGAAGGGCTGGAATGTGGTTTTCTGCGCACTAATTTGATATAGTGATTAAGATAATTTAGCTCTTTCAACTTTTTTCTTTAACACTTGTGACAAATTCCAAGGTAAATATCAGATCATCATGTGGCGTTTAGTGACAATTCTGGCCGTTATCCTCACTTGTGCTAATGTTTCTTTTAATGAAACTGAGGCAGGTCAGTTATATGATATGTCTGCCATATTAGCCCAGCCCCACCCGTTTGATAAAAAAACAACCAATAATCAAATTCTAAGCCCTATGACTTCAGAGGATCAGGGAAATGTTCTGNCTTCAAAGGTTGCAGATTCCCCTGAAAGTGTCTCTCAACCTATACCCATGCAAGATAGACGCAATGATAGTGGCGTCTGGCGTTTTGAAGTTCAAAATGAGGACTCTCTCAAAGTCGATATCTTTGAAAGGCCCATGGATAAAGTTTTTAGTGAAAAAGTTGAGTCTGGTCACTTGACGTGGGGTTGGAGACTTTCCCACACGCCCAATGCCCCAAATCCAGATTGGTCTGATGACCTAAGGGAATATTTCTTTTGGCCCATAGACTTGTGGAAGATGCGGGCCAGTTACTCACTACAGCAAAGTGCTTACACACCAAACACACACACATCTGCTGCTGCTCGAGCAGTCGACGGACTAACTGAAATTCCTGACCGCCCATATGCGGGTTATTTGCTAGCCAATGCGCGTTTTAATTTGGAACGCGAGTTTATTGGAAATACTCAGTATTTAGATCGGGTGAATTTAGGACTTGGTGTTGTGGGGCCCCCGTCAGGAGGGGAGGAAATGCATAAAATTTTCCACAGGAGTGTTAACCGAAAGTTTACTTCTTGGAATGAGCTCAAAGCGGAACCTGTAGTGATAGTGCAATACGATACAGGAAAACGTTGGGTTTGGGAAGAAGATGCGCTTGGTTTTGGTTTTGAACTTTATCCCCACACAGGCGTTACGCTGGGAAATGCATATACCTATGCGTCGCTGGGTTTTAGCTCCAGAATTGGGACAAACCTCAAGCAGGATAGTGGACCCTTGCGTTCTAATTTGATCATGTCTGGTACCAACTTTCCTCAAACGGGAGATTATATAGCTTGGAATCTTTTCCTTGGCCTTGAAGGAAGGTATGTGAGGCATAACATTTTCGTGGATGGCAATACTTACTCCGATACTTCTGACGTGACTTCATTAAATAAGGTCTTAGATGTTCAGTTAGGTGGGGAAGTAGGTTGGGGTGAAAAACGGCTTAGCCTCATGCATGTCTTTAGAACAGAGGAGTTTGAAAATCAGATCAGTCCTGATAAGTTTCTACGAATAGGCATATCGTCGGATTTTTCTAACCCCATCTTTGAGAGAACTAAAATTCAAAAGCGCAAACGTCCTAAAGGTCCTCTATGGGATTTGGTCTCTGAGGCCCGACTGGGTCTGCTTAGCCATGATGTAAAATTCCCCAACCGTAAAAAGTTTCGTACGCCTAACCCCTTCAAGAATAGATATGAAAGTGGTGTTAACATCAATCCAGAAGTTGTATTTCTCTCCCCAAATTTTTTGGATGCCTTTTGGGCTCCGCGTCCTCACGCAGGTATTTCGCTGAACATGGGTGATGATACCAATTATGCATATACAGGCTTGGGTTGGGACACCAAATGGGAAAACAATGTTTTCCTTGATGGCTTTTGGGGTCTTGCTGTTCATGACGGGGAGTTAATCAATGGAAATCCCGATAAGATTGAATTTGGATCTAAAGTGCTTTTCCGCCTTGGAGGAGAGCTAGGTTGGCGTTGGGATGGTCATAATGGCATCTCTCTTATCTGGGAGCACATGTCTAATGCAGGTGTTTTAGATGAAAAGAATCAGGGAATAGATAGTATTGGTATAAGATACAGTTACCGGTTTGATTGAGGAAAAGATTAATCTTAAAGTAGTTATTGCACCTAGCTCAAAGTAAATGTTTGTGCAAAAGTGTAACTTAGATGCCTGTATATGTGATAAAAATGTAACACTCGTTAGCTTTAAGTAGGAATAGTATACAATTTTGATTGCTATGCATCACTGAAATTAATATTGTGCACACAACAGTTTATATTTAATAAGTTAAGTCAATTGGAATTCAACGATAATTAGGAAATAAGCTATGTTGACAAATAAATTTACTACGGCAACAGCAGTTGGTTTGGCCACACTCTTATCTGTGAGTGTTGCAAACGCAGGTAGCCTTGGTTTTCAAGATAAGGAAATTAACGGAAGTAGTGCTTATTTTGGAGTTTCCAAAATCATTAGCTCAGACCTTGCAGATGTTGATTTCATGGAACAAAGAAGCGCCTCAACTTCCGAGGGTAGAAATGGTAAGACTATTCAGTTTGATGACCCAGATGGGTACCTCCTGACAATAGGGCATGACTACGGCTATGTTCGCTTTGAAACAGAAGTCGCCTACCGTGAAGCTGATGTATCAGGAATGACAGGCGTTGCTGGTGCTGCCTACACGGGTGTGAGTGGTTCCGTAGACATGGGTACAGCAATGGTTAATTTAGCTATTGAATATTCCATTGATCCGGGTGAATTAGCGGGTAGTGGAAGTAATGGTCTATCAGTAACACCGTTTATTTCTGCGGGTGCAGGTGGACTCGGGTTGTATGGTAACCTTAACTATCTAAGAATTGCTGCTACATCAGATCCAAACAGTAATGAAGCTGTAGATAACGGCATGTTTGTGGCACCTGCAATTCAAGGTGGTGCAGGTATTACTGTCGGCTTGCCATATGGACTTGAAGTGTTCGGAAAGTATAATGAGATGCTTGCTTACACGTATAATTACAAGGGCAGTAATGATATCCACATAACAACTGTTTCTGGTGGACTCAGATTTAATTTCTAGAAAACCCATCTTTCTTTTTAGGGGGCATGGCTTTCCATGCCCCTTTTTTTTGATTATTAGTTGTGAATTTACTGGCTTAAATAAATTTTTAACCGTAATTGACGGCAACGAATTTAGCTTTTATAAGCTCTTTGGGCAACACTTCCCAACAGGTGTAAGCTTTTCTGTAAGGAAGGGATAAGATGTATGGCTTCTCAAAAAAGGCCAGGAATTCGGCCAGTTAACCCAAATTTTTCTTCTGGTCCTTGTGCTAAGCGCCCAGGGTGGTCGTTGAATGAACTAGACAACGCTTTGATTGCTCGTTCGCACCGCTCAGATCTTGGAAAATTAAAACTAGCTGAAACTATCGACAGAACTAGAGCGATACTGGGAATTCCGGATGATTATCGCATTGGAATTGTTCCTGCTTCTGATACCGGTGCTGTTGAGATGGCCATGTGGTCATTGTTGGGTGATTGCGGTGTTGATATTTTAGCCTGGGAAAGTTTTGGTGTTGGTTGGCAGGCGGACGTTACTAAACAACTTAAGCTTGAGGATGTCCGTCTGCTGAGTGCTGATTATGGTCAGTTGCCAGACTTAAATACAGTCAATTTTAACCGTGACGTGGTTTTTACTTGGAACGGTACAACAGCCGGTGTTTGTGTACCAGATGGCGATTGGATAACAGCTGATCGGAAGGGACTTACAATATGTGATGCTACATCCGCCGTTTTTGCCTACGACTTACCCTGGAATAAATTGGATGTAACTACATATTCTTGGCAAAAAGTCATGGGTGGTGAAGCCGCACATGGTATTTTGATTTTAAGTCCCCGAGCTGTCAAACGATTAGAACACTACAGTCCACCATGGCCCATGCCGAAGCTATTTCGGTTAACCAAAAATGGAAAGCTGATTGAAGAAATCTTTAGAGGAGAGACCATAAATACACCATCTATGCTAGTAGTAGAAGATGCTCTTGATGGTTTGAGGTGGGCTGAAAGTATAGGTGGGCGTGAGGCATTGATAAATCGCTGTAAGGCTAATTTGGAAGCTATAGAGGGATGGGTTGCCAAATCCTCTTGGGTAGGCTTCTTAGCTCAAAATCCGGATACTCGGTCTCGAACATCTGTCTGTTTATTGATAGTTGAAGACTGGTTTAGGAAACTAAACCGAGATAAACAAACGGCGCTCATTAAATCTATTGTTAAGAAACTTGATAAAGAGGGAGTTGCTTATGATATAGGAAGCCACCGTGATGCGCCACCTGGTTTCAGACTATGGGCTGGGGCAACTGTTGAGACAGGTGATTTGGTAAAATTATTTCCTTGGCTTGACTGGGCCTATGCACAGCTCAAAGTAGAAATGGAAAGATACATTGCCTAAAGTTCTTATTTCCGATCAAATGAGCCCACATGCTACGCAAATATTTAAAGAACGTGGTGTTGATGTTGACGTTAAGCTAGGCATGGGACCTGATGAGCTTATTGAGTGCATTTATCAATACGATGGTCTCGCCGTGCGCTCGTCGACTAAAGTTACTCGAGAGGTGTTGTCAGCTGCCAAAGAATTAAAGGTCATTGGTCGTGCTGGTATTGGTGTTGACAACCTTGATATTGAAGCTGCTACAGCAGCTGGTATTTGCGTAATGAACACTCCATTAGGAAATTCCATCACAACAGCAGAGCATGCTATTTCTCTAATCATGTCTTTATCTCGTCATATTCCTCTTGCTAATGCATCTACACAAGCTGGCAAATGGGAAAAATCTAAATTCATGGGTGTAGAGATTATGGGAAAGACACTTGGGATTATTGGGTGTGGTAATGTTGGTGCGGTTGTCGCTGATCGTGCCCAAGGACTGAAAATGCGAGTCATATCTTATGATCCTTATTTATCACATGAGCGAGCTACTGAATTGGGAATTGAAAANGTTGAACTAGATGAACTGTTTTCCCGTTCTGATTTTATTTCCTTGCATACGCCACTAACTGACGCCACTCGTAATATTATTAATTTTGAGGCTATCACCAAGATGAAAAAAGGAGTGCGAATAGTTAACTGCGCTAGGGGAGACTTAATCGTTGAAAAAGATTTAAAAAAAGGGTTAGAAACTGGGCATATAGCAGCTGCTGGTCTTGATGTGTTTGTGAAAGAGCCTGCGAAGACAAATATCCTCTTTGGAATGGAAAATGTTGTAGCCACGCCTCACTTAGGTGCGTCAACAACTGAAGCCCAGGAAAAAGTAGCCACACAAGTTGCTGAGCAAATGGCTGACTTTTTGATATCAGGAGCTGTAACCAACGCATTAAATATGCCATCAGTAACCGCTGAGGAGGCCCCTCGTCTGAAACCTTATTTGTTGCTTGCAAAACAATTGGGTAGCTTCGCTGGCCAAGTTACAGAGAGTGCTCTGAAAGGCCTTGTTATTGAATATGAAGGTCACGCAGCGGAGTTGAATATACGACCCCTTACAGCAATAATTATTGAGGGTCTTCTGTCGCCCTTGATGGTATCAGTTAACATGGTAAATGCGCCTGTAATTGCAAAGGAACGCAACATTCATGTAAGTGAAGTAAAGCATGAACGTGCAAGTGCCTATCAGACCCTAATAAGGTTGACAGTAGAAACTGAAAACCAAACACGTTCTATTGCAGGGACACTTTTTGCTGGATCTCGGCCACGTATAGTAGAGATCAAGGATATCCCAATTGATGCAGAATTAGGGCCAAACATGCTATTTATTACAAATAAGGATAAACCGGGTTTAATTGGATCCCTAGGCATGGCTCTCGGTGAGGCTAATATTAACATTGCTACCTTTCATCTTGGTAGAGCTACACCTGGTGGTGATGCGATCGCTTTAATTGAAATTGATGGAGCACCAGGTAAGTTAGTAATGGATGAAATTTGTAAACTTGAACACGTAGTTCAGGTTAAGGCCCTAACCTTCTGACCTTAAGATATTTTAGTAGTGTGAGTTTTATTGCTTAATAGTTGAAGAAACGTGATTAATCAAATTATTATAAAGTATGCCATATAGCACCCTAACCAGATTAAGACATAGTTTAATCCAAGGTGGTTATTTGAGCACAAAACTAGTTATTTGCGCCTTGGCTTTTTAATAGTGTTATTATTGCAAAATTTCGCTTTTCCACTCAACCCACAGTATTACTAACCACTATTTCTCAGACCTGCTGAGATGCCATTGATAGTAAGCTGAATACCTCTCAGTACTTTGGCATTTTCTGACTCACGCCGGTACTTCTTCATCAGTTCTACTTGCAGGTGGTTTAAAGGATCAAGGTAAGGAAAGCGGTTTTGAATAGAACGTTCAAGCAAGGGGTTCGTCTGAAGTAATTTTTTTTGGCCTGAAATTTTCAACAAGGTGTCAATAGAGCTTTTCCACTCAGCGTGTATACGGTTAAAAATTTTCTCCCTAAGGTCTTTATCCTCGACAAGTTGTGAGTAACGGCGAGCAATAGCAATACTACTTTTTGCAAGGACCATATCCATATTTGACAATTGGCTGCGAAAGAAAGACCATTCTTTGTAGAGCTCCTGTAAAAAAGGCATGCCTTTATTTGGATTATTTGCAAGCCATTTTTCTACAGCTGTTCCAAAACCGTACCAGCCTGGCAGCATCAATCGGCATTGAGCCCAACTAAATACCCAAGGTATGGCTCTGAGGTCTTTAATTTTACGTGTTTTTTTTCGTGAAGGTGGTCTAGAGCCAATGTGTAATGTAGCTATTTCATTAATAACAGTTGAGGACCAAAAGTACTCCTCAAATCCGCTGGTTCTATAGACTAATTGTTGATATGCTTCAAAAGCAAAACTGGAAATTTCATCCATCGCGCTCAAGTATTCAGTGGGTAGTTGGGACGATTTTTTTTGCAGAAGGGTCGATTCTAAAGTTGCTGCTGCCAGGATTTCTAAGTTTCTTCTACCTAGGCTAGGATTCGAATATTTACTTGAAATAATTTCACCTTGTTCCGTCATACGAAGTTGACCCTGCACAGCACCGCTGGGTTGTGCTAGAATGGCCTCGTAACTTGGGCCACCACCACGGCCTACTGTTCCACCACGGCCGTGAAATAAGCGTAATTTTATACCTTTGCTCTCAAACAGCCCAATTAAAGTTGTTTGTGCTTTATATAACTCCCAACCTGAAGTCAAAAACCCCCCATCTTTGTTGCTATCAGAATATCCAAGCATGATTTCCTGGACACCACCTAGACTATTAATTAATTTCTTGTATTGTGGAATCGATAACAAACGATCCATGATACGAACACAATTTCTGAGATCTGAAATGGTCTCAAACAATGGCACAATTTGAAGTGCACTGACTCCATCGGCACTAACCAAGTTTGCCTGTTTTAACAAAACGGCTAGTTCCAATACGTCTGATACCGACTGAGTATTTGAAATAATTGCAGTTGTAATTGTTTGAGGACCAAGAGTTATGCGTGCCCTGGAAGCCTCTTTTAAGATGTCTAATTCGCTGGTAGTCAAATCGCTATAGGTCCAACCTATTCGTAATAGAGATCTAGTCGAGCTTAACTCATCAACCAGTAATTTAATACGATTGTCCTCGTCCATATTTGCATAATCAATCTTAGGCTCAAAGACATCAAATAATTCAGATATTACACTCTCATGTACTGCGGAATTTTGTCGTAAATCCAAGCTTGCAAGGTGTAGTCCAAAACAATTAACTGAACGTAGTAAATCTCGTAATCGACCGTCGGCAAGATCGGCAGAGCCATTTGCCACCAAGGAATTTTTGATAGTATTTAAATCCGCTGCAAACTCGTCAGCAGAAGAATAGGGCGGTGCCTTGCCAACAGGCCGGCGGGGTGGTTCGGCTAATTTAAATTTTTTTGCTGTTGCAGCAAGGCGAGAGTAAATACCTGATATTGCACTCCTATACGGCTCCTTATCAAAACTTTTTGGTGATTTTTTAGCTAATTTGGTCAGATTTGGAGAGACCTGTACCAATGTAGAGGCCAATGATAGTTCTGCACCCAGCTCGTCTAGTTCTTGAAAATAGAACATAACTATTTTGCTGCCGTGACGATTGACTGTATCACGTAAAACTTCGGCAGTTACGAATGGGTTGCCGTCTCTGTCCCCACCGATCCAGCTACCCATTTGCAGGAAGGGCGCAATTGGTTCAGTTTTTTTGTCAAGACTACTTAGTTTGTCTTCAATTGCCCGGTAAATCCTGGGCAATTGCCCTAGTAATGAATAATCATAATATGCAAGACCGTTAGTGACCTCATCGACAACGTTGAGTCGACTGTAGCGTATCATACTTGTTTGCCACAGGGCGAGAACTGTCCTTCGAATTTGGTCTTTAATCTCATTGTGTTCGTCTGGCGTTAGGTCAGAACGTTCGCATTGAGCTAAAAGAGCAGATATAGCTAATTCATGACGCATTGTGCTTTTTCGTCGTACTTCAGTTGGGTGAGCGGTCAACACAGGAAGTACATGTGCATCTTTGAAGAAAGCACGTAATTCTTCAGCTTCAATTCCGGCCTGTGAAGCTTGTGTCATTACGTTAGCTATTGTACCTCTTCTTGGTGGGTCTCCAGCCCTATCGTGGCTGCGGGTTCTTCGTGTATGATGCAGGTCCTCGGCAATGTTTGCTAAATGAGAAAATAAGCTAAATGCACGTACTACATCCACAGTTTCTTTTGGGTCAAGTTGGTTAAGAAGCTCTTGTAACTCAAGTTTTGCTGGTTCGTCGCTGTCCCGGTGAAAGCGCACAGAGGTTTGACGTATCATTTCAACGATGTTGTAGGTCGCTTCGCCATTCTGTTCACGAACAGTATTACCTAACAAACGACCCAAAAGACGAATATCGTCACGTAGAGGGGCATCTTTATCAGCATCTAATAGATTTTTAGGCATTTAAATCTCGATAGTTAACATTTACACGAAAAGAGACAAAGTTATCGGCAGTTTTTTAAGCTTTTTATTTCCAAGAGGCAACGGCAGCTTAAATAAAGACTGTAAATAAATATGTTCAATTCATAATTCCTGGGTAATAAGAATTGATTAGTATGTTACTCCATAACAAGCAAATAGTATCTAAGGCTCGAGCAGAGTGCCAAAGATATGGTTTTATAAGTTGGGAGCATAGTTTAGTTATGTTTTTCAGCCAAAATTTTTTTTTAAAATCAACCTCAAAAGAGGACATTATTACTTGTCTCGTAACTAGACAAACGTTTTTGTGCATATACTAAATAAGGGCACAGTTATCGCTAAATTTTATCTCTTTTTAGCATAAGGATTGGCATTTTTTTTGGCGTGTAAGCGTAACGGCACGCCAGGTAACTTAAAATCCTCCCTTAATGAATTAACTAAGTAACGCATGTAGGACTCCGGTATTTTTTCAGGGCGACTTGTAAATACAACAAATGTTGGTGGACGTGTTTTCGCTTGAGTTATGTAACGCAACTTTATACGTTGGCCACTAGTAATAGGTGGCGGATGATTTTCAATTATTCNATCAAGCCAGCGATTAAGTGCCGCTGTGGGAATACGCTTGTTCCATAGGTCATAAAGACTCATAACAGTAGGTAAAAGACGATCAGTACCATAGCCATTCTTGGCAGATAAAGCCACTATTGGGATGCCACGTGCCTGTGGAAAGGACGTTTGAAGCCGGTCACTAAGCTTTTGAAGGGTTTTCTTCTCTTCCTTTACTAAGTCCCATTTATTTACAACGATAATCAATACACGTCCCTCAAATATTACTCGACGTGCAATAGTTAAATCTTGCTTTTCAAGCAGATAATTGGAATCTAAAACCAATGCAACTACTTGTGCAAATTTAATAGCTCGAAGTGAGTCACCGGTTGACAGACTTTCGATTTTCTCACTAATCTTGGATTTTTTTCGTAAACCTGCCGTGTCGACTAGCTTGATTTCTTGGCCTTTATATTTCCATTTGATACTAATAGCATCTCGAGTAATACCGGTTTCTGGCCCAGTTAGCATACGATCCTCACCAAGTATACGGTTCACTAGTGAAGATTTGCCGACATTCGGGCGTCCGACAATTGCCATGTTGATTGAGTGATTGGCGAATTTGTCTTCAAAGCAGTTGTCGTCGTTATGTTGTCGTTCAGTAGTAGTTTTGTAATCGTTAACTTTGATGTACGGTAGTAGTGCATCGTATAGCTCTGATAGACCTTCCCCGTGTTCAGCAGAGAAGGCGATTGGTTTACCTAGACCCAAACTGTGTGACTCGACTAGTCCATTGAAACCTGCTCGGCCCTCACATTTGTTTGCGATTAGTATCAACGGTACGCCTTGGCGGCGTATCCATCTTCCAAAGTGTGTATCTAGTGGCGTTATCCCAGCCCGTGCATCAATTAACATCAGAGCGACGTTAGCTTTGTCCAATGCAAGACTGGTTTGTTTTCGCATGCGTGCTTCCAGTGATCCAACTGTAGCATCTTCTAGTCCAGCAGTATCTATAATGGAAAATTCTATATCTGATATACAGCCCCTACCTTCTCGACGGTCGCGGGTAACGCCTGGTGTATCATCTACAATAGCAAGTCGTTTTCCAACCAATCTGTTGAATAGAGTCGACTTGCCGACATTTGGTCGTCCAACGATGACAATTGTAAAGCTCATATTCTTAATTCTGGTGATAGATTAGCGGTAGACTATTAGATTGGCATTGTCCCCAAGAAAATAAACGCTTCGTCCAGCAATTACTGGCGGTAATGAAATTCCAGATGGCATCACAACACTACCCATAATTTGTCCGTCATAAGGGGATATGGAATAGACTTGGCCCTGAGAACTAGTTAAAAGTAGACGATCACTAGCTAAAATTGGACCATTCCAGACAATTGTTTCGTCTTTTGTTTTTTGATCCGTATATTGAGGCAAAGCTTGCACCCAGTAAATTAAGCCATTTTTGCGTGAAAGGGCAATGACTTCAGCATCGTTAGTTAAAAGAAAAATGTAATCACCAGCAACCCATGGGTTGGATAGTCCCCCGATTTCCTTATCCCATATGCGCCTTCCACTTCGCAAATCAATTGCTACCATCATACCGCCATGGGAAATGGCAAAAACTTGACCACGATCAATAATTGGCTGACCGCGAATGTGAGCAAGGGTCGAAACTACGTTAATTTTCCTCGTCGTTAGAAGGGCCTCAGTCCACAATACTCGACCATTTTCTACTTTAAGAGCAACAAGTTCTCCAGAAGGGAAGGGCGCAACTACTACCCCGTTGTCCACAGCAGGACTAGCACCGCCTAATAGACTAGCAATTTCAGAAATACCAATGTAATTCCAAAGTTCATCACCAGTTGTTCCGTTTAATGCATAAAGGCGACTATCTATGGTCATGGCGAAGACACGTCCGCTTCGTACAGTTGGTGCGCTACGCATAGGACCAGGTAGCGTGGTACGCCAGATTATTTTTCCATCACTTGCATTTATCGCAATAACCTGTGCAAAGCCTGTTGTAGCATAAATTTTACCATCTTCGAATGNAATTCCACCTCCCATGTGGCCGTCATTTTCTTCATCAGGGGTTAATGGGGTACGCCAAAATTGTTTGCCAGTTTTGACGTCGAAGGCGCTTATGTTGGATGAAGCATCCATTGTAAAGACCCTGCCAGCGGCGATTATCGGTGTTCCTATCAATCTTAGCTCATCACTGGCCCCAACCCCGATATCGGAGGACCAAGCAAAGTTAATATTTTCATTTATTTCTATATGGTGCATCGCATGATTGGCATAACCCCCTGATTGGGGCCAATTCTCATTGGTAGAGGGTGGAGGTAATAAAATATCCATCCCAGATAATTCGGGATCTGGGCTTAAAGACCGTTGATGTCTTAGAACTGAAATTCGTTCACCTGGAAGTGGAACTTTTAGCTCGTCGCCAAACAACCCACCGGGTTCTGTTAATGCTTCGCAACCAGTCAAAGCCAAAGAACTAGCGAAAAATATAATCTGTCCAAAGGCTTTAACTTTAAACACATTGTTTCTCTCAACTCTCATCTTCTTTTCCCTTTATTCGGCTATTCCAGTAAGCAATTCTCTTGCTCGCAGTCGAATACCCTTGGGTGTTGTTTCATCGTCTATTAATGCGGTGAATAATTTTCGTGCTTTGGTTGTATTACCAGATTCTTTGGCAATAATTGCAATCAACTCGCGTGCAGTATAACGCCATGGATTTTTATCGTCTGATAGCGGAGCAAGAGAATTTGTCAAAGATGTTATATCTTGATTGATGTTCAATTGCTGGATTGTTCTAAGTAGAATTGCCAGATCACGATAGATGATATCCAAAGAGCTATCATTGGCTAATTTGTCATAGGCAGCAGTTGCTCCTACAATATCCCCCCCGTTAGCCATCAGGGCAGCCGCACGAAATCCAGCAAGCATTTGATAGCCTTGAGTAGCCTCGTCCTGAAAAATTTTTAGAGCGTTGAGAGCTTGTTCTCCGTCTCCTTTTTTTGTTAACTCAAATATAGTAGCAAAGCGTTCACCAAGATGACCACGATTAGTTAAATCATAATTTTGCCAGACTTTGTAACTTGCTACAGTAGAAATAATTATAAAAACAACGCCGATTAAGACTTTTCCGTAGCGCTTCCACAATATAGAAAATTGGTCTTTACGCAACTCCTCTTCAATTTCGCGCATTATGCCTTCTTGAATTGGCTCAGACACTTTTTTTCTCCATGATTTAAAATTATGATCTTTTATTATATTCTAAAATATCTTCCTAAAGTAGGGAAGGCAAACACACTTTATGAGTTTTTACCAATCCACTTTATGGAACAGCCCATTGAGGGAATTTGATGTGTCGGTCCTTTTCCTGATTTTGCCACCTCAACCATAGCCTCATATAGCTCACGTTTTGCATTCTTGGAACTTGCCTCTTTTCTTGAAGAGTCAAAACGACCTCTGTATCTAAGCTCTAAATTTTTATCAAAGCCAAAGAAATCTGGAGTACACACAGCATCATAAGAGTGTGCAGTATGTTGTGTAGGGTCAATTACGTAGGGAAAAGTAAAGCCGTATTGATTACTTATATATTTCATGTTGTTGAAAGAATCTTCAGGATATTCACTCGGGTCATTTGACATGATGCCCACGACGCCAATTTCAATTTTCTGCAATTCTCTAACATCTCGCACCAAACGATCAAGAATAGCTTTCACGTAAGGACAGTGATTGCAAATAAACATCACGATAGTACCATTTTTGCCTCGCACACTTTCGAGGTTGTGTGTTTTCCCATCGACCCCAACGAGTGAGAAGTCCCGAGCTTTCCAACCAAAATTACAAACTGGAGTTTTCGTGGAAACCATAAATATTATTTCCTGATTAAAACAATAATCTAAAATTCTTGTTTAGATTAAAAAAAGANATATTGAAGTAATTTTCATAAAAGATAACTTACGGTAACACAAGCTACTCATTATTATTTTTCATAAAAATAAACCAATAAAAATATTTAACGTAAATTAACCGCGTTTTAACCGTAATGATTGCATTATTAATACTATAGAAAGAGCGGAAAATCTAAGGAGTTTTTTAGGCATGCGATCTCTNTTTATACTGGTTATTATTGGATGCATTAGTTCATGCTCTTTTTACCCCCCCATTGCAGCAGTCGAAGGTATTTCAGCAGTTGGTACCGGCAAGACTGCAAGTGATCATTTTATTTCGTTTGCTAGTGGCATGAATTGTTCAACAATTCGAACTAATACTGGACGCACTTATTGTGAAGAACAAGAACCCAATCCGACGGCTAAAGTTTGGTGCTATCGAACGATTGGTAAAGCTGTGTGTTATGATAGACCAGATCCATATCAGGGAAATCAACGAAAAATGGGTAACAATAATCACAATGTGGATTGACTAAAAGATGGATACTGCAACATTTTGCGGGTGTATTTTATTTAGTTGTTATTTTTAGTTTTCTCTATCTTTGTGGTGAGTTAGGGCTGATTCTAGCCTCTGCCAACTCTCTTCATTTCCGGGCAAACCAAAACGTAACCATTTAGGTTCAAGACGGAATTGACGTACCATTATACCACGTTCGGCAAGACTTTGATATATTGCTCCTCTTCTACTTGTTGAAACAAGTCGAAATAAATATGTACCGCCCACAACTTCTAAATTAAAAGCTTTAAGAACTTCGTCAAGACGTTCACTTGCAAGCTTCAGCTGAAGAAGTGTTTGCTGCCTCCATTCAATGTCTAAAAGAGCTACTTCACCAATCATAATAGCTGGAGTTGAAACAGCCCATGGACCAAGTAAGGAGGAAAAACTTTCGGCTATGGCAGGGTCTGAAATTGCAAATCCTAGACGCAAACCAGCAAGGCCGTAAAATTTTCCAAATGACCGTAAAACAATGAGACCAGGTAAACCAACTGAACTAGCTATGCTTAATTCAGGTGATACATCGCAAAATGCTTCATCAACAATCAACCAACCACCTTTCTTGGCTTGGCTCTCGGCAAGGCGCTTAAGGTCCTTTGGTTCATGTTGTTGTCCGTCAGGATTATTGGGATTCACCACAATTACAACATCTGAATTTTTTTCTACGTGTTTTAGATTATTAGCTTCTATAACCTTGTGGCCTGCGTTGTGCCAGCATAAGGCATGCTCATTGTAGGTTGGAGAGATAACAGAAACATTTCCCGAGGGGCGCATACGAGGAAGCCATTGAATTAACGATTGCGTACCAGGCGCTGCCGTGATCAGATTTGGATTGCTAACCCCGTAGCACGTTGCTGCAGCACGTCTTAGTTTGCTCAGACTTGAAGCACTTGGTAAGGATCCCCAATTTTCCAAGTCTAGCTTTCTTGGAACATAAGGTTGCGGATTAATGCCTGTGGAGAGATCAAGCCAGCCTTGTTTTGGGCGTCCATAATGATCCTCAAGTGTCTGAGGATCACCTCCGTGCTCCTGTTTAACCAAGGTCATTTTGAATATCCTATTTTTTAAGCTCATTGAACTGGACGATCTCGCCATTCAAATCACAAGTTGTTTCGGCCAATTTTAGAAAATATTCTGTTACCTCTTCCGGCGGCTTGATAAGCTCGGGGTTTTCACCAGGATAGGCAATGGGACGCATGTTGGTTCGGGTAGGCCCAGGATTTAGAATATTTGCTTTAATATTACTTTTTCTATTTTCTGACGCATAAGTTCTAATCATGGTTTCTAAACCTGCTTTAGAAACAGCGTAGGCCCCCCAAAAAGGCCATGTTCCTTGGGTCACAGTTGATGATACAAAAATAGCACGCCCAGCTTCTGAAGCCCTGATTAGAGGATCAAAGTTTCTGAGCAAGCGGTGGTTGGCAGTAAGGTTTACGTTCATCACTTCTTCCCAGTCTTTAGGACTGACTTGGGACATAGGACTCAACGATGTTAAAATACCAGCATTCCCTACCAGAATATCCAGACGTTTAAAACGTTCATAGACTCCAACAGCCATTTGCTCGATAGCCTCAAAATCACGTAAGTCCAGTGGTGCAAGTATAGCATTATGACCGGTTAACCTAAGTATTTCGTCATCGAGCTCCTCAAGAGCCCCTTGTGTACGCGCAGAGAGTATAAGCTGGGCACCTTCCTGAGCAAAACGCAAGGCAACAGCTCGGCCGATCCCTCTGGACGCACCAGTGATGAGGGCGATGCGTCCTTTTAAGCGTCCTTGTAACATTTTTAATCCCTAGTTTTTAACAGTGACAATTGTTTAGGGGCACTTCCATCCTCAAGGTCAGAAAGACGAATGGGATAGTCTCCACTGAAACAAGCATCGCAAAATTGTGGATTTTTAATATTGCGTCCTTTCTCACCAACTGCGCGATAAAGACCATTGATTGAAATGAAATGTAAACTATCAACACCAATCACCTTACGCATAGAGTCAAGATCATGAAGATGAGCCATCAGCTCTTCGCGTTCTGGTGTGTCAATACCATAAAAGCAGGGATTAGTTATAGGAGGTGAGGATATGCACATGTGCACTTCAGTTGCTCCTGCGGTGCGGACCATATCAACAATTTTAATGGAAGTTGTCCNGCGAACAATAGAGTCATCAATGAGGACAATGCGCTTACCTCTCAAAAAGTGGGTATTAGCATTGTGCTTCAGCTTAACACCAAGATTGCGGATTTGTTGGGTTGGCTCAATGAAAGTACGTCCAACATAGTGATTACGGATTATACCTAGTTCAAATGGAATGCCTGACTGTTCAGCGTAACCTAGGGCAGCGGGTACCCCTGAGTCAGGGACTGGCACGATCACATCCGCATCAATATCACTTTCTTTGGCCAGCTCCATGCCAATTCTTTTTCGAATTTGGTATACGTTGCGTCCTTCTAAGTAGCTATCTGGACGAGCAAAATAGATATATTCAAAAACACAGAATTTAGGCAATATCGGCAAGAATGGCTTGAAGCTAAGCATGCCATTTTTATTAATAACTACTAATTCCCCGGGTTCGACATCACGCACAAACGTGGCACCAATAATATCTAGTGCGCAAGTTTCGGAGGCTAGAATGATGGACTCACCTATCCTACCTATAACTAGTGGTCGTACACCTCTCGGGTCTCGCACACCAATAATTTTTTCTTGGGTCATGGCAACAAGTGAGTATGCCCCTTCGACTTGACGTAAGGCGTCAATTACTCGTTCAACTACATTTGTTGCTTTGGACATTGCAATGAGGTGAATAAAAGTCTCAGTATCACTGGTTGACTGAAAGATACAGCCACGCTGAACAAGTGCTTTACGAATGGCATAAGCGTTGGTTAAATTGCCATTGTGCGCAATTGATAGACCACCGAATTTAAAGTCAGCGAATAGAGGTTGAACGTTTCTGAGGGCTTTGTCACCAGACGTAGAGTATCTTACATGGCCAATTGCCATGTTTCCAGGCAGTGTTGCTATAACATCCTCTGAATTGAAATTGTCCCCAACATGTCCCAATGCACGGTGAGAATTAAATTGGTTTCCATCATATGATACTACACCCACAGCTTCTTGTCCGCGGTGTTGTAGGGCATGAAGACCAAGCGCTGTGTGAGCTGCAGCGTCAGGATGGTGGTAAATGCCAAAAATTCCACATTCATCACGGAACTGGTCAGAGTTATTGCCTTGGAAAATTGTTTTAGTGTTTTTTAACATAAAATAGTAAGTACCAATTAGTCTTTGGAACTATTGTCAATGAGACGTTCCATATCATTGCGTATTTTCCTTCCATAGCCATCGAGGGTTTTTGTTTCGTTACTTTTTGGCTTAGGAGAAATTAGTCCTTCTAGAATCTTTTGTCTCTCGATCAGCTTATTAGCATTCGTAACTGCTTTGTCAGCTGAAGATTCAACTTTTTCTGGAATCAAAGTACGTAGCTTCTGAGAGCCAATCTCAATGAGAGGCATGGTGCGAGCATTTCTTATCCAATCCGGTTGGTCAATTATAGGTATCATCCAATTGATTGCTAAATATAAAAGGCATATTAAGAAACCACCTCGAGCAAGGCCAAATAAAAAACCGAGAGAGCGATCAAGTGCGTTCAGGGTGCTGTTCTGAACGCGTTTGGATATTGCCCTACTTAAGATGGACAAAATTACAAGTGATGCAACAAATATAATAATACCCGTTGCCAGATCGGCTGCGAGTTCAATGGATATTATCTCGCGAACAAATGGCTTTGCAATTGGAAATGAATAAATTGTGATCAATCCACCTCCGACCCAACCAGCTACGGAGAGAATTTCATGAACTAAACCTCGTGTGTAGGCCAGAAATGCTGATATCAGTAATATAACTGTTACTGCTATGTCGGTGATGTTAACGGGCATATTATCCATTATATTTACCTTCAACATGGCCGTTATCTTTGGTCCTTTTTGTTGGTGGGTTAAATAGAGAAAGCAATTCAGCAAGATGTTCAACTTCTCTTATTTTCAGTTTACTTTTGGGCGTTGCCCCTTTATTTTTACTTCGATTTTTAGGCACGATAGCATGAGTAAAACCAAGCTTGGTTGCTTCTTTCAGGCGCGCGTCTGTATGCGAAACTGGCCGAATCTCACCAGAAAGGCTGATTTCGCCAAAAACTACCGTTTCAGACGGCGCAGAAATACCGCTCAACGAAGATGCTAAAGATGTGGCAACTGCAAGATCAGCTGCTGGCTCAGACACACGTAGCCCTCCTGCGACATTTAAGTATACGTCGTTGGCACCAATGGCAAGACCGCACCTTGACTCAAGTACTGCTATGACCATTGCTAAGCGAGCAACATCCCAGCCGACAACAGCCCGTCGTGGAGTACCTAATATGGTTGGAGAAATTAAAGTTTGTATTTCTATCAGCACTGGACGTGTTCCCTCGATGCCCGCAAAAACTGTTGCTCCGTTAATATCTCTTCCATGATCAGACATAAACAAAGAAGATGGATTGTTTACCTCCATTAACCCCCGATCAGTCATTTCAAAGACGCCGATTTCGTCTGTCGGGCCAAAGCGATTCTTTACGGCACGTAATATGCGAAACTGGTGGCTACGTTCCCCTTCAAAATATAATACCGTATCGACCATGTGCTCCATGACCCTGGGGCCAGCAATCTGACCATCTTTTGTCACATGTCCGACAAGTATAATTGTGAAGCCTAGTCTTTTGGCTAAACGAATTAATTCTTGAGCTGAGGTTCGAACTTGGGTCACAGTCCCCGGTGCAGACTCGAGGCTGTCTATAAACATAGTTTGGATTGAATCGATTATTACGACTTCTGGTGTGTCGCCAATATTCAAGGAAGTTATAATATCGCGAATTGACGTGGCAGCTGCCAATTGAACATTGGTTTTTACCAGGCCTAGGCGTTCAGCACGAATTCTTATTTGTTCGATGGCTTCCTCACCTGATATGTAAGCAACATGGAATTGTTTTGCCAAGGAAGCAACAGCCTGAAGAAGAATTGTTGATTTCCCTATGCCAGGGTCACCTCCAACTAAGAGGGCAGAACCTTGCACAAGTCCACCACCACAAACTCGATCAAACTCACTGATGCCAGTAATACGGCGAGGTGGGGCTTTACTTTGACCTTGTAGAGGAACAAATTTTATTTTTGATCCTTTTTTGGGCCCTAAGCCCCTTGGTGCGTGCTCTGTAGTGACCTCCTCAACGAGCGTATTCCATGCGCCGCAATTGTCGCAGCGTCCACTCCACTTGGCGCTAATAGCACCACAATCTTGACAGACGTATTGGCTTGATTTTTTTACCAATGAAAGTCCTTAGGAAAAGGATATTTAAACAAAGTAATTGATTTACGGGATTCCACCACAAATAACAAGGTGGCATACCGAATCATTTTTTTGTCGTTTATCTTACATACCAGATATAGAAAATTTAATAACAACTGCAAAAGAAACTGACTCTCGACATAGCAATGACATAATTTTAGTTTGTTATGTTCCATGATTTTTGTTTGAAGTTGCCAGTTGGAGAATTATTTTGTTTTGTGTTCTGATGTAACCACCAAGCTTCAATTCATAAAAAATGAGAAAATATGATTGAAATAGGTTATTGATCCCATAAACTAAATCCAATCTTTCAGATCCTGGTATTATGATGATACGATCACATCTTACAGTTTTTAATTAAGAGGCGCATCATGACAACTCACATCGCAAAGGCATATGATATACTGGTGCTTAATTGTCCTAAATTGGTTTTAGCTCTGTTGCTTTTAATTTTAATCTTCTTCGGCTATCACACAAAAGACTTTAAATTAGATGCATCAGCGGACACTTTGTTGTTAGAGGAAGATGTTGATCTAAGTGTTTTTAGAAAAATAAATGAGCGTTATCCTAGCAATGAATTGCTCATTGTTACATACACGCCTTATGAAGATCTCTTCACGGATCAAGCTCTAAAGCCTATGATCCAAATGCGTGATGAGCTGAAAAAAGTGGCCAGAGTTAGTGCAGTTTTTTCCATTTTGGACGCTCCTTTATTTGAAAGCTCTGATGCAGATATTCAAGAAATGCTCAAGAATATGCCAAGCTTAGAAAAGCCATCTGTAGATCGTTCAAGGGCTCGAGAGGAGCTTGTAAAAAGCCCAATTTATCGCAATCTCATTATCAGCGGTGATGGCAAGACCACCGCTTTATTATTAGAAATGGCACCAAATACTCAGTTTGAGCGTTTACAGAAATCTAGAGGACTGCTTCGCAAAAAACACAGAAATTATGAGCTATCGGATGCTGAAATACAAAATTTAGATCGTATCTCCGACGAATACAATCTGGTACGAGATGAAATGAGTGCACAAAGGCACAGAGATATAGCCCAAATAAGGAGTATCATAGCACCATATCGCCAGTACGGTGTACTTCATTTAGGTGGGTTGCCAATGATTACAGACGACATGGTTACTTTCGTACAAAGTGATCTGATGGTCTTTGGTGCGGGAGTTTTAGCTTTTCTTGTTATTATACTTACTATGATTTTTCGTCAATTTCGTTGGATTGTACTTCCTCTTCTTAGTTGTTTCTACTCAGGCATAACTATGATAGGTGTCCTGGGCTTATTTGGTTGGATGGTTACCGTCATATCATCTAATTTTCTTGCTTTAATGCTTATAATTACAATTTCTATGAATATTCATTTGATTGTACGTTATATTCAACTACAACGTGATAACCCTACTGATGATCAGCTGGCGCTTGTAAGGATGACTATTCATAAGATGGTTAAACCTTGTCTGTATACAGCTCTTACATCCATTATAGGTTTTGGTTCTCTTGTCGTTAGCGATATTAAGCCAGTCATTGATTTTGGCCTGATGATGAGTGCTGGTTTGACGGTTACTTTCTTGACCTCGTTTCTTTTATTTCCCACTATGCTGTTGATCATTGGTAAAAAAGAGTCAACTAGTCGTGGGGGAAGTGTGCGTTTTATGCTCCCACAATATCTTGCATATTTGACTGAATTTCATGGTAATAAAATTTTAGCCCTGTCAATTATCTTAAGTATTTTAAGTGTTTCTGGAATCTCTATGCTTCGTGTTGAAAATAGTTTCATCAATTATTTTAGTAAAGATACAGAAATTTACCAAGGCCTCAAGCTCATTGACGATGAGCTTGGTGGAACAACACCTGTCGAAGTGCTGATTAAATTTGAGGATGATGTGGAAGATCTTACGGCCGAAGATCTAGCAGAGATGACCGAAGATGAAATTATGGAGGAACGTGCGTTTATCGAAGCAATGCGCACCCAGCCAGAGTTATGGTTTACACCCACTAAGATTCGACTCATAAAAAAAGCTCATGACTACTTAGATGGATTGCCTGAGATTGGTAAGGTTCTCTCTTTGGCATCATCTGTCCGAGTTGTAGAAAAAATTGCAGGAAAAGAACTCGAGGGACTGGATTTGGCAGTTTTGTATAACAAGGTACCTGATTCGGTAAAAAATAGTCTTATTAACTCATACATTTCTATAGAAAATAACGAGGCTAGAATTGTGGCACGGGTGTTGGACAGTCAACCGGATCTGCGGCGCAAGGAGTTGCTTGAAAAAATCAATTCTGACTTGAGCAAGCAAAATAATTTTGAACTACTATCTGATTACAAGCTTTTAGTTAATGATGTGACTGTAAGTGGACTGCTTGTACTTTATAATAACATGTTACAGAGTTTGTTCTCATCTCAAATTAAATCTATTGGTGTAGTTATGCTTGGTATTGGCATAATGTTTTTAGTTTTATTTCGTTCGTTTGCTTTATCAATCATTGGTATTTTGCCGAATCTCCTTGGTGCTTTAATTGTCTTGGGATTCATGGGCTGGGTGAAAATCCCCATGGATATGATGACTATTACCATTGCAGCAATTACAATAGGTATAGCTGTCGATAATGGCATTCACTACATCTATCGTTTCAGGGAAGAATTTGCGATAACGGGTAGCTATGAAAAGACTTTAAACATCTGCCATTCAAACATAGGAAAAGCAGTGTTTTTTACCACTATGACCATCATTTTTGGGTTTTCCATATTAGTATTATCGAACTTTATTCCAACAATATATTTTGGCTTGTTGACTGGGGCGGCAATGCTAATTGCTCTTTTGGCTGCTCTGACAGTACTGCCAAAGTTGATTTTAATATGGAAACCTTTTGGTCGGGTTGAGGTCTAACTGTTTTCTCTAAAAACACGTTGAAAACGTGGTCCTAGCGAGGTCAGTAGCTCATAGGCTGAGGTGCATGCGGCTTTGGCTATATCGTCTACTGGGTTCATAGGTCCAATCAAGTCTATCAGAGCGCCAGGGTAGACTAAATGCCTAGGAACATTACTAACATCAAAAGTTGTTAAATCCATGGAGACACGTCCAACAAGTGGCACACAGATATTACCTAGGAACCCAAAACCATTATTACTTAGTGATCTGTGGTAGCCATCTGCATAGCCAACCCCAACCGTAGCGATCCGGCCTTTTTTCTTGATTTTGTAAGTTGCACCATAGCCAACGCACTGTGGTGCATTAACTTCGCGAACCTGTAAAATTTTTCCTTGTAATTTAATTACTTGGTGCATTGGGTTGGGTTTGCCTGGGGTTGGGTTGATGCCATAAAGTGCTCCTCCGGGTCGGGCTAGATTAAAATGATATTCTTCACCAAGGAATATTCCTGAAGAGTTTGCCAATGATGTTTTACAGCCTGGAAAAAGTGTTAGGGCCTTTTTAAACTTTTCTAGTTGATCTAAGTTCATCCCCGTTTTTGTGTCTTCTGAACAAGCAAGATGGCTTATTATGTGGGAAATGTTCAAGCCGATAGTGCGTCCGGGCTCTTTCTTCAGGGTTTTAAGCTCTTTTGGGGATAATCCTAACCGTGTCATGCCAGTATCAATATGGATATCAGCTGGAGCTTGTGGGTACTTTTCTAACCAATACTTAATATCTTCCAAAGAGTTTAATACAGGAATTAAGTTATGTTCTACCAGTACTTGTCCGGTTAGCATGTGGCCACCAAGGATATGAATTTTGGCATCAACGCAGCTATCACTTAGAGCTTTGCGAAGATAGATACCTTCATCAATAATAGCCACAAAGAATTCCTTGCAGCCTGCTTTGCACAATTGTATGGCTGCACGGGCTGCGCCAAGTCCGTAGGCTTCAGCTTTGATAACAGCAGCGCAATCAGCACCATTAAGTCGGCTTTTTAATTGCTGCCAGTTAGCTGTAAGCTTAACCAAATCTATAGTAAGAATACCGGTGCTGGTTTCAGAGCTATTCATAAAACAAATTAGTAGCTGGGTTGGTGAGTATGTTCAAGATCGCTGAAGCGAGTAAATTTGCCCATGAATTGTAGTTTGACTGTTCCTACAGGACCATGGCGTTGTTTCGCAATAATGAGCTCAGCTATGTTTTGGACTTTTTCAAGTCGTTCTTCGTTACGTTGCTGGCGAAGAAAGAATTTTTCATCATTTTCATTTTCGTGTTGAGTTGAAACTTTTCGTTCTAAATAATATTCCTCACGAAAAATAAACATCACAACGTCTGCATCTTGTTCGATAGAACCAGACTCACGCAAATCGGAAAGCATAGGGCGTTTATCCTCACGCTGTTCAACAGCTCGTGACAATTGAGAGAGTGCAATAACCGGCAGATCGAGTTCCTTCGCTAGCGTCTTCAAGCCTCTGGTAATAGCAGACACTTCTTGTACGCGCCCATCATTGCGCGAGATTCCAGACCCTGTAATAAGTTGTAAATAATCAACTACAATCAAGCCCAAGTTATGTTGACGTTTTAATCTTCTCGCACGTGTTCTGAGTGCACTAACTGTCAGGGCTGGGGTGTCGTCTATAAAGATTGGAATGTCATGTAAGGCCTGGCTTCCTGCTACGAGTCGATCAAATTCTGGAGATGTAATTTTCCCCTTGCGAATGCTGTCAGAGGAAATTTGTGTTTGCTCTGAGATAATACGTGTTGCTAATTGTTCCGCAGACATTTCAAGTGAGAAAAAACCTACTACCGCACCTTGTTCTCCTTTTGACTGGTGGTGGGTATATGCTGCGTTAAAAGCTATATTAGTGGCTAATGCTGTCTTTCCCATAGAGGGTCTACCTGCGAGTATTAAGAGATCTGATGGGTGCAGTCCTCCCAATATAGAATCCACATCAATTAATCCCGAGGTCACTCCTGCAAGGGCACCGTCTCGTTTATGCGCACCCTCGGCCATTTCCAAGGCTGTAAGAATAGATGCTTTAAATGGTTGAAACCCTCCTTCGAATTTCCCATTGGTAGCTAGTTCATAAAGATTTTGTTCTGCGTACTCAATTTGCTGCGTTGCATCATCCTCTACATTTTCCTTGTATGCGCGATTAACAACGTCTTCGCCAATGTCAATCAGGGCACGTTTGACATGCAAATCATAAATAATACGCCCGTATTCTCCTGCATTGATAATTGAAACCATGCTCTCTGCTAATTCTACTAAGTAAGCAGTTCCACCAATTTCAATGAGGCTATCGTCTTGTTCAAAAAGTCTCTTTAATGAAACTGGGTTGGCAATCTGACCTTTCTCGATTAAACGCGAGCACGCGTCATAAATTTTTCCATGTTGGGCAATGATAAAATGTTCTGGTAGCAAAAACTCTGAGACCTTCTCATAAGCTCGATTATTAGCAAAAATAGCCCCTATCAGGGATTTTTCTGCCTCAATATTTTGAGGTAAACTACGAAAACTAGCATTTGGTTGCTTATCGTTTTCGTTTGTAGGTGGTGGTATGGGTGATAATGACATGGGATGAACCTACAAAGATCGGCTCCGCTCGTCTTGAAGAATCTTCTGTGGATTGTGTGGATATCGGGGACACTTTAGTTTTATATAAAGTTGGTCATTAAAACGGCGCCTCAATTAAACAGGGCGCCGTTTCAGTTTATAGATTGAATTTTTTAGTCAGTTTGTTTTTCTTCGCTTGAAGAAGGATTTTCCACAACTTCATTTTTAGTTGCTTCAGAATTAGATATAGAGTCAGTTTCAGTTAAGGTATCTTCTTTTACAGCTTCAACGTCCTCAGCTTTTTCAAAGACTTCCTCGGCCTTAATTTTGGCTTGTGCTAATTCCTCTTCTTCAATCGACATAACGGCGTGGCCGGTTTTTGCCTGAATTTTAGCCTCTTCTGTGGAGCGTGCCACGTTGGCAGTAATGTTTACTGAAACTTCTGGATGCAGGCTCACTTGAACATCGTATAGGCCTAAAGCCTTTATTGGCTGCGCCAGCCCAATCTGACGTCGGGTGATGGTAAAGCCTTCATCAACAATCTGATTTGCAATGTCACGGGCATTGACAGATCCATATAGTTGTCCTGACTCTCCAGCTTGGCGAACTACTACAATTTTGTGGCCATTCAGTTTTTTTCCAATTTTTTCTGCATCAGCACGCTTTTCAAGGTTGGCAGCCTCAAGCTGAGCGCGTTGGGTTTCAAAATGTTTACTGTTTTCTGCTGTAGCACGAAGAGCTTTTGCTTGCGGCAGTAAAAAATTGCGAGCATAACCCGGTTTTACAGAGACAACATCACCCATTTGGCCAAGTTTATCTATTCGTTCTAAAAGAATGACTTCCATCTTTAGTCTCCTAACCCACATGGGGCACATGATTGACGTCTTAAGTGACATCAGGTTTCGTCGTATTTGTTCACATTGGCTTTAGCCAGTGTCTTTAAAGTACCGGCGCAAACCAAACCACTGTTCTATTATACCGGTTAAAGTGATCATTAATGCAACCCAGACGTTTAGCAATAATGCCAAATAAAATGCCGTTAATAACAACAGTGGAAATGTAACATGGTTTGCTAGATTGTGTAATACGGCAAGCCCTAAAAAGAAAAATGGCACAGCGAGCATTAAAGTAAGATTTCGACCAAAAAACTCTAATTCTTTTTGGCTAAACAGATGGACGCTAAGCAGATAGACGCTTGCAGCAATTACAATAAACCATGATATCCAGTCTGGAAGCTTTAAATTTTCCAATTTTATATTTGGTCTCTTAATACACTTGGTTCGCTTTAAAACTGCCATTGCAATTGAGGCGTTGAGTACAACCAGAAATACCCACATTGTCCCCATATATCCAGGAAACAAAGGGACAAATGTCCTTACTAAGCCATTCCGCAAATTTTCATCCATTGGCAACTTACTAAAGACTTCTTCCAAATAGGACTGTATAAGGCTTTGTAACCCCCCTATTTCTCCTTGTGACCAAACCAAAGCTAGCGTTAATATTCCTGCAGCAAATANTGACAAGATACAAAGACTTGATCCTGCTGGGTCCCAATAATCACTTTGGTTAAACGGCATTGAATATTTTAACAAAGCCTGTCTAACAATAATCCATGATGGAAACACATGTAGAGCTGTGTATAAAACTCCAAAAAGAATGTTTCCGGCTAAAATTGTTGTTACGAATCCACTAGCACTTGAAATAGTCACAGATTTAATACCTTGGTTAATTCCTACTATTAATAATGGCAAAGGTGCTAGGTAAACGATAAGCATTGCTCCGGGCAACCCTGAAAGAAAAGCAAGTGAGGCAAAACCACTTGTAGCTCCAGCCCCTACTGCTATCAGCATGTCCTTAGACATTAGGACCTCCTTGCTACTGCCAGCCAGCGTCGTCTTATTTAACAACGTAGGGCAATAATGCGAGAAAGCGCGCGCGCTTTATCGCTTTGGCCAATTTATGTTGCATCTTGGCAGAAACCGCTGTAATTCGGCTTGGTACAATTTTGCCTCGTTCTGATGTGTATCTTTGTAACAATCTAGGATCTTTATAATCAATTTTCGGCGCCTTTGAGTTGGCAAACGGGCAACTCTTTCGTCGTCTTAAGAAAGGTCGACGTCCAACGCCATCACTAATTGAATCATCACTTGAAGGGGCTATGCTCATGTTGTTATTCCTTCAATATTATTTTCGCCTTGTTCATTGGCGGGTTCTGGTGCCATTACTTCATTTTCTTTTGAGGTAAAATCTGATGCATCAGGCGCTGAGGTAGCTTCTGTCTGGTTTGAGTAATCATGCTCATAGTTTTGCGAACGATCATCGCGTGTGCGTGAGCTCATCATTGCTGACGGGCCTTCCTCAAATTCATCTAGCTTAATAGTCAAATAACGAATCACGTCCTCACTAATACGCATTTGCCGCTCCATTTCATGAATAGCGACACCGGGTGCATCAATGTTGAACATTACATAATGTCCCTTGCGATTTTTCTTGATTCGGTACGCCAGGGTACGAAGGCCCCAGTTCTCTGTTTTGAGGATCGTACCGTGGTTGTCTTCGATAACCTTTGTAAAGGTCTCTATCAATTCCTCTACTTGTGTCGTAGATATATCTTGACGTGTAATAAACACGTTTTCGTAGTATGCCAATTTGTTTCTCCCTCTGGCTTTTCTCAGCCCACATCAGTTCATTTTGATAGTGGCATAGCCAAGCCCCATGACTTGGCAAGGAGTAGTGACGGGAATATACACAAAAAAATGCACAGTTCAAGTGTTGTGGCTTTTTGTTTAGACTGCTCATAATCAAATTACAAGATAGCACAACAGGGATTTCTTGGTAAAATTAGCCAGAGCACTTTGTACTGAATTTTTAAATAAATTGATTGATGAGATTGTAGATAATAGTGAGCTTGTGGAAATTATATTAAAGTTTTGTTTTTTACCTTGCGGCCTGTCACCGGCACCTTGCTCACAGGGCAGTCTTTGAGGTAAATAAACATACAAAACTTTTTCTTTATTATTTATGGGATAATTATCATATGACATATGCTTTTGTTTTCCCCGGTCAGGGATCCCAAGCCGTGGGCATGGGCCAAGAACTAGCTGCAGCATTTCCAGCTGCAGCTGAGGTATTTGAAGTCATAGATGATGCATTAGGTGAAAATCTGACAAAGACTATGTTTGAAGGTCCAGAAAACGTTCTTATGCTAACTGAAAATGCTCAGCCTGCATTGATGGCGGTATCATTGGCCGTTTTGAGTGTGCTTAGGAAGGAAGGCGGTTTTGACTTGAGAAGTAAGGTGAGGTACGTAGCTGGACATTCTTTGGGGGAATACTCTGCATTGGCTGCTGCGGGGACTTTCTCACTTTCTGATACGGCTAAGTTGTTGAAGACAAGGGGTCGTGCGATGCAAGAAGCAGTTCCTGTAGGTAAAGGAGCAATGGCAGCTATACTTGGACTTAATCTAGACATTGTCAGAAAAATTGCTGATGAGGCAGCACAAGGGGAAATTTGCACCTCTGCTAATGATAATGCTAATGGGCAAGTGGTCATTAGTGGTACCAAAACAGCTGTTGAAAGGGCGTTGCTGCTTGCAAAAGATAAAGGAGCCAAGAGAGGTGTCCAATTGCCCGTCAGCGCACCATTCCATTGTGCTTTGATGGCCCCTGCATCTGATGCCATGGCGGAAGCACTCTCTCTAGTGCGCATGAAAGACCCTTTAGTGCCACTTGTAGCTAATGTTACTGCAGGCGAGGTTAGCGATGCTGCTGAAATCCGACGCCTCTTGGTTGAACAGGTAACAGGTATGGTACGTTGGCGAGAGAGTGTTTTGTTTATGCGAGCCAATGGTGTTGATCGGCTAATTGAAATTGGGAGTGGAAAGGTTCTTAGCGGTTTGGCACGAAGAATTGATAGTGATTTAACGAGTCAAAGTATTAGCACTCCTGAAGATGTTGAGACTTTTATAAAGTCATTTTGATGAAAATTTTTTTTATGAATAGTTAGCTTTTGGAGAAAATCTAATGTTCGACTTGTCTGGGAAAAGGGCACTTATTACTGGAGCATCTGGTGGTCTTGGTGGAGGAATTGCCGAGGCCCTACATGCTCAGGGTGCTGAGGTTGTGCTATCAGGAACCCGCATGAATGCGCTGGAATCACTCAAGGGCAAATTAGTTTCAAAGGCTCATGTTATACCGTGTGATTTGCACTCTACTGAGGGCCCAGCAAAACTTTTCGAGGATGCTACCAAGGTAATGGGGGGAGTTGATATTCTCATCAATAATGCTGGAATGACAAAAGATAATCTTGCTATGCGAATGAAAGATGAAGATTTCAAAGAAGTGCTTGATGTAAACTTGAATGCAGCATTCAGCCTTTCCAAGGCTTGTCTTCGCAGCATGATGAAAAATCGGTGGGGAAGAATAGTTTCAATCACATCTATTGTGGGTGTAACGGGGAATGCTGGGCAGACCAACTACGCAGCATCTAAAGCGGGATTAATCGGTATGTCTAAGGCTATGGCTCAGGAAGTGGCATCACGTTCAATTACTGTTAACTGCCTTGCTCCTGGATTTATAGTCACGCCGATGACAGACGAATTAACTGATGGTCAAAAAGACAAGCTTATGGAGGCCATCCCAAGCGGACGTTTGGGTGAAATTGCAGATATTGCAGCTGGTGTAGTTTATTTGAGTAGTGAGGAAGCTTCTTACATTACTGGACAGACCCTTCACATTAATGGTGGGATGACTATGATATAATCTGTTAAAGTTCTTTTTTGGCTGCTGGTAACATGAAAAAAAGTATGTTAAGAAACCAATTAATATGTGAATTTTCAGTTGCACAGATTTCTTTGTAAATTTTTTTAGGCTTGCGATTTAATTCTAATAATTGTCTGCTTCTAAAGGATTCGAATTAAACAAATAACTTCAAGGATAAAGTAAAAATGAGTGATGTTGCTGACCGTGTTAAGAAAATAGTTCTCGAACACCTCGGAGTAGACGATGCGAAAGTTGTTGAAAACTCCAGTTTTATTGATGACCTTGGCGCAGACAGTTTAGATACTGTTGAGCTGGTTATGGCCTTTGAAGAAGAATTCGGTTGTGAAATTCCAGATGATGCCGCCGAAAAAATTCTTACAATCAAAGACGCCATTGTTTTTATAGAATCTAACACTTGATTGGATTGATCGCCATGCGGCGGTCAAAAAATGTATCTCGACAATGAGACGTGTAGTAATTACGGGCATGGGTATGGTTACCCCGTTGGCAAGCGGTTTAGATGCTTCCTGGAACAAACTGATTGATGCCCAATCAGGAATAGCAGAAATAACCTCTTTTGATGTCTCAGACCTTCCTGCAAAGATAGCGGGACAAATTGAGGAAGGCGAGGGTAAGGGCCAATTTAATCCTGACGATATTCTTAGTGCTAAAGAACGTCGTCGTGTAGATGATTTTATTCTCTATGGGTTAGCGGCTGCCGAAGAAGCAGTAGAAGACTCTGGTTGGAGTACTGAAAGAGAAGAAGATCAATTTCGAACCGGTGTATTGATTGGCTCCGGTATCGGGGGACTACCTGAAATTTCAAGAGGTTCAATCACTGTTGATTGTGAAACGGGTGGGGGCGTGCGTCGGCTTAGTCCTTTCTTTATTCCTGCCAGTTTGATTAATTTAATTTCTGGTCAAGTTTCAATAAAATATGGTTTTAAAGGCCCTAACCATGCTGTAGTAACGGCTTGCTCAACTGGTGCTCATGCTATTGGTGATGCAGCACGTTTGATAATGTGGGACGATGCTGACGTGATGATCGCTGGAGGTGCAGAAGCTGCCTGCTGTCGTATCGGCATGGCTGGGTTCTCGCAATCTAAGGCTCTTTCAACCCACTTTAATGATACTCCAACAAAAGCCTCACGGCCATGGGACAAAGATCGGGATGGTTTTGTAATGGGTGAAGGTGCAGGTGTTATTGTTCTTGAAGAATTGGAACATGCAAAAGCCCGAGGAGCAAAAATTTACGCAGAATTTGTTGGCTATGGTTTAACTGGTGATGCTCATCACATAACTGCACCAACACCAGATGGCAACGGCGCCTTTCGCTGCATGGCGGCTGCAATCAAGCGTTCAGGTCTGGGCCCTGAAGATATTGATTATGTAAATGCACATGGCACATCAACAATGGCAGATGTTATAGAGTTGGGTGCGGTGAAACGTGCTTTTGGCTCTGCAGTAGAAAACATATCGATGTCATCAACAAAATCGGCCATTGGACATTTATTGGGAGCCGCGGGTGCTGTTGAGTCAATTTTTTCTATTTTAGCGATAAGGGATGGGGTTATCCCGCCAACTCTGAATTTGGACAATCCGGATGAGGGCTGTGACATCGACCTTGTGCCGCATCAAGCAAAGGAGCGATCCGTTCGTGCAGCATTAACAAATTCGTTCGGTTTTGGGGGCACAAACGCGTCTCTGGTGTTCAAGGCCTACAAATAGGACAGTCATATTTCTATGCGGCGTTTTGCTTTTTTTATATTAACAATTTTTTTGCTCATTGGGCTTGTTGGTGGGGGAGTTCTCGTTTGGGGTTTTGCTCAATATATTAAGCCTGGTCCGACTGTTACTAAAAATATAGTTGTAATTCCTGAGGGGTCTAACGTTGACTCAATCGCTGAAATCTTAAAGAGTGAAGGTGTTATATACGATTCAATGATTTTTCGCCTTGGTGTTCGTTTAAGTCGTGTTGATAAAAAACTTCAAGCAGGTGAGTTTGCTTTTCCTCATGGGGTCAGCGCTAAAGGTGTCGCAGAGGTTCTTATTAGGGGTGAGACCGTTATTCGACGTTTGACCATTGCCGAGGGTATGACCTCCTTTCAGGTTTTTGATCAATTAGTAGCAACAAATGGCCTTGAAGAAACTTTTGATGTTCCCCTGGAGGGGTCAATACTACCCGAAACATATTATTTTTCATACGGTGATATGCGTTCAGATTTGGTTAAGCGTATGGTTCAAGCAATGGATGATAGTCTTAATCAACTTTGGCAAAAACGTGCCTCCGGGTTGCCTTTCAAAGAGCCAGAAGAGGCATTGATTTTAGCATCTATTGTTGAAAAAGAGACAGGTCTAAAAGAAGAGAGAGCACGTATTGCCGGTGTTTTTATAAATCGTTTAAAAAAAGGTATGCGCTTGCAGTCTGATCCGACTGTCGTCTATGGGCTCAACAAAGGGGATGGACCCCTGGGACGACAGCTTTTACGTTCAGACCTGAAGAAGAAAACTCCTTATAATACGTATACAATCAATGGACTTCCGCCAGGACCCATTTGTAATCCAGGATTGGCTGCTATTCGTGCGGTGTTACACCCTCAGAAAACCGATGAGCTTTATTTTGTGGCTGATGGCAAAGGTGGTCATGTTTTTACAACCAGCCTCAAAGAACATAATCGTAATGCCGCAAAATGGAGAAAAATTAGAGATTCAAATTGACAATAATTATAATTCTGAATCGCTCATAAAAGTTGCCTCCAAATCAACGGTTGGCCTCTTGAAAAACTTTGCTAGGTATAGATGTTGTTTGTCTCAAGCCTAAGATTAACTCATGTGCGTTTTATATTTTTTGATAATAGCTGATTGAGTAATTTGTCGGCCAAACGAGTGGTAAGTAAATTCAAGCACCACATGAAAATGACAAAGGGCAATGGAAAAGCAATCAGTATTTTATCCCTCTCAAGCCCCTTGCGAATTTTTTGTGCTGCCTTTTGGGAGCTGATTATTAGAGGCATGTGGAAGGAGTTCTTCTCTGTAATACGGCTTTTTACAAAGCCGGGACAAATTATAGATACGCCAACTTGGTCTTTTTTAAGAACACCGTGCAAAGCCTCCCCGTATGCCTTAACCAAAGCCTTGGAGGCAGAATAAGCCGGTGCGCTGGGTAGTCCACGAAATCCAGCAATCGAGCTGACAAGAGCAATTTTTCCACGTTTTCTCTTCCGCATACTTTTTATTACAGGAAATATTGTATTTAACACTCCAAATATATTTACATTAAAAATTTGGCGTGTCAGTTCCTCGTCTAAATCACTACTTTTAACCCCGCTATCCCCTGCAATGCCAGCATTTGCTATCACTAAATCAAGGGGGTTCTTTTTGTCAATCGCTTTGACCCATTTCTCCATACCGTGTTTGTCAGTAACATCAATCACTTTAGTACTGACCTTTGCACCTTGGTTACTACAGTAATAGGCCACAGCGTCTAAGCGTTCTTGGTTGCGACCCGAGAGAGCTAAAAAGATCCCAGAAGTTGCATATTCGCATGCAAGTGCCTCACCAATTCCACTAGATGCACCTGTTATTAAAATGAAGCGTGGATTTTTCATGATCTTCTTATAATAGTAACTAGCGGCTTGAGGCAATTATGAGCTATAAATTCTTATATCACATTAAGGAGATTCCTTTGCCTATTTCTATGACGGGTTTCGCAAGAACTGAGGACTTCAATGAGCATTGTTCGTGGACTTGGGAGGTGCGTAGTGTTAATGGAAAAGGGCTAGACATACGAAGCCGGGTGCCTAATGGTTTTGAGAACCTAGAAGTAACTGCCCGTGATCAGGTGAAAAAAAGTCTCAGTCGAGGAAATATTTCATTATCCCTGAGTCTAGTTTGGAAGAGTACTGAGCAAACCTATAATATCAATGAAAATGTCTTGAATAATTATTTGAATTTATTACCTCAGTTATCTCAGCGTTTTCCCGATGCAACCCCAGTCTCTATGGATGGCCTGTTGTCTTTAAAAGGAGTGATTGAGCATAAAGATCAAACTATAACAGAGAATACTAGAAGCAAGCTGGAGGCAGCTCTATTAGATAGTCTTGATAAAACCCTGATTACACTTCAAAAAATGCGAGCAGATGAGGGGAAAATACTCGGTAAAATTTTGAATGAACAGGTAGATAACATAACTTCATTGTGTAAAACAGCAGTCGATGTGGCTTCGATCCACTCTGATGCTATTCTCAAAAAATTGAGAAATCAGGTTAACGCACTACTGGACGATGTTTCGATACTATCACAAGATCGTCTTGAGCAAGAAGCTACTTTATTATCTATCAAGGCTGACATCAGCGAAGAATTAGGCCGCCTTGGAGCACACGCACTAGCAGCTAAGGATTTACTGAGACTGGAACGTCCAATTGGCCGTAGATTGGATTTTCTTTGTCAAGAGCTGAATCGTGAAGCAAATACACTTTGCTCAAAATCAAATGATATAAAGATAACCAGAATTGGTTTAGATATAAAAACTGTGATTGAACAACTTCGTGAACAAATTCAGAATATTGAATAATTATTTTCTGTGGTTTTTATTTTCTTAAAAAAGTTATTTACTTTATATTAAAATCAATAAATACCACTAAAACCTCTTTCTTGGACACACTGTGCTTATATTATAAATTATCATTACTCTAGCTTGGTTATTATTGCATCAGTTTGTTGCGGGCTACTGAACATTTGTCATGACAAATACACTGTGGTTCAGATATATAAGCTTGTTAATAAAGTTCTTATCAGGTTTCTTTGAAATAGTAACTATATCAATAAAAATTTATTAACATATGCTCAACGTAATTGTATTTTTAAAAAGTCAATTTATAAATGGCTTTCAATCATTCAGGCATAACAATTTGTTAAAAAAATTAAACTTTAGAAATTAAGAATTGTCAGTTGGCTTGTCTAAAACTCAACTACACAAGTGGAATAGTCTAGGCGTCATGTTATAAAAAGACAGTATTAAAGCTGTCTATTCTAGGAAGGTAATCCAAATATGGTTAAACACACGGGAAGACATTTTTTACAAATACCAGGGCCGACAAGTGTCCCAGATCGGGTGTTGCGCGCCATCGATATGCCAATGATTGATCATCGTGGTTCTGAGTTTGCTGATTTAGCAATGCAAGTTCTGTCAGACATTAAAACTATTTTTAAGACTGATAGCCCAGTAATTATCTTTCCATCCTCTGGAAGTGGTGCTTGGGAAGCAGCACTAGTAAACACCCTATCGCCAGGTGAGAAAGTGTTAATGTTTGAAACCGGACATTTCTCTTCTCTTTGGGAGAAAATGGCCAAGAATTTTGATTTGGATGTTGAGCTTATACCCGGTGATTGGCGCACAGGGGTAGATCCAGCTCTTGTCGAAAAAAATCTTCAGAATGATACAAATCATAGGATCAAAGCAGTTTGTGTTGTCCACAATGAGACTTCTACTGGAGTTACAACCAATATCAAAGGTGTGCGAGGGGCAATTGATACAGCTGAGCACCCAGCATTGCTTATGGTGGATACAGTGTCTTCATTGGGTGCTGTAGACTATCGCCATGATGAATGGAAAGTTGATGTTACAGTAAGTGGTTCGCAGAAGGGTTTGATGTTGCCACCAGGACTCGGCTTTACAGCAATTAGCAAGAAAGCTCTGGAGGCATCTGAAAAAAATAAAATGGGTCGAGCTTATTGGAGTTGGAAAGAAATGCTTAAGGCCAATGAAACTGGCTTTTTCCCCTACACGCCAGCGGTTGGTCTTTTGTATGGCTTGAAAGAGGCTATTGCTATGCTTCATGAGGAGGGTCTTAATAATGTTTTTGCCCGCCATGCACGCCACGGTGAGGCGACGCGTCGCGCTTTAAGCGCATGGGGGCTTGAGAACATGGCTATTAACCCAGATGAGCATTCTAATGTTGTGACTACCGTGTTGATGCCCAAAGATCATGATGCTGATTCTTTTCGTAAGCTAGTCCTTGATAAATTTGATATGTCACTAGGAGCTGGACTTGGTAAAGTGGCTGGAAAGGTCTTCAGGATTGGTCATATAGGTCATCACAATGATTTGATGTTGGCGGGTGCACTCGCAGGCGTTGAAATGGGATTACGGCTTTCTGGAATTCGGGGAGTAAGTAGCGGTGTAGATGCTGCACTTGAATACTTGGCTGAACAGGTCGCTTAAGTAAGCACTGTAAGCTTTATTCATGAACTATCTCATTGGTGCTCAGAGTTGTTCCCAATGTTCACGCCATCCGAACTAACAAGGTCCGTTTTCGCATTATTCGACGGGTTTTGATTCCAAGTTTACTTTAGCTTCCCTGTTTGGTGCGCAACTAAGTTTGGTTGCGTGCTCTATTTGTGGTATAGCTATAACAAGTAAGCATGGTTAGATTATAAAAATTGAAAACACAGCAAGGTAATTCTCTTTTCGTTGGTACGTGGATTAACTAATGTCCTAATAGGGCCTAGCAATGCAAAAATCGATCAAGCCGATTAAGGCATCTTTCGTTTCGCTTGTGGGGAAAATGCCCAGAGCATCCTTTGCCATCGCACCGTAATGGCGGGCTCTTTCAACAGAGTCATCAAGTGCTTGATGTTTTTGTAATAGACTGATGGCGTGCTCAAAATCCCCGTCGTTCTGTTTAAGCTCGCCTAAAGTCCTTCTCCAGAAGTGCCGTTCCTTCTCGTCACCACGACTGAAGGCAAGTATAATAGGTAGAGTGATTTTTCCTTCCTTAAAATCATCGCCAACTGTCTTTCCAAGTGTTGCTTGCTTAGCGGAATAATCAAGCACATCATCGGTCAATTGAAAGGCAACGCCAAGATTCATGCCAAATGCTTCTAGTCCCTCTTCCTCAATTTTTGGTCTGTCTGCTACTATTGCACCCAACCGGCAGGAGGCGGCAAATAATTTTGCAGTTTTTGCTTTGATGACATTGAGATAAGCACTTTCACTAGTTTCAGTATTATTGGAAGTCAGCAGTTGCATTATCTCGCCTTCTGCTAATTTTGCGGATGCCGTTGCTAAAATTCCCATAACTTTGACCGAGCCATCTTCAACCATCAACTCAAAAGATCGTGAAAACAAGAAGTCACCAACTAAAACACTTGCCTGGTTACCCCATACTGAATTAGCTGTTTCTATACCTCTGCGCAATTTACTTTCATCGACCACGTCATCATGGAGTAGAGTCGCAGTGTGAATAAACTCTATGCAGGTAGCAAGTGTGATATGGCGCTCTCCGTGATAGCCACATAATTTGGCTGAAGCAAGCGTTAGCATGGGTCGCAAGCGTTTTCCTCCAGCGGAAATTACATGTCCGGCAAGCTGTGGAATCAGGGCTACAGGGCTTTCCATTTTCTTTAATATTAATTGGTTGACGAGCGCCATATCTTCAGCAACCATTGCTGTTAATGTATCGAATGATGGCTTTGTGCCCCGTTTATCCACGAGCTTGACCACTATGCCCACGTTAGTATCTCCTTTTATTTTATTTCTAATTTTTTTTTATGAGCATAGTAAAGAGGAGTTGATTGCGGTCAAGCGGTGATATTTCTAAACAAGAAAAATATATTCAGCAGAGACATCAATGAACGATACTTTTTAGTTGGGGAGTGATGAATGTGTGAAAATGAAGACAGTCTTCTTGGTGGCAAGGTGCGCCTTTTACAAAAGCAGAAAGGTTATCGTACTGCAATTGATCCAGTTTTGCTAGCTGCTGCTGTGCCTGCTAAAGCAGGTGAGATGGTCCTTGACCTGGGTTGTGGGGTTGGTGCTGTCTCTTTGTGCCTTCATGCTCGTGTATCTGGCCTGACCATAACGGGTTTGGATGTTCAAGAAACTTTGGTTGATCTAGCTCGTCAAAATAGTAGATTGAACAATTGTGAAAACTTTACTCATTTTGTTTATGGCGATCTTTTAAAGCCACAAAAAGGTTTACCTGAAGCTAAATTTGATCATGTCATGGCAAACCCACCCTATTTTACTCCCGAAAGCGGTAATCTTTCTCAAGATACCGCAAAAGCAATAGCTAATGTAGAGAGTGAGGCAGGTTTGGCAGATTGGATTAGAGCTGCGTGCCGAGCGTTAAAGGTTCGTGGTAGAGTTACTTTTATTCACCGAACAGATCGTGTTGCAGATTTGATAGCAGCTTTACACCAGAGTTTTGGTGGGCTTGTTATTTTTCCTTTGTGGACGACTAGAGGTAAAGAGGCTAAGCGTGTTATCATTTCCGCACGAAAAGGAGTTTCTAGTCCAGCCCGGATTAGCCACGGTCTGATTTTGCATAAAAAAAATGGTGATTTTACAGATCATGCACAAGCTATTTTAAGAAACGCGGCTGCCTTATTTGTCTGTTAGAATCTTTTTCTCAATACGCTACCTTGCCTAACTAGTGCGCTGTCTTTACAAATGCAATTATACCTGAGGTTTTGATAGATAAATCAATTTTTTACCATTGATGTTGTCCTAGTTGTATGGAAGGGGTTCAGGTGGTCTAACAGAATGAACAATAAGGATCACTAGCGCTTGATGTACATGTGCTATTGGCAATTACAAACTTTCGTCAAAAAAGTAAGGGAATTTCAAGTTGATTCGACTCGGTAGAAATTATGAATTGTATTACAAATGAAAAATGTTTTACATCGTCAAGCGCATCCTTTTGTACTAAGCACAGCTGCTCCCATCTGAGTTAAGTGGATACTATTAATGAGCAATAAACCAAAAAGCTTCCAGACAATCATCTTCGACCTCCAACGATTCTGGGATGATAAGGGCTGCGTGATTTTGCAACCTTATGACATTGAAGTAGGAGCTGGAACTTTCCATCCAGCAACAACCTTGCGCGCACTTGGCTGCGACCCCTGGAAGACTGCTTATGTTCAGCCCTCACGTCGCCCAACAGATGGCCGTTATGGGAAAAATCCTAATCGCTTGCAGCATTACTATCAGTTTCAGGTGTTTTGGAAACCCTCTCCAGACAATAGTCAAGACCTATATCTCGAAAGTTTGAAAGCTATTGGTATTGATTGCATGAAACACGATATTCGCTTTGTAGAGGATGATTGGGAAAGCCCTACTTTAGGTGCTTGGGGTCTTGGCTGGGAAGTTTGGTGTGACGGTATGGAAATTAGCCAGTTCACTTATTTTCAACAAGTTGGTGGCATTGAATGTAATCCAGTTTCTTTAGAGCTAACTTATGGGTTGGAACGCTTGGCCATGTACATTCAAGGAGTTGAAAACGTCTATGATCTAGACTGGAACGGCGATATGACCTATGGCGATGTGTTTTATCGTAATGAACAAGAGCAATCTGCTTATAACTTTGAGCATGCCAACACAGAATTTTTGTTTCAGCAGTTCACACACGCAGAGGCTCAGTGTGAAGCAATATTAGACTTGAAAAAACCACTGGCTATACCTGCCTACGAGCAATGTATAAAGGCCAGCCATTTATTTAATTTGTTGGATGCTCGAGGAGTTATATCGGTTATAGAACGTGCTGCATACATAAGTAGGGTGCGGAATATGGCTAAAGGGTGTGCTCAAGCTTGGATCGCAAGCCAGGTCCATCAAAAACAAAGCAAGGTCAATGACAATGTCTGAACTTTTGCTTGAACTTCTTAGTGAGGAAATTCCAGCAAGCATGCAAAAGAATGCAGGGGGTGAGTTATTACGTCTTGTATGTGATGGTCTCAAAAAAGCTAATTTGGAATATACCTGTGCTACAGCCTATACAACACCTCGTCGATTAACCCTCGTAGTAAAAGGACTTCCAAAAAAACAACCGGACATAAAAATGGAGCAAAAAGGTCCACAAATCAGCGCGCCTGAACAGGCGATAGCTGGTTTTAATAGCTCATTGCCAAAAGGATCGCAAATCGAGAAACGCAATCTGAGGGGCAAGACTTTTTATTTTGCGATTATTGAGAAGAAGGGTGAAGCAACTGCAGATCTTTTAAAGGATCTTATAGATGTGGCGGTTGCTGACATGTGTAACTCATGGCCTAAATCCATGCGCTGGGGAGAACACACAATACGTTGGGCTCGACCTTTGCACTCAATAGTTTGTCTTTTAAATGGTAATGTTATACCTGTTGTACTGGGCCCAGTTAAGGCCTCTGATAAATCTTCTGGCCATCGTTTTCTTGCACCCAAGCCCTTTGTTTCCAGGGATTTCGCTGATTATCATGCCAAGCTTTATGAAGCTAAGGTCATCCTGGATGCTAACGAGCGACGCAAGAAAATCAAGTCCGAAGCAGAAATATTAGCGGGAACAGAAAAGCTTATGCTCATTGATGACCCTCGACTACTGGATGAAGTTACCGGTTTGGTCGAATGGCCTGTTGCTTTGATGGGTAATATTGACCTTGAGTTTATGGCTTTGCCACCGAGAGTGCTGATAGCTTCAATGCGAGGTCACCAAAAGTATTTTTCAACAAGGGATTTAGACGGAAAATTGGCTTCTAAATTTATTTTCATATCCAACATGAAAGTAGCAGGTGGTAGTAAAGCTATAGTTGGTGGAAATGAACGCGTATTACGAGCACGTTTGTCGGACGCAAAGTTTTTTTGGGATCAAGACAGGAAAGACAAAATAGAAAGTCATTTACCAAAGTTGGATGGGGTGGTTTTTCACGCCAAACTTGGATCTATGTTGGAAAAAACAGAGCGTATGGTGTTTTTAGCTAGTTACTTATGTAATAACATCCCGAATACAGTACCAGAACTTGCAGAGCGTGCTGCAAAACTATCCAAGGCTGATCTCGTTACAGGTATGGTTGGTGAACTTCCAGAACTACAAGGTTTGATGGGAGGCTATTACGCTCTTGAAAGTGGGGAAGATAGTGAAGTCGCCGATGCAATAGCGGATCACTATTCACCCGTTGGACCAAGTGATGACTGTCCGTCAAAACCAATTAGTGTTGCTGTTGCTTTGGCTGATAAAATTGATACTCTTGTATGTTTTTGGAAAATTGATGAAAAGCCCACCGGATCTAAGGATCCTTTCGCTTTGCGTCGTGCTGCTTTTGGCGTAATTCGCTTGATTATTGAAAACAATATACGGTTGTCGCTACTTGAAGTCTTTACTGCGGCCGGTGGTAAGGATGTTGCCTCCGATTTGCTCACGTTCTTTGCCGATCGCATGAAAGTTTACCTTAAAGGAAAAGGGATGCGCCAGGATTTGATTGATGCTGTATTTGCGTTGGGTGAGGACGATCTAGCGCGGACTTTAGTGCGGGTTGTTGCGTTAGATCGTTTTTTGAGTTGTGATGATGGAGTTAACTTGTTGGCCGCATACAAGCGGGCTGGGAACTTACTCAAGATTGAGGAAAAAAAGGAGGGCAAAACTTATTCTGGTATCCCTGATTCCGCGTTTCTTGTAGAGCATGATGAAAAAATCTTATTTAAGAAACTCATGAACATAGGCCCAAAGATAACTGCCTTTATTGCAGAAGAAAAATATAGGGAAGTCATGTTAGAACTTGCCAGCGTTCGATCGGAGATTGATGCTTTTTTTGACAACGTTACCGTTAATGACGAGAGGATTGATCTACGAGAAAATAGATTGAATTTGCTCTCTTTTTTTCGCCAGGCATTGGATGAAGTTGCTGACTTCACAAATGTTGGAGGCTAGGAGCCACACTAAATGGTCCAGTGGATATACAGCTTCGGTAACGGCAAGGCAGATGGTGACGCTTCAATGAAAAATTTATTGGGAGGCAAAGGTGCTAATCTTGCTGAAATGAGTTCTATAGGGTTGCCTGTGCCGCCGGGCTTTACTCTGACTACAGAGGTTTGTGAGCACTATTTAAGTAATAACAATACATATCCCAATTCACTAAAAGTTCAGATTGAGTCTGCTTTGTTGAATGTTGAATCAATTACAGGCTTGAAGTTTGGAGAGTCAAAAAATTCCTTTTTGCTGTCAGTACGCTCGGGTGCTCGCACCTCCATGCCTGGCATGATGGACACAGTTTTGAACGTAGGCCTCAATGATAAAAGTGTGAAGGGCCTAGCAGAGTATTCGGGAGATGAACGTTTTGCCTATGATAGTTATCGCCGGTTTTTACAGATGTACGGTGATGTTGTTCTTGGCGTTGAGAGTCATATGTTTGAGGATTTGTTGGAGAGTCACAAAAACAAAAAGGGCATACAACTGGATACGGATATGGAGGCTCTAGACTGGAGTTATCTGCTTGATGATTATAAGAAGTTGGTGAAGGACGAGACAGGGTGCTCTTTTCCTCAGGATCCATATGAACAATTGTGGGGAGGAATTAGTGCTGTTCTGGGTTCTTGGATGAATCGTCGTGCAAAGACGTACCGCTTGTTGCACAATATCCCAGAAGAGTGGGGAACGGCTGTTAATGTTCAAGCAATGGTCTTTGGTAATATGGGTAATGACTGTGTGACTGGTGTTGCCTTTACCCGTAATCCAACTAGTGGTGAAAATGAATGCTGTGGTGAGTATCTCGTCAATGCTCAAGGTGAAGATGTTGTGGCTGGAACTCGTACTCCACAACCAATAACTATTTCAGGTAAAAATGCCAACTCATCTGAACAGTTATCTTTGGAGGAATTTCTGCCTGATGTTTATACAAAACTCCTTGACATTTGTAGAAGTCTTGAAGGTCATTATAACCATATGCAAGACGTGGAGTTTACAGTCCAAAAAAAACGTCTATGGATGTTGCAAACTCGTAACGGAATTTGTACCACCAAGGCAGCTTTGAAGATTGCCGTCGATATGGTTGAAGAAGGTTTAATAGATAAAGCGGAAGCAATCTTGCGAATTGATCCAAGACAATTAGATCAGGTCCTGCACCCAACGTTGG
>PBDF01000011.1 GCA_002717285.1 Magnetovibrio sp.
CGTGAGCACATCGTCACCAGTTCCGCCCGTGAGCACATCATTGCCAGCCTGACCACTCAACGTATCATTACCAGAACCACCCGTGAGCACATCGTCACCAGAACCACCTTGAAGAGTAATACTGATGTTACTGTCAACTGTAATGTCATCTGCTAAGGAGGTACCGCTTAACGTATATTTTCCTTCAACAAGAGAGACCTTAATAATTCCGTCAGAGAAAGCTAGCGACTCAATACCAACTAAAGTATCAGATCCATCTGCACCCACAGCGTCAGAAACTAAAAGACCCGCTGTACTTGCACTAAAGCGATAGTTTGCCATGGGACTATTATAGAAAGCAGTATTACTACCTGACCCACCTGAGATAAGATCATCGCCACCACCTCCCGACAGGACGTCATCACCCGCACCCCCAAGAAGTTTGTTTGCACTTTTATTACCCGTGATGGCATCGTCTAAATTTGAACCTTTTACATTCTCAACATTAATTATGCCAAGGACGTTATTCTCAGTTTCTTTTAGTTCTTCATCCTGCAGCAAAATTGATAAGCCTGATTGTTGACTCAATTTGGAGGCGTCAAGAGTGTCATCACCTGCACCTCCATCTATAACTTGTGTTACATTATCGACCAGGTTGATCGTATCATCACCTGCTCCAGCCCTAATGGTTTCTGTATTGAAAGCTGTTATAACATCGTCTTTACCACCAAGGTTCAAGACATCAGCACCTTGCCTGAGATCAATTTTGTCTAGGCCCGACTCAAAGGTGCCAATCAAATTAGTTGACTCTGCTTCATCCGTTCCAACAATTACATCAGCGACTCCCTCTCGAAGAGCCAACGAGCTGGTTCCTGAAACGCCGCGCAATACTCCATTAACGGAAATAGTTGCAATTGCAGTAACAGATACCCCATCGGTGTCTGTGATAGTATACTCAATTTTATCATCAACAACCTGCAAGTCTGAGAGGAGCTGAAAGTCTTCAACACCAGTTGGATCATAGGTATAACTTCCGTCACCTTGGATAACCACAGAGGCTCCGTTGGAAGAGATAAATGTATAGCCATCTTCCGCATCTCCGGTAGCTCCTGCAACAGAAGTAATTTTTACAGTTTTTCCAATAACATCTACGGAATCAACATCACTATCGTTACTAAGCAGACCATTGGCTGCATCAACTGACAATTTGGATGTCGCACCCACCGTGTTGAAATCTGCCACTGCTACAGGTGAGTCGTTTTCACCTTGAATGTTAACTGTAATCGTCGCCCCGTCGCTACTAATTCCATCCGTTGCCTGATAGGTGAACGTGTCATTAACACTCTGGCTTGAAGATAGACTATTTACCGCTGCTGCATTTGGCGTGTAGGTAAATGTTGCATCATCGTTCATAGTGACAACACCCTTGTCACCCTGCTGGAAGGTAAGGATAGTAATTTTATCAGCCGCATCTGAATCCGTATCGTTTTTCAGAGCGTCGATGGCAACCGTGCCACTTTCATTAACAGACGCCGTATCATCAATGGCATTTGGAGCGTCATTAATGCCACTAACCGTAACAGTTACAGTCTGAGTGGTTGCGCCGCCCTGACCATCAGATACAACGTAGTCAAATGTGTCGACCGCAGCCTCACCAGCCGCTAATTTTTTTGTTGCTTCCGTATCTGCAACATAGCTAATTGCATTGTTGCTGATTGACGCATGTCCGTAGACAGGCGAAGTATTAGCACCAACACTCACAAGGGTAAGCGTGCCTCCATCAACATCACTATCATTAGCCAACACAGGGAGTGTAATCGTCTGCTGCCCAGAAGCTGCACCTTTATCAGCAACCGCTGTCGGAACGTCGTTAACGGAAGCAACAGAAATTGCAATAGTTTCAGTATCAAACGCCCCATCGGAATCCTGTACACGATAAGTAAATTTATCAGAACCGTAGAAATTAGAATTAGGAGTGTAAATAAAAGAACCATTCTGTTGAATGACGACGCTTCCGTTTTCAGGTGCTCCTCCAGCAGCCAGCGAAAACATAAGTTCTGCCGCAGTATTATCAGCATCACTTGCTAACGCCGTTCCCGAAATTTCTGTATCCTCATTACCTGAAACGCTAATACCCGATTTAGCTACCGGCACATCGTTGGTTCCTGAGACCGTTATCGTTACTGTATTGCTCGAAGTTAAAACGCCGTCAGTTACGGTATAATCAAATTTTAGATCTACACTTTGACCAGCACGCAGAGCATCAAAAGCTCCCTTAGCGGGTTTAAAAGTTACAACACCACCCGTTTCACTAATTGTGCCCGTCGCTGACGCGTCAGAATTATCTGAAGAAAGCTTTAAGTCTCCAATGTTGGATACAGTTAATGTATCTGCATCCACATCTATATCATTTGACAGTAGGTTAATAATAACCGGTGCCATAGCATTGGCGGCGGTGCCGAAATCTGCCTTAGCAACTGGTCCATCATTGGTCGGGGAGACTGTTACCGTCACGTTGGCGGAGTCATAGCTTGAGTTGTCACCCAAATTATTTGACGCCGTGTAGGTGAATGTGTCCTGACCAAAGAAATTCTTGTTGGGGGTATAAACCACCGAGCCATTTGCTGTGGTGGTAGAAACAGAGGATGATCCACCGGAAACCGCTGTTTTAAAGGGGGTGCCTAAATCTAGTGCGGTAAGTATGAATTGATCAGTCCCACCGTTAACAGCCTCGGCTGTTACAACAGCATTGAGGCTTGCGTCTTTGTTTATCGTATCAATGATATTGCTTCGAATGGCAGATACGTCAGATCCGCTCACATTAAAAGTCAATGTTGCCCCTGAGATAGTCACGCTAAATGCGTCGCCGTGGCTCAATCCTCCCAAGGTTATTGTATCTGCCTGCGCCTGGATAACAACCGTTCCGTTCTGCGCCTTACCAACGGATGCAATTGACGGGTCTGTCAGTTGAGCCAAATCAGTTCTAGTATCATCAGCAAGTACATTGATAATAATTGCCCCGCCGTCTTCTGCACCCCCACCCGCATCATCATTGGCGATGGGAACGGCATTGGCAGCTTCGCGCGCAACAACAAGAGCTAACTCTTCACTCGCCTTTGAAACAAATTGCTCAAACTGCTCCTGTCCTGCGATAGCTTGTGCAGCTCCCTGCTCTGCAGCAGCTTGTTGCGCTACTGCCAGCTCTGCGGCTGAGGAGGCAGTATCAGCCGCATCAGTAGCGATGGTAATGTGACTTTCAGCAGTGCTTACAATCGCCTTTCCAGCATTGATAGCATTAATTTTTTCCTGATCCGTCGTTGCAGAATTGAAACTAGCTAAAGTTGCAGTAAAATCGGCAGCCAAACTAGCGTCAGAGGCATCGCCAAGATCATCCACAAAAGCATCTACTCTGCTCTGCGTTATTGCAGCCGCAGAGAATGCATCAGTTACAGCCGATTGAATAGTCGAGGCAATACTTGAAGCTGATTGCAAGCCCGTAACTAGTGCCCCAAGCACTCCTTCAGTACCATTTTCAAAGCTAGAAATATGGTTACTGTTGGTAGCAAGCGAGTACCTATGACCCGGGTTTGTAATAGTAACATTAATTTCGTCATCATTAAAACCGTTGACTGCCGTCAACGCTGAAAAACCTGAATTAATAGCTTCAGCAATGGACGTACGTATTACTGCCAAGGTCTTTGCATCATCAGGCACTGTAACAGTAAGGGTAGCAGTGGAGTTGTTCGCATCCGTGAGACTAACCACAAAGGAGTCTCCAGCACTAACGTTAGCCACGTCTACACCACCTGACTCTGATGATCCGATAACCAACATAAAATTTTGTTGCGTAACGGCTATTACATTACCCAAAGCAGTGATTACACCGTTTAAAGACGTGGCGACGGTTGCACCCGAATCTTGCGCTCCATTGGCAAGAGAGGTAATAGCATTTGTGATTGTAGTTTCCGCAGTCGTAGCCGTTGATGTGGCACTTGATAAAGCATTGGTAATGGTAACATCGGGATTGTCAGAGTTTTCAGTCGTAGCCAGTTTAGCCTCATACGTTGTAGCTATACTCAAAGCAGACTTAACTGCATTGACTGCTATTTTAGCTTCACCCAACGCTCGCACAGCTGCGGCCTGAGCCTCGCTGGCAGATAAATCAGCTGCGGCGTCAGAGGATAAAACATCTTGATAGGCGGCATCAAAACCATCAATATTCGCCTGCTTTTGCAGATCAAATAGCTGATCACCCGAAGCAGATGCCACATTAGCCTGCGCCAACGCATTGTCTGCGGCAGTTTTTGTTTCAGTTGCGCTGCGCTCTGCAGCTTTAACATTGACCAACCAAAGATCTACGTCATCATTAGCAGAAACTATCAAAGATTTTGCCATTTTAGTCGCATTAGGGTCAGCCGTAATAGCCGCTGTAGCTTCTTTAATGCTAATCGCCAATGCATCCGCCTGAGAGGACAAACTACCATCAATAGCCTGCGGAACATTAACCCCAAGGGCGGTCGCTAGATCTTCAATTTCATTATAAGTTTTGGCAGCTGCGGATAAAGCTGCAGTCTTAATAGAGGCTGTAATCTCTGCTGCGCTCTCACCACTGACCCCCAGAATTGTCGAAGCGTTCTTCAAAGCGGCGAAAGCGGCATCTGCTGCGTTCTTAGCCGCCACCGTATCATTAGCATTGAGTGCGGTTACAGCTGTGGCCGCTTGCGTTTTAGTTTGTGATAATGCCGTTTGAATCGTAGTCGCCATGAAAGCAAGTTGAGTAGTGACAGCATCGGTGATTGTGTCATTACCGTCGGAATTGTTATCTGTAACGCTGGTAGTGACATCCAAGGCGACACCCTGAACAACACCAGTCAGGTGTAAAGTCCCTGCCCCCTTACCACTCGCTAAAACGATCAAACTAGTGCTCGAGTCCGAATTGATAGCACTCGCCAAACCATTTCGAACTGCCGTCTGGTCGTCACCACTTTGGACGGTATAACTGACATTGTGACCATTAATGCGCACGGTATAAACATCGCCGCTGTCGACAGAATCACCAATGGTGACAATCTCTACATGGGCTTTAGCATCAACAGCGGCCTCTAACGCTTCAATGGCGACGGTATTCGCTTTGATAGAAACTAGGGCCTTTGCCAGCCCCGCCTCAGCCTTCACGGTTTCTTCACCCGCAGTTACTGCCTGTGCCTGTGCTTCAGCGGCTGAAGAAATAGCTTTATCTTTAGCTCCTTGCAAAAAGGCGGCCTGAGCGGCGTCAGCAGCTTTCTGGGTTTCTTGCCTTGTTTCTGTTGAATCAAGTGCATTGGCCAATTGACCATTGGCAAGCTTGGCTGCTACCTCTGAATTATTTGCTGCTGTTTTGGCGTTACCTGCAAAAGTCATTGCAGCTTCAACTTTAGCCTCAACCTCCGTAATGGTAAGGGCAGAAAAGTCAACAGCTGTAGAGCCATCTTCCTGATAGTCCAACGCCGCAGCAGCATTAGCTGCATTCACAGCCAAATTAGCCGCAGTCGTGGCGGTGGTTGCTAAATTATTAGCCGTTATCGCTGCATTGTTAGCAGCACGAACCGTAGCCTCCGTGATACCTGCGGTGGATATCGCTGTGGATGCCTTGGCAGCCTCAACTGCAGCTGCTGAAGATGCGGCATTTGTTGTAACTAGGGCTGCTTGAGCATCGACAAAAGCCTCCTTGGCAGAACTCAGTGCTTTTTGCGCCCGCGCATTAGCTTGAAAAACCGTCTGATAAACCTCCGGATCAACAGAGGCCACAACAGAAGCTGCATTCAAAGCCGCCTGCGCATCGCCAGCCTCACTTTCAGCTATAACTTTAGCAGAAGCCGCCGCAGTTAGGCCAGCAGCTGCATCCAAAACTGCTTGCGCAGCGCTCATCGCAAATGTTTGAGCCGCTTCTGAAGCATCAAGAGCTGCCTGCGCATCACTTGCACGGGCACTTGCAATTGCGGCATCAGAGAGTGCTGCCGCTTTTGCCGCTATTGCTTTATTTGCTTCAGCTTGAGCATCTGCTTGCAGAGCGTTCAATTCTGACTCAGCCGCTGTTTTTTGCAGCGCAGCAAGTAAATTAGCATCATTTACCGCCGCTTCTGCAACGTCCTGTTGAGCTGAAGACTTTGCAGAACTGGCAACCGCATTGGCAATCGACTGGGATAAAGTATCCAAATCAGCCTTCAATGAGGAAAGAAGAGCATTCTGTGAAGCGTCTGCCGTCGCCTGAGCTGCAATCAAAGCCACCGTCGGTTGTGTGCTAATAGCACTCAGATTTATATCATCTAAGGCTTCAGCAGTATCAATTGCGGTTTTGATCTTGCTGGCAGCTTCAGTCAAACTATTAGGGTCACTTAAGGTAACACCCAGTCCATCAACAACATCAAACATAGCTTCTTTAGCAGCCGCTGCTGCTGCAACCGCAGCTGTTTCAGCAGCTGTGGCATCCGCTAATGTGTATACTCCCGTGGCCGTTCCAGCAACAAATGCGTCTGCGATAGTCTTTGTGAGCGACGCCTGTTGACTGGCTGTTGCGGCCTGGCTGGCTGCTTTTGTCAACTGGGCAGTAATGACTCCGTCAATATCTTCAAGGCGTGCATCGGCTAGAGATTGAGCAGCAGTCTGCGCGCCAATTTCAAAGGACGAGGCAAAGCCCGACGCCTCTGCGGCCTGCCCTGATGCCGCTGAGGCCTGGGTTGCTGCTGCAGCCGCGTTAGTTGCACGGGTTTCAGCAACAACCAGGGCTGCAGCGGCAGTATCCGCAGCAGATTTGGCGTCAGCTAATGCCAGTTTAGCATCGGCCAAGGCCTGTCGAGCCTGCGTAACAGCGGAATCCCAGACTAGCTCGATCTGGCTATCATTTGCGTCGTTTCCATCATCGGCGGCTGCGCGTTTAGCAATTACTTTTGCCAAAGATCCCGTTCGAGATGCAACAGCAGCTTCAGCTGCTGCTTTAGCAACATTAGGCGCAACGGTAGCCTCAATAACTTTTGACAAATCAGAAGCAGCAGTAGCAGCCGCTTTTGCTGTGCTCTCCGCTGTCGAGGCGGCGGAAGCGGCAGCTTTTACAGCCGCAAGGCGATTTGCTGAAGCGTCCCCACCAGTCCAGTCAGAGACTGCCTGAGCAGAATTAGCAGCAATTTCAGCAGCGGCATCGGCAGCACCTGCAAACCCCTTTGCTTCTGTTGCAGAACCAGTAGCGGCTTGCGCAAAATTCAGAGCATTAATTCCTTTACCAAGAGCCACATCCATTGCTGCATTAGCTGCTGCTTGAGCAGCATCAGCAGCAGCCTGCGCTTTCACTGCTAGACTTTCTGCCAAAGTTACGTTGACGTTTTTTGCTGCAAGTACAGCCTGTTCAGATAAACTTTTAGCCAGTACTTTTTGTTCAGAAGCAGTTACGGAAAATACTTCAGCTTGTTTGCTTGCCAAATCTTCAGCAGCAGCCCTATCAATAGCAGCCTGCTCTGCCGCTGCTTGAGCATCAGCTCGTGCAGCATCTTCAGTCGCCTTGGCAGCGGCAGCGGCATTAGCCGCAAACTCTGCTGCTTCATCTTGCGCCTTTTGTAAATCTGAAGCTGCTCTTGCATCTGTTGCAGAAGCTGCTGCACTTAACGAGGCATTAAGAGCCGCAGTAGCACCTTGAGCAGCACTTGCTGCCGCGTTGGATGCCTGCTCTGCAACCCTAGATGCGGCTTTAGCACCGTTGGCAGCTGAGGTAGCAGAATCAGCCAGCGATTGTGCATTAGCCGCCGCCGTCGCAGCCGCATTAGAGGTTGCCAATGCTTTCGCCGCAGCTGCTTCAGCAAGGGTTGCCGCTGCATTTGCAGCTGTTGCATCATTTCGGCCCTCTGCTTGACTGGCAAGTGATTTTGCAACTGCTGCCTCTGCGGAGGATTTCAATGCTGCACCACGAGCGCCCGAGAGGATGCTACTTTGATTGATTGCAGCAATAAGAGCACTATCAGAAGCAGATAAATCACCACCAGTATCAGATACCTTAAAAGTAAACTCAGTTTTGTTGAGATTTATTGAACTGTTGCGCACCTGCAAAAAGTTATCCGCAGTTCCCCCAGAAACGTTACTGGCGGTTGCCGACACAGTAAAAGCAACGCCCGAATTCTTAGCTGTCAAGGTTATTTCATTATTGATATCGCTAGCCTCTATGCTAACGTCCTTATTTTTACTGAGTACATTGACCAAACCGGTGCGAATATCACTAATATTTTTTTCTAACCCGGTAGATTTATAAGTATAAACCTTGCCGTTTACAGTAATAGAGTAAACATCGCCTGCTTCTCCTGTGCCACTGATAGTTACTGTACTTATTTGTTTGGCCGAATAAGTCAGAGTAAATTCAGCCCCAGATTTTGGCGCTCCTGAAATTGTCATTAAATCGACTTGAGCACTTGAGGCTGTGCTCTCTGTTTGATTAACCAAACCCGCTTTTGCACCACCCTTCACCTTCAAATCAACATCCAACACCATGCCCGCTATATTTGACGTCAAAATAATTTTTCCATCACTAGCTCCAGCACTCGCAGTTACTATGCCGTTGACAGCAATGAGCGACTTGACGATGCTGTCAGCAGCTTCGCTAGCAGTGGCGAGACTCGTAAATTCCGATGCTGTTTTTTGTATCTCTGCTGCAGCAGACTGACTTGCAGCAAGCTTAGCGGCAGCTTGCTGCTGCTCTTCAGCTTTTTTGGCCTTACTTTCTGTTTGTACCTGTGTGGCAAGAATGCTCAATGCAGCATCAGCGGGATGCGGAGTTGGATTAATAATATCTGCTAAATCCGATGCCGCCCATGCCGTTTTCGCCGCAGCATTAGCCAGCGCAACAGATTTTTGTGCAGCCTGAACTGTTGCCTCAATTGAGGCCAATTTATCCACACGCGCTGCAACCGCATCGGAATTACTACTCAGGTCAGGGTTTTTAGAAAGATGAATCAGATCTTTTTGCACCTCAATAGCAGTCGCCAGAGCAGAAGCCGCTGCTTGCTGCGCACCTGAAGCGCTAGCCGTAGTTGTGCTTACTGTGGCCCCATTGTCATTTGTCAACCCACCGTTGCTATGCATCACACTCAGGGTAAATTCTCCCGGCCGAGATAGAGCGCGAACTTTGAAAACACCATATTCGCCCGTCTCATGTTCTTGAATGGCCTCTACAATGGCACTAAGTGAACCATCAGCATTAATAGCCTCAACTAACAGAATTTCCAGGGCTTCCAAATCGCTAATATAAGGACCGCCAGAAGCACTATTGGCGGCAACCGCAGAATTGATATTTGCCTTGGTGACATTGTAAGTAAAAGTATTGTTATTTACCTTTAAAGTGACCGTGTCTCCATCCTCAACTGTACCAGTCAAGCGAACCGTATCTTCTTGGGCTGCACCACCTGCCTTTTTCGCAAAACTCTCAGCCAGGTCTTTCTGAGCATAGCGGGCACCGGTTACAGGATCATTTCCAACACGAGCATACAGCTGGGCGCTCTCACTAGCTTGCTCAGCGATTATTGACTGCGTAGCAACCGTATCAGTAGCGGTCTGGATTTCCGCAACAAGATTGTTGAAAATAACCTGAGCTTCTGCTTGCGCAGCAGACTTCGCTAACGTCAGATAGCCCTCGGCTTTAGCAAGAACGGTGTCGGCTGAGGCAAGAGCCTGATTTGCTAGAAGAGCTTCATTTAGTTCCTTGTCATAACTGGCTACTGCCGCATCTACATCGCTCTGAGCAGAAGCTACTTCTGCGCTCTCCTTACTAACCAGAGCAAAAGCAGTATTGGTACGAGTTTGCAGGCCTGCATGAGCATCCGTGAACAAAGTTTGCAAACCAGTCTGAAAATCGAGCTCTGCTTGTGCATTTGCAATCAGCTGATCCTGCAATGTGTTAAAAGCTTCAAGAAGCACACCTTGCAAATTATCGGCATTAGCTGCTTTGACTGCCTTTGCATCATTGAGAGCTGATTGCGCTGTGGTGACATCACTAGTTGCGCCAGTCTTTAGAGTCGCCAACTCGCTTAGAGCATCAGAAAGGCTCTGGTGCTTAGCAACAGCAACAGCTTTATCAACTAGCTCGTTGACTAATACTGAGCGTGCAGCCAAAACTACATTTGCAGCAGCACTCGCCTGAGACGTTTCTGTTTGGGCATTTGCAGCCGCCGTATTACGGGCAGCCTGCGCAGCAGTCACAGCGCTGGCTGCAGCTCCATCACGATAATCATCCGCTGCTTGCCGAAATTCCTGTGCTGAACCAATGCTCTGAGACGCATTAACGGAGGCTTTTTCTGAAATGCTTACTTTTTCGGTAATTTCAAGCAAGACTGCTAAAGCAGATGCATCCGAGGAAACTGTTAGCTGATAAGTGCTGAAAGCTTCACCAGCATCTTTTAGATGGTCTTGCGCTAAATTTGCTTTTGAAGTCGCCAGCGCTGCCTTAGTCAGGACATTTGCGGCTACTGTCTCGTCAATGGTTTCATGAGCGGCGACAGATGACTCATGGGCAGAGTTGATCGCCAATTCAGCGGCAGTAAATGTAGAGGAAACAGCATCTTTAAAAGTCTGTGGCGTAGCAGCATCTGCCAAAAGGTTTTTAAGATTTGTTGTTGCGCCTGTTACATCATCTAAAATCGAGCGAAGTTTTGCGTAGTTTAAGCCAGAAGTTCCTGCATCAAGTTGGGTGTTAACATGCCCGCCCATGGATGAAGCCGCTACGGACATGGCGTTATTGTAATTTCCGCCTGTTGCCGCAGCAACAGCATCAGCGGTGACCAAGGGGGCGGCAGCCGTCACAGCATCAATGATCGTACGAACATTAATAGCCGCCGTTGACAATTCAGCCCCCATGTCTAGCGCATCACGTAAATTTTTAGGTACTTTTGCACCACTTGAAGCTAAAACTGCAGCAGCTTGGTTGACTTTCGCCATAACCGACGCGGCAGCTGAAATAGCTGCTGCTGCATTCAAGGCATTAAGAGGAGAAATAATTACGTTAGCAACAGCTGTTGCTTGGGTTGTTGTTAACCCGGTGCTTTCACTTGCCAGGCTAGCAGTCGCAGAGGCCTGGATAGAAATGGATTGTTGTGCTGCCTCAAATTCAGCCGCAGCTGCCGTCTGACTAGCCATAGTAATGGTTGTAATAGCATTCCCAAAAGCGCTGACTTCAGATGAAAATCCTGGGTTGAACTCTTGTTGTAAGTCTTTTCGAATTTGATCATGAAAATCTGGCGGCAACCTTGGCTCACGCAAAAGATGCTCTAGATGCTTATGAGCCTCCTTGATATGAAGCATGTGGTGACGCTGTTGTTCGACTCCTTTTTCAATTGCCTCCTTGAGCCCTTTGTTCATCTCCTCTAGTTGTTGAACCTGGGGTAATGTCAACGGAGGTTGAGGTGGCTCTGCGGAAGGATTGGTGCCTTGCGAGGAAGCACCGGGCAGGCTTGTTACAACACTACCGTATGTCTCTGCAATCTGTTCCGGACTACGTATGACAGGATTGGAAGGCGCTGTATTAGCGCTGGTGATTGTAACAGTCGCGCCTACTTGGCTAATTACAACCGTTCCAGCATCATTTGTTATAACGGCTTCACCAACTTGTCCGTCCGCATCAGGTAGAAGTGTAATTGAGTTTTCCTTGCTTGTTCCACCAACACTGCCTGCAATAGTTGTTCCTCGAATGCCAATGGTCGCCATAGGCGTCTCAAGAACTGCCGCATCCGGCGCGGTTTTTGCTATTTGACCGCTTACGAATGAGAACGTTCCGCTGAGTACTCCCACGGCCATCGAGCCTTCCTGCTCGGCTGGGTCATAGACCATCTCGTCTAGAACCATTCGGCCATCAGCCCCAAGCGAAAATTCTGACTCATCAAGAAATTCAATGCCAATAGCTCCATCGGCACCTGTGATGACGGTGTCACCTTGATAAACTGGACTGCCTTTGGCAACACTTTCTCGACTGCCATCAGAACGTTCAATTTCAACGGACCCCTCAATCGTTTTAATTTCGCCAATGGGATCAGTTACCGACGCCTCACCTGCCTGCGCATGCTGTCCAGGGGCAAGGGGGCCCGATAGATGCGCAACAATATTGGCAGAAATGCTAAGTCCACTTGCGGTGGTTAAAGACGGTGGATTGTCAGAACTAAAATACCCCCGAACGAGGACCTGTTCTCCGTTTTGCCCAGTAATCAACAAATCTGGACCGGAACGTGAGAAATCAGCACGCGTCAACCACTCTCCAGCGGGTATTAAAACAACCGGAGCTTCCGTTGCTAAAACAACCGCAACATCTGCTACACTTAAAGTGCTATTCTTTGTATCATCAATAGAATCATAAATAGCCAAGTAAACAGCCCACCTTTGAACAACACGTTACAAGAGCGGTGGAGAATATTTTATTACGTAAAAACAAAGTGAAAGCTCTGATTTGGCTGCCAACATTCGTTTTATTAATATAATAATTCTTCAGTGCTTCCAACTCTAACTAGAAACTACTGTAAGGATACACTAAATATGAATAAAATCCAACCCTTTCAGGGCTTTGCATAGAAAATACGAACTAATTTCCTACCAGTTCTGATTGGATGTTTTTTAATGTAAACCCTTAATATTCTATTTTTTTTAAACTCATTGTTTTTTCTAAGCAGAAGCTGACTAGCAAAATATCAATAATATTTTAAAGTATGTGTTTTATGTGACGAATTAATGGCCCATTTTTCCATTGATACAGCTGTAATTTATCTATTTACTGAAGTCGACCAAGTGTATGTTGGCGCCTTTACCCAACGGACTTATGGACTTTCTGTAATAGCTATATAAACGTTGAAAATACCAAAATTTAATTTCCGTCAAATACTAACGTTACTTATTGGATCATCAGAGTTCAAAAGGACTGCGAGAGCCACTCCAAGTCCAAACGTCCTATGGCTTCGAGTAATTCGTAAGCTTTCGAAACTGTATTCGTCTCCGCAGCTACTGCTTCGCTTAGGGTATTTATCAATTTAGTTTCCTGTGCAAGAACATCCATCAATGAACGACGTCCCAAATCGCGTTCCTCTCTAGTATGTTTCAGCAACTCTTGTGCAATTATCGTTTTGCTGACCAGTAGGGTTGCACTTTGATGCGCCACCAACAAACCATTCCACTTATTTTTAACTTGCTCCTCGATTTGGTCCTTAACCTCTACTAACCTACGAGCTGTAGCTTCACGTTCTTTTTTAGTTGCTTGTAATTGTCTTACTGAAGATAAACCAAAATTAAAATCGTAGGCGACCTCAAGCTTTACCATGTATTCCCCCTGATACCCTTTAGTCCCAGAGGCATCAACTTTATGCTTAGTGCTTGATACGAAGTTTACAGATGGAAACAACTCATTCGCTCTAGTTTCTGCAACTGTTGCTGACGCAAGCTTTACTCCAAACTTAGAGGACGCAAGTCGAGGATTGTTTTCTTGGGCAATTTTGATGGCCTCACTGAGAGATATTGGAAGCAGTTGCGTTGGAATTTTAAGCTTAAGTGAACTAATATTGCTTTGCGGATAGTCGCCAAAAATAGCTTTATGCCTATCCAAAGCGGCGTCAGCCTCTTCTTTAATTTTTATTCGCAAGGCCTCAGCATCGACAAGTTGAGACTTTGCTTGAAGGACATCTGCTGAAAATCCCGATCCTTCCTGAACCCTAGTGTCCTCAAGTTCGGTTTGCAATTTAATGTTAGAGACTGACTGTGTGGCATACTCAAGTTTTCTTTGGGTAAGATAAACATCTAAAAGAGCAGAAATACCCTCTAACAAAAGAGTCTGCTTCGCCATCTCAAGATTTTCATTTGCCTGTCTAAACATTAGGCGAGCAGACTCTATGGCTGCGCTCGATGCACCAAAATTCCAGAGCTGTTGCGTCAATTTAAGATCAATCTCACGAGAAGGCATACTGGTATTGGCGCTCTCAAATTTATTCTGCGCTTCATATCCATAATGAGAAGTTACATTCAACGTCGGATAACGAACTCCAATGGCTGCCTTGGCCCGGTCTCGTGCCGCTGCTAAATCTCCCTCAGCAGCCCTAATTCTGTTGTGTTGAGCAAGTAGTGTCGTGAGAGTCAGATTAAGATCTTCCGCCCGTACAAACTGCACTTGGCCTACAAACAACAATACCAAAGCAAAGGCCACAGTACAGTATCTGAAGCCCTTTAACAAAAACATCATCAATGAAACGGCTCGCCAAAATTTTTCAAACGTTATCAAATACACTTAAAATATTAAACACAAACCTTATAGAGTATTATAATGTCAAAAAATAACAACATATTGAGAAATTTGTGGAAATTCAGGAATTATTTTGATCAGATAGTATAATTTCAATTGATGTTTTGTGATATCAACAAGAAAGCTGCCTACCCAGAGATCTCCTGGTGAGGTCGATCATTTTCAATTTTTCAGAGATTTCCTTAACGGAATTATCAGGTTTTAAAACTCTGATTGCTCATAAACTAAAGAACTTGCCTTTGGCAGAGAGAAAAGAACCGCTAATTAATTCACCCTTATCTTTGTAAACATAATTTTAGAAATCTACACTAAAATTTTTTATTATTCATTCTTACGATCTTAATATACCGCCAGTAGTTTTTTCTACAACTGCAATAATCTTATTACAAACTGCATTTATTTCCGCATCCGTTAGGGTTTTTTCGCTTGGCTGTAGAGTAATATTGAGTGCTAAAGACTTTCGTCCTTCGCCCAAATTTCCTCCTTGAAATAAATCAAAGGCTGTAACGTCACTTATCAGATCTTTGTCCGCAGACAAAGCTGCCTGCATAAGAACTCCAGCACTTACATCTTCATCAACAACGAATGCAAGATCACGGTTCACAGGGTGGAAGGGCGAAAGCTGAACCAGGGGCCTCGTTGTGCCCTTGAATCTTTTTTGTATTGGCAGATTATCCAAATAAACCTCAAAACCAGCTACTGGCCCTTTAACATTTAATTTAGCCAAAACGTTCGGATGAATTTCACCAAAAACAGCAAGAATATTTTTCTGCCCCAGATTAAGCATTCCTGAGCGGCCTGGGTGATACCAATCTGGTGCTTTAAAGAACGTTTGCAAATTGTTTGTCGGCACTCCGGCAGCTCCAAGGGCGGCAAGAGCATCTGCCTTGGCATCAAAAACATCAACATTTCTTGGGCTCTCAGCCCAATTTCGACGACCACTTCTACCAGAGCGAATGCCTGAAGCAACTATTTCCTGACCATTTGCACTATCATTTTTAAATTGGGGGCCAACCTCGAACAACGAACAGTCGGTAATTCCCCTGTCTGCGTTACGTCCAGCTGCTGTAATTAGGTTGGGCAAGATTGATGGTCGCATGGTGTTCAAATCAGCGCTGATCGGGTTAACTAATTTCAAAATCTCTATACCACCGCCAAACAACCTAGCCTGTTCATCAGCCATAAAGGATACAGTTACAGCCTCAACAAGACCACTTGCAGCAAGTGAACGGCGCACTTGAGCACGGCGATTCTGGTCAAAATTCCAAGCCGCCTTAGGAATTACCTCTGCTCGCTTCATTGGAGTTGTCGGTATCTTGTCATAACCAAAAACCCTGACAATTTCCTCTACTAGACAAGCCTCCCCAACAATGTCATTACGCCAAGAAGGGGCAAAGACATTCCATTCTCTCCCTGAGTCAAAAACCTCAAATCCAAGCACTTCGAAGATGCGCTTCATTTCTTTCTGTTCAACATCTACTCCAGCCAGCTCCTTTATGCGAGTTGGACGAAAAATAATTGGCGATTTAGATTTTGGTGCTGACCCAACACTAACAAACTCAGAAGCCTCACCACCACAAATGTCCAAAATCAGCTTACTGGCAATCTGCATGCCAGGTTCCAAAAACTGAGCGTCGACGCCTCGTTCAAATCTGAATCTGGCATCCGATTGTAAGTTTAACTTTCGCCCGGTTGTGGCTGTACGGATTGAGTCAAACAAGGCCGCCTCGACAAAAACATTAACGGTATCCTCCGTACATCCGCTGGCTGCGCCCCCCATTACCCCAGCTATGGCTCCAGCACATTTCTCATCTGCTATAACAGTCATTTCAGAGTCTAGCTCATATTCCTTACCGTCAATACCAATGATTTTCTCACCATGTTTAGCCATACGCACATGAATATCACCTTGCAATTTATCAGCGTCAAAAACATGCAAGGGGCGACAATGCTCAATTGTCATTAAGTTGGTAATATCAACTAAGGCAGAAATTGGCCTCAGGCCAACCGCAGTCAGCCGATCTTGAAGCCATTTGGGACTTGCAACATTACTCACGCCCCGAAAATAGCGACCCAAAAACTTTGGACAAGCATCAACATGTTGGTCATCCAAATCAATGAGAACCTTAATTGGGCTCTTGAAAGCTCCTTTGATTGACCAATTATTCAGCGGCTTCAGGGTTCCAAGACCCAGCGCTGCAAGATCGCGAGCAATGCCGCGCACTCCAAGGCAATCCCCCCGATTAGGAGTTATGGCAATATCTATCACTGGATCACTAAGGCCCATTGCGTCAACTACGCTATCACCAATGACAGACTCGTCAGCAAGCTCAACAATTCCCTCGTGTCCGTCGCTCAAACCCATCTCCCTTTCGGAAAGCAACATGCCATTACTGAGTACACCACGTATTTTTGCCTTCTTCAAAGTTACGTCTATACCAGGCACGTATGATCCACTGCCTGCATACACACACTTTAAGTTCAAACGAACATTATCAGCCCCGCAAACAACTTCAACTATCTCAGACCCGTTATCAACCAGACAAACTTGAAGTTTATCCGCATCCGGATGCTTATTTATTTCTTTAATTTGTCCTACAACCAAACCCCCTAGATCCTTTGAACGATCAAAGACACCCTCAATCTCCAAACCTAGCATAGTTAACTTTTCAGTAATTTTATTTAAGGGGGCATCTGTCTCTAAATGCTCCTTCAGCCATGAAAGAGTGACTTTCATCGGTTTAGCCCCCCAACCATGCCCGGCACATCAAGAGCGGAAAATCCATAATGCTTTAGCCAACGAAGATCAGACTCAAAAAAAGTTCTCAGATCAGGAATACCATATTTCAGCATTGCGATTCTCTCGACCCCCATGCCAAAAGCAAAGCCTTGATAGGTGGCGGAGTCAATGCCACAATTCTCCAATACCTTGGGGTTGACCATACCACAACCGAGTATTTCCAGCCAATCATCACCATAACCAATACGAAACTCTCCATCTGCGCGGGTGCACCCTATATCAACTTCTGCTGAAGGTTCTGTAAAAGGGAAGTAGCTTGGACGAAATCGAACAGGGAGATCATCAACCTGGAACATAGCCCTACAGAAATCTATCAGACAGCCTTTTAAATGACCCATGTGAGTATTTTCGTCTATGACAAGCCCTTCAACTTGATGAAACATTGGAGAATGAGTAGCATCGTAATCACACCGGTAGGTTCGTCCGGGCACGATAATACGAATAGGTGGTTCCTGATCTTCCATGGTATGAATTTGCACGGGTGAGGTATGGGTCCTGAGCACTTTCCGATGACCTTTATCCTCTCCTGGTAAATAAAATGTATCATGTTCCTGTCGTGCCGGATGCTCTGGTGGGATATTCAAAGCTGTAAAATTATACCAGTCCTCCTCAATATCTGGTCCCTCTTCAACAGTAAAACCCATCTCACAAAAAATTGCCGTAATTTCCTCAATGACCTGACTGATGGGGTGGATGCTACCCTCACTCCTGGGTCGCACTGGTAAAGAAACATCAATTTTCTCAGCCATCAGGCGGGCGTCTAGCTCATCTCTCTCAAGAACGGACTTGCGTTCATCAAGGGCTAAACAAACTTCCGTCTTCATTGTATTTATTTTTTGTCCCCCACTTTTACGCTCATCTGGTTCTAAACCAGCGAGGCTCTTCATCAGCATAGTGATTAAGCCTTTTTTCCCCAAGGCGGAGATGCGCACAGCCTCAAGAGCAGACGTGTTCTTAGCAGCGGCAATGGCACGTAAAAGATCAACTCGAATATTATCAGCGTTGTCCATTTGATTAACTACCTTCAATTAAGCAAAAATATACAGGAGAACGTAGCCAAAGAGCCAGCTCCTTAGAAATAAAATTCCTGATGTTTGAACCTTTGCTTAAAAGGATCAGGATTTAGCGAGAGCTGCCTCGGCTTCAACAACAAGGGCCTTGAAGGCCTCGGGCTCACTAATCGCCAAATCTGATAGGACCTTGCGATCTAATTCGATTCTAGCTTTTGCAAGCCCGCACATAAAACGAGAATAGTTCATACCGTATTGTCGCGAGCCTGCGTTAATTCTCTGAATCCACAAACGACGAAATTGTCGTTTTTTTGTACGGCGATCTCGATATGCGTACTGCAAGCCCTTTTCAACGCGCTCAATAGCCACGCGGAAACTGGTAGAGGAGCGACCACGGTAACCTCGTGCCATATTTAAAATTTTCTTGTGACGGGCGTGGGCGGTTTTTCCACCTTTAACTCTAGCCATTTTCCAGTTCCCTAAATTAATTAGCCATTTGGCATGTATGATTTAACAATCCTGGCATCTTGTGGACACAAAATCATTGTGCCGCGCGCTTTACGCTTCATTTTCTGTGGCCGCTTACTCATGCCATGCTGTTTCAAAGCAACATTGCCGCGAACCTTACCAGAACCGGTAAGACGAAAGCGTTTTTTTGCACTTGATTTAGTCTTTAACTTGGGCATTTCACATTCCTCAATATGTTAGGTTGTGTTCTGAACGATTAGGAATGCCAAGCCATTCCACTTGCGAAGCCGGTTTATAGATGGACAATGAGGGAATTGCAAGGAGTTCATGTTGTGTTATACAAATAGAATGCAACTTTTAAATCTCTTCACCGACCAAAACAAAAGCAGGCAAGAAATTAAACATTTAAAAAAAACCTACAAAAAAATAAAAAGGGCATGTCTTCAGTCACAAGAACCAAATGTCGAATGCCGTTGGAATTAAGTTTCACCCTCAGAAACTATCATAAAAATTGATTACCATTCTCTTTGTTTGTTGGAAAAAGTGTTTACCAACTTGGTTAAATTCTAGATTTTAGATAAAAATCAAATATTACTTTAGGCTTCAATTGGGTACTACACTATTTACAATGTTGGTAAATCATTTTGGAGCTACAATCATAATCATCAACCGTCCCTCCAAGCGCGGAAGCTGCTCAACCTTAACCTCCTCGTCTAGATCTGCACGTATTCTGTTAAGAACGTCCATTCCTAATTCTTGATGAGCCATTTCACGGCCTCTAAAACGAATTGTAAACTTAACCTTATCCTCGTTACCTAGAAATCGACGTGCGCTTCGCATTTTAACATCATAGTCATGTACATCTATGCTTGGCCTCATCTTTATTTCTTTAACTTCTATTATTTTTTGCTTTTTTCGTGCCTCATTACGTCTTTTTTGTTCTTCGTATTTATACTTTCCGTAATCAAGTATTTTACAGACTGGAGGATTAGCATTTGGTGACACTTCCACCAAATCAAAACCAGCATTACTTGCCAATTCTATGCCTTCATCAACAGAAATAACACCGATCATCTCACCATCAACACCTACTACACGCACATTTTCAGCGTCGATCATTTCATTAACGCGTGGGCCCTTTCGGGCCGGCAGCTGATTCATTGGACGTCTTGATATTTAAAACTCTCCTACTTCAATTTATAAAAAATTAGGCAAGCGGTCCTGCCGCTTCTTCCTTAAGTCTAGCAACTGCCTCTGAGAGCGCAACTATTTCTTGGTCCCTTCCTCCCAATCGGCGAATAGCAACAGTGCCATCAGCGGCCTCGCGTTCTCCCACCACGAGAATTGCCGGCACTTTGCCGACAGAATGTTCTCGTATCTTATAGTTGATCTTTTCGTTACGCAAATCAAGTTCAGCGCGAAGGCCGGCCGCCTTCAGTTCAGCCTGGACGCAGCGCGCATATTTGTCCGTATCATTTGTAATATTGGCGACAACGACTTGAACTGGTGACAGCCAAAGCGGTAATCGACCGGCATAGTTTTCAATTAGGATTCCTGTGAAACGCTCTAAAGACCCAAAAAGTGCACGGTGTAACATAACCGGTCGCTTTTTTTCACCTTCCTCGTCTATGTAATTGACGTCAAGACGTTCTGGCAAATTCATGTCTACTTGCAAGGTTCCACACTGCCATTCTCGCCCTATGGCATCGCGGAGTACAAATTCAAGCTTTGGTCCGTAGAAAGCTCCTTCCCCAGGGTTATAACTGTAATCACCAAACCCCATTCTTTCCAGTGCGCCCTTAAGACTGGACTCAAGAAGATCCCAAACGTCATCTGAACCAATTCGATTTTCTGGCCGATCAGAAAATTTGATGCGTATGTCTTCGAACCCAAAATCTTTGTAAATATCCATGATCAGCTCAACGACAATTCGGCACTCTTCTTCCATCTGTTTTGGCGTACAAAAGATGTGAGCGTCATCCTGAGTAAACTCGCGAACCCGCATCAACCCATGTAGTGCTCCTGATGGCTCATAACGATTTACCTTGCCGAATTCTGCAATACGCCGTGGCAGGTCACGGTATGATGTAATACCTTGCTTGTACACTTGAATACCACCTGGACAATTCATTGGCTTCAAGGCAAATATCCGGTCATCCTCAGTCTGCGTCAGGAACATATTTTCGCCAAACTTTTCCCAATGGCCAGATTTCTCCCATAGTGAACGATCCATAACTGTAGGTGTGGAAATCTCTACATACCCCGCATTGTCTTGGCGTATACGCATATAATCGATTAACTTGCTGAATAGTGTCCAGCCGTTGGGGTGCCAAAAGACAGCCCCAGGGGCATCCTCTTGAAAATGGAACAAATTCATTTCCCTGCCCAAACGTCGGTGATCACGTTTTTCAGCTTCTTCAAGCATGTGTAAGTATTGCTTAAGCTGTTTTTTGTCTGGCCAAGCAGTTCCATAAACACGTTGTAACATTTCATTACTGGAGTCACCACGCCAGTATGCTCCTGCCAGTTTCATCAGCTTAAAATGTGAACCTATTTTACCAGTCGACGGTAGATGTGGGCCACGGCATAAATCAGTAAAATCACCCTGTTTGTATACAGTAATGATCTCATTCTCAGGTAGGTCATTGATCAATTCTACCTTGTATGACTGACCTCTTTTTTGAAAATATTCAATAGCTTCACCACGTGTCCACTCTTCACGAATGATTTCCTCATCACGGTCAACAATTTCATGCATACGAGATTCAATCTTTTCCAGGTCTTCCGGTGTGAACGGGGTTTGCAAAGAAAAATCATAGTAGAAACCATTTTTAATGGACGGCCCTATTGTGACCTGAGCATCCGGATACAACTCAAGAACTGCTTCAGCCAAAACATGGGCAGTATCATGACACAACAAATCAAGAGCACCCTCATCTTTTGAAGTAACGATAGAAACGGTTGTATCAACATCAAAACGTGTCGACAGATCTAACATGTCATCACCAACACGGACGGCCAGAGCTGCTTTTGCTAGTCCTGGGCCAATGTCAGCGGCCAGCTCAGTGCCTGTAACGGGTCCTTCAAAATTCCTGACACTTCCGTCAGGGAGTGTAATTGCCACCATAAAAAAACGTCTTCTATCTAAAATATCTTTATTGTTGAGAATGCATAACCATCACCCTTTGTGTCAAGCATATCAGGCAATAGAGACAGCTTTTACACTTTCAACAGTAATATCTTTAATATTTGGCTTCCTTAAATAAGTAACATGAGGGCCGCGCTGGCCGCACAATGCTGGGTCTGATGAATTGCCATAAAGTACTACTGTTCGACGCCCCACAGCCGCAATCAAATGCATTGGGCCCGTATCATTACCTACAGATAATCTAGCTTGCCGGGCCAAAGTTGCAATTTGTAATAATGAAGTTTGCCCGCACAAATTGATGGCTTGAGGACAATTTATAGAAATTTCCTCCAAGATTTCTGCCTCTGAAATCCCACCCAGCAAAATTGGCACCAAACCTTCAACAAAAAACTGCCTTGCTAGTTCGCTATATTTTTCTGTAGACCAGCGTTTTTTGGGTCGGTGGATAGCTCCACCGGGGACCAATAAGACAAAATCATTAGGAAGAGCAAACTGATCGACGGGAGCATTAAGGAAATCTAGTGACTCTGTTATACCGGCAACTTTAACACCCGCTATTTCTAACTGTTCGGCTTGACGTTCTATGGTGTGCATTAAATCCCGCCTAGGATTTTTGTGTGGGTGCGAGCAGCCACTTGCAATTCCTGACCATTCAGGATTTTGTCGAGGCCAGAAAAAAAGACGATAAAAGGAACTTCTGTCTGAAGTCTGAAGATCATACACTCGCTCAAAGCCACCAGAGCGCAGCTGGGCCCTTAGAGAAACCCATTCACTAATGGCTAACACCTTCGGTTTGTTGTCAACCCAAATCTGATCAAATAAACTACTTGCTTCAGCTAACTCAACAAAAGGTTTACTTGTAAGCAAAGTGATATGACTATTTGGATGGTGATTACGTATGGCTGTGAAAGGACGAATCGCCTGTATAAAATCTCCTAAGGCCGCCAACTTGATAACTAGAATATTACCTGCCATTTTCACCTAAAATCTCGTCATAAACTGAGAGCGTCTTGGCACACATCATTGATTTTGAAAATTTTGCTCGAACGTTCTTCACAGCTTTCTCTGCAAGAGCCACGCGCGCATTTCCATCAAGAGCAAGCACGTGCTCGATAGCATTTGTCAATGCTGGAACATCTCCAGGCGGAACCAACCAACCTGTTTCCCCCTGTATGACAGTTTCAAGCGCACCACCATGGTTCGTCGCAATAACGGGACGACCTAAGGCCTGAGCTTCCGGAATGATTCGACCAAAAGCTTCGGGATCCATCGAAGCAGAAACAACCACATCCGTGAGCATATAGGCCGCTGGCATGTCAGAACAATTTTCAATTATCCTAACTATCTCGTTCAATCCATTGACACTTATAAGATTCTCCAATTCCCTTCGGTAATTAGATCGCCCTTGATCTGAGCCCACCAATAAACAGCGAATGTCTTTACGGCCAAGCGTAGCAATAGCCTCGATAAAAAAAGATTGACCCTTCCAGCGTGTCAGGCGACCTGGTAACATAATTACCGGTAATCCATCTTCTAACCGCCACTCGTTTGCCAATGCCACCACCCTTTGAGCTGGCACCTTATTCGCATCAAAACGATCAAGATCAACACCCCGGTGAATAATCCTCAACTTAGTCAAGGGAATACCATAATTTTTGCGAATATGCCCGGCAATAAAGGTAGAATTAGCAATGACCCTTCTCCCTTGTGTCATGATAGCGTTGTAACGACGCTTCAAGCGCCCACCAAAAGAATAAACGCCATGAAAGGTAGTTACAAAAGGCACGCCACACTTCTTTGCTGCAAACCACGCACTCCAAGCTGGAGCCCTGGAACGGGCGTGAACAATATTGACACCTCTATCTCGAATAATCTTGGTTAATCTCCAGGCATTTGCATACATAATTAAAGGGTTTTTGCTGTCAACTGGCAGAGTAATATGTTCTGTTTGCGTTCGGACGAGCTCATGTTCCATTGGCCCACCAGCTGAAACAACTATTGAACGCCCCCCCGCCTTGCTTATAGCAGAGGCAATTTCAATAGTTGTACGCTCAACACCACCCTGAGCTAAAGCAGGAAGCACCTGCATCACAGTAGGGCGCAATCCACTCTTATCACTACCAAATGCATATATCATTTTATTTGCGTCACCTACGGCACCGTTATTGTTATATTCATCAACCTATTTCATTATACCCTATGTTACTGTCAACAGGAGAGTTAAAATTTACAATGAGTAATTTGACATCCACCCATAAGATATTATCACGGCACGATGGCACTTCAATTGCGTACAATCGTCTTGAGGGTAAAACAGCAGGCGTCGTCTTCTTGAGTGGCTTCATGTCTGACATGACTGGGTCTAAGGCATTGGCGCTAGAGATGTACTGCAAACAACGTGGACAAGCCTTTTTACGATTCGATTATACAGGCCACGGAAAGTCCTCGGGATCTTTTAGTGAGGGTACCATAAGCAAGTGGACAGAAGATGCTATCTTTGCCATTGAAAAGCTGAGTGATGGGCCACAAGTCCTTGTGGGCTCTTCCATGGGTGGTTGGATTATGCTATTAGTTGCACTTCGACTTCAAGACAGAATTTCTGGTTTGATCGGACTTGCTGCCGCACCAGACTTTACAGAGGACTTGATTTACAAAAAACTAAGTGATCAGCAACACCGTGAAATGCAACGCAATGGTTACATTTTTCTACCGTGTGATTACGATGACGAGCCTTACCAAATTACCCGGACTTTAATTGAGGATGGTCGCAAAAATTTGTTATTGAGAAATAAGATCCAAATAACCCAGCCCGTTCGGCTTATACAAGGCCTAAAGGACAGGGATGTACCTTGGGCCACATCTCTACGTATACAGCATAAATTAATTGGAGAAGATGTGGAAACTATACTAATTAAAAGTGGTGACCACCGGCTTTCAAGGCCCCAAGACCTTACACAGCTTACAAAAACTCTTGATTTGTTACTTGATGAAATTTCATCATAAATTTTTTCAAGATTGCTCTCAGATATCTCTGAATCTCAACTTTTTTCTACTCACAGCTCAAAATAGTTAATCTCCACCCTCTAGTATAGCCCTGAGCCCCTGACGATAATCCGGATATAGCAATTTCACACCTAAATCTTCTTTTATGCGTCTGTTATTAACTCGCTTATTATCCCCCCAAAATGTCAAAGCCATTGGCGACATTTCTTTTTTTGCTTCTTCAAAAGACTGTACCAAAGGAGGTTTGATGCCCAACAATTCGCACGCAAAAGTTACGACTTGTATGGGAGGTGCCGGTTCATCATCACAAACATTATAAATTTGCCCAGAATTCGGAGTGGCCATAGATGTTGCAAGAATGCGAACTAGATCATCCACATGAATACGTGAAAATACCTGGCCGGGCTTATCGATCCTTTTTGCCCGTCTCTGTCGTACATCGTCTAAAACACAACGTTTTGGACCATAAATTCCAGCGATACGAAATATGTGTGCATTTAGCTCAAGCCAGCGACTTTCAGCATCAACTCTGCGACTTGCTCGCACCGAAGTCGGCTCAAGTACATCACCCTCTTTTACTGTATCACCATTACGATTGCCATAAACCCCTGTCGTTGATAAATAACCTATCCACTTAAAAGTGTTGCAGAGGTCAGAAATGTTTTTTCCATGTGTATCAAGGACAGTATCTCCATATTGGTCTGGAGGTACTGATGATAAAAGATGAGATGCGCTCATCATCTTGGCTGCTGGATTTTCAAGAGGGCACCCACGATCAAAAAGAAGTGCCTCAATGCCCAGATTTTCGATCTCTTTCACTCTCTTTTTATCTCGGACTGTGCCAGCCACCTCCCAGCCTTTAGACAACAAATATAGCGCAAGACGAAGTGCAGTATACCCAAGACCAAAACAAAAAAGACGTGGTTTAATCATAATGTGTCGATACCCCTAAATTTACATCCCCAAAAAGGTGGACAAACAACATTGTATGAATCATACGGGAGTCTATGTTAAAAAGGTTTCGGCAAAAAGAGAAACAAAATGGATGATCCCAAACCTATCAAGCTACAAGCCTATAAAATATCATGCGGACATGCTGTACTTAAACCTGACGAAGTGAACAAAAAAAATCTTTACATAAAGGCAGAACGCAAAGGTGCAGATTATATTCACCACTACTTGATACAAATAGGCTTTTTTAAGACTAATAATTTAAGTTTAATTTATATTGATCCAGAAGAGAACCTTATTGACAGAGGCTATATTCCAACCTTTGCTCTTTCGAGCTCCAAAACATACAAAAAACCTGAAATTGGACATATTTTTGAAAATAATAACGGCACCTTCTTAAAGGTCATTGAAACCATAAGATCACAAAAGATGTTTGCCTTTATAGACATTTATTCAGGAGAGGTCAGACGAAGGCAAGAGCGCAAAATCACCCAAGTATACGATTGTTGGGAAATAATTAGTGTCACTTAAAAGTCCAAGTTTGCGTAATGTTTTGAGGGGGGAGCACCCGGAATGTAATCTGAAAGTAGGGGGCGAAAACTAGGCCGTGACTTAATACGGACGTACCATTCTTTGGCTGAGGGATAGTCATCCCAAGGCACATCACCTAAATAATCGATAGCAGAAAGGTGTGCTGCAGCAGTAATATCAGCAAGTGTCAATTCATTCCCAGCCAGCCATTTGCGCCTCTCTACTAAATAGGAAATATATGAAAGGTGAGTGCTTATGTTGCTATGACCAGCCCTGATTGCTTTAGAGTCAGGAGCACCTAACCCAAGGAACCTTTTCATCACTTTTTCACCAACTAAATTCTCGGTAACCTCTTTATTGAATTTATCATCAAACCAGTCAACAATTCTACGTACTTCTGCCCGCTCCAAAGGATGACGGCCAATGAGAGGGGGCTCAGGATGAATTTCATCAAGAAATTCACTAATGACATTACTGCCAGATAGAGCAGGACCTCCTGGCTCTAGAAGAACTGGGACAGACCCAGCTGGATTGAGAGCAAGAAACTCCTTACGCCTTTCCCAGACATTTTCAACTTGCAAATTGACATCGATTTTCTTTTCATGAAGAACAATTCGGACCTTTCTACAAAATGGTGAAAGCCACAAATGATAAAGTGTTTGCATAACACCGCCATATACCTAAATCTAACTCGCTGCAACTTTTCTTGATAATTTTATTTACTTAATGGAATGTAATTTCCATACATCAAGATATTGTGTCAATATAAGGACATGTTTATATATTATTATAAAGCCACAAACTGATAAGCGAATGCTCATAATACAAAAAAAAATCTCTGACGTTAAGGGCTCTGAAATTACTCCAAAATCAGTTTTTATGAACCGTCGTCATTTTATTAAGTCCGCCACAATTGCAGGCCTGATACCAGGATTTTTTCCAAGAGACACTCTGGGAACTGAAAAGAAGAATAAAATTGATAACTTTAAGACAAGTCCGTATAGCACAACTCAAGAACCAACTCCCTATAACCTTGTTACCACTTACAACAACTTTTATGAATTTGGCACCAGCAAAGAAATGCCAGCCCGAACTGCAAAAAATTTTCAGACAAAACCCTGGACGGTAAGTATTGAAGGGGAAGTGGGGAAGCCCGGCTTATATGACTTTGATGAACTGATTAGGCATCATCAACTTGAAGAACGCATTTACAGATTTCGCTGTGTTGAAGCTTGGTCAATGATTGTTCCCTGGATTGGAATTCCATTGGCCGATATAATTAAACGTCTTGAGCCAACATCAAGAGCAAAATTTGTTGCTTTTGAAACTCTCTACGATCCAGAACGTATGCCAGGCCAGAGAAGGAAGGTTCTTGAGTGGCCCTATATTGAAGGACTTCGAATTGATGAGGCAATGAATCCACTAACATTATTGACTGTTGGGCTTTATGGAGAAGAATTACCAAATCAAAATGGGGCCCCGATTCGCCTAGTTGTCCCTTGGAAGTACGGCTTTAAATCTATTAAGTCCATTGTGTCAATCCGTCTGGTCGAAAAACAACCACCAACTTCTTGGAATCGCTCTGCAGCTCATGAATATGGCTTTTATGCCAATGTCAACCCTGCAGTTAACCACCCACGATGGAGCCAAGCTAAAGAACGTAGGCTAGGTAGCAACTACTTCTCGCCCAAAATTGAGACCAAAAAATTCAATGGATACGAAGAGGAAGTTTCCGAACTATACCACGGTATGGACTTACAGAAATTCTTCTAAAAATGACCAACGATTTTCTCATTCGAAAGATTGCCAAGCCAATCTTCTTTTTCGCTTTACTGCTACCTCTACTTTGGATCATCTGGAAAGTAGCATTTGGTGACTTGGGTGTTGGTCTTAACGCTAATCCGGTAGAAATGGTCAATCGGTATCTTGGCGATTGGGCCTTACGTTTCATTCTTCTAACACTTTGCATTACACCACTTGCAGTAATAACTGGCTGGTCAACGCCGGTGCGTTTCAGACGTATGATTGGTCTTTTTGCTTTTACTTATGCCTTACTACACGTAGCCAACTATGTAATTGCTGATCAATTTCTTAATTGGAATGATATTTTAGCTGATATTATTAAACGCAAATACATTTCCGTAGGAATGGTAACATTTATAATCCTGCTCGCTTTAGCTATCACGTCTCCAACAGCAGTTGTCAAATGGCTAGGCGCAAAACGCTGGCGTATGGTTCACCGATGCGTGTACCTTGCCGGAATAGGTGCCGTCATCCATCACTGGATGATGATCAAGGCAGATCTAACCCAGCCTATTGTCCATGCTGTTATTTTAGGTGTTTTACTTATTTTTAGGGCACTTAACTCTCTTAGGAAGTCACACAAAGTTAGACCAAGGTAAAACACCATAAAAACCTAGCGTGCACCAAATCAACTAAATTTAATGAGCTTGGTTCCAGTTGTCACCAATCCCGACATCAACAATCAGGGGCACATCTAACTTAGCTGCGTTTTGCATAATTTCCTTAACGACGGCTGTAGTTACTTCAATTTCTTTTTTTGGAACCTCGAATATCAATTCATCATGGACCTGCAGCAGCATACTTGCTCCCAGGCCCGCCTCAGCCATGGCAGGCGGCATCGATACCATAGCCCGTTTAATAATATCAGCCGCACCACCTTGAATTGGGGCGTTGATGGCCGCACGTTCCGCTAAGCTACGCATTACTGGATTTCTATCGTCAATGCCTTTGATATGGCATTTGCGTCCAAATAGCGTCGTCACGTAACCTTGACTTAAGGCTTCTTCTTTAGTTCTCTGCATGTAATCAAGAATCCCTGGATAGCGCTCAAAGTAAGCTTTAATATAATCAGAGGCTTCCTTTTTTGAAATATCTAATTGACGGGCCAGACCAAAGGAAGAGATCCCATAAATAATACCAAAGTTTATAGCCTTAGCCTGACGACGTAACATAGGATCCAAGTCCTTTGTGGAGACACCAAATACCTGTGAGGCAGTAATTGCATGAATATCTTCGCCGGATCTAAAAGCTTCAACCAGAGTATCAATACCAGCAACGTGAGCCAGAAGCCTAAGTTCAATTTGTGAATAATCAGCACTTAGTAGCTTACAACCAACCTCAGGAATGAAAGCCTCACGGATTTTTCGCCCTTCTTGAGTTCGCACAGGAATATTCTGCAAATTTGGATTACTTGAGGCTAATCTACCTGTTGATGTTCCTGCCATAGAGAAAGAAGTATGAACCCTGCCTGTGGTTGGATTAATCTGTGCGGTTAGAGCATCAGTATATGTGCTCTTCAATTTTGCTAATTGGCGATACTCAAGAACCATTCTTGGCAACTGATGACCATCGGTTGCAAGTTTTTCGAGTATTTCAACTCCAGTAGCGTAGGCTCCCGTCTTTCCTTTTTTCCCGCCCGGCAAACCCATTTCATCAAACAAAACTTCCCCAAGTTGCTTAGGCGAAGCAACATTAAATTCACGACCCGCAAGATCGTAAATTTGCTTTTCAAGATCCGACAGACGGAAAGCAAAATCGTCACTAAGTCGTTTCAACTCCTCAGCATCAACCTTAATACCCCGGCGCTCCATCTCTGTTAATACACCTATCAATGGCCGTTCCAGAGTTTCGTAGACTGTGACCATGCTTTGATCAACTAATTGCGGCTTCAAACGTTCAAAAAGGCGCCAAGTCATGTCTGCATCCTCGGCAGCATAATCAAGGGCCTTTTCCAATCCAATTTTATCAAAGGTGATTTGTGATTTTCCAGATCCAGCTATATCTTTAAACTTGATGTTTTTATGATCAAAATGCAGCATTGAGAGCTCATCTAAATTATGAGCATGCCGCCCACAGTCTAGAACATAAGATAGTAACATAGTGTCATCAAAAGGGCTTATCTGGATACCATAACTTGCTAAAACCTGAGCATCATACTTAATGTTATGGCCAATCTTAAGAACTGAAGGGTCACTTAGCAGACCTTCCAGTATCTTAAGAGCTTGATTAAAATTAATCTGCTCTGGGGCAGTAACCTCTGCATTCTCTGAGTTCTCATCATCTAAATTTAATATGCATTGCGTTTCTGGCGTCTTGTGGGAGAGCGGGATATAGCAGGCCTGTCCAGCCTCATAAGAGAGTGATATGCCAACTAATTTCGCCTGTGTCGCATCAATAGACGTAGTTTCTGTGTCAATAGCAACGAAGCCTTTAAAAGATGCGCCATTAATCCATTTTTTCAAAACATCCACATCTTGAACTAACTCATAGAAGGTCCCAATTTTTTTCTTCACCTCAGCATTTGGGCCACTAGGAAGTGGCTCAAATCCATAACGGCTGGTGGCCCGATCCGCCAAATTCTTAAAATTTTGCGCCGCTAAAAAAGTTAGAAGTTTACTTTGATCTGGTATTTTTACTACAAATTCACTCAATGGCACTTTTACTGGCACATCCCTTTTAAGTGTGACAAGCTTTTTTGACAGGCGGGCATTGGCAGCAAAATCAATTAAACTTTGACGACGTTTAGGCTGTTTAACCTCTTTAGCATGATCCAAAACTCCATCTAGGTCTCCATATTCGTTTACCAGCAGAGCTGCAGTTTTCAAACCAATTCCGGGCACTCCCGGAACGTTATCTGAACTATCCCCAGCAAGAGCTTGTACTTCTGTCACCCGATCTGGCGTAACACCAAATTTTTCTACAACTTCAGCGGAGCGAATTTCCTTATTTTTCATTGCGTCAAACATCATCACATTATCATCAACCAACTGCATTAAATCCTTATCAGATGAGACAATTGTCGTCTTTGCACCCATTTTAATAGCCTGAGTGGCGTAAGTAGCAATCAAATCGTCAGCTTCAAAGCCAGGCATATCCACACAAGCAACATTAAAAGCGCGGGTCGCTTCGCGAACCAATTCAAACTGTGGAATCAAGTCCGCTGGTGGCGCATCTCTGTTAGCCTTATATTTAGGATATATATCGTTGCGGAAAGTTTTACGTGCACTATCAAAAATTACTGCTATGTAGTCGGCATCTGTGTCATCAATTAGCTTCATCAGCATGGTGCTAAAACCATGAACTGCGTTCACCAGCGTTCCATCGGCTCGAGTCAAGCGTTCTTTGATGCCATAATATGCACGAAACAAAAAACCTGAACCATCAATCAGGTACACGTGGCGAGGATTGGGGCTTTCTTTGGACACAATACGTTAGTGTTTACCGGATTTAGACACGCCATCATCTAGTTTAAATGTGCGTGAACAATAGGGACAAACAATTTCTCCGCCCTTAGAAATTGTCAAATAGATTTTAGGATGGCCTAATGCGCCACCACCCCCGTCACAACTGACTGAGGGTTTATTTACAATGATGGTTTCTGCTACTTCCATGTTATACCTTGCATTGGATTTCTATATACAGGTGTTGAACGCACTATTACACAATGATAGCGATTGTCGACTAAATTTCAAAGCCCGCATATAGTACATATCTATACTTTTTTTCCTATAGACAGCAGAGCCCGATGAAAAAGACAACCTCTAAAAACGCTGTTGAAATCGAAAATCTGAGCAAAACTTATTTGCATCAGAATAGCACTTCTACTTCGCCAGCTCTAAACAAGGTAAGTCTGAGAGTACCTGGGGGATCTTTTTTTGGACTTTTAGGCCCAAATGGAGCTGGAAAATCAACTTTGATAAATATATTAGCTGGACTAGTTACCCTTACATCTGGAGCCGCGAGAATATGGGGATATGACATTGAAACCAATATGCGTGCCGCACGGCGCTCAATCGGTGTTGTGCCCCAAGAACTGAACGTTGACCCTTTTTTTACACCTCGAGAGTCCCTTGAGCTTCAAGCGGGATTATATGGTGTCCCCAGCAATGCTCGCAAAACGGATGAAATTCTCAAAGCTGTTGGCTTATTGAGTAAGGCCGATGTCTACTCACGCACCCTATCTGGCGGAATGCGTCGCCGCTTGCTGGTCGCCAAGGCTATGGTTCACTCGCCACCAGTTTTGGTTCTTGATGAACCAACAGCTGGTGTTGATGTAGAGCTTCGCCACCAATTATGGACTTACGTACAGGAATTAAATGCACGTGGCACTACAATATTACTCACAACCCATTACCTAAAAGAGGCTGAAGAGCTTTGCGATCAAATTGCCATTCTTAAAGAGGGGAATTTGATTGCTTGTGAACCAACGAGTTTATTACTAAAAAAACTTGATTCAAAGGAAATGATTGTAACTATTCGAGAAACCTTAACTTGTGTGCCCAAATTAATGAAGCAGTATAAAGCTGAACTCCAGAGCCCTCAGAAACTGCGATTTTGCTATACGCCTAGTAAAACAGATAGTGGCAAAATATTAAGTGTCATTTACCAGGCCGGATTAAACGTCTCAGATGTGGTAACCAAAGAAGTGGAACTTGAAGATATTTTTATCTCCTTAACTACCCCAAATTTCTCTGGTACACAAAAAAACAAACCTTAACTATGAACTTCTGTAGGATCATTTCTACTTCAATGATTTTTGTGACAATGTTACTTAATGCCTGTGCTCTAAAAACTTATGAAAATCTATCTCCGCCTACGAAAGAACCATCATTAAACAATAATTATTTTATCACTAGTGATGGGACACATCTTCCAATTCGTAAATGGAAGTCAAGCGAACCCATTCCAAAAGCCATTATCCTGGCTGTACATGGCTTTAATGACTACAGTAAGTTTATCAATGTAGCAGCAGTTTTTTTCTCAAGGAATAATATTACCACATATGCCTATGATCAACGAGGCTTCGGGGCTGCTCCAAATCGTGGTTTTTGGGCAGGTGTTAAAACACTAACTGCTGACTTATTGAGTCTTACTTTGCTTATTCGAGCACGCCATCCTAAGACCCCACTTTACTTGTTAGGTGAAAGCATGGGCGGGGCCGTTATTATGGTAGCCCTTAAAGATGCTCATGAGCAAGCGAGAGACCTGGGATTAAGAGGAGTGATTCTCTCCGCTCCAGCAGTATGGGGACGCCAATTCATGCCTTGGTATCAAACTACCGCACTGTGGGTCACCGCCCATACGTTTCCAAGAGCAAAACTGACGGGGAGAAGCCTTAAAATCAAAGCTTCAGATAATATAGAAATGTTACGAGCCCTCAACAAAGATCCTTTGATTATTAAAGAAACCCGTGTAGATGCTATATATGGTCTCACAAACCTAATGGATCAGGCGATTGAGTCAGCCTGGAAACTAAATCAACCATTATTGGTACTTTACGGAAAAAAAGATGAAGTCATTCCAAAAAAACCAATTATGGTAATGCTCTCAAGATTACCAGAAAAGGGCAAAGTAACACGAAAAGTAATCTTGTATGATGATGGTTATCACATGCTGATGCGCGATCTTCAGGCTAAAAAAGTATGGTATGATGTTTTTAATTGGATTGACTTACGCAGCAAACAATTAATTGAAGCAAGACAGCCCTCAGAGGCTCCATAGAGTTCGGTTACCCCTGCTATTTCTTTACCCTCAACAATCACTAATCCGCTTGAAGAACAATAACCATAAATTATAGCCCTTCTAGTTCGTGCGGCTGACCGCAGAGCCACGCAGGCCCCATAGGTTTGTAACAGAAAATCATTTGTACACTGAGTATGAGGCTTGAAGTACCGGCGCCTTCATGTGCCCTTTATAGGGATATCCTCAAGGTTATCAAAAAAATCTCTGGTACACTTGGTGCAAGTGGTTTTATTCATAAAGATTGTTAAGTTGTGTGCATAATATTTTATTGGGAGAAAAACTTGAACATTAAAGACTACTTCAACATTTTTACTTATCACGGAAGTGGAATGTATGCCTTTGGTCGTGTGTTTGATACATTCAAAGAATTGCATTGGTTTGATTTGAAGAGGAATGTCAATACGACTGAGATTAAAGCGGATGGTTACGAGGACAGTCGTTATATGATATATATGCCGGTTTATACCTCGGTATGTTTTGAAATGATTAGAAAGTCCTTTGAATGGTATACTTCAGGGATTAGATACAGCAATCCAAATTTGATCCCAATTTTTGTGGATTTGGGTGCTGGTTCGGGAAAAACCCTATTAATTGCCAATGAGACTAAATTTTTCCAAATCTGTGTTGGCGTTGAACTAAATGAAGTATTATCAAAAAGATCACAGAAAAATTTACCTCCCCCACCCATTGAGAAGTCACAAAAACAAATATCAAACGCTAGTGTTTTACACATTCATGCAAATGTAGAGAGTGTCTATTGGGCGGATCAAATACTTATCAATATCCCTAAAGACAGACATCGTGATATTGTTCTTTTTGCCTTTAATCATAATTCTTACGATTGTGATGTGGTAACAAAAACGCTAGATATTATTAACCAAAAATTTGTTAATTCACTGTATCTGTATCAAAATCCTACTCAGCAACGCGCTGTCTTGAATGCCGGTTTTGAAGAGATTCAAAGGGATGCTGCGCCAAACAATGCGCATAAAAATTTTAAATATATAATCTATCGAAATACCAAAAAAAACAACCTAGACTAATATCAATTAATTGCTTGCACTATTTGGTCACTCAATTGTTTTTATACTTAAAATAAAAAAATAATTTTTCTAGAGTATTCCTCTATCTCTAAATTCACCAAAAGGTAAAGATTATGAAATTGTGGAACATTGTTAATCTGCGACGTTCTCTTCTGAGAGACTATTTTGACATAAAGCGCCAATTTGAGCAAATTGAGGAAAGTTGCATTCCTTCTTACGTCCACAACAATCTGGCAGCTGCAGGCATTTCTTGGTGGCGCCTTGACAGCGTGGCTCAAGCCTACAAAAGCTACTGCAATAAAGGACCAGTTCTAGATTTTGGTGCAGCATCCGGCGAGTTGTTTTATGTACTTCAAACTACAGAGCCTTATCATTTCATCGAAATAAACGACAAGCTATCTGAGGCTCTCATTCATTTTAATCCACTAGCAGTACGCCAAACGCTTGGTACACTTCAACCCAACAAGTACCGTGCAATTTTTGCTCTCGACAGCCTTGAACATAATGACAATATCCCTGAACTGCTTGAGCAACTCCACATGTCTTTGAGAGAGGATGGACTGCTTTTTTTGTGTGGCCCTACTGAAAATTGGATATACAAAATAGGAAGGCGTTTAGCCGGTTTTTCAGGCCATTATCACACCACAAATATTTTGGATATAGAGAGAATGTCAGAGACATTCTTCTCAAAAATTAAGCAAAAATCTATACCGATAGCCATTGCACCTCTTTTTAGTATCACGGTCTGGAAGCGCAAACATCTATGAATGTGATAACCGGATATATTCAAAATTTTATCAACGGAAGCGAGCAATTCATTGCATTAGCGAGCGTGATCATTATGTGGCTTGGTTTAACTGCCCTTGGTGCGTACGCCAGTGGCTCAAAACGCCATGAGGCATTGGCACCGTTTTTCGGTTGGGCCATTGTTAGCTTTATTTTTACCTTAGGAGGTGTTTTTACTACAGCGTCTTTCACTACAATTGGGCTGATAACTGTAGCTTTAGCCATTGTGTCAGGTTTTCTAGCCTATCGTCGAGATGGATATTTGTTGCCTGCTGGAACACACAAGATATTTATTCTTGCATTACCCCTGTTGGTTTTAGTTTCAGGCATGGCTGGCTCACAATGGGACGAATTCTCAAACTGGCTGACCACTCCCAAATTACTCACAGAAATTCATGAATTCCCAACTAAGGAAAACGCCCATCGTGGAGGTAATCTAATCGCTAATCCTTTTGGCTGGCATTATATTAATTATATGGCCAGCTCTATTGGTGGGCGATTTTTGGAGAGTGCTGGAGCTTTGACAAATGTAATGATATTATTGACATTCAGCATTGCTTCAATCCGGCTTATTCGTACAGGTATGGGCCAGGAAAAATACAATACTGAGCCCAGTTGGAAACTCTGTGCTGTTGGCGTCCTGTCTACAACGCTTTTGAACACAACTTTTGCACAGAAAGTAGTCTTGACGTCTTATGTTGACGTCTCGACGGCAGCTATCACGGGACTATCAGCTATTATTGGATGGCAGATGCTTGGTAACTTACGTGATGGACGGCATGAAGAAGGCACTCAATTAGCTCTTCAAATTGGTTTATTGTTGGCTTTATTAGTAAATCTAAAACAATCAACATTGGCAATGGCTGCTATTGTTGTAGTGGCTCTAGCTCTGACTGGCCTGAGAGATCCAAAAATCAAAGTTTACGATTTGTTTCTCATACTTCCCAAGATGGTAATACCAGCCATCATCATTTATTCAACCTGGCGGTACTACGTTTCGCAGGAACTCGCGGGTGATGAGATGCAAATTTTACCCTATTCTAACTGGGTAATAGAGTACATTCCGCAAATTCTTAAAATGATGCTGATAATCTTGTCTAAGAAAGGAGCGTATCTTCTTTTGATGCTGGCAATTGTCTGCCTTGGGTTAAGAGGTTTAATTCATTACAAAACACCTTTCGATCGTTTTGCAATCATAGCGGCTACTATCTTCCTCGGTCACAATGCTTTTCTACTATTCTCCTATGTTACAGTTTTCGGAAAAATTGATGCACTCAGAGCCTCCTCCTACTGGCGTTACAACATGCAACTTGGTCTGGTCGGCGTCGCATTTAGTGCGTACGGAGCAGGTTTTTTATGGCAAAAGTACAAGAGGCGTTTGAAATTACCAAACAGCCTTTCATGGCTTCCCGTAGCCCTGATCATTTTGGCTCCTTTTATTTTTGCTAATAAATTACGCTTTGACCGTTTCCAGCCTGTTTCCCACTATAGAACAGTAGCCAAAGATATAAAGGATCTATTGGCTAAAGGAAGTTCTCTGTCTGTGATAGATCCACAAGGTAGCGGTGAGGCAGGCGTCATCGCGCGTTACGAATTAGGTGGCGATGATATATACAAAGGCCATCTGAGCGTGTTTCATGACCTAAAAAAAGAGGCTTTTCGAGCTACCATTATCGACCAAAAATATACGCATCTTCTTGTTCACTCCCAAAGATCTGAGTGGCAGGAAGTATTAAATGTTAAAATGGATAATAATCATTCGTACTTGCTTGAGGCAAAGCATAATGGCGGTTGGACGATAATCAAGAACTGGAAAAAGCCATAATTAGCCTTACCACTTTCGAAGTCGCTCTGATTTCAACGAAGAAATGTCTTGTAAACTGAGTTTTTAGTTTCAGACCAATGGGGGTAGCCAAGCTTAGTTAAAAAGTACTGAAATTTTTCAATTTCAGCTCTTGGTACTTGAATGCCACAAAGCACACGCCCAAAAGCTGAACCGTGATTTCGATAATGGAATAGACTTATGTTCCATTGTTCCCCCAAGTGATTAAGAAAGTTTAGAAGAGCTCCGGGCTTTTCAGGAAATTGGAAACGATAAACTTCCTCATTCTCCAAATTTTTAGCACGGCCACCTACCATGTGGCGTATGTGTAATTTAGCAATATCGTTGTCAGAAATATCAGTTGCTTGAAAGCCCCCTTGTTTAAAATTTTTCATCAATACTAATTTTTCTTCTTGACCTCCAGTAAGCTTAACACCCACAAAAATTTTTGCTTCAACCTCATCAGCGTAACGGTAATTAAATTCTGTAATTGAGACCTTTCCGAGTATTGTACAAAATTGACGAAAACTTCCTGGTTTTTCAGGTATTGTTACAGCAAATAAACTTTCTCGCTTTTCCCCAATTTCAGCACGTTCTGAAATATGCCGAAGACGATCAAAGTTTATATTTGCTCCACAATTAATGGCTACTAAGGTTTTATCAACAATCCCCTTATTTGCGACATAGTTTTTTAAACCTGCCATAGAAAGTGCACCTGCTGGTTCTGCTATTACTCGTGTGTCTTCGAATATGTCCTTTATCGCTGCACAAATCTCATCAACCGAGGCTGTTATCATCCCGTCAACCAGCTTACTAGTAAGTCTAAAAGTTTCTTTACCAACTTCTCGAACAGCACAGCCGTCGGTAAAAGTACCAACTTCATCAAGTCGCACTCGACGGTTATTCTCCAGAGAACGGGTCATAGAAGCTGCATCCTCTGGCTCGACTCCAATAACTTTGATTTTTGGACGAACTGCCTTCACATAAGAGGCTATACCGGAAATAAGCCCACCACCGCCGACTGGAACAAAAATTATGTCAATTTCTTCCTTGCACTGCCGCAGAATTTCCATGGCAATCGTTCCTTGGCCGGCTATAACATGGGGATCGTCAAAGGGATGAATATAGGTAAGAGACTCTTTTTTTGAAATCAAAAGTGACTCAGCGTAGGCCTCCTGATAATCATCACCATGCAATATCACACGTGGAGACCAGTTTTTAACCGCCTCAATTTTAATAGTTGGTGTCGTTTGAGGCATCACAATAGTTGCTGGAATAGAAAGTTTATTTGCTGCTAAAGCTACACCTTGGGCATGATTACCAGCAGACGCCGCTATCACACCGCAAATTTTTTCTTTTTCAGTCAATTGAACCAATTTATTATAGGCACCACGAATTTTAAAAGAAAAGACTGGCTGCAGGTCCTCACGCTTTATAAGTATGTTATTATTCAACCTACCACTAAGAACCCCTGCAGTCTCAAGTGGTGTTTCTATAGCAACGTCGTAAACACGAGCATTCAAGATTTGGTTTAAATAGTTTTCTGACATCAGAACTTATCCCTAAGAATCCAATTAATTTGTTAAAACTGTGCAGTCACACCGTCTCAGCCAAGAAAGATTAGGAATTATTTCCTAGATGTATATCAAGACTTAATTTGATTTAGAATTATAGCTTTATTAGTATAGCAATACCATAAGCTGCGATGAACAGACTCAAAGCAAAGTTGTAGTAGTGATTATTGCTACTATTAAAAATTCTATTACCAACAAGAAGATAAACGATAGCTGCAACAACGGCTGTTGAAAGATTTTTTACAAGCAAATCACCATGGCCCATTGAAACCGTAAGAAACAACATTTGAATACTGCTGAATGAAATGTAGTAATGTGCAATAGTATACCTAATGACTTCTTTATCATTACTTCTACCACTAGCCAATATTGCTAATAGAGCACCCCCAAGATTGGTCAAACCATGTGTTACTCCCATAAAAAAATGATAAAATGGTAAGTATCTGTTCAAAAGGAAGGCAACTAATTTTTGTGATGGAGGCCAAAAGCGGACCAAGGCCGATATCAAAAGCGTTCCTCCAACCAACCTATTTGTCCAAGATGTAATTGAAATGACATCAGTTAACCACAAGCCAATACCAATTCCGGGCAGACAAAGTAAGTAAAGATAACCAGAAATTGGCACCTTTTTTGTACGTGCTGTAAGCACCTGTAACAAAGAAATTGTAAAGGATGCTGGCAAGACATAGCCAAGTGTAGTTATAAAATCATATCCCAATAACAACAAGGTTGGTGTACCGAAAACTAGTACGCCCATTCCAAAAATTGATTGGATTACAGAGAAAAATCCAACTACCAATAAAATTGTAAAATTTTCTATTGTCATAATTTTGCAAATAACAATCTGGCATAGTCATCTACAGGAAAGTAAATTATTCACTTTAAAGGGGGTCACGGTCTTTCATCAACAAAGCGCAGTAAATAGATTTTTTAGTTAGTAAAGTTTAGACTAGTTTTGCAAACTAAAATCATAAAACCATTCAAAATAAACACTCCAAACCTGACGATGCTAGTTACACACACCTTACATTCACAAGTCCTAGCATGCAATTATAGCTCCATACTCTCTTTATTAATTGAAATAAAAGCTGACAGCTGCATACTCAAAAATAGCTATGTATATAGGGGTGAGTATCAGACGCACTCAATAATTTAGAACATATAACAAGCCAAGACGTATCAGCTCACAAAACAAAATCAAGACAATGAAGAAAAACGCCCTATAAAACAATTTGTTTATCCATTTTTATAATAATACATAAATCAATCATTCTTACTTTCAAAATGACATGCAGAAATTGATTTGAATAGAAATAATTGTCAGTAAGTTTAGTTCTGGGAATTTCAGAAAAAATTATTAAATAAACTGCATATAGAAGAATCTGTCACTTTCTGCCCAACATTTTAATAACTTAATTGCTCTTGTCACAGAAAAAAGATGGTTCAGCGGGGGCCTTCAAAGGACGTTTTAGCGAGAGATGAGGAAGTATACTGAATGCCATTATTTTCATCAGTTAATCTTGACGTCTCAAAAATCTTTTCAAAAATTTCTTTTTCATCTTTTTTATCTACAATTACGGTTAATAGCGCAGCCTCACCGAATGTGCCGAATTGACGATCTTCGAAAAGATCATTGCTACGACCATTTTCAAGGAAAACGTATGTAACGCGCTCATCTTTTTCTAGCTCTTCGTAAACAGCTTTTCCAATTTTAAGTGAGAGCATAGAGCCTAATTCAATAAACATGGTATTACCCTACTGATTATTCTGATACTGAGTCTACGACTGTTTGAGGTATATGAGTAGCTACATTTTCAAGATTTGAAACATACATTATACCCTTACCCGGCGTATCTAGTTTGCCTGCCAGATATATTGCCTCAAAAACGCGGTCTGCTTGATCATCTGAAACTATAAGGCGTAAAACCTCTTTTTGTTCATCGATAGTTACTCCCAACAGACCCATTCTATCTCTGATACCTGTACCCTGTGCATAACTTATCGTTGCACCTTGGGCACCTGCATTCTTGGCCGCCTCCAATACCTCCTCACCAAGGCCATTTTGTAACACACAAGTAATCATCTTTACGTCAGTTAAGTATATAATATGTCTATCAGCCAATTTTAGGTACCTCCATCAAATATTGTTAAGCCGCAGATTGGCGTTTCTGCTGTATTTTTATCAATAGACCCATTGTTAATACTGCTATTATTGGACAAATACTTGCTAATGATAGAATTCCAAAACCCTCTGTAGCGGATACTGCCTTTCCTAGGCCTAAGCCCATTGCAAGCACTAAGGGAACTGTTACTGGTCCGGTAGTCACACCCGCACTATCCCAAGCAACATTCACAAATTCCTCTGAGGAAAGAGCAGTCAATATTAAACCAGCCAAATAGAGCGGTAATAATAGTGTTGCAAGATCCAAATCCAACACGAGTTTTGCAACTCCGAGGGAAATACCGACTGCAACGCCGATTGCAACACTATACATAAGCATCTCTTTTTTAAACGCACCATTTGTCAGCTTTTGAACTGTCAGACCAAGAGCATTCAATGCAGGTTCAGCAAGCGTTGCCCCAAAACCTAAAACGAAAGCAAACAAAATAACAACTATGATACCTACTAAATGTGAGAAAATTGGTGATGACTCAACTAAATTTGTCTCAATGAAGGCCCCCGGCAACCCCTGGCCTGTTTGAGTGCCCATTGCCCCTAATCCATAAGTAAGTCCAATATTAAAAATACACATGCCAATCACACACAAGGACAGTCCATAAACCGTAACAAGCGTGTTCGTTAACTTTGATCGTAAAACTACGAACAATACGAATCCTAAGAATAGAACCAAAGGAACAATAGCTCTTACTCCAAGAATTATTTCTACGAGAGGTGTTTGCTCCCAAACAGAAACCTCCGAATTTACAGAATCTTTTATTGCCGCCGCATTAGCAATGATTTGATCAGGTGTAATTACAGAATAAACAAAAAGAGTAAGTAAAAGAACAGCCATTATTGGAAACAAGGATGCAAGTGTAACCACACCAAAACCGGACAATGATGAATTCCCTTTTCCAGCAGAGTTTGCAATTCCAATACCGATAGCTAACACTAGTGGCACTGTTACAGGTCCTGTAGTAACTGCGCCACAATCCCAAGCTAGACCGAGAATACTTCGTAAGTCAGGGTTAAACCAAAAAAAAGCCGATAGAAATCCAAGCGGTATTACTGAAATATAGATTAACGGCTTCAGCGACCAACCATAAATAAATCTGACAGTACCAAGTATTGCTGCAATTCCAACTCCTGCGCCAACCATCAAAACAAGAGGCAGGGTCCAATTATTTAAAAGTTCAAATAAGTATGGGGCTTTTATAACATCGATTGAAGAGCCAAAAGCTTGAAGAGCACCAATAGCTGGTTCGGCAAAGGTTACTCCAACTCCCAATATTCCCAGAATTAGAAGCACCACTGGCATTGAAGCTTTGGCTGGCAAGTTAGTTCCAATAATGTTTCCAAATGGCATTAAACCTGAGCTAAGGCCCTCCATGAAAATAGCCAACCCGATAATAACTGCAACAAGACCCAAACAAAGTGCCGTAGCCTCTTGAATTGGATAATCAAGCACAAAAACTTGAAATAAGCCTAAATACAACGCTAACGGAACAACCGCCTTGAGCTGTTCTTTTATTCTCACTCCAACATATGGTGCTAGCAGAGCATAAGCATCACTTAGAGATGCTCTAATTGGTTCCGGACGCAATGAATTTTCTCTGTTTGGATCTGGTTTTGGTGTTAGTAGATTATAACTAATTTTAGAGCGCTGAATTTTATATTTAGAGACAAAAGTACCATAACGCATCTTCGTATCTCGCTTAAGGATCAAGAGGTTTACAGTTTAAATTATTATTTCACGAGATTAGGCTATAGAAGAAACATTAAACAACAGTTAATAACTAATAGCGCAATTTCATGTTTTTATTTGGGCATCAAAAATCTTAAATTAGTATTATTGAAATATTACTTTATCTTTGATTTGTGAGAATAAGAATTCAGGAAAAAAGAGGAAGTTGATAGTATTACAAAACTTTATTTTTACTTAATTAATTTATTTTTTATAAAATTAATTAAGTTTTTTTATTTAACAGTATATCTCAAAATTTAAATTAAGGCTTGTTGACTATTGTAATTTATCTTTTGTAATCTTAAGTTACAATTCTACCATTTGTGCCCCTCTGGCGGAACTGGTAGACGCGCGGGATTCAAAATCCCGTTCTCGCAAGAGAGTGCCAGTTCGATTCTGGCGGGGGGCACCAAGATCAAACTTTACCAATATCTACTTATCACTTTAATAAAAATACCTACTGAGCAGAAACAACACTCATAATATAAGAATTCATCGCTTTTGAAAAACTGGTGATTCTAAAATTCATAAACTGCCAATTAAATATAGAAAATCAATGTTACCAATTATTGATTACTAATTAATCTGAGTTAGACCAGCTAGGTTTAGATTCTGTTAATAGAAACAAGTTAGTGAAAGATTTCGAAATAATAATTCTTAGAATTATTTTCAAAAAACCACATTTATAAATTTTTTTCGTTTTTTTTAGATTTTATAAAGTAGTAATGATTGCAGTGGGTGGGTTACTTATGAGTAAAAACGTCTCCTGGTATGACAAATTTTCTTCAATTCAGCTTGTGCTTCTTGGTTTTTTGCTACTAGGAGTTACGCCACTTATTAGGAACCCAGAGTATCTTGGAATTCTTATAAACAGCGGTTCGTGGAATACACCAGAATTTAAAGAAGTAGTAGAAGCTATTTTTACAGATGGCTGCATAGGCGCTATGGCTGGATTATGGTTCGTCTTCAGGAAAAGAGGAAGAAGTTAATAAAAAATCGACTTTTGTTTTCAATATTACTCATTTTTGTCATAAAACTATCAAGTCTAATTTTTAATAATACTTATGCCATAAATAGAGAATGCTCAGTTTAAGTCTATCTGATATTTTTTAAGTATCTCCAAAGAGACAATTTCAAGAGTTTTCTCATTAGTTGCAGTCAATTTTACCATTGGTGCACACCCCGCTAATCTTGACTCTTCAAAACGTTTTGCACAAAGACACCAAGTATCACCCGGTTGCAGGCCAGGAAAATTAAATTCAGGCCGCGGCGTTATCAGATCATTGCCTTGTTTGAATGAATAATCGAGGAACTCTTTTGTAACAACGGCACATACTGTGTGGATGCCAACATCTTCAATCTCAGTATGGCAAAAACCGTCACGATAATACCCTGTTTTTGGATTATTACCGCATATCTCTATTGGCATTCCGAGAACGTTAAATTGTTTAAATCTCATTGAAGTTTTCAAATTGATCTTTTTAATAAGCTGAATACAAAACTTAATCTAATTACCATAATGATATGTCTAATACCATTTTTTAAGGAAATATCTCGGCTACTGACTTAAAAACTTGAGTTGGGCGGTACGGAAATCTCTCAATTTCTTTTTTTCTTGTAACCCCTGAGAGAACCAAATAAGTCGTCATACCATTCTCCAAACCAGCAATTACATCAGTTTCCATTCGATCCCCTATTATAACTGCATCTTGTGCTCGAGCCCCAAGTGTGGTTAGTGCGTAGCGAATCATTAATGGGTTAGGTTTGCCAATAAAGTAGGGTTTTTTTCCACTTGCCTTTTCTATCATTGCCGCAACAGCTCCACAGCCAGGCTCAATTCCAAATTTTCCCGGAATGATTTCATCTGGATTTGTAGCAATAAATATTGCACCTTCTCGGATCAATTCTACTCCCTTACAAATCGCCCGAAAATCATATGTATCAAGCTCCCCCAGAACCACATAGTCAGGATTTTCTTTAGTTAGCGTGTAACCCATTTCCTGCAGAGGGGTAAATAATCCACTCTCACCTATGACAAAAGCTGAACCTTCAATGTTTTGATTCACTAAGAACTGCGCTGTTGCCATTCCAGCTGTAAAGATATTTTTTGCTGGAATTTGAAAATCCATCCCAGACAAGCGAGTAGAATGAGATTCTGGTGAAAATTTTGAATTATTTGTAAACAGCAGAAATGGTTTACCACTTTCACGAAGGCGATCAATAAAATCAATAGCTCCCTCAATTGGTGTCTCACCTTTAACAAGGACACCATCCATATCAATAAGATATGCACTTGTAGAATCTAAATTTGACAATAACCAAACTCCAATAACTTTTTACAGAAACAATTATTCTTTTTTGATAACTATGATTGGCTTTTCAAATCCATTGTTATTTACAACTATTCCAGGATAGCCTGGAATGGCGGTGACAATCCCAACAAATGGAGACTTCAAGGTCGCCTGTTGCAAGCGCCAAGTAGCAATTTCAACTTGTGATTTTGCAACCTTGTAGCCAGATAAAGACTTTGCATATTCAATTTTTGACTTCTCTAATTCTTCCCCTGAGATGGATAGTGCATCAAATAATTCTTGGGACTGTTCTAATCTATCCTCAGATAGGGTTAGCACTAAATTGGCTAAATTATAAGTGGCCACAGCAGCACGTCTCTCTGCATCAAAAGGTGCATGATCTAGAACTGCTAATATAGTTCCTACTTTTACTTTGTCTCCAATATTTGCCTCAACAGAGGAAACCACACCAGAGACAGCAAAAGTTAGATTGTACTCTTCTGCTTTTGTATGTTCGTTTGATAAAACTAAAATAAAAAAAACTGGCAAGAAAATAGATAAAAAGTCTCTGCATACAATTTTTTTTAAATACATTGTTCGATATTCTTAATTAAGTTTATTTTGATCATCTTGCCCAAAACCACTTCCGCTTTTAGGGACAAAGTCCCCAGTGAAAACTTTGTTAGGGCCCAATAAAGATGCTAAATAATTGCGTTCCAGACCTTTAGACGGATGGTCACCTAATAACACAGCAATCCCAGCCGACTCAAGTCTGTAGGCACTAGTCGCACGAATTAACTCAGCCTCTGCTTGAGAATGTTTAAACATCGCCTCTCCAAGATTAGTGTCTCGTTCAAGAGAATAAAGCTGTTGACTACGCAATAAATATTTCTGAGCGAAATCAAACTCTGCCCTTGCAGCAATAATGCGTTGAAAATTATCAGCCCTGTTCATTAAAGCCATGTGTGCCTCTGTACGAAGTTGACGACGTTTAAGCTCCATAAGTGCGTTGATACGGCTTTCCTTCGCCGCAAGGCAATTACGCTGAGGCCTGTCGTGATTTGAGTGTCCTGCGTTTCCAGAATCCCGCTCACTTGGCAACTTGTTTATTGCAGAAGGTCTTATGCCAGCTGCCTTTGACTTGTTGAGCAAAGCCAGCATTTGAGGGTTTCGCCTCAAAACTATCTCAGCAAATTTTTCTCTATCAGCCTCGTAGGGCGTTATCTCTGGCGCTATTGGGGGCGAGATAAGTTCATCCGGCAAAGGCTGATTGATCAATTCTTCCAAACGCATACGGTAATTGTTATTACGAGTACGCTCTACAAAATAGTCAAGGCGAGTTTTTTCAACCCGCATCAAGGCTTTAGATACTTCAACAGGTCCAATTTGCGCCAGTTTTAGCTGTTCTTTAGCCCTGTCCCAACGCACATATGCAGATGCATGAATTTCATTATAAGCTCGCAACTTAAGTTCGGAGGTGTGGAGATTATAGAACAATGCCAGGCCCTCAAGAAGAACAGTATGTTTTTTTGAAATCAGAGGAAGCTTGGCCCTAACAGTATCATAACTTGTAGCAACAACTTCTAATTCTTTTTTACCAGAATCATAACCGGGCATGCACTCTTTAGAAGCTCCATAGATTTCTGCAATATTATTTTCAATCGACCGAAAATTCTGTCCAACAGCATTCAACATTAAGTCAGGATTTAGGGCTGATTTTGCTTGGATGAGCCTAGCTTGAGCAATTGCAAAATCAGCATCAGTAATTGCAAAGGCGTGATCTCCATTTGCCTCAATCAAACTAAAAATATCAAGAGCATTCAGTGTTAGTTTTTTTTCTTCAGCCCATAAACTTGTAACTGCAATCATTAACAGAAATATTATCCAAACATGAGTACGCCAGCAAAAACCCATGATCAGTTTTGGTCCTGTAGATATTGGAAAAAGGATTTATCTGTATTGTAAAGACCTTCTACTACATATTTTCCTGCTAGATAAAATTTGTTGGAATCTAAATATCCGGTTGTCCTTAGAGCTTGATTTCCATCTTTATCATAAAAAATAAAAACAGGTGTTGCTCGGACCCTGAGTCTCTTGGCAAAGTCTCGTTCTGTTCCCTTGGTGCCATCGGGCATTACCACCTGCAAATTACCTTTAATATCACTTTCCATCATAATAAAGTGTTTAGTGTAATACTTCATCACTTTAGCTGTAGAGTGAACTCGAGCTTTCATTTTGTCACAGTAAGGACACCCTGCCTGATGAAAAAATAAAACTAGTAATTTTTTTTCAGCCGAAAGCACCTCAATCTCACTTTGATAGTCTCTATCAAAGCTCTCTTCACGATATTCGGCCCTGGCACATTTAATGTCGAGTGATAAGGCCAATATTATAAAAAATATGACTTTCAAAAACAAATCCAATGACTAAATTTTTTTGACCCAACAATTTTTTTGACTCAACAATTTTGAGGGCCCACTCATACAAAAGATTAGACTAGTGTCTGCACATTTAAAATAAAAAATACTATCGATAATAACTGGTTAATAAAAACATTTACCAATAATTCTCATTGCTATGAACTAAGTTTTACAAAAGTGAAAAACCCAAAAAAAACCTATCTTTATTGGTCATGTTTTCTAGAGATCTCTTGATATTACAAATTACTAAAACGCATGGCTGGATTGCAGCTTAATTCTCAGGTTGAATCTTTCAACATTTTCTAAAAAATGTTAATTTGCCTCTTTATAAAAATTTTACTAGGGCACATCATGAATTTCCCTCTCGATCGAATTAACGCACTTCAATTTAAGTTAAACAATCACAAACTAATTTCTGGTGATTTAATAGATAATATTTATGACCTGCAAATATTCATGGAGCATCATGTTTTCGCTGTATGGGACTTTATGAGCTTAATTAAATTTTTACAAAACCACTTTTGTCCTACTACTGACTGTTGGGTTCCTCTCAATCGCTCCAAAAAGGAAAACAGATGTGCTCGGTTAGTTAACGAAATCATCCTGGCTGAAGAAACAGATTACGATCTAAACGGCAAAGATATTGTCAGCCATTTTGAATTATACCTAGATGCCATGGAAGAAATTGGTGCCGATGTCAAACAAATTAATAATTGGATAAGTAGGCTCTCTCAAGGTTCAATATCAGCTGCCTCGTACTCAAATTTTTATATGACGAAAAGTTCCTTCAGCAAATCCGGCATTATGCCTGAAGCATCAGCAAACTTTGTCAAAAGCACCTTTAACCACATCAAAACAGGCAAACCAAATATAATCGCAGCAGTTTTCGCTTTTGGCAGAGAAAGGGCTATACCTGACATGTTTAAGGGTTTGATATCCCAATTAGATATCTCGGAAATAGATTGCCCAAAATTTCATTATTATCTATCAAGACATATTGAAATTGACGCTGATGAACATGGTCCTGCTAGCCTCGAATTAGTTGAGTATGCATGCAATCAGCAATCTGAACTAATAATAGAAGCTGAAAATGCCGCCATTTCTGCAATTGTATCCCGTCTTAAATTCTGGGACGCGTTGGCCTTCACAATTGAAAAAAGGAAAATTAACTTAAAAGCAAGTTAAACCCAATTTTTCAATCCCGGCAAACATAACTGTTAGAACATCATATAGCTGGTACCTAGCAAATACTTTTCAATTTAATTAATGAGTTCAACTATAATACACCAGCTAATCTTAAGAGCAAATACACAGCAAGTGCACCAAGCGCTAAATAAGTACAAATCATTCCTGATATTCTCAAAGTAGGATTAGAATCATAGAATGCAAAACAAATTGCATGTGCAACTCTACCATATGAAAAAATTATGCATATGGTCAGCAGGAAATAAAAATTAGATTGCTGTTGTAACTCTGTGATTAACAAAAGAATTAAAAAAATAGGTACATATTCTGAAAAATTACCATGCGCCCTTATGTTTCTATTTAACTTTTTTTCAGAAATTACTTCATCCATTTCAAAAACTAGTTTCATAACGGGACTGCCCCTCAGATAACCAATACGAAAGGACAAAAATAAATAAAAGAGTGTAAAAAATGATGTAAATATGGTTATTAAAAAAAGATTATCCATTAATTTTACCTTATGGTTATTATGTTAGGGTTGTATTCAGTTATTTTAATCTCAAATCCCAAACGAATTTATTTTGAAAACTTGGGTTGGCCGTTTTTAAAAAACCTCTCAATGTATTGGTAGCAAACTCCATTTCTAAAAATTAAAAGAAGAATAACTTAAACACACCTAAAGAGGCATCTTTTGTGATTAGCACTGTTGAATTGGTTGAGTTGGAATTAATCTGTGATTTAGGCACATATCACTCAAATGATGTTCTCCCTTCAGCCCACCTACTCGATCTTACTTTATCAATTAGTCCTGAATTAGTGCTGAACAATAATGATGAGATGTCTCATGTCTTTGATTATGATCCGTTGATTACTGAAATCGAGCAACTTGCAGGTGATGGCCACTATGAAACCCAAGAAAGACTTTTAACACGTATCGTACACGCCTGCGCAAATAGGCCTCAAGTTATTGCGATTGAAATTTATCTGCGTAAAAAACCAGTTACTTTTTTGGGTGGGACACTTGGCATTCGTCTTAAGTTAGATACTAAAGACCTCTTCAAAATTCGCAAAAATTTTTCTAATAACAGTTAACCACCAAGTATTATATATTTCCCACAAATCTGGCAAACTAGTTACGGCGAGTTAAAAATAAAAATGTTTTATGCACCCAATTCCAATATCAATTCAGCTATGTAATTGAGTTCATGATCGGAAAATATAATACGAACGTATGCATAATTGAAAGGTTTGTCTTATGAAATTACATCATATCGCATTGTGTGTACCTAGCATTAATTCTGCTGTTAAATGGTATGTGAAGCATCTAAAAGCAAGTATTGCATATCAAGATGAGACATGGGCTATGCTTGACATTGAAAACACTTCTATAGCACTAGTACTACCATCTCAACATCCACCTCATATAGCTTTTGAGTCAATTGAAGCAGAAAAATATGGAAAACTCAAAACGCACAGAGATGGTACCGCTAGTATTTACATTCAGGACCCTTTTGGTAATACATTAGAGTTTTTAAAACCTGCTGAGGATAACCCTTCGCCATGAGTCGTATTTTAGTAATGGGTGCTTCACGAGGCATCGGTCTTGAAACAGTTAAATCCCTTCTTGATGCAGAGCATGAAGTTGTCGCTTTTTCACGTAGTGCCGAAACTCTGAATTTGGACAGCCCCGCTCTACAAAAAATATCAGGCGATGCTCTCAACCATGATGATGTACAAATTGCGACAGAAAAAGTGGACGTTGTTATTCAAACTCTTGGCGTTCCTCTGAACTTAAATTTAATTACAGGTCCGATCGACCTTTTCTCAACCGCAACCCAGACTCTTATTCCAATTATGCAGAGCAAGGGTATTCAGCGGCTGATTGCTGTTACCGGTTTTGGGGCAGGAGATAGTGAAAATGCAATCCATTGCCTCCAAAAAATTCCATTTGATCTTGTTTTCGGGCGCGCTTACAGCGATAAATCCATTCAAGAGAAAATCATAAAGAGATCAGGTCTAAATTGGACAATTATTCGCCCAGGTGTATTGACTAACTCTTCTTTGATATCTGGATATCGCATTCACCAGAATCGTAACAATTGGCGAAATGGAATTGTATCTCGTGCTGCTGTTGCTGACTATATACGGCAAATCTTAGATGACCCGGCTTCATTTGAGACAGAACCCGTGATCACAAGTTAAAAAAATGATTTGTCAATAAACAAATCAATCCCTATCCAAGATCACCTCTTTCTTTTTACTAAAAACCTGACAACATAATTTGGATTCAAAAAAACCGTAAGTAGTATTAAATATTTTTTGACTTACAAAATTAATTATCAAAGAATATTAACAGCCAATTGTATAACAAGATACAACGGTAACTACTGTCACCTGAATGCAAGTGATATTCATCATTCGTAGTATTGGACTTCGTGCGTTGAGCTTTTAAAAATGCCAATTAATCTGCCTTTTTTAGCCGTAAAAGCAGTTCCGTCTTTATTTTGGAGCTCTCCTAAACCGCATAATCTACGACCACAATTTATAACCCTTGTTTACCTTATCTTGGGACTAAGCTTATTTGGCTTAGGCGAAGCACTCCTTATCGCAGCGGGTATAGGCGTGAGTCCTTGGACTGTTCTTGCTCAGGGTGTTAGTAATTTAAGCGGTTGGAGCATCGGGTTATCTACATTTATAATAAGCACTATCGTACTTTTTTTGTGGTGGCCACTAAAACAATTACCAGGTATCGGCACCATTCTGAATGCCATTGTGATAGCAGCGATTTTGGAGTTTGTACTCCCTTACCTTCCTACTCCTGGAACAAACTTGACGCGGATCATCCAAGCTATCGCTGGTGTGCTTGTAACCGGATTGGGAGGCGCCATTTATTTAATCTCTAATTTAGGGCCGGGGCCCAGAGATGGCTTAATGACTGGCTTACAGCAACTAACTAACCTTTCAATTGCGCTAGTCCGAGGCAGTATAGAGGTCTCAGCAGTCATTGTTGGCTGGTTACTAGGTGGCGAGGTTGGTCTTGGAACAATATTATTTGCCTTTTTTATTGGTCCATCACTTTCTAGCAGTTTGTTTTTATTAAATAAATTATACAACCAAAACTGATAAGACCAACAACTATATAATTTGCGTACTTCAAAAATAACTCAATAGGCCCTCACTATTTATTTTCGTATGTAGTTGAAAAAATTTTTAGATATTCAAAGCACACAAAAAACAAAATTTCCAATATGTCTAATTTTTTTTAAGTAGAAATGTGACCCTCAAAAACATTCAAGTCAGACATGCAAAATTTTCAAATGCTTATTTTGTCCACTAAGCGTACTATAGTTATTAGAGTTCTGTTTTTGATTTTACTCAATATTTAGTATTGGAATCTATTATGAAGTTTCTCTTCCCATTTATTATCTCTTTACTAGCAAGTCCGGCCCTAGCTGGCGACCATAAAATAGAAATGTTGAATAAAGACTCAAACGGCAACAGAATGGTTTTTAGCCAAGAAATCATCCATGTTGCAGTTGGTGACACAGTTACTTGGCTTCCAACTACCAGAGGCCATAACGTGGAGATGGTAGCATCACCCAATAACTTAAAGTTTAAGTCGAAAAACAGTAAAGAGGCTAAAATTACCTTTGAGAAGCCTGGTATTTATTACTACTGGTGCACACCACACAAAAGTATGGGCATGATTGGCTTGGTAATAGTGGGTAATGACCTGTCAAACCTAGCCGACATAAAAAAAGCAAAGGCCAAGGGTAAAAGTAAAAAGAAGCTAAAGTCTCTTTTAAAATCACTTGGATAAGCTAGATAAATCTTATATGCAGAAGTTCTTTTCTCATCTGAGAAAAAGACTTCTGCAAACAGCTTTTGTTATGTGGTCTTTTCTGTTTTTGTTAACAATTTTTCTTAGAACACCTGAAAATAAAAATTAATCAACAAGATCAGGTTATTTTAAAACACATGATAACGTTAATGTGTTTATCTATCTACTAAGTCAATTACTTACAAAGCTTTCTTAATCTCAATCCAGCTCATTTTTTAAAATTTCAAGTCTAAGCCACTCTTCTTCAGCAGCAGTCAACTCTTCTTTGATAAAATTAAGCTTATCAGCTACTTTGTTGAAGGCTTTAGGATCAGTTAAATAAAAATTTGGACAAGCAAGCTCTTCGTTATATTTTTTTAAATCCAATTCAAGAGCTGCAATTTTTTTAGGAAGTTGCTCTAAGGCATATATTTCGTTGTATGACAACTTAGCTTTAATTTCTTTTTTTTGTACATCTTTTTGTCGTTTCCGAAATTTTTTCTCTGCACCAGAAGTTCCTATAAAAGTCCCACCTTGAGAAATCATATCACTATAACCACCTGCGTATTCAACCCAATTACCATCGCCCTGAGAAGCAATAACACTAGTCACAACCCGATCCAAAAAATCTCGATCATGGCTGACTAAAAGAACTGTACCGCTGTAGTTTGCTAATAATTCTTGCAATAATTCTAGTGTTTCAAGATCAAGATCATTGGTTGGCTCATCAAGCACTAAAAAGTTAGACTCCACAGCAAATGCACGCGCCAACATTAATCGCCCACGCTCGCCACCGGATAAATCGCCGACTGGGGTCTTTGCCTGATTTGGCTCAAACAAAAAATCCTTCAAATAACCAACTATGTGGCGCTTCTTGCCTCCAACACTTATGAAATCACCACCACCGTTCAGCGCATCACTCAACGTCAAATTAGGGTCAAGACTCTCACGATTTTGTTCTAATGAGACCATTCTAAGATTTACACCAAGTTGCATGGAACCTTCATCGGGCTCGAGAGCACCCGTTAACATTTTAAGCAAAGTCGTTTTTCCTGCGCCATTTGGTCCGATAAGTCCAAGAGCATCACCACGCCTGATACGCAAAGAAAAATCTCTAACTATACATATACCCTTGTATGACTTTGACAATTCCTTTGCTTCTCCGACCAACTTACCTGAGGCATTACTCTCACTAACACTCATCTTTAGCACGTTGGGAATCTGATATGTGTCCCGACGTTTTTGACGCAGGACATTGAGAGCTTTGAGACGTCTCTGATTACGTTTACGACGCGCTGAAACGCCATGTAGCAACCATTGATTTTCAACAATAAGCTTTCGATTTAATTTATGTTGATTGAGTTCTTCAATTTTAACAATCTTGTCACGCCAGGATTCAAAATAGGCAAACCCCTTATCCAATCTTTTAGCACTACCCAGGCTGAGCCATATTGTAGCCTGTGATAAATTTTCTAAAAAACGCCGATCATGGCTAATCAAAACCATTGCCGATCGCATAGATTTTAATTCTTTTTCTAACCATTCAATCGCTGGCAAATCAAGATGGTTAGTTGGCTCATCAAGCAGCAAGATATCAGGGCGTGGTGCTAATACACGAGCAAGTGCAGCACGGCGGGCTTGGCCTCCAGACAAGTTAGCTGTATCTTCACAACCGTTTAGACCCAGTTGTTCAAGTATATGCGCTCCCCTATAAGAATCATCATTGGAATCCAAACCTGCGTTTACATATTCACCGGTTGTTGCAAATTCTTTCAGTTTTGGCTCCTGAGGCAAATAGCGAATTGTAATTCCTGGCTGAATAAACACTTCGCCTGAGTCTCCTTCAATTAGCCCCGCAGCAATTTTTAATAACGTTGATTTACCTGATCCATTACGTCCGATTAAGCAGAGTCTCTCACCTCGGGACACAGAAATACATGCTTCTCTCAGTAAAGGGGTGCCACCAAAGGTCAAGGAAATGTCACGCAAAATTAAAATGGGTGGGGCCATAAGAAGGGCTTTTACAACCGCTTTCGTCTTTAGTCAAACTTACCCTTTAATTGTTGTATATCTTTTCTTACACAAGCTAAAACCATTTGGTTATTGTTTCTCATCACAAATAACAGTCTTCTCTTGGAAAACTTAAATGGCATACGAAATTAGTTTCTTGATGCAGAAAATCAACCCTTTCGGTATAGATGCACAAGTTTCTCTGTGATTAGAGCAAACTGACACCTCAAAAAAAGTGTCTTACATAATATTTTATGATTTTTGTAATAAAAGATAGTCTCCGAACCTAAAACACACCCTAATCAACTTGACAAATTGCCACTAAAGATGTGGTGTGCGCCAAGAAAATTATAAAGTTTAAAAGTCCAGAAGGATTATTATGATTAGCATGCTGAAAACATCATGAATGCATATAGAACTCATACTTGTGAACAATTACGAAATAAACACATCGGCGAGCAAGTACGATTGTCTGGATGGGTTCACCGAAAACGCGACCACGGCAATCTTTTGTTCCTGGACCTACGTGATCATTACGGTATTACGCAATGTGTAATTGAATCAGACTCAAGTTTCTTTTCATTACTTGATAGTGTTCGACAGGAAAGTGTTGTTTCTCTAGTCGGAAAAGTGAAAGAGCGTAGTAACTCTACAATCAATTCATCATTACCCACTGGCAATGTTGAAGTTCACATCAGCGAGTTTAAATTACTGTCAGAAGCAGACGAGCTACCCATGCCGGTATTTGGCGAGCAAGAATATCCAGAAGAAACGCGTCTAAAATACCGTTTTTTAGACCTTCGCCGTGCAACGTTGCATGATAATATGATGCTTCGCTCTAAAGTCATGTCAACAGTTAGAATGAGTATGGAAAGAATTGGTTTTTTTGAGCATCAAACACCAATCTTGACATCATCATCACCAGAGGGTGCGCGTGACTTTCTAGTTCCCAGTCGGCTCAACCCTGGGCGCTTCTATGCACTACCTCAAGCACCGCAAATTTTTAAACAAATGATTATGGTTGCTGGATTTGACCGATATTTTCAAATTGCTCCGTGTTTCAGAGACGAGGACCCACGTGCAGATCGATCTCCCGGTGAATTTTATCAATTGGACGTAGAAATGGCGTTTGTAGAACAGGAAGATGTTCTTTGTGCGATCGAGCCTGTTACCCACGACCTTTTCGCCAATAACTCTGATAAAACCGTCACACCCGTGCCGTTTCCGCGCCTGACTTTTGCGGAAACTATGCTGAAATATGGGACTGACAAGCCCGACTTACGAATAAATATTGAAATTTGTGATGTAAGTAATATTTTTGATGGTTCTGATTTCTCAATTTTTGCATCTGTTGTGGAAAATGGTGGAGTTGTTCGAGCCATACCCGCTGAGGGAGCAGCAGCACAACCGCGCAGTTTCTTTGACAAAATGAATAGTTGGGCCCAAGATCAAGGAGCGCCCGGTCTTGGCTGGATAGCCTTTACTGGTGATGAGGCAAAAGGACCTATTGCCAAACGTTTAGGAGAGGAACGCCTTAACAAGCTTAAGAAAATAGTTGGCCTTAAGAATGGAGATGGTGTGTTCTTTTCTAGCGGACCAGAGAAAGAAGCGGCAAATTTAGCCGGCAAGGCTCGCGAACAGATCGGCATACAGCTCAACATGTTTGACAATAATCAGTTCAATATGGTCTGGATCATTGATTACCCAATGTACGAATGGGATGAAAAGGAAGAAAAGCTTGATTTCTCACATAACCCCTTTTCAATGCCCCAGGGTGGAATTGAAGCTCTCGATAACAATAACAAACTAGACATTCTTGGTTATCAATATGATCTTGTCTGTAACGGTGTTGAACTGGGTAGTGGTGCCATCAGGAACCATGAGCCAGAAACTATGTTCAAAGCATTCGAGTTAGTCGGCTATTCTCGTGAGGAAGTCAAAACGAAGTTTGGTGGTCTGCTGCGAGCCTTTCACTTTGGAGCACCACCCCACGGGGGTATTGCCTTGGGATTGGATCGTATAGTCATGCTCCTGCTGAATGAGTCAAATATTCGTGAAGTAATTATGTTTCCACTCAATCAACAAGCTGAAGATCCACTGTTGGGGGCGCCATCGGAAATCGAAGATGCCCGCTATAAGGAACTCTACCTAAAGTTTAGGGCTCCTAAAACAATTAAATCTTGAGTGTTAAATTATTAGCAGTTGAGGCCTAATGATAACATTTCTTGAAAATTAAGGTTTTGTAATGACATCCAGTTCTAAGGACCACAAAAAAGCCAGTATAGGTGTAATAGGTGTCGGAGGAGGCGGTGGAAACGCTATAAATAACATGATCCAAGCTGACCTTGCAGGCGTTACTTTCCTTGCTGCAAATACAGATGCTCAAGCTTTGGCGACCACACTTGCATCTAATTCTATGCAGTTGGGGCTGAGCTTAACCAACGGACTTGGATCAGGGGCTCAAGTAGCTGTAGGCCGTGCTGCAGCAGAAGAATCTGAAGAAGAAATTAGAGAGTGGGTATCACAATATGACCTTCTATTTATCACTGCCGGACTAGGGGGAGGTACAGGAACTGGAGTAATCCCAATCATTGCCAAGATCGCTCAAGAAGAAAACACGCTGAGTATTGCTGTTGTAACTTTACCTTTTAATTTTGAGGGCTCCCGGCGCATGAGTGCTGCAACAGAGGGATTGGCAGAGCTTGAAAAGCTAGTAAATACTTTGATCATTATTCCCAATCAAAATTTGTTTGCTGTCGCCAATGCCACTACTACCTTGGCTGATGCCTTTGCCCTAGCTGATGAAGTGCTACTTGATGCCATTCGTGGCATTACGAATTTAATTACCCTACCCGGGATGATCAATTTAGACTTTGCAGACGTTAAGGCAGTCATCACCAAAACAGGTCGTGCCATGATGGGAACAGGGGTTGCATCTGGAAGTAATAGAGCTTTGGATGCAGCAGAAGCTGCTATTGCCAACCCCCTGCTGGAAACTGCTTCCATCAAAGGGGCGAGAGGTTTGCTAATCAGCATTACAGGGGGGGCAGATATGACGTTGTTCGAAATTGACGAAGCTGCAAACAGAATTCGTAACGAGGTTGATAATGATTGCCTCGTTATCTTCGGCAGTGCTTTTGATCCGACTCTTGAGGGCAGTCTCAGAGTTTCAATAGTCGCCACAGGACTGTGCGAACGGTCAAGGCTAAATAAAGATCAACAAGAGTCAGAAACTAATATAAAATCTAAATTAAATTTTGCACTTGAGCCTAAACCTCAACCTGAATTAGAGCCTGAGCTTGACCTAGAGAGGACATCAAAAGCCTCAAAGCAACCAATTGACCCGGTAATGGAACCTGAAACAGAGACCATTATTGAACCTGCTAGTAACAAGGCGAGTGATAAAACTCAAACAAATTTGACAAACAAACCAATTCCGACACCTACTGTGCCCCGGCCAGAAAACCCTCGTCCTGTTGGAACACCTACCCCCCATGCCACACATCAAAATACAATGAACAAGCAACCTGAGGAAAAACACTCAGAAACAGTTCTTCACGATGAGCCAAAAGTAGCCGAAAAAAAGAAGCCAAAACTGAGCTGGACCAAAAAAATATTTGGTTCGGACTAGAGCTATTCTTGCACTAGTCCTGAATTTCCTAGTGGGTAAATATTAGTTAACATATTAAGTAGACCTCAAAAGGCACCACAAATGGCTATTAACAAAGATACCATCCCACATAACGTTTCGTGGACCGAGGTTCACCGAGACACTAAACACCTTGTACGAAAGTTGATAAAAAAAGGGCCTTGGAGTGGTATTGTTGCTTTGACCAGAGGAGGATTGGTGCCGGCTTCAATTCTTGCCCGCGAGATGGAAATTCGTGTTGTTGATACACTTTGCATTTCTACTTACGAAGAGCAACTAAAGGGGACTGTGAAGGTTCTAAAAGTGCCAGAATATGCCGCAGCAGTTGATGGGGAAGGCTGGTTGCTTGTCGACGATCTAGTAGATACAGGAACAACAGCAAGGAGGGCTAAGAAGATTCTTCCCAAAAGCCACTTTGCAACTGTCTATGCAAAACCGCTAGGCCTGCCTGAAGTCAACACTTTCGTCTCAGAAGTAGCTCAAAACGTTTGGGTTTTTCCCTTGGGACACGGAGCCCCAATACATACCACCATTAGTCGGAAAAATCTCCTAAGCTATAAATCTCTATCTTAAGCAAAATAAATACAATAATAAATATTAAACAGTCCTAACCCAACTGAAAAACCACCAAGTACAAAACTCAGTCCACTATAGGCCCACGTCAAGGAATTGGCCACATAGCGCAAGGGAACAGAAATAAAAATACTCAGAAGTCCCATGCCAGCAATCGACCCTATACCAAACAAGCTAATATAGATAATTTTGGCTGACACCGACTCCATACTCTGCATTGTTAACAAAACCAATGCTGCTGCCCCAGCTAAGCCGTGTATCATACCAACTGCCAAGGCACGCATTGGCATCTCTTTAAGGTGTTTGTGATTATGAGTTGAGGCTTCGTGATTTTTTTCATTCTCATGAAAATGAGCATGGAAGTGACGCCCTTTGTCCGCATGAGCATGAACATGAAAGTGCATGCGCTTTTTGATCAGGCGATAGATCACATCTCCCCCAAGTACTACTAGTAAGACACCCACTAAGGCCTCAAGAATTAGGGTAATGTCTTGTGACAAATGTAAATTAAGCATGACTATTATTGAACCAAAGGCAAACAAAGTGAGTGTATGTCCCATGCCCCACATGACGCCTAAGGGGAGAATTTGACGTAAATTTCTTGCACGTGTAGCAAGAATTGTTACAGCAGCTACGTGATCGGCCTCAAGCGCATGACGCATGCCAATTAGAAAACCAAATAAAAGGAAACCGCTCATTTAAAGAAACAACTTCAAAGAAATAGAAAAAAATAATAATTAGTCGTTATCACGAACACGTTGCTACCGTAATATTCTGATAAGCAACGCAAGCTAGCAGAATATCCAAAGTTACTTAAATTGTATAGCAACCAAGTTTAAGAAACACCTAAAAATGATTATTAATTAAATTAACTTACTTATTAATCAGCTACGGAATTGTTAAAAGACTAGGTTAGTGAATTTACTCATACAATCAGAGCAGTCATCAATTGATAATAAAACTATTGTGTGCTTAGTCTAAGAGTAGGGATTATAAACGTCTAGTAATTATCTGTATTTGTTCTTACGCACTATATTCTGTAAGTTTACGCCTCATGAAAGTTGATGATTTTGATTTTGACCTACCACATGAATATATAGCTCAGCGACCTACGTACCCGCGCGACCACGCACGCCTTCTTATTGGTAATGATTTATCCGACAAGATCATTGCCGATCTTCCAGCCTGTTTGAATAAAAATGATATTCTGGTCTTCAACGACACACAAGTGATACCCGCACGTCTGCTTGGCAAACATAATGAGTCTAAAGTTGAGGTAACCTTACACTTGCAACTTTCTAAAAACACTTGGAGGGTTTTTGCTAAACCGGCAAAGAAACTGTGCATTGATCACACGATCAAATTCGCAGATGAATTTTGTGCAAGTGTGATTAATAAAGGTAATGGTGGTGAGGCAACACTTAGGTTCAACAAGTCAGGATCTGACTTGATGAAAGCTCTTGAAACTTTCGGCAAAATACCACTTCCACCTTATATTAAACGTGAGGGGCTTTCTGACGAACAAGATAAAAAAGATTACCAAACTCTTTTTGCTAAAAAGAAAGGTGCCGTAGCTGCTCCAACTGCTGGTTTACATTTCACACAAAACACAATGACTGCCCTTGAAAATAAGGGAATAAAATATATTACACTAACTTTACATGTTGGCGCAGGAACTTTTTTACCCGTTAAAGTTGATAATACTGATGATCATGTAATGCATCCTGAATGGGGAGAAATTACCCCTAGAACCGCCCAAATCATTAATACCACCAAAGCTTCTGGTGGACGTATTGTTGCTGTTGGCACTACCTCAATGCGTTTGTTGGAGACTGCTACAGATGCTGGAGGTATTCTTCATCCCTACAGTAATGAAACAAACATTTTCATTACGCCAGGCTACCATTTTCGTATGGTTGATGTCTTACTAACCAATTTCCACTTGCCCCGTTCAACTTTATTCATGCTTGTATGTGCCTTTGCTGGTTCCTCTAGAATCAAAAAGATATATAAAACGGCCATGGAGCGAGACTATCGATTTTATTCCTATGGGGATGCTACACTATTGCAAAAGAGTGGTCTTACGTGAGTAAATTTGAAATTGTTAGAAGAGATGGTAAGGCGCGCCTGGGCCGTATTAAGACGGCCCATGGTGATTTTGATACGCCTGCTTTTATGCCTGTTGGAACTGCAGCTACAGTAAAAGCAATGAAGCCAGAGTCCGTCGCAAAAACCGGAGCCCAAATCATACTAGCCAATACATATCATCTGATGATGCGACCAAGTGCTGAGCGCATTGAAACTTTGGGTGGCCTGCACAAGTTTATGAACTGGCAAGGTCCTATCTTAACAGATTCAGGCGGTTTTCAAGTGATGTCCTTATCCGCCCTTCGCAAGATAACAGAAAAAGGCGTCACTTTTCACTCCCACATTGATGGCTCCACTCACGAACTTACACCAGAGCGCTCCATTGAAATTCAACGCATGCTGGATGGAGATATTACTATGGCGTTTGACGAATGCACACCATTTCCAGCAACCATTGAAAAAGCATACGAATCAATGCAGTTATCCATGCGCTGGGCAGAACGCTCGAAAGAGGCCTTCACTAGACGCGATGGTTATAGCCTGTTCGGCATAGTTCAAGGCAGCGTTTATCAGGAACTCCGCGAAAAGTCTGCAAATGCCCTTAAAAAGATTGGGTTTGATGGTTATGCTATAGGTGGCCTTGCTGTTGGGGAAGGTCAAAAGATGATGTTTGATGTTCTCAACTACACCCCCAATTTTTTACCAGATAATAAACCACGTTACTTAATGGGAGTTGGCAAGCCAAGTGATCTAGTTGGTGCAGTACTTCGTGGTATTGACATGTTTGACTGCGTTTTGCCAACAAGGTCAGGACGCACCTCACAGGCCTTCACCCGCAGGGGACCGGTTAATTTGAGGAATGCTCGTCATAGCGATGATCCACGGCCGCTTGATGATAACTGCTCCTGTCCAGCCTGCAAGGATTACAGTCGTGCTTATTTGCACCATTTAGTCAAAAGTGGTGAAATACTGGGCGCAATGCTTTTAACATGGCATAACCTGCATTATTATCAAGAATTGATGGCTGGATTACGAAAGGCCATTTATGACGGGCAATTGCAGACTTTCGTTACTGATTTTGAAACATGGCAAAACAAATGTGATATTGAAGAACTTTAGCGTAAATACCCCAACGTTTAATAGTAGATTGGATTGCCTTAATATTCTGCAAATAGTCAAACAACATGATAATCGATTAATCACAATTTAACAAAAGTTTATCTTAAGGATTCTCTATGTCAGATAATATGTATGGTAACCTGTCCCAACTAGGTGGTAGCGGTCATCCTAAATCGTCACCCAAAAAGGCTGTTTTGGAAACTGTGCCTAACCCACAAGCGGATGAAGATTATCTCGTTCGCTTCAGTTGCCCAGAATTTACCTCTGTATGCCCAGTCACCGGCCAGCCAGACTTTGCTCATTTAGTAATTGACTACGCCCCAAAATTGCAACTTATTGAGAGCAAGTCTCTAAAACTTTACCTAACTAGCTTTCGAAATCATGGGGCATTTCACGAAGACTGCACCATCTCAATTGCTAAAAAAATAACTTCTGCGGCAAAACCCAAATGGCTTCGCATTGGGGGTTATTGGTACCCACGTGGTGGAATTCCAATAGACATATTTTATCAAACAGGCAAGCTACCGGTCGGTCTTTGGGTCCCTGACCAAGGTGTACCTGGCTATAAAGGACGTGGATAATTTACAAATAGATTTTTATTCAATGAAAACTAATTGAAGCTTGGGGCTATGACAGAAACAAATGAATAGCTAGTTATCTGCATAGTCTTAACTCAATCAAAATATCATGGCTAGTTTGATGATTGTATTTCACGCTTTCGGATCATCCACCACACAATTAATGCTCCAATGATTTTGGATGCGGACATTGCAAAAATTCCAACAGGGGTTAGCAAGCTCAAAATCCCAAGGAAAACAGCACTGTCAATAGGTGCTCCGAGCAAACTAGAAAACAAAATCCGTTGTGACAGAGGTCGCTTTGTATAAGTGTAAACGGCCCAATCGGCCAATTCGCTGATCAAAAAAGCCACTGCACTTGCTGTAGCAACAAATGGGCTTGCCATAAAATAACTAATCGCCACACCAACCAACATTGCTAATAAAACCTTGTGGCCAACCTCACGTTGGGCAAAATCACGGGCGACGAAAATAAAACCCACTAACAATGCTACAGGTGGCCACATTGTACCATCTGGAAGCTTGACTAGTGGTACCACTGTAAAGGCATAATTTACTGCAACAATCAGTACGACGTAAAGCGTAAGAAATTTGTATGGCATTTAAATTCATCTCTAATGATAAAGTGTTTGATTTAGGTATTTATTTAGTTATTTAAGACAGTTGTAACAAGTTTGAACTAATGGAAGTAGAAAAATCAATAAAAAACAAAGCTTTTGAAGTTGGCTTTGATGTCATTGGCTTTACTGATGTGGCAACTGATAAAAGACTTAAAACTAACTTATATCAATACCTAAGAGATGGTCGTCAGGGAAATATGGACTGGATGGCCAAGAACACAGATCGTCGCACATCAGCCCGAAATTTATGGCCCGAGGTAAACTCAATCATTGTCTTGGGTTTGAATTATGGCCCAGCAGAGCCTCCTACATTAGCTTTGAAGCGTACTGATAGAGGTAACATCAGCGTTTATGCCCAAGGAAAAGATTATCATGATTTAGTCAAAAAAAAATTAAAGAAAATTGGTCAATGGCTTGTCGAAAAACACGCTTGCGAGATAAAGGTTTTTGTTGACACAGCCCCAGTAATGGAAAAACCATTGGCACAAAAAGCTGGGTTAGGTTGGCAGGGAAAGCACACCAATCTGGTTTCCCCTAATTTAGGTTCATGGCTTTTTTTAGGAGAAATATTCACAACACTCAAACTAACGCCCGATACACCATGTGTTGATCAATGTGGCACTTGTCGTGCCTGTCTAGATGCATGTCCAACTGATGCTTTAGATGTGCCGTACCAAATAGACCCACGACGTTGCATATCTTACTTAACTATTGAACACAAAGGCAATATCCCTGAAGACCTAGCCTCTGCAATGGGAAATCGCATATACGGCTGTGACGACTGTCTGGATGCTTGTCCATGGAACAAATTCTCAGTCATTAACAAACAGGATGATTTTCTTCCCCGCGCTGAATTAAGCGCACCTCGACTTGCAGATCTATCAATGCTTAACGATGCAGACTTTCGTCAAATATTCTCAGGATCACCCATCAAACGAACTGGAAGAGAACGTTTCGTTAGGAACGTCATTATTGCTATTGCAAATAGTGGCGATAGAAGCCTTACAAAAGCACTTACTGCGCGATTAGAAGACACAAGCGCTATTGTCAGACAAGCTGCCCAGTGGGCGTTAAGTAGACTTCAGCAAAAACTCTAAATTTTTTAAAAATTTCAACAATCTCAAAATGAATCACTCTTGTCAAAAAACAGAATGAAGTAAAAATTGACTAATACTTTTTTTAAAAACTTCTAGAGCGTCTTTAAGCCAAAGAATTCAATAAGCTGTGACATATCTTAAAATTTGGGAAATCTCTGCAATCAAACCTATAAAACATGCTATCTTGCAATTCGGTATTTAAAAAAATCAGAGTAATTCCAATGTTTGTGAGATTCGTTGTCGCAGTTCTTTTATCTACTTGCACCGTCATAGAACAAACCACCGTCAAGGCCGCAATGCCCCACTATAAATCAGGCACGGTATTTCAAGATTGTGACGTATGCCCCAAGATGATTACTATTCCGGCTGGATCGTTTATCATGGGGAGCGACAATCACCACAAATTTGAACGGCCTGCTCACAAAGTCACAATATCTAAACCCTTTGCAATGGGTATTTATGAGGTAACCTTCGATGAATGGCAGGCCTGTTTCATTGATGGAGGATGTAAACACGTCCCTAGTGATCATAATTGGGGTAAAGGCCGTCGACCGGTAATGAACATAACTTGGTTTGACACTCAAACTTATCTTGAATGGCTGCGCAAAAAAACAGGGCACATTTATAGATTGCCAACAGAGGCAGAATGGGAATTTGCGACAAGAGGTGGCACCACAACAGAATTCTGGTGGGGCAATCAGGTTGGCGAGAATTTGGCTAACTGTCGTGATTGCAAAAGCCTATGGAGCAAAAAAAGATCAGCGCCAGTGGGATCTTTTAAACCAAATCCTTTTGGTCTTTACGATGTTCATGGCAACGAATGGGAATGGTTGCAAGATTGTTGGAATCCCTCTCATATAGGTGCCCCAATCGATGGCTCAGTTCGCTTAGATGGTAATTGCAAATTTCGCGTTATTCGCTCCGGCTCTTGGTATTATTTTTCAAAAAATATGCGCTCTGCATGGCGATCTAAAAATGATGTGCGTGTAAGAAGTTATGGTATCGGCATGCGCGTATTACGGGAGTTACCCTAATATTGGGGTATTTACAAAGTTATTTTTTGATTAGTTGAATTGGAATTGATTTTTTTTATTTTAATAAAAATAGCAAGTCATTCATCAAAATTTATGTATGTCATGCACCTATGAAACCGATTTCATTATAATCAATTAAAATTCAGGACCTAGAAAAAGTCAGTCCCTAACAATTTTAAAACTCATCCTTGCGTCGACGGATTTCCGCAAATACTGATACTGCATCCTTGCCAACTAGTCCAATAGCACGCAACAAATCAACATTGTCTGCTCGCAAAAAAGGGTTGAAGCGCTTCTCGTCACCCAGATTTGAAGGTACTGTCGGTTTGCCATTTTTACGTAAGTGCAATACTTCATTTAAACGACGTTTTAAGGCAACATTATTTGGTTCTATTGTCAACGCAAAGTTAACATTTGTTGCAGTATATTCGTGGGCACAATAGACATTTGTATCATCTGGAAGGTTACGAAGTTTTAATAAAGACGTCCACATTTGCTCTGGCGTACCCTCAAATAGGCGCCCACAACCTGACGAGAAGAGCGTGTCCCCAGAAAATAATATATGATCATTTTCAAGCCAATAGGCAATATGACCAATTGTATGACCCGACACTTCAAAGATTTGTGCAGTATGGCTCCCGATAGAGATAAGGTCTCCCTCCACTATTTGAACATCAATACCAGGGATTCTTGATGCATCAGCTGCAGAACCTACTATAGAGCAACCTGTCGCTTGCTTTAGCTCCAAGTTTCCACCCGTATGGTCATTGTGATGATGGGTGTTCCAAATATGGCTTAAGGTCCAACCTTTTAACTCTAGTACATCCAAAACTGGAGTTGCGACAGCTGGATCAATTGCCACACTCTCTCCGCTCTCCGAATCATGCAACAGATAAACAAAATTATCCTTAAGGACGGGAATTTGATGTATAATAAGATTAGGCATTTGAACTCCTTTAGTGAAGTTTTAATTTAACATCAATTAACATAAATACCATCCATTTGATAATCAGTCTGTTTATACTAAAATAAGCATATGTGGACCGATGCTATTGAACTAAGAAATTTCTACTCAGACGCACTAGGTACAGTTGCCAGTCGCATGATTGGAAAACGTATCCGAAATCTGTGGCCAAACGTAGTGGGAATGGAGGTACTTGGCCTTGGCTTTGTAACACCATATCTTGGCATCTTCCAATCTGAGGCTTCGCGAGTAATAGCTGCAATGCCAGCCGGACAAGGGGCACTACATTGGCCAAACGAAGGTAGTGGCCAAGCAACCTTGGTTGATGAGACTGAATTGCCATTTGCTGACATCTCAATTAATCGTGTTTTATTAGTACACGCCATGGAGAGCACAGATAATTTAAGGCCCATGTTGCGTGAGGTGTGGCGCGTGCTGACAAGTGGAGGAAGATTAATTGTAGTAGTCCCCAATCGTCAAGGAATCTGGTCTCGTTTTGAGTCAACGCCTTTTGGCCGCGGCCTGCCATACTCATTCAGACAACTCTCCACTATGTTAATTGAAAATTTATTCACTCCAACTCAAAGCGAAAGTGCTCTATTTATTCCACCTACCCGTTCACGTATGATGTTATCATCAGCCTTAGCCATTGAAGAAATTGGTCATCGCTGGTTGACCGCATTTGCCGGTGTTACCATTATGGAAGCGACTAAGAAGATTTATGCAGCGAATGCTCAAACCAAAACCAAACGTTCAATTGTGCACTTACCACAACACGGCACGCGTATAACTACTCGAGAAGAGCTTTAACCTTTAAGTAGAAATACAGCCTGCTCACCAAACAGATTTGAAAAAAAAGGAGTAAGATTCCCTCGGCGAACGGCAGAACCGTTTCTATCCAGAGAAACAGAACGTTCTACAATTATACCCATTTGTTTGCACAAAATACCAAAATCTTTAATTGTACAAAAATGTATATTTGGGGTTTCATACCACTGATAAGGCAGGGTTGGGCTAACTGGCATACAACCATTAATTGCTACTTGGTATCGCACTCGCCAATGAGCAAAATTTGGAAATGAAATAATAGCACGGCGGCCAATCCTAAGTAATTGCTCAAGAACGACTCGGGGATTGTTCATGGCCTGAAGAGTCTGACTCAAGACTACATAATCAAAAGAGTAATTTGGATAATCCTTTAGGTCAGTATTTGCATCACCCTGTACCACGGAAAGACCAGCGCTAACGCAAGAATTCACTCCTTGCGTGCTGAGTTCGATGCCACGTCCGTCCACTTTTTTATAACGCGCCAGATAGTCCAACAGGATACCGTTGCCGCATCCCACATCAAGAACACGAGAGCCCTCAGAGATCATATTAGCAATTATCTGCAAATCAACGCGGATAGCTGTACCCTTGGCTTCACTCATCGTCTTGGTAGTCCTCTTATTTCAGCAGCACCATCAATGAAACCGCCCAGCACCCTAAAAAATTCCGGCTCATCTAACAAAAAAGCATCATGACCCTTATCTGATTCTATTTCCACGAAACTTACATTTGCTGCAACCGCATTCAAAGCATGCACAATTTCTCTGTTTCCTTCGGTAGGAAACAGCCAATCACTGGTAAATGAAAAAACACAGAAACGGGTCTTTGTGCCTTTAAAGGCATTGGCTAGGACCCCGTTATAATCACTACTCAGATCAAAATAATCCATAGCACGTGTGGTATAGAGGTAAGAATTTGCATCAAAACGATCAACAAATGTGATACCTTGATGACGAAGATAACTTTCTACTTGAAAATCCGCATCAAAACCATAACTTATGGCATCACGCTCTTGGAGCTTGCGGCCAAATTTACGGTGCAAGGCCGGTTGAGACAGATAAGTTATGTGCGCTGCCATACGTGCAACCGCTAAGCCTCGATGTGGTCGTTTGTTTTTGGATATATAATTACCTCCACACCAATCAGGGTCAGCCACAATGGCTTGGCGTCCAACCTCGTGAAATGCAATATTCTGTGATGAGTGACGCGCTGCTGTGGCTATAGGAACAGCTGCAAAAACTCTTTCAGAGAACTTGGCCGCCCATTCCAAGACTTGCATTCCACCCATGGAACCGCCAAGTGCAGCAAAAAGCTGATCTATTCCAAGATAATCAATCAAACGTGCCTGAACACGAACCATATCAGCAATCGTAACCCCAGGAAAATCAAGACCCCAAGGCTGACCCGTTTCAGGGTTAATATCCTTTGGACCAGTTGTCCCCATGCAACCACCCAAAATGTTTGAGCAGATTACATAAAAACGATTAGTGTCAATAGTCTTGTTAGGACCAACAAGTTTGCTCCACCAGCCAGGCTTTCCTGTTACGGGATGCACATCTGCTACAAAGTGATCTCCGGTCAATGCATGACAAATTAGCACGGCGTTAGATTTTTTTGAATTCAATTGTCCATATGTCTGATAAGCAACTTTAATATTGCTCAGATTAACCCCACAATCCAATCGCACGGGTTCATCATGGGCTAAAGATACCTGGAATCCATGGTTGTTAGTCTCTTGCTTGAGAATTTTTTTATCGTGTATGTCCGCCATTTAACTTTAAAAAACTTCCTTTCAGAAATAGTTATAGCATCAATAGCTAAGAATCAGGCAGCTTAGAGTCAATGTTTTCTTTGATTTTAAGACATCTTGGCATTATCACTACACTCCTGCCAAGATAACTTAAATTGCAGGAATATAAAATATGAGCGCGAATACGCCACTCGATGACTTGCGTCAAGAAATCGACGCTATTGATGATGCTATTCATGATTTGATTATAGCACGTACAAAAGTGGTTGAACGGGTCCGTAAGGAGAAACAAGGGCAAAAAATCAAAATCCGCCCCGCCCGTGAATGTTCAATCATATACCGTTTAATGGAACGCCACACGGGGCCTTTTCCGAAGCGAGAACTTGCTCGCATTTGGCGCGAGTTGATTGTTGCTACTTTATCTATTGAAGGTCCTTTTTCCATCGGTGTTCATATTTCTGATGAGTACAAGGCTAATGAGGGCTTCAACATAATGCAAAGAGAGTACTGCAACATGATCCGTAACCAGTATGGATCATTTACCCCAATGAGCAGATACCCAACAGCTACAAAATTAATTGATGCCGTTAAAGGTCATGAAGTAGCAATTGGTGTACTCGCAATGCCAAAACAGAGAGAACAGAACCCTTGGTGGCCATTACTTGCCTCTGATACTATGGGCACACCACGAATTATTGGTCGCCTGCCATTTATTAATGTCCCACAAAACTCAAGCATAAACTTTGATGCGCTTGTGATATGTCCAATACCATCAGAGCCTACTGGTCAAGATCACACATTTCTGATAATTGAGACGGGAAAAGAGATAAATCCGAAAAAAATCTCTTCTGCTTTAAGAAAGGCAGATATAAAACAGGTGTTTTCAGCAGCATGGCAGGAGAAGGGCGCCAATCCTCGCTACCTATACTTGGTGGAAGCTATAGGCTTCATTACAAAAGAGGACAGTACTATCCTTCTTCTTAGTGAATACCTTGACGATAAAAAAGCCTTAATTCGTACAATCGGCACCTATGGCCAGCCACTTGCGCTTTAAAGACCTACATACTAAACATTTTATATTGGAACTGATGACCTATGAGCCTTCCTAAACCAAAACCTGGAATTCTTGAAATATCAACCTATGTGGGTGGAAATTCGGATATCCCTGGTGATGCTAAAGTCATCAAACTTGCATCTAATGAGGGCGCACTGGGACCAAGTCCAAAAGCGATAGAAGCCTACATTCAGGAATCTGATAAAATGCACCGTTATCCTGATGGTAACTCAAAAAAGCTGAGAAATGCTCTAGCCGTGGCTTATGGTCTCGATCCAAACCGCATTGTCTGCGGTTCAGGGTCAGACGAATTACTGGACTTGCTCGCCCGAGCGTATGCTGGTGTAGGCGATGAAGTAATTCATACAGAGCATGGATTCCTTATGTACCCCATTTCTGCCAAAGGTGTGGGGGCAACACCAGTAGCTGTACCTGAGAAAAATCTGCACGCTGATGTAGACGCTCTGATTAGGCAGGCTGGACAAAACACAAAAATTCTTTTTCTTGCAAACCCCAATAACCCAACTGGGACCTATTTGCCTAATAGCGAAATTCGTCGTCTACGACAAGGCTTACCCCAACATGTGCTTTTGGTTATCGATGCAGCCTACGCTGAGTATGTATCCAAAAACGATTATAAATCGGGATCAGATTTAGTTGATGAGTTCGACAACGTTGTAATGACCCGAACTTTCTCAAAGATATTTGCCTTGGGTGGCCTTAGACTCGGTTGGGCATATTGTCCAAAAGCAATTGCGGACGTGATTAACCGACTGCGTGGGCCCTTCAATGTTAATAGTCCGGCCCTCGCTGCTGGCCTTGCAGCATTGGAAGATGTTAGCTTTACAAATAAGGTTCGTAAACACACCGAAAAATGGTTTATTTGGACTAAAAAGAAATTAACACTCCTTGGCCTTGAAGTCCCTTCTGAGGTAGGTAATTTCTTGCTCGTCCGTTTTCCTGCGACAGGAAAAACCGCTAGTAAAACAAATGAGTTTCTTAAAAGCCGTGGCTTGATAGTGAGGGGTATGGATAGATACGGTTTGCACAACTATTTGCGTATTACCATTGGACGTGAAATAGAAATGCGTGCGCTTGTTAGTGCCATGGAGGAATATTTTGTCGAATGACAGATGAGCAACCCCTTTTCAACTGCATTGCGCTTATAGGCATAGGCCTGATCGGCTCATCCCTAGCTCGCTCAATTAAGAAGCATCGTCTCAGCAAACACATTTCTGTTTGCACCCGCTCGGATGAGACCTTAGAGAAGGCCCGTAACCTAGGGCTTGGCGATAGCTACCATAAAGAACCCGCTGAAGCTGTAAAAGAAGCTGATCTTGTAGTCATATGCACACCCATGGGGGCTTATGCAAGCGTTGCTCAAGCAATGTCGCCAGGACTTAGGTCAGGTGCTATCATAAGTGATGTCGGTTCTACAAAGCAGTCAGTATTTAGTGATTTACGCCCATATTTGCCAGATTGGGTCCACCTCGTCCCTGCGCACCCGGTTGCCGGCACTGCAGACTCAGGACCTGAATCAGGTTATCATGAGTTATTTGAAAATCATTGGTGCATTCTTACCCCATCAGAAGACACTGACTTAAAAGCTATATCTAAAATTAAAAATCTGTGGAAGAGTTGCGGCATGATGGTTGAAACAATGGATGCATCACACCACGATCATGTATTAGCAATCACCTCTCATCTTCCACAACTAATATCTTATACCATTGTGGGTACTGTCACCGATCTACAAGACGACCTGAAGAGTGAAGTTAGTAAATTTGCAGCGGGAGGCTTACGCGATTTTACCCGTATTGCTGCTTCTGACCCAATTATGTGGCGTGATGTCTGCCTCAAAAATAAAGACGCTGTACTTGATGTACTTGGCCGGTTCACAGAGGATCTTACAGCGCTACAACGGGCGATCAGGCGGAGCCAAGGGGATCTGCTGGAGGATAGCTTCAACCGCACTAGAGAAATCCGCCTTCGGGTCATCGAGGCTAAGCAGGATTTTATTGACGTAAAACCCAAAGAAAAGAAATAAAAGCTCAGTGCCAATTGACTTTGGGTAATTTCAACAATCGAATTGGTCCAATGTATAAATTCTGATTTTGGGCAGTTATTGACAAATTTAAAACTGGTGGACCACCATCAACAGGGGCACGTGATAAAACACCAATAAGCACCTTCGCCGTTATAGCGTTGCGTGCTGTAACGACGCTCAACGCTTTCAGGGCATCAATAGTTTGGTAGAAACCTTCAAGCTTAGCCGTCAGCGCACCAATTGGTTGCAATTTATTATCTAGGGCAAGAGTGCCTTCTGTATGAACTTTCAAAGGTCCATGTCCAATTTTCAACGTCTTCAACTCAGCAGTGCCTCCATTGTCACGCCAATTCTCTAGTGATCTTACAAGATTATCACCCTCTATTTTCCCAATTAAGTGGGCTTCAGTAATGAGGCTTAATTTAGTGCCCAAGGGTGAAAATCTAAACCAAGGCAAAATTAAGTTTTCTGTTGAAGCAGATAGGCTCCAGCTTGCAGCATGAACATCTACATCAGGTTTTTCTAGTTTTTTTACAAGTAGCTCAGCACGAGGGATACCTATTACCTCACTAGCTGCGTTATAATTGATTAGTTGAACCTCAGTTAGGCCTATATTTACATTTGTTAATTCACCCTTAAAAAGAACAAATTCAGCCAAAGCTTGTTCCACATCACCTGTAAATTTTTGGCCTTCTTTAGCCTTCCCAAAAACAAGGATTTGTTTACCTGATACCTCGATTCTATATCTGTTCTTGTCCCAAAGCCTGGTAGTAACCTTAAGACTTTCGCCTTGCCAATCCAAAGAAAAGGCATTTTTGGACACACTTAATGCAGGTGAAGTTACCTCTAGATGAATGGCGAACGGATAGCCAGAAGCAACCAGCTTCTCATAACGCAAGTTCAAACCGTGGTTTGATTGTTCCTTGATCCACATAACTGACTGTTCTTGCACGCTCATTGCGAGAGCTATCCATAAAATACTGTAGATAGCACCAATGAACACCAAAACGACCGAAGCAATCAACCAGGGTCTTATCGTTCTTTGCTTGTCAAAGTCAGTCATATCAGCCTTTATAGGCTCTCTAGTTTAATAACCATAACGTAATGAGATGTTAATTTGGTTTTTTCGCAATTTACACCTCAAAAAAATATCTGGATTTTCGGATATGCCTCTCTCATGTGGCGTCCAGGTTTTCCTTTTGTAGAAACCCAAACAGCACTATTACGCGGATATCATCGAGCCCTTTGCGTATATTCAACAAAATATCGTGGAACACCTCAAAAGCCAGGTCTCGTTATGGGACTAGATCACGGTGGCTCCTGCATAGGGCGAGCTTTCTTGCTGGCTAAAAACGATGTACCAAAAGTGATGGAATATCTTCACGAGCGAGAATTAGACACCAACACATACACCCCAAAATTTCTTACCGTTAAATTAAATAATGGACGAAAGGTAAAGGCCTATCATTTTTTAGTGCGGCGAGAACATGAGCAATATGCAGGCAAGCTCAGCTTTAACGAGACTGTTGAGTTGGTCCGTAGCGGTGTCGGCCCAAAAGGCACATCAATAGAGTACCTTGGAAACACCCTAGATCACCTCAAATCAATGGGTATTAACGAGAGGATGTTACAGAAAATTTATGATAGTGCAAAAGGACCAATCAGTTGATTTTTACTTTATGTCGTATATTCTACCATTAATTGGCTTGGCAAAAGTCTTCAACCACACTTGGAATAGTTACAACTCACGCAACTATCGCAACCTTCTTCTTTTTTTAAGCTAAGTTGGCCACACTTTGGACATTGGCGAAATGGCTGCGCTCCATTAATAGAGGATATATCGTAGCTTTTGCTGAGAGCTTCCTCCGGCTGAGCTCCAACCAATTCAGGCAAAATTCTTGATTGGGCTTGCTTTCTGTCAGAGGAGCCCGGCTTAAGAAATCCAACAGTAATCATATGCTTTTCAATAACCTCCCCAATGGCAGCTAAAAGTGAAGGTATATATCGGCCACCCATCCAATGACCACCGCGCGGATCAAATACAGCTTTTAATTCCTCAACTACAAAAGAGACATCACCACCACGGCGGAAAACGGCAGAAATCATTCTAGTGAGTGCAACAGTCCACGCATAATGCTCCATATTTTTAGAATTAATGAAAATTTCAAATGGCCGGATGCGGCCACTATCATCGATAATATCACTAAGGGTAATGTACATGGCATGGTCCCTTTCTGGCCAACGTACTTTATAAGTAGACCCTTTTAGCTCTTCCGGGCGATCAAGGGGCTGAAATAAATGAGTAATTGGACCCGAGTCGCCTTGGTCAGCAGGGGTCGACGATACCATCGGTTTTTCTAAGGGTAATTCTGGTTCGTTATTTGATACCCTACTCTCCTTACTCAGTTCAAGGACAGAGCCTGTAACATCATTTGGCCTATATGTGGTACAGCCCTTGCATCCGAGATCAAAAGCCTGCATGTAAATATCCTTAAACTCATCAAAGGAAATGCTCTCTGGACAATTTATTGTTTTTGAAATGGAACTGTCGATATATTCTTGGACTGTAGCCTGCATGACAAGATGATCATTGGGACTCAGCTCTTGAGCACAAACAAAGGAGTCTGGCAGGATAGCCCTCTCTCCATAAATTCGATGATATAAGCGAGCTGCATAATCGGAAACTTCTTCCTCGCGACGTGTGCCATCCTCCATGAGGATGTAACGGTTGTATTTAAAACTGAAGACTGGCTCAATTCCAGAAGAGACATTATCTGCAAATAAAGAGATAGTTCCTGTGGGTGCGACAGATGTAAGCAGGGCATTACGAATACCATGCTGAGAAATAGCTTCACGCACGTCTTGATCAAGAGCCCTGATAGTACCAGAACGGAGGTATTCTTCCTTGTTGTAGAGTGGGAACGCTCCTTTTTCGGCAGCTAATTTTACAGAACTAAAATAAGACGCACGCTGAATAACTTTCATCCACTGGCGGGTTAAATTTATGGCCTCAGGTGCACCATAACGCGCACCGCACATAATGAGCGCATCAGCAAGGCCTGTAATTCCAAGACCTATACGACGCTTAGATTTAGCTTCCTGCTCTTGTTCAAGAAGAGGAAAATTGGAAATATCAATAACATTATCCATGAACCGAACACTTGTCTCAACCAGATCGCCAAGTGCTGCTTGATCAAGATAAGCCTTCTTTGTAAAAGGCCCTTTGACCAATTTTGCGAGATTTAAGGAACCTAGAAGGCAAGCTCCATAAGGTGGTAAAGGTTGCTCACCACATGGGTTTGTAGCTTGAATTGTCTCACAATAATTGAGCGGGTTTAAACGGTTAATGCGATCAATAAAAATGACACCTGGTTCTGCATAGGCATAGGTTGCACGCATAATCTTGTTCCAAAGCTTGCGAGCTGGAAGGCTTTTGTAAATGGTATTTTTATAAGTCAACTCCCAAGAGGCGTCTTCTTTGACTGCGACCATAAAATCATCAGTTACCAGTACAGATAAATTAAACATCCGTAGACGACCAGCTTCCTGCTTGGCTTCGATAAAGAGTTCAATATCTGGATGATCACATCTCATTACGGCCATCATCGCACCCCGCCTAGATCCAGCACTCATAATCGTGCGGCACATAGCGTCCCACACATCCATAAACGAGATCGGACCCGAGGCATCAGCTCCAACACTACTGACCAGAGCGCCTTTAGGACGAAGGGTCGAAAAATCGTACCCAATGCCACCACCCTGTTGCATGGTCAAAGCAGCTTCTTTCAGACTTTCAAAAATTCCAGCAAGGTCATCAGGGACATCACCCATTACAAAGCAATTAAAAAGGGTAACCCTACGTTTAGCTCCAGCGCCAGACACAATACGTCCAGCCGGCAAAAACTTAAAGTCTTCCAAAGCATTATAAAATTTTTGATGCCATGTTTCTCTATCCGTTTCTGGCTCTGAAAGAGCTATGGCAAGACGATCCCACGTATCCTCAATATTTTTATCCACAGGACGACCATCTGCATCTTTCAAACGGTATTTCATATCCCAGATACGTTGAGATATAGATGCAATCTGAACCATTTTAGATTTTTCCTTTAAGATATAGTCGATTTATAAAATACCAGAAAAAGCAACGTTCACATGGGATGCTAACTTTTTTGAAGAGTTCTACTCGTTGAATTTTCTCAAAAATTTTACACCTTGAAGCTAAAATCGTCAATATTTGTTCTTGTTATGTTTCGCCCACAGTTTTGTTCTTTAGCTATAGGCCCCTTTTACCTGCGCAGCACCTTCTTTATTGAGAGTTACTAACATTATCCACAAGACCAGAATCAGTTTTATCCACATTTTTTTCCACATTATTTTTATATGTGCATAAAGTATTTAGTTAACTGAACCTTCTGCTATCAGCCTGTTAGTGGCCTTTTCAACTTGACTTTCAAGTTCTGAAATAAAAGCTTCACGCTCCATCCCTGGGACTATTGATGGCAAAAATTCAATAATAATTTTACCTGGCCTTTTGGTAAAAGATCTACGACCCCAAAACAAGCCTGAGTTTAAGGCTACTGGGATGACGGAAACACCAACTTTTTTATAAATCGCTGCAACCCCAGGGTGATATGGCAGCCTAAAACCAGGCGTGCTTCGAGTGCCTTCTGGAAAAATCACAAGCTGACGTCCATTTTCAATAACTTCTTGGCTTTTACGAACTAACTGCCTTAGAGCCATTCCACCACCATCTCTGTTAATCGCAACCATTTTATCTTTCTTAAGTAACCAGCCGTAAAGTGGGATTGATAACAATTCCTTTTTTAATACAAAGGCAGGATCTTCCAACAATAGGAAGAAAATACCTGTATCCCAGGCGGATTGGTGTTTTGATGAATACAATGCCGGACCGACAGGAATATTCTCTCGACCCCTTACTTCATAGCTAAGGCCGACAAGCACCTTTAAACCTCCCATAATCAGCCGCATCCATGTCTTGAGACCTTTGTTAAGCACAGCGCGTGGCATAGGTATAGTCAACAGAAGTACCATAATGATAAAGAATGAAATTCCAAAAAACCAAATATTGAAGAGAGTTGAACGAATAAAGATCATCTTTTTTGAATTAGACCTTTCCCTTAAAAAAAATTTCAGTTTTCTGACGTAATACAGCTAATAGAAATTTATTGTATTCAGTTGCAATAAGCTCTGCAGTTCCACTCCATGCCCACCACTCATCAACCTTTACATGTGACGGAAAAACTGAGTGAGCTATAATCTTTGCATTGGGCATTGCGTGCCTAAACTCTAACAAGCTTCGCGGCATATGATAAGCAGCCGTTACAAGCCGTATCGATCTGTACCCTCTATTTTTAGACCAATTTGCCGTCTCTTGCGCATTTCCCAATGTGTTGGTTGCTGTACCTATATCAATCCGTGATTCCAGCCCAAAAGGGTCACGTTTGAATATTTTAAATAAATTTTTCACATCCAAACCCTGATATGCACCAGAAACAAATAATCTATTAGCTAAGTTCCGCTCTATTAAATCAAGGCCCTCTTCCAACCTTCCGCTTCCTCCAGTCAATACAATAATCGCATCTGTGCGAATTAGTGGTTCTTTAGTTATTTTAGGAATTGAGTCCGCGAAACGAACGAGACCAGCGATCCAAAACAATATTAGGCCAATTGCTACTATCAACATACCTCTATACAAGCGCCCTGATCGTCGTTGTGAAACAAATCCAGCCATTATTGCTTGTACTCCAGATTTTTCAAAAAACTACAACATTCTTGCCAAGGTCCTCATCACCGTAAATCGCGCAGATATCATAGCAATTAGGGATACCACAATCGGAGATGAGCATAAAATAGCCCAATGAGCCAAGCTAAGTGAAAATTCAGGAAAATAACCTGAGTTTAGTGAGCCCGCTAAAGTACCAATACTCCATAATGTCGGTGCAGCAAGCAAAAGGCCAATAATCCCACCTCGCAAACCTAACATCAAAGCGCGGCTTGCGAACTGACGTGCTATGTATGAGTCCTGAGCACCAATCAAATGTAGGACTTCAATGGCCTCATGGTGAATTGCCAAACCCGTTCGTGTCGCAAAAATTACAGTACCTATTGTTGCGGTGGCAATGAACAAAAGAACCGCTAATGCCAATGCACGAACAGTTTGGATTAGATCTACTAGATGACCAAGCCAAACTCCATGGTCATCAATGACGGCGCCCGGAGCGATTGCTGACAAACGAAACTCCAATGCCGTCATATCCAAAACGGCTCCCTTTTCCAGTTCAACATCAATTAATGTCGGCAAAGGTAGACTCGCTGCAAGCGCACCCTTTCCAAGCCATGGCTCCAAAAGCACCAATACTCTATCCTCACTCAAGGTTCTAACATTTGTTACCCCGGGTGTTGTACTTAACAAGTTAACAATGGCCTCCAACTTTTTTGTTTCTTTCTTGCTAATTGATTGAGTAGCGCCAATCTTCGAGCTATTTTCTAGCAAAGGAGCTATTTGAACTGTAAGAGTTCCACTCATGCCCTTGTCCCAGCGCCTCACTATATCATCAAGCACAAGCATTCCAGCAAGGGCCAAAATCGCCAAATAGACCATGAAAGCAATCAGCCAAGGTAGAAACTGCCCTAAAGTATCACGATCTAATTGAAGATCTGTACGTCTTGTGAACATCTATTTACTCATCTGCAATTCCAAATGGCCTTTATCCAGCCTGAGACGCGGGTGTTTCAAACGCTTGACTAGGGTCTCGTTATGAGTAGCAACAACAACAGTTGTTCCGTGCTTAATTAGCTCGTCAAACAAATGCATCAGACGAATTGCCATTTGATCGTCAACATTGCCCGTCGGTTCATCGGCTAATAAAATTTTGGGCCGTGCGATGACTGCACGAGCAATAGCAAGGCGCTGTTGCTGTCCGCCAGAAAGAGTGGGTGGTCGGGCGTCCATATGATCTTGCAGGCCAACCCATTTAAGTAATTCTTCCACATTTCGCTGAATTTCTAAATTACTTGTTCCAGCCACCCGCAAGGGCAAGGCTACATTATCAAAAGCTGACAAATGTTTCATTAATCGAAATTCTTGAAAAACCACACCAACCCTGCGCCTTAATGCAGGTAGGTCTTTACGTTTAGTTGTAGCTATGTCACGGCCAAACAAAGTAATTAGACCACGCGAGGGCTTAAGAGCCATGTACATGAGACGCAACAAAGAAGACTTTCCCGCACCGCTGGCCCCAACTAAAAAATGAAACGACCCCGGTGGCAAAAAAAAGGAAATATCTTGAAGCACCTCTGGACCAAGACCATATCTGAGACCTACATTTTCAAAGCGAACCAAGTTTTTTTCCTGAATAAATTTAATTAAATACAAGTTGCAGTAACAATGACATGCCAATAGTGTACAGTCTAGATACACCAAAGAAATATATAGGTATCAAAAGAGTTATAACAAATCAAACTTCCATAACTTGACGTCAGACTCGTCAAAAGTTTATAAGTGACAAAGTTTCAATATAAATATGGTGCTCATGATTATTAGCTGTCCAAACTGTTCAACGACATACAAAGTCGATAATGCCATTTTGGGCCCCCAGGGAAAATCTGTGCAATGTTCCAATTGTGGGAAGCAATGGCACCAACTTCCTGTAAAAGAAACATCTGCAAAACAACCCTACGCATCACAACCACAAATACAACCGGGATCGATGATTGATCCGACAATGCTACAGGCTCAAATTCTTGCCCAAATACAGGCATTGATAGCAACAAATCAGATACCGCATATTGATCAAATACAATCAACAACCAGCCCTGCAACTCAACCGCCACCCCAATTAGAGCCAAACACAAATCAATTAGCTGAAGAAGAACCTCCTTCCCAAGAAAAGCTTAATGAAATGTTCGGCGAAGATGAGCCAAAACCACCTGTCTCACTCATGGCTGACGAAAATGTCGATGATGACAATAATTATGATAACCTTGAAGATATACCAGATCCTGATCCAATTCCCGAATCCTTAATGAGCAAAGATGCGTATGACGAAGATTCCTTTACTGAAGATGACGACGAGGAGGAGGATGAGGATGAAGATGAAAAAAGTTCCAGCTTAGGCGCAGTAATATTAGTAATTTTCACATTTTTGATTGTCGGAGCAGCTGTAGCTGGCTACTTCTTTCGTGATATGGTTCAAGAAACAATCCCGCAAACCAAACCCCTATACGATATGATTGGCCTTAGCGACCCACTAGGAGCTGGCCTTGATATTCAAGATGTTCAATCACAACGTGAGCAAGAAGGAGATGTTGACGTTCTTAAGGTTACTGGAAATATTGTAAACATTTCTGAAAAATTACGGACAGTTCCTCTTATTCGAATTTCGCTATTTGGTGAAGAAAACGAAGAAATTCAATTTATAAACATTACACCCGATATGGCCGAAATCCCTGCTGGAGAAAAAATAATTTTTCAAGGATCTATAACGAATCCTGCAGAGAGAGCTAAAAAAATGGAAGTGACTTTTACAAAGCCTGAAATAACAGAATAAATTAAAAAATTCAGTTAGCCCAACTACTAATATGGATTATTGGAGAGCCAAGCAGGAAACTTCTCTAAATTAATCAATTCATCGATCTCCATACGACGACGAATAATTGAAAAATCTCTCCCCTTAATCATCACCTCAGGAATTAAAGCACGCGTGTTATAACTAGATGCCATGCCAGCACCGTAGGCACCGGCACTACGTATTGCAAGCAGGTCTCCAGCAAAAAGCTTCGGTAATTTGTGCTTAGTACAAAAGGTATCACCTGTTTCACAGACGGGGCCAACTACATCATAATAAACGCTTTCATTATTATCATTAGAGATGGCAACCGGTATTATCTCATGGAAAGCATCATATAGAGAAGGACGAACTAAATCGTTCATAGCGGCATCAACAATAGCAAAGTCTCGAGTCGCACCCTCCTTTAAATAAATTACTCGCGTAACTAGTACTCCGGCATTACCAGCAATCACACGACCTGGCTCAAAAATTATTTTGCCATCAAAATCAGTAAAAATCTCTTCTACCATTCTAGCATATTCAACTGGACCAATCTGTGGTTCTTTTGTATCACCATAGGGAATACCTAGGCCACCACCTAAGTCCAAACGCTCTATATTAAAACCATCTGCTTGCAACTTGGAAGCTAGATCAACTATGCGAGCATACGCCTTCCTAAATGGACCTATTTCCGTAAGCTGTGAACCAATGTGCATGGCAAGCCCTACAATGCTGATCCCCGGTGTTTCTTGTGCTATTCTACAAACGTCATAAATTCGGTTCCATTCAATACCAAACTTATTTTCTGCCTTTCCTGTTGAAATTTTTGCATGGGTTTGTGCATCTACATCTGGATTTACACGAAAGGCTACTGACGCTTGAACTCCAAGTTCAAGGGCAACTTGGCTTAGCATCTCAAGCTCTGGCACAGACTCCACATTAATCTGTAAAATTCCTAATTTCAGGGCCTCGCTAAGTTCTTGAGTAGTTTTACCTACCCCTGAAAAAACAATTTTGTTGGCAGGTATACCAGCTGCTATGGCCCGCCTTAACTCACCACCAGAAACCACATCTGCCCCCGCACCCAGACGGGCAAGGGTTCTTACAACAGCAATGTTTGAATTAGCTTTGACAGAATAACAGACTAGAGTATCCATCCCCTCGAAAGCTTGACTAAAAATGTTATAATGACGCTCTAAAGTCGCATTTGAGTAAACATAGAACGGTGTACCCACGTCCCTGGCTATATCCATAAGGGGAACACCCTCACCCAACAGATTACCATCATAATATTGAAAGTGATCCATTCAAAGTACTCCGTTAACTATTGACTTGGATAACTACGCGGGAATACAGAATCAGCAGGTCGTTCTGGCATACCTTTTCGGCCACATGCTGTAATTGAGACGGCAATAACCGCAACGACTAATATTGTTAGCAAATATTGTGATAACTTAATTATTTTTTCAATCACATCAAAAACCTTTTCCTTGCAGCCTTGGCCGCTTTTGCAACATTAGTTGGGGATGTTCCGCCCTCACTCGTACGGCTGGCTACCGAATTCTCAACACTTAACACATTGTAGACATCCTGATTTATTGCCCCCTCTATTGATTGCATTTGATTAAGCTCAAGTTCTGCCAGGTCACAACCTTTGCTTTCAGCTAACTTGACAAGCTTTCCAGTAATTTTATGGGCTTTGCGAAATGGTAATTTTACTACACGGACCAACCAATCTGCTAAATCAGTTGCCGTTGTAAATCCACGGCCAGAGTCAAACTTCATTCGCTCCAAATTAAATTCAGCTTCAGCCAGCATACCCGCCATTACCGAAATACAAAGGCCAAGTGTATCGGCCACATCAAACACCGGTTGTTTATCTTCCTGCATGTCCTTACCGTAAGTCATTGGTAATCCCTTAAGGACAATCAAAAGTGCATGCAATGAACCTATAAGACGTCCTGACTTGCCACGCACAAGTTCTGCTGCATCTGGGTTGCGCTTTTGTGGCATCATAGAGCTACCAGAGGAAAACTGATCTGAAATTTTTATATAACCAAATTGCGGTGAGCTCCAAAGAACAACTTCCTCTGCTATTCTTGAGAGATGCACACCTAATAGAGAACCAGCAGACAGAAATTCAAGAGCGAAATCCCGGTCTGAGACCGCATCTAGGGAATTTACCATGGGCTTAGTAAAGCCAAGAGCAATGGCCGTTCTCTTCCGATCAATGTCAAAGGACGTTCCAGCTAGTGCACCAGCTCCAAGTGGGCACTCATTCAACCTTTTTCGACAATCTTGAAAACGGCTCCGGTCGCGGCCAAACATTTCTACATAAGCAAGCATGTGATGACCAAGGGTCACAGGTTGAGCCGCTTGTAAATGGGTAAAACCGGGCATGACACTAGTTGCATGCTCATCAGCAATATCAATTAGCACTTCTTGAAAAGCTTGAAGAGACACATCAATTTCGTCAATAGCATCTCGGACCCAAAGCCTCAGATCCGTCGCCACCTGATCGTTACGTGAGCGTGCAGTATGTAGCCGTCCAGCCAACTCACCAATTAGTTGAGAGAGACGATTCTCAATATTCATGTGAATGTCTTCAAGGTCAGGGTTAAAATCAAAGCGGTCTCTTGCGATCTCTTTTTCAATGGTGTTCAGACCCGCTTGGATTTTGTCACCATCACTTTTGCTCAAAATTTTCTGAGCAACCAACATTTCAGCATGGGCTTTTGATCCAATTATATCTTGTAAATAGAGACGCTTATCAAAATCGATAGAATTATTAATAGCTTTCATCAAAGTTGATGGGCCCTTATCGAAGCGACCACCCCAGATACTGCTGGCGGCAGTCACCTTTTTCCTATATTGACTATTTGGTTCTGAAGCTTTCTTCGTCACCGCTGGACCTCGCTCTCTAAATACTGTAAATCAAAAAACAACTATGAACTTACAATTACACAAAATTCCGACAAACTATTATCAATCAACTAAGTCATATCTGCAGACCTATACAACTGCTTTTTTAATAACATTACTGATGATTTTCTCCATATCCACAGATCATGCAAGTGCTGAGGTTAATATTTGTCACAACCCCCCAAAAAATCTAAGTAATTTTTCACCACAAATTCCTCCAAGAAAGGCATTAAATTATCCTTTTTTCGACGTCAATGACTCTAAGCGCACCATTGCAGATTATAAAGGGCTTGGGATAGTTCTAAATTTTTGGGCCACATGGTGCCCTCCTTGTATCCGAGAAATGCCAGATCTTATCCATCTAAAAGAATATGTAAAAAAGGATAATATCACCATACTTGCGCTCTCAGTTGATCGTGGTGGACCAACAAAAATAATGCGCTTTCTTGAGAAGAAGGGTATTAAGGGCCTGGACATACTGATTGATAAAAAATCAAAATTAGCACAGAAGTCAGGCGTTCAGGGCCTGCCAGTAACTATTCTTATCGATTCAAGAGGGCTTGAGCGGGGTCGCATTACTGGGATTGCACCTTGGGACGAACCTGATGTAATAGATTTTGTTCGTCGTTGTATATCTCCCATTAAAAATTAACTTTTTTACTATCTAAAAATTTTTTCAATTAATCACTAATTGTTTTTAAAAATTGATTATCCTCTAATTGACGGTCAGAAATAAGCTAACAATTGCGATTAAGCCAACTAGTAAAAAATTAAATAAAATTATAGTTTAGGGTATTAACCATTTTTTTAATAAATTAATCAGAATTTCTTTAGATTTTTAGCCAAATCACGCGCGCTTAACTTTACTAGCAAAGCTATCTTTGCATCTGTCAACCAAATCAGTGTAAAACATTGTAATGAAACAAATTATTCAAAACGTTCAAACAGGTAAGTTGAGTTTGAAAGAAGTCCCAGAGCCTTGCGTCAAGGAAGGAAATATTCTTGTACGCACCAGAGCTTCTTTAATTTCAGCAGGCACAGAGCGCATGGTAGTTAAGTTCGCTGGTAAAACCCTTGCGGGAAAGGCGCGTGAACGTCCTGACCTTGTCAAAAAAATACTTAATAAGACGAAAAGAGACGGTGTTGCAGCTACAGTTCGTGCTGTCCTAGCAAGATTAGATAAACCATTACCACTTGGGTATTCAGCATCTGGGGAAGTAATAGCTGTTGGAAAAGGGCTTGAAGGATCTTTTTGTGTTGGACAACGCGTTGCCGTCGCAGGAGCTGGCCTTGCAAACCATGCTGATTTGAATGTGATACCAGCTAATCTAGCCACCCACATACCAGATGATGTTTCTTATGATGAAGCATGTTTTGGGACCCTAGCGTCGATTGCAATGCACGCAGTTAGGAATGTTAACCAGTCCTTAGGTGACTATGTTGCGGTGATTGGCGTAGGGTTACTTGGGCAATTGATTGTTAATCTACTGAGCCTCTCAGGCATCCGAGTACTCGCATTAGACTACAATATCTCACGTCTTGGTCTAGCCCAGAAAATGGGGGCAGAATCTACCCTTGATCTAGGAAACAAATCGGAAAACCTAGAAGCCACAATTTCTACTTTAACTGATGGTCGCGGAATGGATGGCGTCATAATCTCCGCATCGACTAAGACAAGTGAACCTCTCAAAATCGCTGGTACAATTGCCCGCGATAGAGCCCGTATCTGCTTGGTCGGATTGACAGGAACCGAATTTCCCTTTCGTGACTTTTTACAAAAAGAACTAAGTCTAGTTGTTTCACGTTCATATGGACCAGGGCGTTATGACAATGACTATGAAGGCCGTGGAATTAAATACCCAGAAGGTTGGGTTCGCTGGACTGAAACAGAAAACCTTGCAGAAAGTCTGAGGCTAATGTCACCATCCCTAGAGAATCGCCTGAATGTTGGCCTTCTCACAACACATAAATTTAAGTTTGAAGATGCCAAAAAAGCCTATCAGCTTGTAACTGAGGCTACAGAAACACACTTAGGCGTCATTCTTTCCTATGAAGATGACAAACAAAAAACTACATCTTTCTCAGCACCAAAATCCAATAAACTCTCAGGATTTGTTGTTGGCGTAATTGGTGCTGGCAATTTCGCACGATCAGTCTTACTGCCAAACTTGAAGAGCATGAAAGAAGTTACTTTACATACTGTGGTTACTCAGAGTGGCGCTTCAGCCGAAAAAACGAAAGATACTTTTGGTTTTTTACAGGCTACCACTAATATAGAAAGCGTTTTGAAAAATCCTAACATTAATGCTGTGATAATAGCAACACGCCATGATAGTCATGCTGAAATTTGCCAGCGTGCGCTTAATGCAGATAAATATGTATTAGTAGAGAAACCGTTGGCATTGAGCAGAATTGAAATTAACCGTGTCATCGAAGCACGAAATCAATCCACCAAATTTTTTCAAATTGGCTTTAACCGCCGCTTTGCTCCCTTATCGCTATTAATTCGTGAACATCTCACCAATCACAGTGGAACGAAGTTTATCCTAATTCGAATAAATGCAGGTCATTTGCCTTCAGATAGTTGGATTCACTCGCCAGATGAGGGCGGTGGCAGAATTCTGGGAGAAGTCTGTCATTTTGTAGATCTAGCACGCTATCTAGTAGGTTCACCAATAATGTCCGTACAAGCAGACGCTGCAAAAATCTCAGGCGGGCGCTGTGATGACCTCAACGTAACAATCAGATTTACTGACGGCTCTCTCGCCACTATCGTATATACTGGTCTTGGCGACGATATTTACCCAAAGGAGTTAATTGAAGTATACAGTGGCGGTAGTGTTGTCTCTGTTGATAACTTCAAATCCTTTACTCTGGCTGAGAATGGGAAGCTTAGAAAAAAAAGTTCTCGTATCCAAGATAAAGGTTCTAAAGACGCTATAAAGGATTTTGTCACTGCAGTTTTAAATGGGGGTCCAGCGCCAATCGACGAGGCTGAATTGATTGAAACCTCAATTGCTACTATCGCTATTATGGAGTCCCTTCGCGAGGGTCGTCGTGTAGAAATTTGTTGATTTTTAGGACTTATAAATAATGACCCTTAACTTAGATACTTATATCGATGATGAAATCAACTCCCACGAGGATACACTCAACAACTTGCGCAAATGTATCTCCAAACCTTTAACTATTCTATTACGTGCATCAATAAAAGCCATTAGTAGTGGTGGAAAAATTGTTTTTTTTGGCAACGGTGGCAGTGCAGCAGATGCTCAGCACCTAGCAACAGAACTGACAGTACGCTACATAAATGATAGGTCACCTATACCAGCCATAGCACTTAGTACTGACACATCATCTTTGACGGCAATAAGTAATGATTTTGGTTTTGAAGATGTCTTCGCCCGTCAAGTAGATGCCTTAGTTAAAAAGGAGGATGTGGTCATTGGCATATCTACGTCAGGAAATAGTGAAAATATTGTTCGTGCCTTAAATAGAGCTAAAAAAAAGGGGGCTGTCGTTGCTGGGTTTTCTGGTTGCGGAGGAGGACGTATGCTTGGCCTTGCTAATCCATTGCTAATTGTGCCATCCAAGCAAACTGCGAGAATCCAGGAAATGCACATTCTCATTGGTCACATATTATGTGGGGCTTTAGAGCAGGAGCTCGGACTATTATGAGCAAACAAATTGCTTTAGTACAATTGTTGGAAAATCTTCATTACGCCAGCATCCTATGTGTTGGTGATGTCATACTCGATCACTTTCATTCTGGGTCTGTTGATCGAATCTCACCAGAAGCACCAATACCTGTACTTAAGCTTGAGGATAAGGTAACAATGCTTGGTGGTGCTGGCAATGTTGTTCGAAATCTTGCCGGTCTTGGTTCACAAGTAAACTTCACTACAGTAATTGGAAAGGACAGTGAAGGCGAAGAAATAAGAAAATTGATCCGCCAGGAAGGTCTGGTGGACTCGCTACTCATTGATGACGCCACACGTCAAACATCCGTAAAATCCCGTTATCTGGCTGATGGCCAGCAAATCCTCCGCACAGATCACGAAACCATATTTCCATTAAACAGAAACGTAGAAAAAAAGTTAATTTCAACAGCCGTCAAAGCAATGGAAGTTTGTGAGGCTGTAATTATTTCCGATTACGCCAAAGGTGTCCTTACAGATAAAGTCTTAGCAGAGCTCATCAAAGCAGCTAAATCAAAATCAAAAATTGTCATTGTTGATCCCAAGGGAGGAAATTATGGGCGTTATTTTGGTGCTGATATTATCACGCCAAACCGTCGTGAACTTTTCGAGGCTACGGGCATGCCAACAAGAAGCGATGACGAAGTAACTTTGGCAGCACAATCACTTATTGACTCACACAGTTTTGGGGCTGTACTCGCAACCCGCTCTAAAGATGGCTTGACCTTACTTAGAAACAATGGGGAAGTATCCCATCTTAGGGCAGAAGCTGTTGATGTATTTGACGTATCTGGCGCAGGCGATACAGTTGTTGCGACCCTTGCTACGGCCTTGAGCGCAGGAGCTGAGATTGAAGACGCAGCAAGACTTGCAAACATTGCCGCAGGAATTGTAGTTGGTAAAGTAGGTACAGCAGTTGTCTTTACCAAAGATTTTCTGACTGAGCTGATTCATCAGGACCAAATAAATCGCGAAGCCAAAATATTAGAAATTGAACCTGCTCTTGAGCGTATTAATAAATGGCGACGGCAAGGTAGTAAAATAGGATTTACAAACGGTTGCTTCGACTTGCTTCACCCGGGACATATATCACTTTTAAAGCAAGCTCGAAGCACAGCAGATAAGCTTGTTGTTGGCCTTAATAGTGATAACTCAGTTACACTTCTAAAAGGTGATAATAGACCCGTTCAAAGTGAACTGGCGAGGGCTATAGTACTGGCGTCTTTGTCTGTTGTTGACATTGTAATTATTTTCTCTGAGGAAACCCCGATCAAGCTTATTGAAAAGCTACGCCCAGACGTGTTGGTTAAAGGATCAGACTATACTGTCGAAGATGTTGTGGGCGCAAAGCAGGTTGTGTCCTATGGTGGTCGTGTTTTACTTGCTGATATAATACCTGGACACTCTACAACTGGAACCATTGCCAAACTAGAAAAAGAAACTTAATAAAAGGGTTTATTATCTGCGCCCTGTAAATACACTTGTGAAACTAGACCAAAAATCTTTTTCCACCTGACTTTCTATTTTTTTTTTCATTGTTGGTCGCACTAGCTTCTGGCAATACCAACTTGCTCGTGCCAGGAAGCGGCTTAAACGGAATTCCATTGTGTGCAGCAATCATGAACTTTCGCCAGGTTATTGCAGGGAGTCCACCACCTGTAACACTTTTCATACGAGCCTGATTATCATTTCCCATCCATAAACCAGCGACAAGATCCGCACTATACCCAATGAACCATGCATCACGGTTGTTCTGGCTTGTTCCTGTTTTTCCAGCGACTGGTCGATTAAAATTAGCTGCCTTACCAGTGCCTTGTTCTATAGAGTATTTAAGCATAGAGTTCATTTCACCAGCGAAAATGGCTTTAAGTACACGGCCAGGCCCCGATCCTTGACGGCGATAGAGAATTCTTCCCTCACTATCCTTTACTTTCTCAATTCCATATGGCCACACACCAAATCCGCCACTCGCAAAAGCACCGTATGAGGCTGTCAATTCAATCAAACTTACACCGTTAACACCCAATGCAATGCTCGGAGCTGAAAGTAATTCTGCTGTGACACCTAACCGCCGAGCCGTAGCAATCACATTATTTCGACCTACTCTCTCTGAAATATTTACGGCAACTGTATTAATTGACTTCGATAGAGCATCCGCCATGCTTACTTTACCTTGGAATTTTCTTGTAAAATTCCTTGGGCTCCAATTTTCAATTGTTATAGGTTGATCCATAAACGTACTACTTGGCCTCAAACCATTTTCAAGCCCTGCAAGAAAAACTATTGGCTTGAACGCAGAGCCCGGCTGTCGTTTTGCTTGGGTTGCCCGGTTATATTGAGAAAAGACATAGTCACCTCCACCAATCATCGTCCGCACTGCCCCGGTTGGTGTCATCGCAATGAGAGCTGCCTGTGACAGATTAAGCCCAGCACCACTTTTCAAAGCCTTGGAAATCACAGTCTCCCCAACCAGCTGCATATTTGTATCTAATGTAGTCGTAACAATGATATCCGCATTACCAGGCGAAACGTAGCTTGACAACTGAGATAGGATCCAGTCTGTGAAATAACGAGATTTTTTTGATGGATTTTCTGGGCTAACCCCCGCTAAACCTTTGTTAAGATCTTTTCTGTCAAACTTACTTAAAATACCAGTATCTCTCATATTGGAGAGCACTTGTAGGGTACGTTTCTTTGCCAACCTAAAATTATTAACGGGATTGTAACGCGACGGCGCCTTCAACAATCCAGCAAGCATGGCCGACTCATAGATATTTAAACTCCTTGCTGGTTTTTTGAAGTAGCGTCTGGAAGCAGCATCAACACCATAAGTTCCAGAACCTAAATATACCCTATTCAAGTAAATTGTTAGAATTTGATCCTTAGAAAATTTTTGTTCCAACCACAACGAAAGAATTAATTCTTGTACTTTTCTTTTCAGAGTTCTCTCAGGAGATAAAAAAAGATTTTTTGCTAACTGCTGTGTCAAGGTAGATCCACCTTGCACAATCCGACCCGCTTTTAGGTTAGCGAGTGCAGCTCGAGCTAGCCCAAATAAATCAAGTCCGAGATGCGAATAGAAGCGCCTATCTTCCGTGGCTAATACAGCCTGAATTAGGACTGGTGGAAGCTCATTCAAACTAACAGGATGTCCATGAAAATCCCCAATTGTTAACAGGTGAGAATCATCTCTCGCCAGTAGAGTAATAGTGGGCCGGCGAGTGTTGGCAAGAGACTTATCTACATCAGGCAAGTCATGTGCATAAAACGCAAGCAGACCAACAAGCACTATGAAAAACCAAACACACAATGTGGAAATACGTAACCACCATTTGAAGATCGAGTTTGATGTGGACTTGGAATGTGAGTTATTTGGCGTGCGCTTAACCATAAAGCTTTAGACCAGTATATTTCGCAATACGTAATACATTTATAGTTTATGGAATAATCTTTTAATATGTAAAAGCAACTCAGGTTTATAACCTCGAATTCTGAATTATTTGGAATTGTCGCCGTTTATAACTATGCCAACAAGGCTTATGTAAAAGAAAATTATACAGTCTAATACTCTAGCCTCAAACTGAGTGTTTTATAATTAATCACCGCAGAAACAACTACTTTTTACTTAACTCTTTTAAACATCCAAGTTCGCAACTTTTAATGCATTAGCTTGAATGAAGTCACGACGCGGCTCAACCATATCGCCCATCAAAGTCGAGAATACTTCCTCTGCATCATCAGCATGGTTCACCTTAACCTGTAAAAGTGAGCGTGCGTTCGGATCAAGTGTAGTTTCCCAAAGTTGATCTGGGTTCATTTCACCAAGACCCTTGTATCGTTGCATTCCAATACCTTTTCGACCAGCAAGCATGATTGAATTAACTAGGGATACAGGTCCAGTTATTGGAATCTCCTTATCCTTAACAATAAGAGCACCATGGCGCATGTATAATTTTTGTAAATCGCCAGCTCTTGAGTCTAATTTTCGTGCTTCCGCGCTCTGAATGAGAGCGCTGTCAATAACATAGCTTTCTTTGACACCACGCAGGGTTCGAGTGAAGGCTATACCACCATCGTCTTTCACTTTACCTTCCCAGCCACGTTCTGCCTCAGTCTCCAATGCATCCAAGCGTTTAGCAGCATAATCACCAATTTCTGAGGCATGATTTACGTCAGACAAAATTTGTGGGTTCAAAGCTCCTAGAATGGCAGCTTGCTCAACAATTTTGATAGGAACATGACGTGATAATCTTTCCAATTGAATTTTTATTTTACGAGCATCATCCACAAGGTTTCGCAGATCAGCTCCAGCCAACTGAGCGCCATCGAACGTTGTCAGAACCGTCCCATCACTAACCGCAGAAGATAATAAGTAATCTTCCAAAGACTCATCATCCTTTAAATAAACTTCGGACGAGGCTCGTTTTGCTCTGTAAAGTGGGGGTTGGGCAATATAAAGATAACCGCGTTCAATCAGTTCAGGCATTTGACGGTAGAAGAAAGTTAGGAGTAGGGTTCGAATGTGAGAACCATCAACATCAGCATCTGTCATGATAATAATTTTGTGATAACGACATTTTTCTGGGTTAAAGTCTCCTTGTCCAATACCTGTGCCGAGTGCTGCAATTAGCGTACCTATTTCTGCTGAAGATAGCATTTTATCAAAACGGGCACGCTCTACGTTGAGAATTTTACCACGCAAGGGAAGAATTGCCTGATTTTTTCGATATCGGCCCTGTTTTGCTGAACCACCAGCGCTATCGCCTTCAACAATAAACAGCTCAGACAATGCCGGATCACGCTCCTGACAATCTGCCAATTTTCCTGGTAATGAGGCTATATCGAGAGCACCCTTACGACGAGTTAATTCACGAGCTTTGCGGGCGGCCTCACGGGCAGCAGCAGCTTCTACAATTTTTCCAATAACTGCTTTTGCTTCAACAGGATGCTCTTCAAACCACTGGTCGAGCTGATCACCAACGATGCTCTCCACTATTGGTCTAACCTCAGATGATACTAGCTTATCTTTTGTCTGTGAGGAAAATTTGGGATCTGGTACTTTAACTGATAACACGCATGTAAGTCCCTCCCTGCTATCATCACCAGTTATTGACACTTTCTCTTTTTTAGCAATACCACTAGCATTAGCATATTTGTTGATTGTTCGTGTCATAGCACCACGAAAGCCCGCCAAGTGAGTTCCACCATCGCGTTGTGGAATATTATTCGTAAAAGGTAATGTTGTTTCGTGATAACTATCGTTCCACTGTAAAGCCATTTCAACTGTGACGCCCTCCTTGTCACCAACGGCCAGTAAAGGTTCTTGGTTGATGGCTTTTTTTGATTTATCGAGGAAAGCAACAAATGCTCCAAGGCCGCCTTCATAATGCAAATCGACAATATTCTTTTCTACATTGCGACTGTCTGTTAAACACAAATGAACACCCGAATTTAAGAAAGCAAGCTCACGCAACCTATGCTCAAGCTTGGAAAAATCAAATTCAATCATAGAGAATGTTTCAGAAGACGGCATAAATGTTAATTCAGTTCCAGTTTTAAGAACTTTTTTGTTTTCTGAGTCGGGTGCATCACCCACTACTTTCAGCGGAGCTTCCGCTTGACCATCAACAAAGCGTACATAGTGCTCTTTACCTTCCCGCCAGATTCTTAGCTCTAACCATATCGAGAGGGCATTTACAACTGATACGCCAACTCCATGCAAGCCACCTGATACCTTGTATGAATTTTGATCAAACTTACCACCGGCATGAAGCTGAGTCATGATTACCTCAGCCGCAGATACACCCTCCTCAGCATGAATATCCACAGGAATTCCACGCCCATTATCACACACGGTTACTGAACCATCACCGTTTAGAACCACATCAACCCTGTCACAGTAACCCGCTAGTGCTTCATCAATTGCATTATCCACAGCCTCATAAACCATGTGATGCAACCCAGAACCATCATCGGTATCTCCAATGTACATGCCTGGACGCTTTCGTACCGCATCCAGCCCTTTTAATATCTTAATGGATTCAGAATCATAAATAGCACCATCACCGTCATTGCCTAGAGATTTGTTATCTTTTAACTCTTTACTCATGGTTAGATCTTCTTTTCATTCCTCAAGTCACCTAAGTAGGTGTAATTACTGCATTATTTACAACAAAAAATTGAGCATCTTCTCTTATTGAAGAGAATAAGTCCGCATCAGTTCCTGTCATCCACGCTTGAACACCAAGCTTAAGAATTTCCTCGAACAAGGCCTCACGTCGGATAACATCAAGGTGTGCCGTCACCTCATCCAAAAGTAACAAAGGAAGTGATCCTTTTTGGGTTGCACCCAGTTGAACATTTGCGAGAATTAATGAAATCAACAGAGCCTTTTGCTCACCTGTTGAACAAAGTTTTGCTGTTTGTCCAGTGCTCAAATGGCACACAAACATATCACTGCGGTGCGGACCAATTTGGGCCACACTATGCTCTCGATCACTCTGACGATTATCCTCCAAGGTTTTTTTCATTCTATCTTCCGCTTCGAGCGCCGGAGCACTATGTAGCCAATCTTCTAATGTACCTATGACACTCAAACTGGCACCTGGGAAAACACCCTCGCATGCCGTCTGCTCTGCAAGTTGGTTAAGTTTGTTAGCAAGCTCCATTCTAGCGGCACTAACCGCAACACCTTTTGACGCCATAGTCGCTTCTAGCACTCTTAACCACTCCGGATCGGCTCCATGGATACTATCTGACTTGCTATATCGTAATAGGTGGGAACGTTGTCTCATAGCATTTTCATAAGCTGATACCCTACTTGCATGAGCCGGGTCTATTACATACACAAGCCGATCAAGAAAACGTCTTCGAGCCGATGCTCCTTCTAAGAATAACCTGTCCATTTGCGGAGTTAACCAATGAGCGCTCAGTATTTCGCTCAGCGCAGTTTGAGAACGCATAGTCCCACCATCTACATGAACTATTCTTTTTTCGCGCCGTGCACCAAACTGGATCTCACGACCTGTTCCAACTGTGCGGGGACCGTTTTTTGTTTCCAAGTTTGCTGCCACGGCCCAAGGTCTATTAGTGGGCTCTTGTGAATATGGATCACGACGTGATATTTCAGCCAGTCTCACACCACGCATCCCACGCCCGGGGACCAAAAAAGACAAGGCTTCAAGAACATTCGTTTTGCCCGCACCGTTTGGACCACTCAGAACGACTGGGGCCGGCCCAACTTCCATACGCTGACTCTCGTAACAACGAAATTCGCTCAAGGTCAAGCGAGCAACTGATGCTCTTGGCATAATACTGCTATTTTGGTTAACGTCACCCGCCACCATGTTCTCTCTTGCCAATCCAGATAAATGGATCAGGATTGCCTTCCTTACACGCGCATTGGCATCAGCACATATAATGCGCTGGTGTCATCGGTTTCACTTAAAATTGTTGGTGAGGCGGCATCAGCTAGAGCAAACAGCGCACTGTCACCTTCTATTTGGCGAGTAATATCCAGCAAATAGGCTGAATTAAAACCAATCTCTAAAGCTTCACCTTGATAGTCCACTTCAAGTTCTTCCGTAGCCGTGCCTGATTCTAGGCTGGAAGCTGAAAGCACCAATAGTCCCTTCGTCAAAGAGAGTTTAACTGCGCGGGATTTTTCAGTAGAGATAGCCGATACTCTATCAACCGCATGAGCAAAATTATTACAATTAACAACCATTTCTTTGTCGTTTCCAACAGGAATAACTCGCTCATAATCAGGAAATGTGCCATCAATCAACTTTGAAGTAAGAATAACACTGTCAAAGATAAAGCGTATTTTTGTTTCTGAAAGCTCGACTGCAACGTCATCAATGGTCTCATCAATTAATTTTCTCAGCTCACCTACTGTCTTACGCGGTAAAATTACACCGGGCATACCATCTGCCAAGTCTGGTAACGGTCCTTCAACACTAGCTAGACGGTGGCCATCCGTGGCTACAGCACGCATTACTCTTGAACCATTACGTTCAGCAGCATGTAGATAAATACCATTAAGATAATAACGGGTTTCCTCAGTAGAAATAGCAAAACGAGTACGGTCAATAAGGCCACGTAATTGGGAGACTGATAAAGAAAAATTGTATGTCATTTCACCGCCTGACATGACAGGAAAATCTTCTATTGGCAAACATGTTAACGTGAAGCGCGAGCGCCCAGACCTAAGCAATAACTGTCCCTCACCATCACTATCAAATTCTACTTGTGATCCTTCAGGCAATTTTCGCACAATTTCATAGAGAGTTTGGGCGCGCACCGTTGTCGAACCTGGCTTGCTAACCTCAGCATTTCCCTTATCGACAATATCAAGATCCATATCAGTAGCATTTAGGCTAAGGCAACCTTCAACAGCCTCCATTCGAACATTAGAGAGAATAGGAATTGTATTACGGCGTTCAACCACACTTTGCACGTGGCCTAAGGACTTCAGTAATGCTCCCCGTTCAATAGTAAATTTCATAATATGTCTTAATGTTCAATTATGGTAAAAAAAACTTACTCACTTGCCATCGCATTTGTTGTAAGGCCAACTACAATGGATTTGTTCCCCTCAACAATTATTTATATCATTATAGCAAATGGCAGTAAAATCAGAAGCCTTTTTGCTAAAGCCACCAGCTTTTACTCTAATTATTTAAAGATCTTTGTAGGGTGGCTGGAATACATGGAAAAATCTAGAAAAAGTTCAGCCTTCTAACATACGCCTCAGGAGCTCAACATCCTCTGCGAATGAAGTATCACAATCCCTCAATTCTTCCACTTTTTTTACAGCATGCATTACTGTGGTATGATCACGCCCTCCAAACTTACGACCAATCTCTGGTAATGAACGAGATGTCAACTGCTTGGCTAAATACATAGCAACCTGACGCGGACGAGCAACTGAACGAGCCCGACGTGCGGAGTGCATGTCAGAAACTCTAATATTAAAATGAGAAGAAACACCCTTCTGAATATCCTCAATTGTAACGCGCCGATCATTCGCCCGTAATAGGTCATGAAGAACCTCTTGGGCTGTCTCTAGATTTATGTCACGACCTACCAACTGAGAGTGCGCAACGACACGGTTCAAAGCACCTTCAAGTTCTCTTACGTTTGTTGTGATTTTATGAGCGAGATACTCCATAATTTTTTGAGGAACTTTAACCTTTAACTGCTCCGCTTTAGACTCAAGTATGCCCAGACGCAATTCATACGTAGTTGCGTGAATATCAGCAACTAGGCCGCAATTTAAGCGCGATTGCAGCCGCTCTTCCATTCCTTCTAGATCTGATGGAGATTTGTCTGCTGAGATAACAATCTGCCGTCCTTGATCAACTAGAGCGTTAAAAGTATGGAAGAATTCCTCCTGTGTCGCCCCTTTCCCACCTATAAACTGAACATCATCAATCATAAGCACATCCACATTGCGAAACATCTCCTTAAAATTTACAGTATTCTGTTCTTTCAAAGCTCGAATAAACCGATACATAAATTTTTCAGCAGACAAATAAATAACTGTGCGCTTTGGATCCTGTTGGGAAATGTGCAAAGCCATAGCATGCATTAAGTGGGTTTTACCTAGTCCGACACCACCATAGAGGAACAGGGGATTAAATGTGACAGAAGAAGCATCAGCGACTCGTCTTGCTGCTGCATAGGCAAACTCATTAGGCTTACCTACAACAAAATTTTCAAAAGAAAAACGCACGTCCAGAGGCGCGCTTATTTCAGAAGTACCATTTTCAGAGAGCCGGCGATTTTCAGCAGGAGCCATACTGACTGCCGCTGTTGTGGCTGCCTCTGCTGCTTCTGCAACAGAGGTATTCTTAACCCCTTCTTGTGAAGATAACTCAGGTTGAATTAACACCTCAACACTATGCACAGAGCTATCAATGGCACTCCACAGAGCACCAAGCCTATCTAGATAGTGAGCTACTGCCCAGTCGCGCATGAAACGAGTAGGGACGGAAAGCTTAGCAGCACCATTGTCAACACTTCGAACTGTCATTGGCTTGATCCAGCTCTGGAAAGCAGCCTCACCAATTTCTGATCTTAAATTTTCACAAACCTCTGACCAGTTGCTCTCATTTAAACCCTTCGCTTCTTTATTTGCCATTTGCGCTTAACACCTCCACTAGCTCACACCTAAAAAAGCTGTCACATAAAACCATGTGACCAGTTCTTGCCCCAATCATGAAAATTTTCACTTTTAATAGTCTTTGCCAAAATGCATCGTATAGAAACGGGAAATGACTATGACTAAAGCAACAATTTAAAAAAAAACTTTTTCAAACCTCGATTTAATTAGCTTTCCCATCAAATACACCATTACAACGTTACTAACCTGACTTAAAAACAAATAAAAAGTTCAAAATTTTCCTTTAGATATTCTTTTAATCTCAAAAAAACGAATAAATACGTAAAAAAAACTCTAATACTTATTAAATAAATGAGAAATAAAATCTAAAAAAAAGAAATAACAACACTTAAATTTATCTATATATTTAATATTATTTGTATTATATTGGCTCAATATTGCTTTTAATTAATAGTTTGATATTCAAGCTAAAAATATCACTATTTTTTTAAGCTATAGTATATGTGTTGTATTCATTATTTAAGATATTTATTCCCCCCTGTCGCAAACCATTTTTTGAAGGAAACAAATTACAGAGAGATTTCTTCACTTGCAACGTGATCTTATGGAGAACGTCCAAAATAAATTCCTTGACAGAAACTCTGTCTTCGAGTCCGGAATCATTTTTTAAACTATTTACAAAAAAAAGGCCGCATAACAATGAAGCGACCTCAAAAAATTGTTTTTGTGATGCTATATCATCAAGCTGCCATTTTTTTAACTCTCGAAGACAATCGAGCAATTTTTCTAGACATGGTGTTTTTGTGAAAAACACCTTTCTGTGCACCACGTGCCATTACAGGTTGAGCGACCTTGAGAGCATCTCTAGCAGCTTGTTGATTGCCACTTTCTATTGCTTCTTCAACCTTGCGTACGAAAGAACGAATACGAGTGCGACGCACACTATTAGTAACTGTGCGTCGGCCAATTTGGCGTATACGCTTCTTTGACTGTGCGTGATTAGCCATATTATAAACAAACCTAGATAAATGAAAATATTCAAAAATTCTTTGAGGCTTATATAACCAGCCCAGCACGCCGTCAAGCACGGATTTCTGCCTAATCCATACCTTATGCAGTAACTTGATTTCTTTACCACTAAAAATGACGTAACAAAAGTAAGATGAGCACTACGATAACTTTATGATTTTGACACAATCTAATTTACTACTGGTTTTTGTAGTATCAAATTACTATAAGGCTAATTTTGTGGAAGATCAAAATCGCACACAATTGAAATTCAAAGTTATATTTACAGGTATACTTAAACTTAACGAAAGTAGTAAAACGACTAAATTTATTGCGAAGGTGAAAGCATAAAAAGCACATTTAATATTTTTTTATTTTCAGGGCTTGGAAAATCAATTTTTAAGATTTCATTTTCACGAGAGTAGTATCCAGCACTTATTTCCTGCCAACCTAGCTGAGGCAGAGTTTCACTGTAAAACTGCATGACCTGTTGGCGGGTAACTTTTCCAGTACTCAAAACCTCAACAATACGCCCAGTCGAGCTGTCAAATACCACAATTTCGTCAACGCTTTCTTGGAGCCCATCCATCAAAGGTAAATCATCAATTGCACGAGAAAAAGAACCTTGAGCTGTTGAAGTAACGTTTAAAAATATAAAAAATAATACGGTTTTTGTTCTCAAAAATTTTTTTATCAATTTAATTCTACTCCTCATGGGACTATTTTTGTTGCTTCGCACAATAGAAAGTAGAGCGACCTGATTGTTTAATGCGTCGGACACCCCCAGTTTTAGAGATGTCACAGTTACAATAAGAACACGCTTGTCCCTCACGACCATAGACACTGAATGAGTGCTGAAAATAGCCAAGTTCACCATCAGGTTGTTTATGGTCGCTGATTGTTGAACCACCTGCTGAAATAGCCTGATTCAATACATCTACAATTGCTTTGTATAATTTATTTATTCGCACCCTAGCTATACTTGAAGCTTTTCGCTTCGGTGATATTCCAGCACGAAACAATACTTCAGATACATAAATGTTGCCAAGGCCCGCAACTACTGTTTGATCAAGTAACGCTGATTTAATGGGTGTGTGACGATCTTTCAGAGTTCGAGCCAAGGCCTTTGCATCAAAATCATCACTCAATGGCTCTGGGCCAATGGATTTCATCATAGGATGGTTAATTAAAGCGCCTGCATTGGCTATGTCCATAAATCCAAAGCGCCGTGGATCGTTGTAACGCACCTCTACTCCTTGATCAGTTCTAAAAATGACGTGATCGTGCTTTTGCAGTACGGGTTGCTCTTTTTCATATATTCGAAAACGTCCAGACATGCCTAGGTGGGATATCATGGTTGCACCATTATCAAAACTTATAAGAAGATATTTGGCACGCCGCTCAACACAAACAACAACACTCCCTGTCAGACGTTGGCCAAATTCGTCAGGGAAAGGGAACCGCAAGTCAGGCCTAAGCACAACAACCTGCACAATGCGCCGTCCCTCCAGCACCGGGGCCAAACCTCGCTTAACTGTCTCAACTTCAGGGAGTTCCGGCATCTTAGCTATATTTTATACATTACAAAAAGTTGCCAAGCTAAATCAGAATAAACAAATCTAAACTTTTTTTATAATAAAACCTACATTAACATAGATGAACTACACCAATCATCTAGAATTTTTTCCACTCTGGGTAAATTCAAACTTGCAGTGCTCTAGCGCCTTTCTCTTCCTTAAGCTATTATGTATGTATGAAATACCAAAAACACAAAAAATCTCATTCTTCATACGAAACAGGAACAACTCACTTCGGCTTTGCGACTGTTAGCACCTATGATAAAGCAGAAATGGTCAAAAGTGTATTTGATAACGTAGCCTCTCAGTATGATTTAATGAATGATCTAATGAGTTTAGGAATCCACAGACTTTGGAAATCGATATTTGTAGATCGCCTAGAACCACGATCTGAAACAAAGTTAATAGATGTGGGAGGCGGCACCGGAGACATTGCCATCAAATTTCTTAAATCCGGCGGTGGTGAGGTCACTGTATGTGATATCAATTTTGAAATGGTCAATTTGGGCAGAGACCGCGCTATCAACAAAGGTTTACTCTCAAAAATTAACTGGGTTAATGGAGATGCAGAGAATCTACCAATGCCAGAACATACATTTGATGCGTATACCTCTGCTTTTTGCCTCAGAAATGTAACAAACATAGAAAGTGCTCTGAGCGAGGCCCACAGGATTCTGAAACCAGGTGGTCATTTCTTATGTCTAGAGTTTTCACATGTCGTATTGCCAATTATACGAAAAATGTACGATACATATTCTTTCAATGTTTTACCTTGGCTTGGCAAAATGGTTGTCAACGATGAAATATCATATCGTTACTTAGTAGAGAGTATTCGGCGCTTCCCTGACCAAGGTAAGTTTACCAATATGATTACTGATGCCGGTTTCAAACTTGTCCATCATCAAAACCTTAGTGGTGGAATAGCGTCTATTCATTCTGCCTGGCGCATTTAAGGCTGTAATTATGGGTCAAACTATTAAAAATATTGGCCGTTTATTTACCATTGCACGTATCCTTGCCCGCCACGATGCCTTAACCTTACTTGAACACCTCGAGTTGGGTGGCCCTCTGGTCATGTTAGCCAAGCTATTTTCTCGTAAGTGCGATGGACGGCCAGGCCAACGTCTAGCAGCAGCACTACAAGAAACCGGTCCAAGTTTCATTAAACTAGGCCAGGCCCTATCAACCCGGTCTGATTTATTGGGCGAAGAATTTTCCACAGATCTCTCGAGTTTACAGGACAGTTTAGCCCCATTTCCTGCTGAACAAGCCCGATCTACAATAGAATCTGAATTCTCAAAAACAATTGAGGAACTTTTTATTAAATTTGAAGATATACCAGTTGCTGCAGCTTCCATCGCTCAGGTACATTTTGCAATCACCAAAGATGGTCGTGAGGTTGCAGTAAAAGTACTACGGCCAAATATAGAAATGGCTTTTCAACGAGATATCGATTTATTCTTGTGGATTGCAAATTTTATCGAGAAAGCAAAACCAGAATACCGACGGTTGCGCCCTGTTGAGACGATCCATACACTTGCTGCGTCAATCAAACTAGAGATGGATTTACGCTTCGAGGCAGCAGCAGCTGCAGAACTTGCAGAAAATATGAGGGAAGTGGACGGATTCAATGTCCCATCTATTAACTGGCAACTTACTGGGCAGCGGGTTCTGACCAGCGAACGAGTACACGGTATCCCTATTGATGACATTTCGGCCCTACGCTCTGCAGGTCATGACACAAATGATCTACTTGAAAAATCGGCCCGCGCTTTTTTTGTTCAAGTATTTCACTACGGTTTCTTTCATGCGGATATGCACCCAGGAAACATGTTTGTTCGTCCCGATGGAGCGCTTGCAGCTGTAGATTTCGGAATCATGGGGCGACTTGATAAAAAAACTCGACGCCACTTAGGCGAAATCCTTATGGCTTTCTTGACCCGTGATTATCTCAGAGCTGCAGAAGTTCATTTTGAAGCAGGCTGGATTCCACAAGAGCAATCAGTAAATGCCTTCGCTCAAGCTTGTCGTGCTATAGCAGAACCAATTCTTGATTTGCCACAAAATGAAATCTCTATTGCCAGACTTTTGGGGCTTCTTTTTTCAATAAGTAAGACTTTTCAAATGGAAACTCAACCTCAGTTACTTTTACTACAAAAAACTATGCTTACAGCAGAGGGGACTGGGCGAAAACTTAACCCCGAAGCCAATATGTGGATGATGTCCAAACCTTTGATTGAAGATTGGATGACATCCAATCTTGGGCCAGAGGCACGCATAATTAATGGGGCTCGCGACTTTGCCCAGGCTGTAAATCGCTTGCCAAAGCTACTTGAAAGTTTGGACAAAGGAGCCCGCGAACTTTCTAAAGCCCATATGAAAATAGATCAAGAAACCAAATATACAGCAAAAAAAGAGAGCCATTTTAATTCTATTTTTTATTTGTTGATCATAGCAGGAATTATTTTTGTAAGCTGGCTCACCATTTTCATGATCTAAAATATGGCTCAACACTTGCCAGTAAGTACTAACGCCCTTAAATTAATAACATCAAAATTTAGTTAAATATCTTCAAGGTATACTTAATAGTGGCAAAGCGAGTTTTATTAATTGTTTCAGGAGGTATTGCAGCTGTTAAATGCCCAGATTTGATTCACAACCTAAGTGCACTCAACATTTCTACACGCTGCATCCTTACAACCAATGGAGCTGAATTTATTACTCCCTTGTCTTTGGCTACCTTTAGTGGTGACAAAGTCTATAACGATCTATTTTCCCTAACTGATGAAAGCCAAATAGGTCATATAGAGCTTTCACGTGAGGCTGATCTGGTCCTTGTAGCTCCAGCAACAGCACATATACTAGCCCGCATGGCAGCCGGCCTTGCAGACGATCTTGCAACAACAGTTTTGCTCGCTACAGACAAACCGGTAATGGTAGCTCCATCCATGAATGCCCGAATGTGGGAGCATGATGCAACGATACAAAATATTAACGTACTAAAAAAAAGAGGTATCAAGGTCATTGGTCCTAATGAAGGTGAAATGGCTTGTGGTGAATTTGGTTTTGGTCGGATGTGCGAACCCAGTGAAATAAGCCAAGCAGTCAGAAAATATTTTTTTCAAGGAAATCGTTTAAATAATAAAAGGGCCTTGGTAACTAGTGGACCAACAATAGAGGCTATTGACCCTGCACGTTACATAGCGAACAGATCATCAGGTAAACAGGGGCATGCTATTGCCAATGCACTTGCCCAACTTGGTGCAGAAACAACTCTAATTTCTGGCCCTAGTAATGAACCGGATCCCTCTGGGGTCTCAGTAGTGCGCATTCAAAGCGCACGCGATATGCTCATAGCTTGCAAAAAAGCATTGCCTGCAGATATTTTAGTTTGTGCTGCAGCTGTTTCTGACTGGCGAACACTAAAACAGTTTCAACACAAATTAAAAAAAAACGAACTAGAAAAAAATATCCTTGAGCTCACCCCGAACCCGGATATTCTTATGGATCTATCAAAGCCCTCAAAAAACCGACCTTCCCTTGTTGTAGGCTTCGCTGCTGAAACAAACGATATTATCACCAACGCAACAAAAAAAAGGGTTTCAAAAGGATGTGATTGGATCGTTGCAAATGATATATCAAATAGTTCTAATACTTTTGGGGGTGAAAACAACACAATAAACCTAATTACTCCCAATGGAGTTGAAAACTGGCCGAATATGTCTAAACCTCAAGTAGCAGAAAGGCTTGCTTTCCGAATTGCTGATACTCTTGATCAATTAGAGAAAGGGTAAAAATATGTGTAGCCTTCATATTAAAATTAAGAGGTTACGAAATAGTGATGGCCTTGATCTTCCCTCCTACGCCACAACACATAGTGTTGGAATGGATTTACAAGCTGCTACAGTAGGTCCATTGACGGTTGATCCTGGTGAACGCGTCAAAGTGGCAACAGGTATCGCTATTGCTTTACCTCCAGGTTATGAAGCTCAAATCAGGCCCCGCTCAGGCCTTGCTCTCGAGCATGGCATTACTGTGCTCAACGCAATTGGCACCATTGATTCGGACTACCGAGGTGAAATAGGGGTCCTTCTTATAAATCATGGAGATAAGAAATTTGTCATTAAACGCGGCATGCGTATAGCGCAAATAGTCTTTGCAAAAGTCCACCTGGCTGACTGGAAAGAAGTCGCACAGCTACCGGAAAGTACACGCAACAAGGGTGGTTTTGGATCAACGGGGACATAAAGAGGTTTAATATGTTAAAATTATCCAAAAAAATGCTTTTCGCCATTGAGGCCGTTCTAGATATAGCATACCATGCAAGTGATTTGCCTGTACAAAATAGTGAGATAACCCGTCGCCAAGACATACCACGACGCTATCTTGAACAAGCGTTACAGCAACTCGTGCATCAAGGTATTTTGATAGGAGTAAGGGGCCCCCGCGGAGGTTATCGACTAGCACGTGAGCGTCGTCAAATTTCTGTAGGAGACATTGTTCGTGTTGTCCATCACATGGAAGCCAAAGACGGCACCAATCTTGACGTAGGGCTATCAGAACTTGGCACCAGAGTTGTCAGGCCAATGTGGATGAAATTACAGGCTAACATTTTACAAGAGCTGGATAAAATTTCGATCGATGAATTGTGTGATAATGCTGCCAAAATCAATATTATCAGCGAAGGAAAGACCAATATGGACTTTTCTATATGACCAAATACTCTTTAACTTATTATATTAGTTTATTAGACACACTCCATAGTAAGAGACCACGTTTTGACCCATTCATGTTTGTGTTGCTAGCGACTGAAACTGAGGATTTTAGACAGAAACTAAAAACTTATTAATAAAACATTTTTTCCGACTATTTTTCCAATGTGAATTGGATTTTATTATTTGATTTATCGCAACTTTTTGCTCGCACAGAAAGATTTGATATTTGAAATTTAATGAACAACAAATAACACGTTATTCTCGTCACATCCTGCTAGATCAGATTGGCGGTGCAGGCCAAACTTCGTTAGTAAACTCAAAAGTTCTGGTTATTGGAGCTGGTGGCCTTGGTTCGCCCGTAGTTTTATATTTGGCTGCTGCAGGAGTTGGAACTATTGGCGTCATTGATGATGATTTCGTTGAGCTATCAAATCTTCAGCGACAAATCCTACACAAAACTCCGTCTATAGGCTGTGCTAAGGTCCTCAGTGCTAAAAAAACTATTGATGAGATTAACCCTGAAGTGAAGTTAATACCTATTCAAGAACGTTTAGGGCCGGATAATGCTCTAAATATAATATCACAATATGATCTGATTGCAGATGGCTGTGATAATTTTGAAACACGTTTTCTTGTAAATGATGCATGTTTTTTTTCGAACAAGACACTAGTGTCAGCTGCTATTCTTCAATTTGATGGACAAATTTATACTTTTAAACCCAATAAAAAAGATGCCAAAGGAAATCGTCTTCCTTGTTATCGTTGTCTGTTTCCTGAGGTCCCACCTACAGCTGAAATGCCAACCTGTTCAGAAGCTGGAGTATTAGGTGCACTATGTGGTACGATTGGCTCATTACAAACTACAGAAGTAATCAAAGAATTACTTGGCATTGGTGAGAGCCTAGCAGGCTCTCTAATTATTTATGAAGGGCTATCATCTACTTTTAGAAAAATCACAATTAAGGCTGATCCAGATTGCCCACTATGTGGTTCAAATCCGAGAATTTTAGATTTATCCTATCATGTCAAATAAGCGTCCAGAAAAAATTTCCATCATAATATTCTCTGGAAATTTTAATAAAATTCATTATGCACTTGCAATGGCGAGCGCAGCTGCATCAATTAATATCCCTGTAACACTTCTTTTCACCATGGAAGCAACAAGAGCACTTTTAGCTTCACCCAAAAACGCTTGGCAAAAGATGCCAGCAGGGGGATCATTTAAAATAGAAGAAACTGGTGATGATGTAGATAAGGTACTCAAAAAGAATAAAGTTGCGTCTTTTGAAGAATTACTTCAAGCATGTGTTAGTTTAGAAGTTAAATTTATGATCTGTGAAATGGGACTAAGAGCGTTGGAGATAGATAGTAAAGCGATACGAAGCGATATTCCTATAAAGACCGGGGGTTTGGTAACTTTTTTTAATGATGCATCTGCAAATGGCCAAATGATTATTATTTAGCTCATAATTAAAGTACATCACACAAGACCCTATCAGGTGGTTTATGACCGTCAACAAAGGTCTTTATATTCACCAAAACTTTTTCTCCCATATCAATTCTCCCCTCGTAGGTGGCAGAACCCATATGTGGTAGCAATATAACATTATCTAACTTATTTAGTTTTGGATTAACCGCCGGTTCATGTTCAAAAACATCTAGGCCCGCTCCAGCAATTTCCCCAGCAACCAGCATACGTGTCAGAGCTTCTTCATCAATTACCTCTCCGCGAGATGTATTAACAATAACAACATGTGGTTGCAGTAACTTCAAGCGATCTGCAGATAGCAAATGAAAAGTTGCTGGTGTGTGGGGACAATTTACAGAAATAATATCAACCCTTGAGAGCAATTGATCAAGGCTTTCCCAATAGGTAGCCTCTAGCTCCTCTTCCACATCAGAGTGAACTCTATTGCGATTATGGTAGTGGATCGAAAGTCCGAACCCTTTGGCACGTCGGGCAACTGCACTACCGATCCGACCCATTCCAATTATCCCTAGGCGCTTTCCATAGATGCGGTGACCTAACATCCAGGTCGGCGACCAACCCTGCCAAGCCTCTGAACGCAATGCACGTTCTCCCTCTGCAATCCTTCTGGGCACAGCTAAAATAAGAGCCATGGTCAAATCTGCTGTATCCTCCGTTAAAACGTCTGGCGTGTTGGTTACAGTAATGCCCTGTTGCCGTGAACACTCAAGGTCAATGTGGTCAACGCCCGTTCCATAATTTGCAATTAAACGCAGGTTTTTTCCTGCCTGAGAAATAATTGAGGAATCAATTCTATCTGTAACGGTTGGCACTAACACATCTGCCATCTTTACCGCCTGAATCAAATCCTTCTGCATCATTGGTTCATCGCTCAGATTGAGGCGCACGTCAAAAAGCTCCATCATACGGGTTTCTATAGTTTCCGGGAGCTTGCGTGTAACTACTACAATAGCTTTCTTAGACATTGGTAACCCCTAGTAAACCTTTTATACTCATGATATATTAACCGGCTTAAGCCTGCTGGGGCAACACGTATCCTAGAAACAAGACAACCGGCCGCCTCTCTAAGAATTAATTATTATGTTATTAAATCGAATTTTATTTACTTTTCTTTTGTGCTTTATAACCTACTTTTGTGTTTTACCTAATCTGGCTTCAAGTGTTTCAGCAGAAGAGCCAGGCCTTCCACTACCCCGCTTTGTTAGCCTACGTAATGACCAAGTAAGACTGAGAACTGGGCCAGGTGTACAATATCCCATTGAATGGGTTTATCAACGCCGACACCTACCTGTTGAAATTATCGCAGAATACCGTACTTGGCGAAAGATTCGTGACTGGCAAAGCACTCAAGGTTGGGTTCATAAAGGTATGTTATCTGCCCGTCGCACAATCATTATTACTGGAAAACGACGATCATTACGCAGTAAAGCTGATGCTAAAAGCGCACCTGTTGCTGAGATTGAAGTTTCGGCAATCGCAGATCTAAAAAAATGTCCCAAGGAAAGTGGTTGGTGCCTTATTGAGTCAAAAAAAATTAACGGTTGGCTCAGAAAGGTTGAGTTTTGGGGTGCATACAGAAACGAGAGTCTTAAATAACTAATTTTGAGTATTAATCAAAATCTGTAGCAAGAGCAGCACGAATCTCCTCGGGTAGGATTGCCATATGCCCATATTTGTTGTGATTAATGCTTATCATCACTTTATTATTAGGATCTCTGAACTCACTAATCTGTTCATCGGAGAATGGAAAGTGAATGAATTGGATAGATGAGGCTTTTCCATCAGCATCCGTACGATCGACATCCTCTTCAGGTATACCCTTAATTATATGATTTCCAATCGTAATGTTTAACGTATCTTCAACACCACCTAGACCACTCAACAAAGCTGCCCGGCGACCAGGATCATCAACTTCAAACATTAAGGTCACTACCAGCTCATGGCCATTTGGAACAAGAGGTGTATAAGCATTTAACTCATCATCAATCTGATCTTCACCACCCTTTTCAATAAACAACATTTCATGGATTTGATGCCACATTGTCTCATAATTTTCAAAATAACAAGTAGCATCAGGACCAACGCTTATACGTCTGTTCTTCTTCATTTTGGTAATTGACTGACGGCTTTCTTTTCTAACTTTTCCGTAAGCGACCATGTCAAGTATATCTTCGCGCTTCAGCTTTTTTGGCATAATTTTTTTATTCCCTGTAAGAAATCGCCATAAGTTCAATTGGGTGTTTAACCTGTTCTGGGCCGTTGGTAAATTTCTTTGAATTTATTTGTTCAACCCCTTGCAATATATGATCCTGCGCTAAAAGGCACTCTGAAACTACATAGCGTGAAGCTTTTTTCGCTGATTCTCTAGCAACTGGTTTCCCAACTTTAAGTGCTGTTTCAAAATTATCTTTCATTATACCCCAAGATCCCCCGTGGCCAGAACAACGCTCAATTACATCAACCTGCGTATTCGGGATCAGATTCAGCATATCTGCGCCTTTTCGACCCATATTTTGAGCTCGGGCATGACAAGCAATGTGAATTGTGATTCCCCCATCGACAGGCTTTAAACCAGGGGCAATGCCCTCTTTAGCTGCAATGTCAATTAGATACTCACTGACGTCGAATGTTGCACTTGATAGTTTTTTAATGTTTTCATCATCCGGCTCAATTAACGGCCACTCAAACTTTAACATCAAAGAACAAGATGCAACGAGACTAACCACATCGTAACCTTTTTCTATCCACCCCACCATTTCAGCTGCTATTTTTTTTGCATTTTCAGCTACTCGCTTAATATCTCCATGCTCTAATTGAGGCATACCACAGCAACCTGGATAAACAAAATGCGTTTCAACTCCATTTTTAGCTAACACCTCTGCAGACGCAAGACCTAGCTCTGCTTTGTTGTATTCGCTTGTACAAGTTGAATAAATAATCGCTTTACGACCATACGCTGGCGCATCAGTGTTAATCGAGATGGGAACAGTACGTTTACTCAAGAGTTTATTATTAAATTTGGGTAATGCAGCATTCTTGTCGATTCCCATAACTCCCTGCATCAATGGTCGTGTAATGGAATTGGTTGTAGATGACGCCCAATTTGCTAATTTCGAAGCAGAGCAACCCAATTTTCCATTACGATCAGTTTCCGTGATTTGCCTGCGCATGGTTGAGGATTTGCCTTCCTTTAGTTGCACCGCTCGATATCTCAACATTAAGTGAGGGAAATCTAGATCAAACTCGTGTGGCGGGACGTAGGGACATTTTACCATGAAACACATGTCACATAATGTGCAAGCATCAACTACTGATTTAAAATCATTACTATTGACACTATCTAATTCTCCAGTCTCAGAATCATCAATTAGATCAAAGAGTCTTGGAAAGCTGTCACATAGATTAAAGCATCGACGACAACCATGACATATGTCAAATACGCGTCTCATCTCTTGATCAAGTCTATCTGGGTTATAGTAATCACTTTCGCGCCAAGGTATTTTATGGCGCTCTGGAGCTCCCAATCCTCCTTCATTCATTTTTAAATTTCCTAAAGATAAATCAAATAACCAAATGTTTGAAAAAAGGGGGGCATATTTTTTGGCCCCCCACTTTGAATGTTAATCAATCAAGTATTACATTCCATCCAGAGCTTTCTGGAAGCGTCCGGCGTGAGATTTTTCAGCCTTGGCAAGTGTTTCAAACCAATCAGCTATTTCATCAAACCCTTCATCACGTGCCGTTTTTGCCATTCCCGGATACATGTCAGTATATTCATGGGTTTCGCCGGCAACGGAAGCTTTTAGGTTAGAACTGGTTTCACCAATAGGTAAGCCAGTAGCAGGATCACCAGTTTCTTCAAGGAACTCCAGATGGCCGTGAGCATGGCCGGTTTCTCCCTCTGCAGTTGAGCGAAAAACTGCAGCTACATCGTTATAACCCTCAATATCGGCCTTTTGCGCAAAATACAAGTATCGACGATTTGCTTGAGACTCTCCGGCAAAAGCATCTTTTAAGTTTTGTTCAGTCTTAGAATCTTTTAATGAAGGCATTTTTTTCTCCAATTATACTTTTGTTGACTGGGAGGCTACATAACCACCCTTTCTAAAAGCAATATGGAGACTGAATTAAACAAAGTCAATATTTGGAAACATTCTAAATTGTATTATAAACTATTGATATTAATAATCATTATCAACATGAGCTATTGTAACTACAACATCAACACTTTTTATTTTTGTGCCCTGAGGAGCCTCAGGTAATTTGCCTAATGTAATCATTCCATCTGGAATATCGCCTAATTTTCCATCCTTCTCAAAATAGAAATGATGATGGCTTTTCGTATTTGTATCAAAATATGATCGATTGGCATCCACAGTAATCTCACGTAACATTCCAGCATCCGTAAACTGATGCAAAGTGTTATACACCGTTGCAAGAGATACTGAAATTTTCTCCGATATGGCCTCTTTGTATAAATTTTCTGCTGTTACATGCCTATTCTCACCTTGAAATAACAACTTGGCTAAAGATACGCGTTGTCTGGTCGGACTTAGACCAGCTGACCTAATATGCTCAATAAAATAGCTATTGGGATGCATAATGGCTCCTTTTGATTTAGACAAAGGTAATTTCTTCAACCTATAACAATACCTTAATAGATATTAAATTTGAAAAAAACTACAACCGCAAGAGAAAATAAAAATTTTCTTATAAATCACACAAGCTAATTAATCTCCACTTACCAAACGCTCAACAAGTTGTTTGACACTTGGCACAAACCCATTTTTATAAAAAGGGTCATTTGCAAATTTGTATGCATTATGGCCTGAAAACATTAAATTATCTTCTATTGACCCACCATGAGCAATGTCCTGAAGAGTCTTTTGGATGCAAAAAGAACGCGGGTCAGCTCGCTTGCCTGTTGTGCCTTCTTCACCTTCTGACCAATTCGAAAAACGGCATTGTGAAAGGCAGCCCATACAGTTGCCTTGATCTTCAATAATTTCCCGTGCTTTTTGGGGTTTTACAAAAATAATTGTGCCATCCGGGGTTTTAAGGGCTTCACTAAAACCCTCAGCAATCCAAGACTCAGCTTTGAGTTTATCTTCAGAAGCAACATAAATGAGACGGCCACGGGCACCCACAGCCAGGGTCTCACGCATTTTACCCTCTGGTTTACGGCTGTAGGGAACCTGATGCTGATTTCTCTGCTCCAACTCATTTAACAGATTATTTCTTACTGCAGATGAATAAAACCCTGTTGGACTGAACTTATTTAGGAAAATATCACCTTCCTTCAGAGTTAAAAGACGATCTTTCCAAGCTTTGGATACAGGGCTCTCTTGGGTGAGTAGAGGTCGGGTTCCAAATTGAAATGCAATGGGCCCCAATTCCTGATTTTCAATCCAGTCCTGCCAATCACGCAAATACCAGACCCCACCAGCCATGACAATTGGGGTATTTTTAAGACCAAACTCCCTCATTTGATTCCGCAGATCTACAATACGGGGGTAGGGATCTTGTGGCTTTTTTGGATCTTCAACGTTGCTAAGACCATTATGTCCACCAGCTAACCAAGGGTCTTCATAAACCACACTACCCAAAAATTCTGAATATTTGTGATATGCTCGTTTCCAAAGAGCTCTAAAAGCCCGGGCCGATGAGATTATTGGATGATAATAAACTCCGTACTTTGAGACAATTTCAGCAACCTTGTAGGGCATGCCAGCACCACACGTCACACCATGTATGAGACCCTTGGCGCCCTCAAGAATGCCCTCAAGTACTTGTTGAGTACCTGCAGCTTCCCACAAAACGTTTACGTGGATGCGGCCCTTGCCACTAGATTTCTCATGAGCTATTTTTGCTTGTGCAATTCCACCATCTATGGCGTAAGAAATTAATTCCTTCCAACGCTCCCTGCGCGTTTTTGCATGATAAATTTGTGGAATAACAACGCCCTTATCATCGTAGGAGTCTGCATTCACACCCGAAACGGTTCCGACACAACCAGCTTCAGCAAAGGCCCCAGCACTCTCTCCGTTGGATATAGCCACACCCTTACCACCCTCAATAATAGGAAGAACTTCTCTACCAGAAATAAGAATGGGATTTATGAACTTCACTGGTTCTCCTTCAATCGCCACATCGTCGTACACGGAATCTATCCATAAGACTATAGATATTATATAAATAGGAATGTAGATAACAAATAAAAAGGGCAGATGACAATTTACCACCCACCCTTCTGGTCTCTAAAAAAAAATTTAAATTAGTTGGCTATTTCCTTACCGGTTTTTTGATCAAGTGCTTTCATGGATAGTTTTATTTTTCCCCTATCATCTATACCAATCAATTTAACTTTAACCATGTCTCCCTCATTAACAATATCCGTGGTCTTGCCAACTCTCTCCTTTGCAAGCTCACTGATGTGAACAAGGCCATCTTTAGCGCCCATAAAATTAACAAAGGCCCCAAAGTCAACAGTTTTGACAACCTTACCGTCGTATATGGCTCCAACCTCTGGTTCCTGGGTCAAATCCTTTATCCATTTAATTGCCGCCTCTGAAGCCTTCTCATCTACAGCAGCTACTTTAACAGTACCATCATCATCTAGATCAATCTTAGCTCCGGTGTTTTCTGTGATCTCCCGGATCATTTTACCCCCCGGCCCTATAACTTCACGGATTTTATCCTTATTGATTTTAAAGGCTGTAATGCGAGGTGCATTGGAACTAACTTGATCGCGCGACGTATCAATCGACTTTGCCATCTCACTAAGTATATGCATTCGTCCACTATTGGCCTGAGCTAGAGCATCTTCCATGATTGCTTGAGTAATAGAAGTGATTTTAATATCCATTTGTAATGAGGTTATGCCTTTTTCTGTGCCAGCAACTTTAAAATCCATGTCACCTAAATGATCCTCATCACCTAAAATATCGGAAAGCACAGCATACTCACTATCTTCTTTGATTAAACCCATGGCAATACCAGCAACTGGGCGGACTAGCGGCACACCAGCGTCCATCAATGCCAATGAAGCCCCACAAACTGTTGCCATGGAGGATGAACCATTAGACTCTGTTATTTCAGAAACAATACGAATGGTGTATGGAAAATCTTCCTTGGAGGGCAAAACAGGGTTAATTGCCCTCCAAGCAAGTTTCCCATGGCCTATTTCACGCCGACCAGTAAAGCCAAAACGTCCAGCTTCACCAACTGAGTATGGTGGAAAGTTGTAATGAAGCATGAAATGCTCAAAATGCTCACCTACTAATGAGTCTACGCGCTGTTCATCCTGACCAGTACCTAGAGTAGCTACTGCAATAGCTTGTGTTTCTCCACGTGTAAAAAGAGCTGAGCCATGAGACCGAGGTAGAAAGCTAACCTCAGCAGCTATCGGTCGCACAGTCTTGGTATCACGCCCATCTATACGAAGGCCAGTTTTCAGAATATCCCGACGCACAATGTGTTTTTCAACCTTCTTAAATGCGTCACTCATGACCTGTTCAAGCAGATCTTGATCAATAGAACTATCGCCATAAAGGTCTTCCATAACTGTGTTTTTGCAAGCTGAAATTTTGGATTGGCGTTCCATTTTATCTTTTTCAGCATAAGCTTCTCGCAGTCCAGCTTCAGCCTTTTCACCAATCAAAGCAATCATTTCATCCGAACCTTGAACTGGTTCTGGCAACTGGCGCGGTTCCTTGGCACAAACCTCAGCCATTTCAATGATTGCCTCGATAACTGGCTGAAACTTCTTGTGACCAAAAGAAACAGCACCGAGCATAATTTTTTCTGAGAGCTCACTAGCTTCAGACTCAACCATCAGCACACCATCATTTGTGCCAGCAACAATTAAATCTAAGTCTGTTGTCTTCATATTCTCTATGGTCGGATTAAGGACATATTCTTCATCTATATAACCGACACGGCAACCTCCAATCGGACCCATGAAAGGAAGGCCAGAAATGGTCAGTGCCGCTGAGGTACCAACCATAGCCACAATATCAGCTTGATTTTCCATGTCGTGCGAAACACAAGCAGATATTATCTGGGTTTCACACTTAAAATCTTTTGGAAACAGAGGTCGAATTGGCCTATCAATTAAGCGTGCAGTTAATGTTTCAGAGTCGCTCGGACGACTCTCACGCTTAAGATATCCCCCTGGAATTTTGCCTGCTGCATATGCTTTTTCCATGTAGTGCACACTTAACGGAAAGAAGTCTAGGCCTGGTTTCTGCTCTTTTTCGCCAACAACAGTGCATAAAACTTTTGTATCACCGTAAGTAACCATTACCGCACCATCAGCCTGGCGGGCAACTTTTCCCGTTTCAAAAACGAGTGGGCGTCCGCCCCATTCAATCTCTTTTCTATATTCTTTAAACATGTCTCATACTATCCTTGATCCCCAGTGGGACCATTCCCAACGGGATTTTTTTTGTTCTAAATCTTTTTATTTACAATGGTCTTATCACTAAAAAAGATTACTTGGTTAGAATTGAAATTCGTAGTCCTAAATTATGCACTTAGCAACCACTTAACGACGTAGTCCTAAGCGCTTAATCACTGAGTTGTAACGATCGGTTTTTTTGCTTTTTAAATAATCAAGAAGCCTGCGGCGTTGGCCGACCATCATCAAAAGACCACGTCGTGAATGATGGTCTTTTTTATGAACTTTTAGGTGATCAGTCAAATTGGTAATCCGTTCAGTTAAAATAGCAACCTGAATCTCTGGCGAACCTGTATCACCCTTACTTGTTGCGTATTCTGAGACGAGTTCCGTTTTTCTTTCACTTGAGATCGACATCTTAAACTCCTTTATAAATTACATATTCATAACTCGTAAGGGGCGTATTTCCCCACCTACGACTTTGGTTAAAGCCACCAGTTTTCCCGAAGACATGGCGCAATATACTGCGTCAGAATCAATTTTCTTCAAGAAAGATCTGCTTGCAACAGGCAAGATTGAAATTGTTCTTCCAAGTTGCAAATCACGCGCTTCTGAGGCTGTTATGGCAAGCGCCGGGATGTCGGCCAGCGCAGCCTCAACAGCCAGCAAATTGCTCGCTATTTCTGCACTATGCCCTGATCTCTCAAGTTTTTCTAGGGAAATCGATTGGCTGATGTCGAAAGGACCAACTTTAAGCCTTCTCAAAGAAGAGACATAACCCACCGTGCCTAAATGCAGAGCTAAGTCACGAGCCAGTCCCCTCATGTAGGAACCTTTTCCTGCAACAACTTCAAATGTGGCATGGTCTGAATCAGGCACGCCAGTAAGGGTGAAGCGTTCGACATAAATAATTCTTGGCTTAAGTTTTACAGGTATATTATTACGTGCCAGATCATAAGCTCGCTTGCCATTAACTTTGATAGCTGAGTAAAGAGGCGGAACCTGCTCAATCTCACCTACAAAAAATTTTAATGCATTTTTTATAGCTATTATATCTGGTCGTCGCTCACTACTAGCAATTATCTCACCCTCCACATCATCAGTAGTGCGACTTTCACCCCAACGAATAGTAAATTGATAAATTTTTAAACCATTCATAACATAAGAAATGGTTTTTGTAGCCTCTCCAAAAGCGACTGGCAAAAGACCGCTAGCCATTGGGTCTAAAGTACCACCATGCCCAGCTTTTGCCGCTCCATATAAGCGACGAACACGACTAACAATACTGCTTGAAGTGACCCCCAGAGGCTTATCAATAATAAGCCACCCATGAATAGGGTCACCTTTAGGATTACGTGCCATTGTCTTTATTTTTTTTGAGATCTCTTGCGACTTCAGACAAATTCAACAAGTCATTAATATGACTCGCTTCATCAAAAGTAGTATCAGGTTTAAATAATAATTTGGGCGCATTGCGAAGTCGCACATTTTGGGCTACACGATGCCGAATAAACGGCATAATTCGGTTTAAGGCAGCTGTAATTTCGAGGATATCTCCAATTCCACCCAAAGGGACCACATAAGCAGTAGCATTTTTAAGATCAGGGCTAATACGAACTTCTGTAACTGTAATCAATTTTCCAATCAATTCAGGGTCTCGTACTTCATCGCGCTTCAGGACATCAGATAGAGCATGACGAATCTCCTCACCAACACGAAGCTGGCGTTGAGATGACATGCGCATATTGAATTTACTCATATAATGTGCGTAGAAACCACAAACATGAACTATTGAGACACTTCAAGCTCACGGGCAACCTCTTCTATGTCAAAGCTTTCAATCCTGTCCTGAGGCTGTAAATCTTGGTAGTTGGCAAATGCCATTCCACACTCATTTCCCTCTTTAACCTCTTTGACATCATCTTTAAAGCGTTTAAGTTGACTTAATTCACCTTCATGAATGACTACATCATCGCGTAGCAAACGAACAAATGAGCCACGTTTGACCTGTCCTTCGGTGACCATACAACCAGCGATCTTGCCAACCTTGGAAACATTGAAGACTTCCAAAACATTTGCATAGCCAAGCAAATGCTCTCGAATAATTGGCTCCAATAAACCTGATAATGCCTTACGCAAATCATCTATTAAGTTGTATATTACAGAGTAATATCTTAGATCGACTCCCTCTTTCTTAGCCAAGCTGCTGGCCTGTTGATTAGCACGAACGTTAAATCCAACGACAAACCCTCCGCTAGCCTGTGCCAATGTGATGTCTGATTCATTGATACCTCCGACACCAGAATGTAGTATTTGTACTTTAACCTCGTCGGTAGCCATTTTATTGAGCGCTACACTAATTGCCTCTAATGAGCCATGTGCATCGGCCTTCAAAACGATTGGTAATTCTTTAACTTCGCCTTGACTAATTTTTTCAAACATCTGCTCTAACGTTCCGCGAGATCCTGATGCTGCACGTTGATCTTTATCACGACGTTTACGAAAATCTGTAACTTCACGTGCACGCGCCTCACTAGTTACTGCAGCGACTTCATCGCCTGCTAAAGGAGTTCCATTCAAGCCCAGAACCTCAATCGGCATGGCCGGACCAGCCTGGTCAACCTGAATGCCACGGTCATCTATTAGAGCGCGAACACGACCCCATTCACCACCAGCAACAATAATATCGCCTGTTCTGAGAGTTCCACGCTTAACCAGTATTGTGGCAACTGAACCACGTCCACGCTCCAATTTTGACTCAATAATAACACCTTCGGCAGCACGATTGGGGTTAGCCTTTAAATCCAGAATCTCAGACTGAAGCAAAATCATTTCTTCCAACTTGTCGAGATTAGTTTTTTCTTTGGCAGATATTTCAACATCAATAACCTCTCCCCCCATTTCCTCAACAATCAGTTCGTGTTGTAAGAGCTCTTGACGAACTCTACCAGCATCAGCACCTTGAATATCCATCTTATTTATTGCGACAATGATAGGAACTTCTGCTGCCTTGGCATGGGAAATTGCTTCAACAGTCTGTGGCATAATCCCATCATCTGCTGCCACAACTAAAACAACAATATCAGTAACTTTTGCACCACGTGCACGCATATCTGTGAAAGCAGAGTGTCCAGGAGTATCAACAAAAGTGATTTTACTGTCCCCATCTAGGACCACCTGATAAGCGCCTATATGTTGGGTTATTCCGCCTGCTTCTTGAGCTGCTGTGTCTGTTTCGCGAAGGGCATCTAAAAGTGAGGTTTTGCCATGATCTACGTGACCCATAACTGTAACCACAGGAGCTCGGGACACCAGGTCCTCATCGTTATCGTCATCAGCTCCTGTAAGTCCTATTTCTACGTCAGCAGCACTAACTCTAATCAAATTATGGCCAAATTCACTTACAACAAGTTCAGCAGTATCGGTATCTATGGACTGATTGGCATCTACCATAACATCCATTTTCATGAGTATTTTTATCAAATCTGTTGAGCGTTCTGCCATGCGATTAGCCAGCTCCTGCACTGTGATAGTCTCCGGGACAACTACATCACGAATAATCTTTTTCCCTTCTGACAGAACCTGCTTTTGCTTTTGTTTTTCTTTTTCTCTAGCACGTTTAACTGACGCAAGAGATCGCATTCTCTCCTCGCCATCACCTAATGCCTCAGCAATGGTAAGCTTACCTGAACGTCTGCGCCTTTCACCCCGTTTCTTGGGCACAGGTCGTTTCAGCAATTCCTCACGTGGCTCCTCAGGTTTATTGCGGTATTTGACTGGTTCCAAGTTTCCTTTTAAGGCATTTTCTAGCCTCTCAGCGGCCGCTGATGCATCAGCAGCTGCAAGCTCTCTCGCAATATGGTCTGCATCTTCATTTATTCTATACTTTTCACCGTCTTTATCTTTTGTAACACTTTCTTCCTTAGATTTTTGTGGAGATACAGGAATCTTGTTTTCCTCCACATGAGTTTTTTTACTAGCAACTTTAGCATCTTGCAGAGCACGAGCACGTGATGCTTTCTCTTCACTTGTTAGTTGGGAGCCTGCAGAGGCTGGCGGAGGAGCCGTCTCTTTTTCATCAGAGGTAGTAATATTTTCCTTTGGATCTTGGACTACCTGTATTTCATCTTTCACTTCAGACAGGCGCCCTTTATCATTCTGGGCATATGTACGCTTTTTACGCACCTCTACTTGGACCATTTTAGAGCGGCCATGGGAAAAGTTCTGACGAACCTGACCTGACTCAATAGTCTTTTTTAATTGAAGCGTTCCTGGGCGTGAGAGCCCCAAAGGCTTATCCTTATTTTTGTTCTTGGTCTCGCTCATTTTTTTTCCGTTTTATTTTTGTTCCTCAAGATCCTGGGCGGTATCAGCCATTTCAGAGATCTCTCCAGACTCTGCTATTTCGGTTTCTGCTGACGCATCTTCAGAGAACCAATGGGCCCTTGCTGCCATAATAATATCATTAGCTTGAGCTTGACTCATTGAAATTTCCTCAGGCAACATCTCAAGTAATTCATCTGCTGCAAGATCAGCCAAGTCATCGAGAGATTTAATCTTATTTTCACCAACCGCCACCATAATCGCTGGCGTAATACCCTCTAGAGCAGCGATTTCATCACTTACCCCTAACTCAGCACATCGATCTACCATTTGTGAAACACTTTTTTCTAGGTAATTTCTAGCCCTTTCGCGCAACTCTTCAGCAACTTCTTCATCAAAACCTTCAATATCAGTTAGATCACTAACCGGAACAAAAGCAACTTGTTCAATAGAAGAAAAACCTTCCGTGACCAACAAGTGGGCAATAACTTCGTCGACATCAAGAGAGTTAACAAACATTTGGGAGTGTAAAACAAATTCTTGTTGTCGTCGTTCTGACTCCACAGTTTCTGTCAATATATCAATATCCCAACCAGAGAGCTGAGAGGCAAGACGTACGTTTTGACCTCTACGACCAATAGCAAGACTCAACTGTTCATCTGGAACAACTACTTCAATCTTATTTTTTTCTTCATCGAGTACAACTTTTGCCACCTCTGCTGGTGCAAGAGCGTTAACAATGAAAGTTGCCGGGTCGTCCGACCACTGAATAATATCAATTTTTTCTCCCTGTAATTCGCCAACAACAGCTTGGACGCGGGAACCGCGCATTCCAATACAGGGACCAACTGGATCTATACTCACATCATTAGATAATACAGCAATCTTAGCGCGCGAACCTGGATCACGTGCTACCGATTTTATCTCTATTATTCCATCATAAATTTCTGGAACTTCTTGAGCAAAGAGCATAGCAATAAATTGTGGATGTGTTCTTGAAAGAAAAATTTGCGGGCCGCGAATTTCCTCGCGCACGTCGACAATATATGCCCTGATCCTGTCTCCATTGTTAAAGTGCTCGCGGGGAATTGCCTCATCACGGCGCAAAAGAGCTTCCGCACGGCCAAGGTCAACGATTATATTTCCAAATTCAACACGCTTGACCAGACCATTTATGACCTCACCTATTCTATCCTTATATTCAGCGTACTGATGCTTTCGCTCTGCATCGCGAACCTGCTGCACAATTACCTGCTTGGCGGTTTGTGCGGCTATTCTACCAAAATTAATAGGGGGCAAAGGATCGACCAGAAACTCACCCAATACAGCGTCGGCTTTATTCTTACGAGCTTCAACTAGCGTTGTTTGAGTATTTTCATTCTCAATTTCTTCGGCTACTTCAATGTAGCGTGCCAAGCTTATTTCCCCAGACTTACGGTCAATTCTTGCGCGAATATCATGTTCCTGGCCATATTTGGAGCGTCCCGCCTTTTGAATAGCCTGTTCCATGGCAGTAAGAATTTCGTCCTGCTCAACACCCTTGTCGCGGGCAACAGTTTCCGCAACCTGTAAAAGTTCAGGGCGTGCATATACAGCATCTGTCTCGTTCGTTAATTCACTCATTATTTTTGCAGTCCTTCAGAAGCCACTATTAGTTCTTCACTTAGCAGCAATTTTGCCTTTTCTATGTCTAGGTAATCAAGTTCAACAATCTCGCTTTTTGTCTTAATTGTAATGACCTCATTATTAATTTCCAGCAAACGTCCTTTAAATTTCTTTGTACCACAGATATTTCTTTTAGTTTTAACTTTAGCATCAAAGCCCAAAAATTTCTCAAAGTCCTCAAGTCTAACTAGTGGCCTATCAATCCCTGGTGAAGAAATCTCTAGTGCGTATGACTCTTCTAAAAAATCCTCTACATCCAGAACTGCCGAGACTGTGCGACTTATATTTTCACAATCTTCAATATTCATACGACCCGTCTCAGCATGTTCAGCCATAATCTGGAGACGTGGATTTTTACCAGCTGTATAATCAACCCTTACTAAGCGAAAGCCCATTGCCTCAATACTTGGAGCTATTATTCCCTCGACACGTTGAGCAATCTCCATTCAACTAAACCCTAATTCAAAAAGTACCATCTTGACGATAATATACTAAAAAAGGCGAGTCCTAGACTCACCTCAAAAAACACGAGAAATGTCGTATCTAACAACTGACATAAAGCTATAATATCAGATGATGTTGCCATACACCTATTGATAAATCAAGTATTAGGCTTTGCTAGTTCTCAAATTTTCCGTGCAACTCTTTTAAAAACTAAGTACGCAGGTTTCTCTTGACGCGCCAAAGCCTTCTCCTCATAGCGCGTTTTCACCCAATCTTGGGGAGGATTACGCCAGTCTCTAAAAGATCTTGCACCCCAAGTGAAAGCTGGGTGTCCAATAAGTCGTTCCAAAGACCAGGAGATAAAACCACAATGATCACTTGCAAAGCGCAGTTCTGCCCCATCTTTTAAAACTCGGGCAAGACGGTTAAGATTTTTTTCATTAATAAAGCGACGCTTGTGGTGACGTTTTTTAGGCCAAGGATCCAAAAATAAAACAAAAGCCCGGTCAATAGACTGTTTTTTCAGGGCTTTTATTAATGGTCGCGCATCGTCATTGCAAATACGAATATTTTTTAGGCTATGGGCATTAATCTCAGTCAACAACTTAGCAACACCGTTTATAAAAGGCTCACAGCCTATAAAACCAATTTTTGGGTAAGCCCTTGCCAACGAAGCCAGATGCTCCCCTGCGCCAAAGCCTATTTCAAGCCATACCTCTTTGGGAGCTTCCGACATAGTGGTCTCAAAATGGGGATCTGGATTCAAAGGGGTTATCTGCAAATTTGGCAGCATTTTCTCAAGCAGTTTTTTCCGCCCAATCCTTATTTTTTTTCCAAATCGCCGACCGTGCCAATCAAAACGTTCTTCTGAGAAGCCCACGAGATCAGATTCGAATTGCTTTTTCTTCAAGAGTTATCAAAAGGCTGATTTTAATGCGTCGGCAAGATCCGTCTTTTCCCATGAAAATCCACCATCAGTCTCAACTTTTCGACCAAAATGGCCATAAGCAGCTGTACGTTCGTAGATTGGGCGGCTCAACAACAAATGCTCTCGAATGCCCCGCGGACTGAGATCTACCAGTTCACAGAGAGTAGCCGCGAGTTTTGTACTATCCACGTTGCTACTACCATGGGTATCTACATATACTGACAGAGGCTTAGAGACGCCAATAGCATATGATAGTTGTATAGTACAACTTGAAGCAACTCCTGCTGCAACAACATTCTTGGCTAAATAGCGTGCAGCATAAGCTGCAGAACGGTCAACTTTAGTGGGATCTTTCCCAGAAAATGCACCACCACCATGGGGTGCCGCACCACCATAGGTATCGACTATTATCTTACGACCTGTCAAACCTGCATCACCATCTGGTCCCCCAATAACAAAACGGCCTGTAGGATTAACATAAAACTCATCCTCAGGACACATCCACCCATTGGGTAAGCTATTTTCAACATGAGGGCGAACTAATTCACGAACATCATCCTGTGTGAGATTTTCTGAATGCTGAGTTGAAACCACGATAGACGTTGCGCCGACGGGCTTGCCGTCAACGTAACGAAGTGTTACCTGACTTTTAGAGTCTGGGAGTAATCCATCCGCAGATCCAGAGTGACGAGCTTCAGCCATTGAAAGTAATATACTATGTGATAGATGAATGGGAGCTGGCATTAAACTATCAGTTTCATTACAGGCATAACCAAACATAATACCCTGATCGCCAGCACCTTCATCCTTATTACCTGCAGCATCAACACCCAATGCAATATCGACGGATTGGCCATGTAAATACACCTGAACATCTGCGTTTTTCCAATGAAAGCCACTCTGTTCATATCCAATTGATTTAACAGCTCTTCGAGCAACTTCCTCCATCTTTGCTTTGTCAACATTACCTTTTGGATCTATTAGTGACTCTGGTCCACGAACTTCCCCAGCTAAAACTATTCGATTTGTTGTGCATAAGGTTTCACAGGCAACCCTAGACAAAGGGTCTGATTTCAAAAAACAATCCACAATAGCGTCTGAAATTCTATCGGAAACTTTGTCCGGATGTCCTTCGGAAACCGATTCACTAGTAAATAAATAATCTGAATTTGACACGCGCAATTCCCCTTTTTTTGTTTTCATGTCCAATTGGACTAGGGCTTTCACGGTCATGCCGTATTCTTAGGCAGCCCACTTAGCGCTTTATTTAACGTGGTGGCAAGCAGTCCAAATCCAACCACGAAACTAAAACCACCTGTACATTGGCAGAGTTAAGGAACTTTTTGTCAATTTTTTTGGGAGCAGTCAAGCTGTTTTAGTAAGATAACTTCGTATGCAGTTTGAACATTATGCCTTTTGAAGGCAGCAAGTAATTTGGTATAACCAACTGAAAACTTGTTGCCAAAAGATGCCTATGGTTAAATTTTACGAACTTTTTTATTACATTTCATTAGAATCCCCACAATTAACTGGGAAATAATCAAAGAAATAACTATCCAATACCCAAACTTCGCATAGAGTGTTTTTGGTAAAGGGCGAGGCAATACGCTATCAAGGATTCCTTTTGTTCCAAGTTCCAGCCGGGACGCAACACGGCCATAGCCATCGATAACCCCAGAAATTCCTGTATTGGCAACACGAACCAAGGGGAGGCCCTCTTCAACAGCACGCAATCTTGCTGAGTCAAAATGCTGATAAGGGCCTGAACTCACCCCGTACCAACCATCATTGGTTAAATTAAGTAGCCATTCAGGGCGATCTTGGTCGTTGACCACTTGGTTTGAAAAAATCACCTCATAACAGATAAGTGGCGAAACTGGAGGTAAACCCTTTAAACGTAATGTACGTGGACCGGGTCCAGCGGAAAAATCTGTTGTACCAACTGTAAACTTTGAAAATGAAAAAATCTTGCGTAATGGTGCATACTCTCCGAAAGGCACAAGATGGGATTTATCATACGTACCCACAATGTTTCCTACATCATCAATTCCATGCATACTATTCCATACCTTATATGTGTCATCTTCTCCTTGCTTCTTACGAAGAGCACCCGTGATAGTTAGCCCCCCTTTTGGGGTAGAATGGGCAATTGCCTGACGTAAGATAGGCTCTTTTTCTATGAAAAAGGTAGCCGCTGTCTCAGCCCAAATAATATGGGTCGGTACGGGCAAACCTGATCTGGATTTGATAGCTCCCATTCTAATCTGTTCTTTGAAGTTTAGCTCTTTGTAACTAGAAACCCACTTCAATTTCTGATCAATGTTTGGCTGGACCAAACGCAAAACAACATCTGAGACAATTTCATTATTTGCCCCCAATAGTCTGACAGAGCCCCCAGCCCAAACTAAAAAAAAAGTCAACGTTATAACGCTAATTGGAAGTAAAGGGCTGCAATCTGTGCGCCAGCTAATATTATTGACTAAAATAGCTGGCATTGCTGCGACAGTAATGCTCAGCAAACTTAAACCATAAACTCCAGAGAAAGCAGCAAACTGAATTATAGAGTCAGAAAAAGTCCAAACTGACCCTATTAAATTCCAAGGAAAGCCTGTGAATACCCAACTTCTTACCCACTCAAACAAAACCCAGATAGCGGCAAATACAAGCACCCGACCAACACCAGAGCTATAGTACCCAAGCGACCTACTAGCAACAACAGTTACAGCAGGGAAAAGAGCTAATATTCCGGCAAGGGCAAAAACGGCAAATGGAGCCATCCAACCAAAATGTTGCGGCTGAACAAAAAAAGCATTTGCAACCCAATATAGACCTATAACAAAGTGACCAAAGCCAAACCACCAGCCCACAAAGAAAGCTTCACGTAAGCATATATTATCGTATGTCAGCCAAATCAAACCAACCAAGGATGGAATTAAAAGAAAGACTGCGTAAACTGGGGCCATTGCGCCCGAAGCAAGAATTCCTAAAAAGAATGCCACCGCCCATCGTCGTCTACCCTTTTGGCCTGAGAGATGGCTAAAAAAGAACTGCACGATCTCCATTTTTAATCCTGGCTTTTCCCCAGTTCCAAATTTAATATTTTATTTATTTCTCTCAAACGTAACCTTTTTATCCGTCTTGGGTCTGCGTCAAGAATTTCAAATTCCAGACCGCTAGGATGACTAATCAACTCGCCACGAATGGGCACTCGCCCAGTTAACGAAAAGACTAAACCTCCAAGGGTATCAATATCTTCACGCTCCTCCTCACTCAAAAGAACACCCAGACGCTCTTCCAAAGTCTCAATAGTTACCCTAGCGTCAGCTATTAGTGTCCCATTCAGATCTTCTACCATTGTTGGTTCTTCTGTTCGGTCGTGCTCGTCCTCTATTTCACCGACAATTTCCTCTACTAAGTCCTCGATCGTCACCAAGCCATCTATGCCCCCATATTCATCAACCACCAAGGCCATATGACAACGCGTGGCACGCATTTCTAATAAAAGCTCAAGCACCTGCATAGAAGGAGGCACAAATAATACTTTACGAACAATATCTCGGAGAGAGAACTCACTATCCCTTCCGTGCCATGCGAGGACGTCTTTGATATGTATCATGCCGATGGCATCATCAAGAGAGCCACGAAAAACAGGTATCCTAGAATGACCTTCGCAAGTAATGATTTTTATAACATCTGAGAGATTAATGTCGCTATCTACAGAAATAATATCTGCCCGTGGCACCATAACATCGTGGATTGTACGATCTTTTAATTCAAGAATATTAGCAAGAAGAAGACGCTCTTCATCATTGATGGGAACTTCACACTCTTCACGCTCTTCAATTAGTTCCTCAAGTACATCGCGTGCCGAATTTTCACCATTTCCAGTTTTAAAAAACCTTTTCAGCCAACCAAAAAAGCCAGATGTCGTTGACGATCCATCATCATTACCATTTGCAAGTCTTGGAAGTAAGGAGCCCATCATCCTGTGTCCACAACTTCTGTTTCATCATACGGATCTGAAATACCTAGCTCTGCCAAAGTAGTCGTTTCAAGGGTCTCCATAGTTTCAGCTTGGACGCTGTGCTCATGATCATGACCTAGTAAATGCATAACACCATGGACAACCAGATGACTTAAATGGTCTTCCAGTTTCTTTCCGTCCCGTATAGCTTCGCTCATGGTAGTCTCAAATGCAATTACAACATCCCCCAATAACTGTGGTATCACAGTAGCGTGTGATAATTTTTTCCAGTCATGATTAGGGAAAGAGAGCACATTAGTTGGTTTGTCAACGCCTCGATACTTTTTATTCAAGGCCTGCAGATTTTTATCATCACTTAGCAATATACTTATTTCAACTTGTTCTAGTTCCATTTCACTACAGGCTCTATAAGCTGCAAGAGAAGCCTGTTGGCACAAACTATCTACATCATTTATAGCCGAAGCCCAGTCTCCATGAGAAATTAAAACATCTGTGTGAAGACCCCTAGACGTCATCTTTTGGCTTTGCCCCCTTTTCATACAGGGCTGCAGCCCGACAGCGTGCCTCTTCGTCATCGTAAGCCCTAACAATATTAGTTACAAGCCGATGACGGACAACATCATCTTGACAAAATTGGGTAAAAGCAATGCCGTTTACGTTTTTTAATATTTCAGTTGCATCTCGTAAACCCGAGTATGTGCCTCTTGGAAGGTCAACTTGCGACAAATCGCCGTTCACTACCATGCGGGCATTTTCGCCTAGACGAGTCAAAAACATTTTCATTTGTACTGAAGTAGTGTTCTGAGCCTCATCAAGAATAACAAAAGCATTTGCAAGTGTGCGCCCACGCATAAAAGCAAGCGGAGCAACCTCAATCTCGCCATTTTCAAGTCGCTTATTAATTTGATCAGTAGGCAGCATATCGTGCAAAGCGTCATAAAGTGGGCGTAAATATGGGTCAACTTTGTCACGCATGTCGCCTGGCAGAAACCCTAACTGCTCACCTGCCTCAACAGCAGGTCGCGTTAAAATTATCCTATCCACTTTCCCTTTAACAAGACGTTCAACAGCCTTTGCAACAGCTAAATAAGTTTTGCCTGTTCCAGCTGGACCTATTCCAAAAACCAATTCCTTTTCGTCTATGGAACGCAGGTAATTAGTTTGGTTTGGCGTTCTAGGGAAGACTGTTCGCTTGCGTGTTTGTACCTTAATATCAAGATCGCTGACAAGTGAACTTGAATGAGAGGCCATACGCAAAACGGCTTCAACCTCGTGATGATCAACATGCATACCCTTTTTGAGACGATCATAAAGCCCCATCATTGCATCTGCGGCTGTATTAATATTATCACATTCTCCAACCAGTGTTATTTCATTTCCTATTGCTTGAGCCGTAATGTTGAGTTCTTTTTCAACAATTGCCAAGTGCAAATGATGCGATCCAAATAATCGCATAGCAATTGCATTGTCGTCAAAAATTAACTTCCGGCTCAGGATACTACCATTTTGCAAGCTATAACGTTTCCTTGACGCTCTCATGCAACGTTCTTATTTTGATCTGTGATTTTCAAAGACCCAGCCAGACTGTTTGCCTTAGCAACATCAATATGCGGATGGACAATAGTTCCTAAAAAGTGTTCTGGAACGTTAACGTGAACAGGCTGCATGTATGGTGAGCGTCCGATCATTTGTCCTTGAAATTTTCCACGCCTATCAAGCAAAACCGGCAAATTCCGACCAACGCAACTTTCGTTAAAGGCCAACTGTAATTTATTTAACTCGTCTTGCAATATTTTTAAACGCTCTGTCTTAATATTGTCGGGTATCTGGTTAGCTAAACTAGCGGCAGGCGTTCCTGGCCTTGGGCTGTACTTAAATGAGTAAGCCTGAATGAAGCCCACCGCCTTCACTAACTCCATTGTGCACTCAAAGTCAGATTCAGATTCTCCAGGAAAGCCAACAATGAAATCAGATGACAAAGCAATATCTGAGCGGGCCTTTACAAGACGCTCTACAATTTGAAGATATTGATCTGCACCATGCCGGCGGTTCATAGCCTTAAGTACCTTGTCTGAACCCGATTGAACGGGCAGATGAAGAAACGGCATGAGAGACTCAACTTCGCCGTGTGCTGAAATTAATTCTTCATCCATATCTGCCGGGTAAGAAGTCGTGTAACGAATACGTTCAATCCCTTTGATTTCTGAAACTTCACGGATTAAACGACCCAGTCCCCACTCTGTACCGCTTGTTCCAGTACCGTGGTAACTATTTACATTTTGACCCAATAGTGTCACTTCCTTAACACCAAGGTCAACTAGACGCTTAGCTTCTTTTAAAATATCACTTGCCGGACGGGAAAATTCAGCACCTCTAGTATATGGAACAACACAAAAGGCGCAAAATTTGTCACACCCTTCTTGAATCGTTAAAAAGGCTGAGGCACCATCTATACCCTCTCCACCAGTCATTACCTCTGGCAAATAATCAAATTTAACTTTCGCTGGAAAATCCGTATTCAAAAGCGCTCCTTTAGAACGTGAAATACGCGCTATCATCTCAGGCAAGTTATGGTATGCCTGCGGCCCAAATACTAGATCTACAAATGGGGCCCGACGAAGTATTTCCTCGCCCTCTGCTTGAGCGACACAACCGGCAACTGCCAGAGTCATATCTAACCCCAGATTTTTCTTATGGCTTTTGATCTTATTTAGGCGACCCAACTCTGAATAGACTTTTTCAGCTGCTTTTTCTCTAATGTGGCAAGTATTGAGTATCACCATGTCCGCATTTTCAGGATTATTGCATGGACCATAGCCCAACGGCTTGAGAACATCTGTCATCCTATCTGAGTCATAGGAATTCATCTGACATCCGTATGTTTTAATGTACAGCTTCTTGCTCAAACGTCACACTCAACTGTTCAGTTTTTTGGCAAAGTGTAGTGTATAAAAGTCCATAAAAAAGGCGCCTAAAGAATGCTTCAATACTGCTCACAGACATTCACGGATTATTCTTCTTCATCAATTGGGATACCATAAAGTTCAAGCTTATGACCTATCAATTTGAGACCATTCTGTTCTGCAATCTTTCTTTGTAAAGCCTCAATTTCCTCATTCTCAAACTCTATCACCTCTTCATTCTTAATATTTATAAGGTGATCATGATGGTCATCAGTTGCCTCTTCATATCTAGCACTTGCGCCACCAAAATCGTGTTTTTCCAACAAACCAGCCTCTTCAAAAAGGCGTACGGTTCGATAAACAGTCGCAATGGAGATCTTTGGATCAATGCTTATGGCGCGGCTATAAACTTCATCCACATTGGGATGGTCATTTGAAACTGATAAAACATGGGCGATGACCCGACGTTGGCCGGTCATCTTCATCCCTCTCTCAATGCAGACCTTTTCAATACTTGAAATACCAGATAATGCAGTCATTAATGATCACTTTTTTTTAAGTACTTTTACGTTTTCCTGAACGCGATTTTGTCCCTAGGCCATTTTTTTTTGCTAAATCTGAACGATGCTTAGCATAATTTGGGGCAACCATGGGGTAATCGGCTACAAGACCCCAACGATCTCTGTACTCTTTTGGAGATAAACTATACGATGTCATGATATGTCGCTTAAGCATTTTTAATTTTTTTCCATCTTCCAAACAAACAATATAATCAGGAAAAATTGACTTACTGACAGGTACAGCTGGACGAAGACGCTCGGAGGCAGTCTGCTCACTTCCTACTAGAGACATCGTTTTGTATACTTCTTTTATCAGATTAGGCAAGTCACTAATTGCCACCGAATTATTACTTACATGTGCTGAGACTATCTCTGTTGTTAGCTCTAGTAATTCATTTATGTTAGGCTTATCATTCATATTCTAATAATTCCGAAAAACTCTCTAATCTAATATAACAGTTTACTATAACAAGACAATGGCATGAATAAAAGTTCCAAAAGTTTAAATAGAATGGAGCCTAATTTCTTCATTGATATTACAACAGAAATTTGTCCAATGACATTTGTTCGCACTAAACTAATACTTGAAAGTATGAATAAAGGTGACATCGTTGAAGTCCGCCTTCAGGGAGAGGAAGCCCTTAAAAATATTCCAAATTCTGCAAAGAAAATGGGGAGCATAATCATCTCTTTAGAGCCTGAGACCAACACAGATTCTCTCCATGGCAACCACCGGCTACTCATACAAAAAAACTAATTTTACATATCGGAAATATTCAAACTATAAATTATTGCATCTAGCTTTTTTTTTGATGAATGCCTGTAGTAACCTGATCGCCTGCCTACAATTTGAAAACCAAACTTTTCATAAAGGGCTCTAGCAGCAATATTATCCTCGGCAACCTCAAATAACATCTTTATTACATTACTCATTACGACTAATTTAATCGCTTTTTGCAACAAAATGCTGGCAAAACCTTTTTGACGTGATTCTGGAACTATTCCAATACTAATGATTTCAGCTTCATCGGCAGCAATTCGCAACAGAATAAAACCCTTTGGCCTTTTGTTCTTGGCGCAAACCAGCAATCCAATCGCTCCAGCCATCTTGAGTATTTCAGCTATAGATTTTTCATTCCAAGATTCCTCAAAACAAACTCTATGTATAGCCGCAATGACTCCTGCATGACAGAGATGGGCCTCAATTACCTCTCCTATCATGGCCTGAGCCGTCCACCGGCTCGGGGTAATTTAGCATCTGGCGGACGCAAGTATAAAGGCAAAGGAGTTTTCAGAATATCTCCCTTAGTCCAGCGCTCAGATGCAATTTCAGTCATAACTGATCCATCAGGCACCTCGAGTTTGTCGATGACAATTGTCTTGTACCCCGCCTTGGTAAGGACTTCAACTGCTTGAGCCCTTTTATCACCAACCACATAAATGGGACTTGGTACGCCTTGGAGCCACTTTCCAAGATCGGCTGGATAAATTGCACTAACCTCACTTATTGGCTTGTGCCCATTTGCGAAGGCCTGCACATAAATATCTGCTCTCTTAGAGTCCAACGCAACCAACAAAGTACCCTCTTGCCATGCAGTTTTTGGTACTGCATGAGCAATCACCTCTGTTGTAGTCAGGCCAAGGCAAGGGACACGAACTACCTGCGCTATGGCACGAGCTGTTGCAAGACCGATTCTAATTCCTGTAAAGGCGCCTGGCCCAATGGTCGTTACCAACAAATCAAGATTGTATGCTTTGATTTTGGCTTTCTTTAGCACTTGTTGTATTGTTGGCACCAAAACTTCAGCTTGACTGCGGGACACTCCCTCATTGTGCGATGAGATAATATTTCCATCACTCCAAATAGCGACCGAGCATGAACTCGTAGCGGTATCTATTGCTAAAATATTCATCAATTTAATGGCTCCTGAGCTATAATGTCTTATAATAAACTTCCCAGACACCACAAGATCTATTAATTGCAGTATGACATTAATTTCCATTAGTTCAGAAAGTCATGGTGTAGCGTTGGATATTAAATACGCTACACAGGATAACTTTACTGGCAAACCTATTTACACTAGGCCAGGGTGTTATCTATTAAAAGAAGCCAATATCCTTCTTGAAAGAGCCATTGAATTGGCTCGCGTTCAGGGATGGCATTTCCTCATATTTGATGCATTCCGGCCGTCGGAAGCCCAGTTTAAAATGTGGGCTCACACCCCTGATCCAAATTTTTTATCAGATCCAAAAAAAGGCTCTCCCCACTCAAGAGGTGTGGCTATTGATCTTACACTAGTCGAGACTTCTACAGGGAAAATATTTGACATGGGCACTAACTTTGATGCCTTCACACCCCTGTCTTTTCACGGTAATTTAGAAATTTCAAAAAAGGCTCAAGAAAACCGTTTCATCTTGTTGGGGCTTATGACTGCGGCAGGTTGGGATTGTTATTTGAAAGAATGGTGGCACTATCAATTATTCGACAGCAAATCTTACGAACTCCTGTCCGATAAGGCTCTTGAAACGTCCATGATATATTAATCGATGCGGCATGCCTCATCAAAATTAAGACGCGGACTACGAGGATATAGATTTTCATCATTGCCATAGCCAATAGAACAGATAAAATTTGACTTTATTGCACTATTTGGGAAGAAGATTGCATCAACCATAGCATTATCAAAGCCAGATATAGGACCACAATCAAGTCCTAACGCCCGTGCTGCCATCATAAAATAAGCCCCTTGAAGGGTACCGTTTCTAAATGCTGTAGTTTGTATTAGCTCTTCATTTCCAACGAACCAAGACATCGCATCAGTATGTGGAAATAGCTGGGGCAATCGCTCATAAAATTTTATGTCATAACCTATTATTGCTGATACTGGAGCCTTCATAGCCTTTGCAACGTTGGCTTCTAGCAGAGCTGGGCACAATTTTTCTTTTGCTTTCTTTGAGGTAACAAAAACAATTCTGGCCGGTGAACAATTTGCGCTTGTTGGACCCATACGAGTTAGATTCCAAATTTCGTGTAGTATCTCTACCCCTACTGATTTATCCATCCAACCATTGCGGGTCCTTGCAGTATTAAAAAGTAAGTCTAAAGTAGCAGTGTCTGCTTTCATTTTTGTTTTCCTAGTAAATTTGTATTCTTGAAAAGAAACCTGAAAAGTGAGAAGAAACGAGTATGCCAAAAATAAAACAACATGGAGCTTAACGTGCAAAATGAAACCCGCATAGTTTCAAGCTACGTTCACATCGCTTTTGTGGCGCTAGGGCTAATTTTAAATATTTTATTAACAACAGCAACCCCTGCCCAAGCAAGTGACTCTGCTGTTATATTCATGTACCACCGATTTGGAGAGGACGAGTATCCCTCAACATCAATCAAACTTGAACAATTTGAAGCTCATTTAGCCGAACTTAAATCTGGCGGCTACACAGTAATGGCCCTACCCAAAATAATAAAGGCACTAGAGACTGGGATAGCCTTGCCCAATAAAACCATAGCTCTTACTATGGATGATGCATATCTTTCCGTTTATGAAATAGCATGGCCAAAACTTAAAGAATTAGAATTTCCTTTTACGCTTTTTGTTGCAACAGATCCTGTTGATCAAGGCATTCGGGGATACATGTCATGGTCTCAAATTAGAGAGTTAAGCAAGAACGGTGTCACCATCGGCTCCCAAACAGCTTCTCATTTACACATGGCATATGCTGACACCCATACTAATCAAAGAGAACTAAAAAAATCCAATGACCGCTTCATAGAAAAACTTGGCACCCGACCAAAACTTTTTGCCTATCCTTATGGAGAAGCAAGTGAAAGAGTTGAGGAGCTAGTTAAAAATTCTGGTTTTATCGCTGGATTTGGGCAACATTCTGGAGTCGCCTCTAAAACACCCAACATGTTTTACTTGCCACGCTTTGCTCTCAATGAGAACTATGGTGATATAAAGAGATTTAAACTTGCTGCAAATGCCCTGGCCCTAAAAACAAGCGATTTGAGCCCTAGTAATCAGTATATTAAAAAGAATGATGTCAATCCACCAGCGTTCGGATTCACAATTTCTGGTGATACTGTCCTCACACAGAAATTAGATAAACTACAATGTTATTCCTCAAACGAGGGTAATCTCAAAATCACAACCCTTGGTGGAGGAAATGGCCAGACACGTGTCGAAATCAGAATGAAAAAAAAATTACCTACCGGCAGAACACGTATGAACTGCACACTGCCAACTACTGATGGTCGTTGGTATTGGTTTGGACGCCAATTTCTGGTTGAAAATTAAGCCAACATGCTAGTTTTACATTTGGAATTTTTAAAAACTTGATTAAAAAAAAATACCTACCGTTTATCTGTCTATCACAGTTTTAATGATATGGAGGCAAGTATCTGAGTCTGAAATTTAAGTAAATGTATAAGAATTTGCAGACGCAAAAAACTAAATATTACTCACTTGATACCCTCAATCAGAGGTATTTAATTGCGAAAGTTCAACATATTTACTTTTTCTGCTATTCATAATTAGCTTAACTAACCCATAACAACTATTGTAAGTGGTTTGTGGACTTGTAATCCCAGGAATTAATGATGAACAAACCCTTATTACATTTTATTGCGATTGCACTAATCACGTGTCTTAATGCATGTCAGACTAAAATCAACAATGCGAAAGTTGGGCTACAGATTGATAACATAAAAGCATCTCCCGAGAAGCGCGTTTATTTAAAAAATAGGAACCAAATTGGTCCTGTTCAGGGCAAAAAGTGGATGATCTCTGTAGCTAATCCGTATGCAGCTAAAGCCGGGCTGGAGATTCTGCGCCAAGGGGGTAACGCTACAGATGCGGCCATAGCTGCTCAGCTTGTGCTCAATTTGGTTGAACCGCAATCATCAGGAATAGGAGGTGGCGCTTTCCTAATACATTTAGATGGGAAAAGTAGTGAAATCAGTACTTATGATGGTCGTGAGAAAGCACCCGCATCATCCAACCCTGAAATGTTTATTAATACTGACGGGACACATAAGAAATTTTTTGATGCAGCTGTCGGTGGATTGGCAGTTGGCGTGCCTGGGTTGCTACGCATGCTTGAAACCGCTCACAGAGAAAAAGGCGCAATTGATTGGGCAAAACTTTTTCAACCAGCCATAGAACTGGCTGAGACAGGTTTTGCTGTATCACCACGTCTAAATGCATTAATCAAAAAAGATAAATATTTGAAATTTTTTGAAAAAACTGAGGCTTACTTTCATACAAAAAAGGGTACAGCCCACAAGGTTGGTCATATATTGAAAAACCCGCTCTTTGCAAAAACCTTGAAAATAATTGCAGAAAAAGGAGCAGATGCCTTTTACACTGGTGAACTAGCACAGCGAATTGTCGATACTGTGAATGGGGCCAGCAAAAACCCGGGCAACCTTAGCATTGCCGATTTAGCTTCATACACATCAAAAAAACGTGAGCCAGTATGTATGTTTTATCGACAATGGTTGATATGTGGCATGGGTCCACCCTCATCAGGCGGACTTACTACGTTACAAATTTTAGGAATGTTAGAACCTTTTGATCTATCCACTTTGAAGCCTGATAAAGATGAAATAATTAACCCAATTGCTGCACACCTAATTGCCGAAGCTTCTAAGCTCGCATTTGCAGACCGCAACTTTTATGTTGCAGATGAAGATTTTATCCCAGTTCCAACTGCAGGGTTACTTGATCCTAGTTATCTTAGACTGAGGTCGCGAGAAATCTCATCAAAAAAAGCTCTCTCTAGAGCGACTCCGGGCAATCCTGGCCTAAAGCAATCTTGGAACTTTGCACCCGGCGACGATAGCCGTGGAATGTCTACAACCCATATTAGCGTTATTGACGGTGAAGGTAACACGGTATCTATGACTTCAAGCATCGAAAATGTTTTCGGCTCACGCTTGATGGTTGATGGATTTCTACTCAACAATCAATTAACTGACTTTTCGTTTATTCCAAAAAAAAATGGAAAACTGGTCGCGAATCACGCGGAACCCGGAAAGCGACCACGTAGTTCTATGGCCCCAACCATAGTTATTGATGCAAATGGCAAGGTGGTTTTAGCCATCGGCTCACCGGGTGGATCAAATATTATTGGCTATGTAGCCCAGACCATTATTGCCGCACTTGAATGGGATTTAGACATTCAAAGCGCTATTAATATGCCCCACATAATCAATCGCAACGGCACAACATTCCTTGAGAGTAACTCGGGACTTGATACTTTAAATAATACCTTGGTATCTCTTGGCCATACTACCAAGGTTGTTGCGATGACAAGTGGTTTGCAGGGTATTCGAGTACGTAATGGAATATTATACGGCGGGACAGATTACCGTCGCGAAGGAGTTGCTTTGAGTGATTAAATTATAAAGAGATTTTATGTAGACAAACAAAAAAGAGACCTCAGTTAATCTAATTTTTCAATAAACTTTTTATATACAACCGGTAAGAGCAACAAAATGGCTAAACTCATTATTGGAAAAAGTATTTTTGGAGAATATATAATATCCATGTTAAGTTCAATTTGACTATCAACTACAGCACCAAAACCATTTCCGACACTAGCGTATACAAAAGCCCCGGGCATCATTCCTAAAAAGGTTCCAATAAAATATGAACGAGGAGAAACATTAAGAAATGCCGGCACTAAATTTACTAGCCAAAATGGAAATAGTGGAATTAAGCGAAGCACTAACATATAACTCAACTGGTTTTTTTTAAATCCTGACTCCATTTTAATAATAATTTTTTCGCATTTTTTTTTGAATACATCAGTCACAGAGTAACGTGCAATAAAAAAAATTACAGATGCACCGAGAGACGCACCAATCAATGAAGAGAGCCCACCCACAAACGTGCCAAACATAAAACCACCCGCTACAGATAGCCATGCACCAACAGGCACGGAAAAGGCACTAAGTGACCAATATGCCAATATAAATAATAGCACAGAAAAGTAATAATACTCTTTCTTCCACTGGCTCAACAATTCCTTATGTTCTTGAAGAGCTTGCAATGACAAATACTGATCTAAGTCCAACCAAAAAAAAGTAAAAAGACCGACGCCCAAAAAAAATAGAGTAACTAATCGCATCAGAGTTGTTATGTACCTTTTTTTAATTTTTATAGGTTGAAATTTAATAGCCATTTTGGTGACCCTTAATTATCGCAAATAAATAAAAGATATAGTCGCCTGAACTATACCTTTAAAATTTATTTTTCAGCCTTCCAATAATAAGCAGAACAATTTGGGACAAGATACCTAAAATATATTGTTATTGTCTGAGCTATCATTGCGGGAAAATCACTACTAATAAACCACTAGCGTTGACTTCACCTCAACAAGATCCTATACAGCTGTCTTGTTTTTGTAGGAGTTGTCCTTTGAAACGCACTTATCAACCGAGCAAGCTTGTTCGCAAGCGCCGTCATGGTTTTCGTAGCCGTATGGCAACAGTCGGTGGTCGCCGTATTTTGGCCACACGTCGGGCACGAGGCCGTAAGCGTCTTTCTGCTTGAGGCGCAATCCGTGTCAGTCCTTCCACGCCTTAAGCAACGCCCGGAGTTTCTCAAGGTAGCCGCCACCGGGCAAAAATGGGTTGCACCAGGACTAATTGTTCAAGTTTGCAAGCGTTCTTACAGGGAAACAAACACAAATGAGGCACGAATAGGTTTTACAGTCAGCCGCAAGGTAGGAAATTCGGTCAAGCGCAACCGTGTCAGACGTAGGCTTAGAGCTGCAGCTGAAATAGTAATGACCAAGCATGCACAAAAAGGAAATGACTTTGTCATTATTGGACGAAAGAGTACACTTAAAAGACCTTTTCCAGCTCTGATAACTGATATGACTTTGGCTTTAAAGAAATTGCAAACCTATCGCAAGAGGTTTTAAANAAAGTGACAGANTTTCCTCATAAAAAACTAAGCTTGATACCACTAAGTATTGCACTAACAGTTGTCAAAGGCTACCAGTTAATTATTTCGCCTATTCTTCCAGGCAATTGTCGCTTTCATCCAACTTGCTCACAGTACTCTATTGAAGCTATTACTCAGCATGGAGTTTTGCTAGGTGCCTGGCTTAGCTTAAAGCGCATTGGAAAATGCCACCCTTGGGGACAAGCAGGCTTCGATCCTGTTCCAGAGCAATTCAAAAAACCCTGCGGGGGAAACGCCTGCCGCAATTATTCTTTGAGATAACGGAAAAAAAATGAATGAAAATCGTAATCTCGTCTTATCTATTATTCTCTCAATAATCATTTTAGTTGGTTTTGAATTTTATTCATCGTGGCGATATCCTGACTCTAATATTCAAAAGCAGGCGTCAAGCACTAATACTAACACAAAAAAAGCAACTCAAGACGCACTCCCTAGGCCAAGTACAAGCCTAACAAATACTCCCACAGCACAAAGCATTAAAAGTCCCTCAAAGATACAAATTGTGCCGAAAGATCGGCAGACCCTTCTTAAAGAAAATGCAAGAGTACTAATTCAATCCCCAAACCTAAATGGTTCATTGTCACTCTTAGGTGGACGCATTGATGATCTGACCTTGACCAATTACTACGAAGAATTAGATAAAACCAGTCCTCCTATAGTCCTTCTGTCACCTAGCGGGGGTAACAACGCTTATTTTGCAGACTTTGGTTGGGTCGGAGAAGGTGCCACCCTTCCAAACGAAAACACAATCTGGACTGCTTCTTCAAAAAGCCTAAGCCCAGGCAAACCAGTCACTCTCAAATGGGATAATGGACAAGGTTTAATTTTCAAACGCACTTACACAATAGATGAAAAATATATGTTTAGTGTTAGTCAAAGCATCGAGAACAGAGGGCCTTCCCCAGTAACTCTCTATCCCTACGGACTTGTGTCACGGCATGATATGCCTGAAGTTACTGGTTTCTATATTCTACACGAAGGTCTTCTGGGCGTCTTTGATGAAACACTGCAAGAAGTCGATTACTCAGACTTGCGAGACAATAACACAGTCACCAATAATACAACTGGCGGTTGGCTGGGGATAACAGATAAATATTGGTTAGTCGCTCTCATACCAGATCAGCAGACTCAGATGAGTTCTCGTTTCACATATCGTAATGACAATGAAGGCGAAAAATTTCAAGCAGATTTTATGGGGCCACCTTTAACTATACCCGCCGGTAGGTCGGGTGAGGTAGGTAGTCATCTATTCACCGGAGCCAAAGAGGTTAAAGTATTAGATTACTACGAGAAGAAACTTGCAATTTCACGTTTTGATTTAGCTATTGATTTTGGCTGGTTCTANTTTTTAACNAANCCAATTTTNTATACTTTNATATTNATNAANGANCANNTNGGAAACTTNGGNGTNGCNATNNTNTTGNTNACNGTTNTNATAAAAATNGTTTTTTTTCCACTTGCNAANAAATCCTACGTTTCAATGAGCAANATGAANAAANTACATCCNGAAATGNTAAAANTACGCGAACGATTNGGCGANGANAANATNCAACTAAANAANGAAATGATGGCCCTTTANAAACGNGAAAAGGCCAACCCTGCTTCCGGNTGTNTACCNATGCTNGTTCAAATACCCGTTTTTTTCGCACTATANAAAGTNTTGTTTGTNACNATNGANATGCGTCANGCNCCTTTTTTTGGCTGGATACAAGATTTGTCAGCGCCAGACCCAACAAGTTTCTTTAACTTGTTTGGCTTGATCCCATGGGACCCAGCAACATATCTACCAGACTTCATGCTGATCGGAGTTTGGCCACTTGCAATGGGGTTTACAATGTACTTACAACAAAAGCTTAATCCACAGCCAACAGATCCCATGCAGGCTAAGATGTTTATGTTCTTGCCTCTCATATTCACATTATTACTTGCCCGATTCCCTGCAGGCCTAGTGATATATTGGGCTTGGAACAACCTGCTATCCATTATTCAGCAAAAAATTATCATGGTTAAAATGGGTGTTAAGTAATTAGGATAATCATTAGTGAGTCCAAAAGCAGAGGAGCAAAATAACGAAAAAGCAATTGAGTTTGGTCGCTGGTTATTTTCCCAAACTTGCACCTTCATGATTGGTGCTGCAGATATGAGAGACTTGCCTAAATCCAAGCAAACAGAGGTCGCATTCGCCGGACGCTCAAACGTGGGTAAGTCGTCTCTAATCAACGCCCTGATCAACCAAAAAAATTTAGCTCGAACATCTAAAACACCTGGACGCACTCAACAAGTTAATTTTTTTAATCTAGGCAACCGCATAACAATTGCTGATTTACCCGGATATGGCTATGCCAGAGCACCGCATGAGACTGTACGTCAGTGGACTAATTTAGTGGGTAAATACTTAAAAATGAGAGTTCAGTTACGACGTACCTGCTTGCTAATTGATGGACGCCACGGCATAAAGAAAAGTGACCGCGAGGTCATGGATATGTTGGATAGAAATGCTGTCTCATACCAAGTTATCCTAACAAAATGTGATAAAATTAAACCAATTCAGTTGGATAAATTACTTTTCGAAACAAGCACCGAAATCTCAAGCCATGTTGCAGCCCATCCAACTCTTATAGCGACGTCTAGTACCACGGGAAACGGAATTGTAGCATTAAGAGCTACCCTTGCAGCTTTGACAACTGATCGATAATATCACCTCATGAGTAAACTGAAAAAACAGGTATGCAACCAAAAAAACAGAGATAACTGGTTATCTCAAGCCCACACTCTATCAGAAGCACTACCATACATGCGCCGCCATTCAGGCGAGACACTAGTTATCAAATATGGAGGCCATGCCATGGGTAACAAAGAACTCGCCAACCAATTTGCGCGTGACATCGTACTATTACGTCAAATAGGTGCAAATCCAATTGTTGTTCACGGTGGCGGCCCTCAAATTGGCGAAATGCTTGATCGCCTGAATGTAAAAAGCAATTTTGTTGAAGGACTTCGCGTTACTGATGAAAAATCTATGGAAGTTGTGGAAATGGTTTTGTCTGGAACGATTAACAAACAAATTGTGGCAAGCATCAGCGCAGCCGGAGGTACCGCTGTCGGAATATCAGGGAAAAACGATGAATTGATCGTCTGCGAAAAAATTCGGCACACTAGTAATGGACAAAACCCCAATAAAAAAAATGAGTTAGATCTTGGTTTAGTAGGTGAACCAAAGAGTATAAATACCAAAGTTTTAGATAAGTTTAAAAAATCTGACACTACTCCAGTAATTGCGCCTATTGGGACTAGTCACAAAGGAGAGACGCTAAATGTCAATGCAGATACAGCTGCAGGGGCTATTTCATCTGCGTTGAATGCGCAACGCTTGTTAATTCTAACAGATGTTGCAGGTGTCATGGATAGTAAGGGTGATTTAATTACTCGTTTAAATGTAAAAGAGGCACAAAAATTGCTGAAAAACGGCACCATCCATGGTGGCATGATCCCAAAAATCAAAACCTGCCTTGAGGCTATTAAAAAAGGTGTAAAAGGTGCTGTGATAATTGATGGGCGCGTTCCCCATGCCTTATTACTAGAGTTATTTACCGAACACGGTGCAGGCACACTCATAGAACCTAACTAGAGAACATTAACTTCACGGTAATTCAACCAAGTTACTCAATTTCTTAGTTACTTTTTAATAAGCCACTATCTTACCTTTTTAACTAAAGTTTAAAATACCCTTGACGTTCATGAATTGAACGCTATTGTCCCTTACAAAGTTAATTTTTAAATCTCAGGCTTAATGACAGATAACGAACATAAAATTACACTTGGTGTCCTGAACGCTATTCATGATGATAGCAACATCACTCAACGTTCAATGGCTAACGAGCTCGGTATCGCGCTTGGTTTGACAAACTCCTATCTTAAACGTTGTGTAAAAAAAGGACTGATCAAAATTCAGCAAGCACCTGCCAACCGTTATGCTTACTACTTAACCCCACAGGGTTTTTCAGAAAAATCTAGGCTTGCTCACGAATATCTGACACAAGGATTTAAATTTTTTCGGATAGCCCGAGAACAATGTTCCGAAATTTTTAAAGTTTGCAGTGATCAAGGTAAAAGAAGAATTGTGTTACACGGTTTGACGGACCTAACAGAAATAGCCGTTCTTTGTGCTAGTGAGTATGATGTAAAGGTCATTAGCATTATAGACTCAAGCTCTAAACTGGATAAACTCACCAATATACCTGTCCTATCGAATGCTTCAGAAATTGATAATTTGGACGCATTAATTGTTACAGATCTTGGAAGCACTCAACAGGAATTTGATATTCTCATCAAACGTTATGGTCCTGATCGTGTGTTTGCCCCACCTATTTTAAAATTATCAAGTAAGTCTAAATCTCAACAAACGAGTGGCTCCAATGGCTGATTGGATTGTCGCACACTGTCACGCAAAAGCAGAAACAAAGGCTGAAGCCCATTTAAAGCGACAAGGATTTGAGGTATATCTCCCAAAAATAAAAACAACTCTCCGTCATGCAAGACGTATTCAAATGGTTTTGCGCCCATTATTCCCCCGTTATCTATTTATTGCGTTTGATGAAAACTCAACACACTGGCGACCTATATGTTCAACAGTTGGTGTAAGTTATCTATTAAAAGCTGGGGAACAACCACTAGTTGCTCCTGCAGGGGTTATTGAGCAACTACGCCAACGTGAAGACAAATACGGTTTTTTCTCTCTCACAAGAGTCAAACAACTCAATAAAGGTGACCCAGTAAAATTTACTAAAGGCCCACTCACCGATTGCTCAGGAGTTTTTGAATGCCTGAGCGATAGTCAACGTGTAGCAGTATTATTAGATATAATGGGCAGACAAGTAAAAACTTTGGTGCCAATGGAAGCTATTCAGCAGGCCAGTTGAACCTTTACTTCCAAAAAAGAATTGTGACGGAATTAAAGGTCTTTATTTAGCCCGTACTGCAACAGTCATATTTTCTGCAGATATTCTTCAAAATAAAAAATGGCCAAATTCTCTAATTTAAAACCTCTACTATCAAATTATCTTAGTGAACTGGTTTCTGGGTGATAAAAAACATGGCATTTTTGTATTTAAATGCTTGTTTAAACCAAGAAGCTGATGAGTAATTCTCTATTTCACTAATTAGACTAGCTTTAACTGGAAAGCCAAAATCAGGAACTTTTCCATTCTTCATCAACCCAATATAAACATTTGGATAATTCAGGTGATGAAGAAGTTCTTTGAATGATTTCGAAATAAGAATTTTCTCACGCACAGGAACGCTCCAAAAGTCTATATCTTTCAAAAATTCTCCTCCCAGATATAGCCTTAAAGATGTACCTGGTTCATAATATAAATACATGATTGGATTTCCGATCACTTCATTTAGTTCAACAGATGATAATTCGCGTCTCAGAACAGCAACTATCTCCCGATCAGGAATGCTATCACTGAAAACCTGCTCAAGGCTTTTTTCTAAGTTACTTTTATAAATATTTTTGACGCCTACCCTATCAACTACTATCCACCCAAGTGTCAAAAACATTAATATTGTAGCTATTCGATTATATTGTCTGCCAAGTAATGATGTAAACTGGCCTAGATCTGAATGTGTAAGAAGATAGGCGGGGTACCATGCAAAAAAGAAAATTCCAAGTATATAGGTCTTTGAATATAATGAATTAGTCCTGTATCCCGTTAGGATTTGCAAAGCCAAAGGAGCAAGCAAAACCACAAAGGGTGCAAAGACAGATATCATCCACTCCACATCAATTTTTTTTAAAATAAAGGCCCTCCAAACTGAAATGGCCAGTACTAGAATGTATAATGAGCGAATGCTGATAGAACTGAAACTTAAACTGCTCCCATCAATCAACCCCCAATCGGTAAGCGAGCCTAAAAAAAGCTCTTCAATATTCAATTGTCTACGCTCTAACTGCCAAGAACCAGGGTAATATTGGGTGAAATTTCCAAATAAATAATAGAGTTCACGAAAAGAAAAAATGCACCATAAAGCTCCGACAACCAGCCACGGTCTAATATTCCAATTCTTTTGTGTCCTCAGAGAAATAAAAAAACAAATTGCGATAATAAAAGCAGAATAAAACGCACCATAATGACGAGAGAAAACAAGAAATATTGAGGCTACTGCCCCAATGAGAAAAGCTCTCTCAATGCGAGCACTCTGGCTCAAATAATAACAAACAAGTGCACCGCAAAGATACATTAGGACATCACCCCAGTTGCCGCCCAGAGCAGTTCTAAAAAACGAATTAAAGGAAAAATTTATTATTGTGAGGAAAAAAAAGGTAATTAATGCTAATCTATGATTTCTGATACTACTGGACAAAATGGCAAATGTTAATATTGAAGCCGTGATTGACCCTGCGTTAAAAGCTGGGTACACCTCATCTGTCCCCAACCAACCAGAGAGAGCAACAAGACCCAACAAATCAGCTGGATAAAAAAGGCTTGTCATCAGCCCTTCGCCAAAAGCTGTATCTTTGATAGTTACAAAATGACCTAAAGCAAATGATTCCTGAATGTAAAGGGGTACTACACCATGGTGAGAAGAAAAACCAGAATCAGGAAAAGGATGAATAATGTTTCCAGCCCAGATTATAGTGGTGAATAAAATTAAAATTAAAATGTAGGATTTTTTATGGTGCTGTGAATTTACAGAATAGCAAAAACAAAGCTGTCTTAGGATTGGACAAATTACTAGGACAATGATTAAAACTAAAATCCCATACCAACTTGTTGGTAAATCAAAACCACGAGATAAAAAAACAGCCAGATTTGCACTTCCTGATAAAACAAGGAATCCCCAAACTGTGCCTTCAACCCACTGCCGACCCAAATTAATGCCAATGAATGTTGAGATTAGCAGAAAAAGACCAGTAAATAAGGCTGTGGTAAACTGCGGTTCGTTGAGAAAAAAATAATCAAGAAATATCATTGCCAGAACATGTCAAAGTTGAAATTTTGCCAACTCAGCTGGCGTGACTATTTGGCCAAGTTATTTGTTAGCGTATTTTTATATGAAATACACAATAAGTCACTATAAAGCCATTTATGAGAGAGGGACAGCTTAATTGTATACAAACAACTAAGTTTCCAATTCAAATCTAAATTATGCCCGACCAGAACCCAGCCACACAAATGAATTGGCTATACAAATAAAAAACTTACTTTGTGAAGAACACTCAAACAGAAAACGTGCTTGTTTACTATGAGTGTTCGTGCTATGAACGCAAAACTTGGTTTCGTCAAGTTACTATTGCAATCTCTTCTTTCTTAGATTGCAACAAGAACCTGCAGGGTTTTAGCGACTTGCCAAATTCGTATTTTCCCCAGGTTAATGATACCAACTGCTGAGATTTAAGCAGTACTGAATGAAGGAATTTTCTGGATAATTTCACCCAGAGTGCGGTAGCTTGTCTAAATAAATACTGAGTGTTACTCTGATTCTTTAAAATTATTTAAATATGAAACTGCGCTCTATCAATTCATCCGTTTTATAATCCGAGCCGTCCCTAAAATTTTTTAATTAGAATTCAACTTCCAAATAAGTTATGGGAAGCATAGTCTTTATCCAACTTAAGCAAAGTTTGGTTAACGCAAAATTGTATGAACAGAAGCTAACTATCATAATAAAATAATTTGCTATGTACTTTGTTTTCATACACCAGAAAAAAATACTTCTTAGAAAATCAACTTAAGATTAATTTAGTAAATTATAAAAAATTTTTTAATTTTTTTGCCTACATTAATTGGATATTCAGAGCCTATAAAATGAATCTAAATGGTAAATCCATACTCATAACCGGGGCAACCGGATCGTTTGGAAAAGAATTTATTCGAACTATTCTTGAACGCTATGAGCCAACTCGAGTAATAGTTTACTCACGTGACGAATTAAAACAACATAACATGCAACAAAATTTCCCTCAAATTGGTCCTATGCGCTACTTCATTGGTGATGTAAGGGATGAAAGTCGACTTGAAATGGCTTTGAGAGGAGTCGATGTGGTAATTCATGCTGCTGCACTAAAACAAGTTCCTTCAGCAGAATATAATCCTTTCGAGTGCGTACGTACAAACATTCATGGTGCTGAAAATATAGTCAACGCAGCAATCCGAACTGGAGTAAAGAGAGTCATTGCTCTTTCAACAGACAAAGCGGCTAATCCAATCAATTTATATGGCGCCACCAAGCTTGCTTCTGACAAGATTTTTATTGCAGGTAATAATCTAAGTCCAACAAATGGAACCAAATTCTCGGTCGTTCGTTATGGTAATGTTTTAGGAAGCCGAGGAAGTGTTTTGCCGCTTTTTAAAAAACTGGTAGATGCAGGTGAAACCACATTGCCCATCACAGATGAACGAATGACTCGATTTTGGATCACTTTGGAGCAAGGAGTAGATTTTGTTCTTGAGTCACTTGAGCGAATGCTTGGTGGTGAAATATTTATTCCCAAACTGCCTAGTATGCGAATTACTGACCTAGCTGAAGCTGTCCTTCCCGGTTGTAGCTTTAAATCCATTGGCATACGCCCTGGGGAGAAATTACATGAGGTAATGATCCCGCTAGAAGAAGCACGTGTAACATTAGAATTAGGTAACCAATATCTGATTGAGCCGGCATTTTCTTTCTGGAGCAGTGAGAGCTATAAAGACAAACATGAGGGTTCAAGAGTAAGTGAAAACTTTGAATATAGCTCAAATACAAATAAAGAATGGGTATCAACTGAAGAGCTTCGTGAGATAATTGCAAAACTCTAACCCGCAAATTTCCAGGCTAGTGCTGGGAACTGCACAATTAGGTTTTCAATATGGTATTGCAAATATCAGTGGGCAACTCAGTCAACATAAAGCTGAAAAACTTTTAAATTTTGCGTGGAATTCTGGAATAAAAACTCTAGATACAGCCCAAGCCTATGGCAAAAGTGAGCAAATTATTGGTAACTTTTCTAGAGCCAATCCCAAAAGAGTTTTCCATGTAATTACTAAATTATCACCAGAAATCGACCCAAATAACAGCAAAGAGATTCGCCTTTCAAATAACTCGAGTTGGGTGCGCTTGGGCGTTCCTCCAGGTGAGCTCTTAATACACGATGCAAGATTACTTAGAAAATGGGATGGAATTTTTGGTGAAACACTTACTGCTATGATAGCCAATGGAGAATTGGGGAGTGTCGGTGTGTCGGTCTATGAGCCAGATGAATTCCAACAAGCTTTAAAGATACCTGAAATAACATCAATACAAGTCCCATTCAATGTATTTGATCGTCGTTTACGTAATTTTGGGCTGTTATCTGAAGCTATAAAACTGAAAAAGAAAGTGTTTGTTAGAAGTATTTTCTTACAAGGGTTACTACTCATGCATCCTGAAGATCTTCCCCATAAAATGGCTTTTGCATTGCCTACTCTCATACGTTGGCAAAAGCTTTGTCAGGATTATTTTATTTCGCCTCTTCAAGCTGCACTTGGATATGTTCTCAGCGAGGCGCCAGAGGCCTCGTTAGTTATAGGGTCGGAAACAACAAGGCAAATTGAAGAAAATATTACCATTCTCAAAAAGCCAAGTCTGAACCCAAATTTTATAGATGCCCTGAATAATTTCCAAGTTGATGAACCACGAATATACAAACCTACTGATTGGTGATTTGCTTTTTTTTGGAGTTATGGGAAAACTAACTAACAGAATTATTAAACCATCCTGTGCGTTGAGAAAAATTAAAAATTAAGTTTTCAAAGGGATACTTTACTGTGAACAATTTTTTGTTGCCCCCATGCCGACGTCTTATGCTTTTAGGTGGAGGCCCTTTACTTTTACGAGTCGCAAAATGGGCGAAAAAAAATAATTACTCGGTTTATGTAATTACCTCACCCAGACATGCTAATGAAGAAATCCACATCAATGGAGACAGCTTAAGCGGTAAATTAAAAGAAAATAAAATTCCTTTTGCAATCACAAGTTCAATTGAAGAACAAAGAAATATTATAAAACAAGGTATTGCTGATACATTTTATCTTTCAATAGGTGCTGCTTGGGTTTTTTCAGCTGAGATTCTCAAAGAACTGTTTGACAATAGACTTCTCAATTTACACGGTACCCGCCTTCCTCAATACCGTGGAGGTGGCGGTTTTTCGTGGCAAATTATGAATGGAAACCGCCTTGGGTTTTGTGTTCTTCATAAGGTTGAAGTAGGTGTTGATGATGGGGATATACTTGCATGTGAAGAATTCATTTATCCTCCAGAGTGCCGCACTCCACGGGATTACATGACTTTTCAAGAAAACAAATATTCAATCTTTCTTGAAAAACTCCTAACTGATGCCTTTGTCTCAGGCATTAAACTTCCCCGTATTAGTCAGTTGGAGCATTTTTCAACTTACTGGCCCAGATTACACACACCTAGCCAAGGCTGGGTTAACTGGTCGTGGAAGGCGAGTGAAATTGAGAGGTTTATTTGTGCTTTTGACGATCCATACAGCGGAGCCCAAACGCTATGGAAAAAACAAATAGTGCACTTAAAGAGCGTGGTTGCAGATTATAACGAAGGTTTTTTCCATCCTTTTCAATCAGGTTTAATTCTCCGAAATAACAAGCGTTGGCTCGTTGTATCAACAAGACATGGTTGTATTATAATACAATCAGTCGTTAATTCAGAAGGTGATAATATAATTTCTAATATGAGCCCGGGGGATCGTTTTATAACACCAAAAAATAAACTTGAAGGCTCTTTTGAGAGAATTATATATGATTCTAATGGTTTAAAATGAGTATCGAGGTTCTTGCTATAATTCAAGCTCGAATGTCCTCAACGCGACTTCCAGGGAAAGTCCTTATGAAAATATTAGGGAAGCCAATGTTGGAACTTCAAATTGAGCGTATTCAACAATCCGTAGAAATAAACCATTTAATTGTTGCAACAAGTTTTGAGGTTGAGGATGACCCTATTGAAAATTTGTGTGTCAAAATCGGATTACCATGCTTTCGTGGTCCTTTAGATGATGTGTTGGACCGTTTCTTTCAAGCTGCAAATACATATCAGCCCAAACACATTGTTCGATTAACAGGGGACTGCCCATTAGCTGACCCTGAGATTATAGATCGTGTTATTCGATTGCATCGTAAAAAAGGATACGATTATACCTCAAATATTGCGCCACCAACCTGGCCCGATGGAATGGATGTTGAGGTTTTACGCTTTTTTTGCCTAAAAGAAGCCGCAACTGAGGCAAGACTTCCATCCGAGCGTGAACACGTCACACCATTTATTCTAAATCGCCCAAAAAGGTATAATTGTGGGAATCTTCAAAACGACCAAAACTTATCTTTCCATAGGTTGACTGTAGATGAAGTTAATGATTTTGATAAAGCTAAACAAATTTTTAAATCTTTATACCCCAAAAATTCAAGATTTTCTCTGAATGATATCCTTTACTTGCTGGATAATAAACCAGCAATCTCAATGATTAATGCTAAAGTAGATAGTAATGCGGGCATTCGAGAGGCGAAAAATAAAGATCGGGAATATCTGTTAAAGAGAGAAAACTATGACACTTGACAGACACCCATTTACTTGTTCAGAAAAACTTTTAGAACGAGCCCTTAAAATAATACCTTTGGGAACTCAGACTTTTTCAAAAAGTCACACAATCTATCCACATGGTGTTTCACCTTTTTATGCGACACATGCAAAAGGAAGTCATCTTTGGGATGCTGACAAAAACGAATACATAGATTTTGTCAATTCGTTATGTGCAATCACACTTGGTTACCGAGACCCGGATGTTGATGCAGCAGTACTCACGCAAATGAAAAAAGGAACTTTATTTTCTTTACCACATTCAATTGAAATAGATGTTGCTGAGAGTATATGCAAAATGGTCCCCTGTGCCGAAATGGTTCGGTTTGGAAAGAATGGGTCCGATGCCACCTCAGGGGCAGTAAGATTAGCAAGGGCCTTTACAGGCAGAGATAGAGTTGCGGTGTGTGGCTATCATGGGTGGCAAGACTGGTTTATTGGTTCAACATCACGTAATTTAGGAGTGCCAAAAGCAGTTCAGGAGCTGACCCATCCATTTAAGTTTAATAATCTAGAGTCACTCCATAGTCTCTTAAAAAACCAAAGGGGTGAATTTGCTTGCATTATTATGGAGGCCATGAATTGCGAAGAACCTACACCTAGTTTTCTTGAAGGTGTGCAGGCACTCGCAAAAAAACATGGTTCCCTGCTTATCTTAGATGAAACAATTACTGGCTTTCGTTTCTCAAAGGGAGGCGCACAAGAATTATTTGGCATCAAACCTGACATAGCAACATTTGGCAAAGGCTTATCGAATGGTTACCCCTTATCAGCAATTGCTGGGCGAGCTGATGTTATGAAGCTGATGGAAGATATATTTTTTTCTTTTACCATGGGTAGTGAAACACTCTCACTTGCAGCTGCTAAAGCAACACTCAAAAAAATAAACCGTGAGCCAGTCATTGAGCGAATCAAAGAAAATGGCAATCGAATTATCTCTGGTTTAAAAGAAAGTATAAAACAATATGAAGTCCAGCACATATTTTCAGTTTCGGGACATCCCGCATGGTCTTTTCTAAATATAAAAGATGTGCTTCCCTACACCAATTGGGAGATCCGAACATATTTATTTCAAGAAATGTTCAAACGCCAAATACTAATGCTTGGAGCTCACAACATGAGCTACGCCCATACCACTCAGGACATTAATAGCCTTTTATATGCATATGATGAAATATTACCAATGATCAAACAGGCAGTTGCAGAAGGTTCGTTGTTGGAAAAATTAAAATGTAAACCACTAATTCCATTATTCCGAGTGCGCTAAAAGAAATTATGAATAATAAACTAAAGTTTCTTCCATATGGACGGCAGACGATTGATGATGATGATATTGCTGCAGTCATAAAAACACTAAGGTCAGATTTTCTTACTTCCGGCCCGGTAATAGAGGCCTTTGAGGCGGCTATCTGCAAGAAAACTGGTGCAAAAGCGACAATTACATGTTCAAGCGGCACGGCAGCACTTCACATAGCAGCCATAGCACTTGGGCTTGGACCTGACGACTGGGTTGTAGTACCAACTGTTACTTTTTTAGCAACAGCCAATGCTGTCAGATATACTGGCGCTAATGTTATTTTTGCTGATGTGGATCCTGATAATGGCCTGATGACTACTGAGACTTTTCAAGCGGCTCTTGATGCAAATAAAGAGAAGAACATCCGAGCCGTCCTACCTGTACACCTCTCTGGGCAACCTATCAATTCAGTTGAAATAACCAAACTAGCTCACAGTAGAGGCATTAAAGTTATAGAAGATGCCAGCCACGCACTTGGTAGCTCTTACAAGGAAAAAGGCAATGAAAAAATTTATGTCGGTGCATGTCGGCATGCAGACATGACCGTATTTTCCTTTCACCCTGTTAAAGTAATTGCATCCGGAGAAGGTGGTGCAGTAACAACTTGTGACCCTGATCTTGAAAAGCGACTTCGCCTAGCTCGAAATCATGGAATGACAAGAAATACGGATGACTTTATTAACGTAACTTTGTCACAAAGTTCAGAGGGATTATACAATCCCTGGTACTATGAGATGATTGAGCCAGGTTATAACTATAGGTTAAGTGACATTCACGCGGCTCTGGGCCTTAGTCAATTAAAAAAACTCAGAAAGTACGTTTCTTCACGTCAAAAAATAGTGGATCTTTATGATCAACTATTAACGGGGTCAAGCCCTGCTGTCAGCTTATTAAAAAAAGTAATTGGTTGCAACGTCGCGTGGCACTTGTATCCCATTCTCATAAATTTTGATAATCTCGGCATCGACCGTGCTCAAATTATGAATGAGCTGCGAGGAAAAGGTATTGGTACTCAAGTCCACTACATTCCAGTCTCATCTCAGCCTTACTATCAAGCCTTGTATGGTAAACAAAAACTAACAGGTGCCGAGTCCTATTATGCCCGAACCCTATCTTTACCTCTGTTTCCAGCAATGCTAAATTCTGATGTAGAACATGTAGTTACTAATCTCAAAGAAGTGATAAATGTAAATAATCGATAGTTGCTATGTGTTCTTTATATTACCTCAAATAAAATTCTGTCGAGCCTGAATCAAATTAAAACAGCCAAGTAATTTAACTGTTCCAAAAATAGATAAATATCCTTGGATTAAAGACGGAAGTTTCGAAATTCAGACAACTTCATCACTGTTCAAACACTATCTTTAAAATTTAACTTAAAATAAAAACTCTTTTGAATGACTCAACGTAACCACTTTATTAGGGCTAAATAAATGGCCAAGTGGTATCCTGTTTAGTTTCCTTTAGCGAACTTCAAGTATTTTTACATATTTGCACTTAAGGTCATGCTCAAGTAGGGGAAATTATTATGACTCAAGAATCAATCCTAGTCGTTGCCGCCCATCCAGATGACGAAGTCCTCGGATGTGGGGGAACTATAGCAAAACATACCCAATCAGGCGACAAAGTACATATTTTAATTATTGCCGAAGGATTGACGTCTAGACAAAAAAAACAGGATGTTAAAAAAATAGAAAAGGGTTTAAAAACTTTACAAAAAAATTCTTCAAAAGCAGCTCAAGCACTAGGTGCTGAAGAACCACACTTTTTTGGGTTTCCAGACAACCGACTGGACAGCATTAATTTACTCGACATTATAAAACCTATAGAAAATATAGTTAAAGAAATTCGACCTGATAGTATTTATGTACACCATGGGGGTGACTTGAATATTGACCATCAAATTGTCAACAGAGCTGTAATAACTGCTTGCCGGCCACTACCAGAGTTTAGCGTAAAAAATATTTTTACTTATGAAACCGTGTCCAGCACAGAATGGGGTATTGAAACACAAGCTCCTTTTCGCCCAACACGATTCATAAACATAAGTGACACGATCTCAAATAAACTTAGCGCACTGAAAGCGTATGACTCAGAAATGCGCCCATACCCTCATGCACGTTCATTTGAAAATGTTGAATACTTGGCTAGAACTCGTGGCGCAAGTGTAGGAATTGAATTTGCAGAGGCATTCACGGTTATTAGAGAAGTGTTAAACTAGTCACGTGAACCTCTATATTCTCGATCGTACTGTTCTAGCTGATTTAAGCAAATTTGGGAATTCCCCCAAATCTGGCGATACAGTAATTTATTTTCGCAAAGCACAAGATCCTCAAACGATTGAGTCTAAGAAGTTGATTAGCATGGGGATTGACGTCATACAAACAACTGATTTATTAGATAAGGCCTGCGTGAAAGAATTTGACTCTTTAGGTGCCAAGTTCATACGCACTTGGTTTTTATCTAACGGAAAAGATATAAGCCTTATTGGTGATTTATCACTTGGCAAATCATATGCGTATGAAATAGCTCGCCAATCAAATCCACGTCAACAAATTTGGTATGGAGAAATTTTTCGCCGTATAATTACTGCATACCCTGAAATAAAATATATATTTTCCGACATTCAAGATGGTGGTGGAGTTTTTAATCTTTCCCCAGCTTCTATGCCACTTCGATTGCTCACCAGCTCAGTTGCAAAATCCCTTGACTGTTCAATAAACTACGTATCTTACCCTCAAGTAATCCCTTTCAGCTTTTCAAGGCCTAAACGATATTCTTGGACAAAGCTCATTCGGGGTTGGATAAGCGGTTTACGGCCTGCCCATTTGTTTACGCGATTAAAAACTATTCGAAAAGCACGTGAAAGCAAAAATGCCGGAAAAATAATTTATATTTTTGTTGGACGAGGATTGAGTATTCTTGGAGAACTTTTGGCAAATAGAAAAAAATTTCACGTGATCACAAGCTTTCTAGGAATTAAGGGAGCAGGTTACATTCGTTATGATCACTTATTTGTATTGCCAAAGGTCTCAGATATTTTGGTCGTAATAAGGCTTTTGTCTCACTTAAAGCGTTTAGTAGCAGGAAAAAATTTAGATGCTGGTAGTGCAACCCTAAACAAAATAAATTATACACCGCATCTTGCCAGAAGTACGTTGAATGTTATTCAAAATGAAATATTTCCCTTTCTTTTCGTAATTGCACAAACACGAAAATTACAAAAAACATCAAACTTTGATGCTTTATTGTTAAACGGCATGGGTAATGAACCAATGGGTAATCTTGCAATGCTTACTCAAAAAACAAACCACAAAGTCTACTTGTCTACGCATGGACTAAATATTCATCGCTCTGTTGTATATGGTCCACTTGTAGATAACGCTCATGTCACTCACCTCACTCATGGCACCGACCACATTGGAGACCGCCGAACACATGATTTAAATACACCGCTATTAATTGAGAAATCTGTAGGCAACACATTAACCACATTAATGAATGACATCCGTGGAAAGCACGTTTCCACCTCAAAGAAGAGGCTTCTCGTTTTATGCTTTGGTCACCTTGACGCATGGCGAGCTGATCGAATCTTTTCTTGTGATAAATATTATATCGACCTTTATGAGATATTTAAAACCCTCATCCCAGAAGGTTGGACCATATCTTTACGTGGACACCCTGGCCACCCGCATGAAATGGAAAAAATGATAGCCAAGAGTTTCTCTCTTGAGACCAAGATCCTTTGGGACAAGCATTCTACCTTGAATGATGCGCTATTGGCTCATGATTGTGTTGTCAGCAACCTAACATCAGCCTTTTACCAATCCTTATATGCTGGTTGGCCAACTATTTTTTACGAACCCACCCCATTAGGAGATTTAGGACCTGAGGATATTGCTGATAATCCAGTCTTGTTCGGCTTGCCGGTAGCCAAAGATCTTGAGAGACCAGTAACAAATAAACCAGACCAACTACTATGTATGATACGTGAAACTCTTGACCCTAAAAGTATGGTATCATGTTTTCCAAAACTTTTTTCAAATGAACTGGCACCACGTTTCATTGGACCAGAGCCAGCGAATTCTGAGGTTTTACTTGCTGACTTTCTAGAAGATAACTTTTTTACCAAAGATAATTTCTTTCGTAATTAAAAATTATAACTTTTTCGCACCAACGCAATAATCAAGAAAAAGGTAATATTGAAATGCTCAAAAAAATAAGAGCCCTTGTACAATCAATAAAAAACCAAAAATACAAATCACCTGATGACCTATACAGAAAGCGAACTCTTTTTGGTCAAATTAATGAATTTTTTAAATATCAAATTATCGCCTCTGACACTTTAGCATATGCCCCACCCTTGATGGGAAATCCAATGCGAGCCAAAAATGAGAAAAGGCTATGGCGTGATGAAACTGACTTGTTCTACGAATATTTGGACGATGACAGACGAGAAGAGGCCTTAAAAAGATTTGAATTCATGTATAGTATGATTAAGGACAGAGTTATTAAAACTGACACTATACTCGATGTAGGCTGTAATACTGGTTTTTTTCTTGATCAATTTTACAAAAAAGGGCACAAAAATTTATTTGGCATAGACCCTATGAAAGTTGCAGTCAAGCATGCGAGAGAAAATAGACCTTATCTCAATATCAAGGAGGGTTTTTTTGGGCCAAAAAAATTTGACATTAATTGTGATATAATGGTTTTTTTCGGCTCAATAACCCGAGTACCCTACAGTGATCGTTTATTTGATGCCATTGACCGTTGTGTGAGCAAATATGTGCTCGTCTGGATACACGAATCACTTGATAACTTTCATCGTGATTTAAACGTAGGCCTCGGGAAAAAGGGCTTTATTTGCATCGATAAAAGAGTCGTCAATCCAGATTACATACCCATTGGTTACAAAGGAGCGGATGGGCCAATGTTTCGTTTTACTGACGGCGGTGATGTTGAAAAACTTTTTGATAGCTATTTTTTATTCCGTCGCGTCGACCCCGAGAACTGGTCAACAGACAAGTTCGATAGTATCGAAAAATAAATTTTTCTAATCGAGGTCAATATGAATAAAGCTGAGCTTCTAGCTTGCCCAACTTGCAAGGGTTTCCCCTTAACTGAAGATAAATCAGGTTTTGTATGCAAACTTTGTAGTTCATTTTTTCCCATTTCTGAGGGCATACCAGTCTTTTTAAGAAAAGAGTCAAAGATTACGGCAGAAGAGTCTGCTCGAGCAGAATTCTGGGACGAGGGTTGGGATAAGAGAAATAAAAGTTTACTTTCTTTAAGCCGTAAGGAAGTCCTTAAGGAAAGAAGTAATTACCTCACATACTTAATAGATGAGGGATATCCGTCGGCAATAGATTTATCAGAGGCAAATGTTGGTGAAAAAAGTTTCTTAAATATTGGTTGTGGTGGTGGGTATGAAGGTCTTTTATTTGCCGGATATGGAACTAAATATATAGGAGTTGATTTTTCACATAACGCATTAAATCTCACTCAAAAACTAGTCAGAACCGCTGGCTTTAAAGCTAGCACTTATCAATGTGAAGCTGAGGCGTTGCCTTTTCAAGATGCTAGTATAGATGTTGTATATTCAAGTGGAGTTCTTCACCATACGCCCAATATCGAGGTCGCTCTGAAAGAAGCATTTCGGGTTTTAAAACCTGGCGGCATTGCCATGATTGGCTTGTATGCAACTTACTCACCAATGTTCATGTGGTATCGTTTACATGCACTTATACGAGGTAATTGGACAAAAAAATCAATTGGTAACTGGATGAACGCAAACACCGAAGGAGAATGGAAAACTGAAAACAGAGTAAACCACTGGACGAAAACATACAGTAAAATACAATTTATAAGAATGATGGAAACAGCTGGATTTTCCGATATCAAAATTCAACAGATGCCTCAACTGTTAGAGAATTTACCAATCCTTGGAAAGCTATCCAGGGCTGTATTACCCAGAAATATAACAAAAATTAAATTGGGGCGCTTTGGACCTATGCTGATTGTAACGTGTACACGCAAACATTAATCCCCCTTAAAGAATGTAATTTTTAAATGCGATTCCTTTCCACACTTGGCCAACTACCTGGTACTTGGCAAAATCTACTACTAATTGTTCTTAGTGGAACTGTAGAAGGTATTGGACTGACATTATTTATTCCCCTCTTAAATCTTATGAATGATGAGAGCATGGAAAGTATTGGCCCTCCCTTTTCACATCTTACTGAATTAATTGAAACTATCGGAATTAAAGTCAGCCCGGTAACCCTTCTGATATTAATTACAGGATTCACTTTAGCCTCACTCTTATTAGGGTATTTGCAACGCAAATTACTTATCAAATCAAAACAAATATATTCTAGAAATCTTCGAAATAAATTTTTCAACGGCATCCTTGACTCAAATTGGCAATATTCATCAAATCGGTCACACGGAGAGGTAGCTAATCAGCTGAATATTGAGTGTGCACGTGCGGGAGTAGCCCTGGGTATGGAATTATTGGCCGTAGCTACTGCTATCCAGGTTGTAACCTACTTTGCTTTTTCTATAATTATCTCATGGGAGTTAGTCGCTATTACATTTGTATTTAGCATTCTGGCATATATTGTTGTCCGTCCCGTTATGGCGCACGCGAAAATACTTGGCGAAGAAACGTCCATTGCTAATCGCAACATAAGTTTTTATGCAATCGAATACCTTCGAAGCCTTAAGTTGCTTAAGGCAACAGGAGCAGAAGAATTACCCAAAAAAGATATGTGTAAACATAGTAACACTCTAAACAAGGTTTCATATCACTCAGAACTTAACACAACACGAGTGTATTTCTTAGTTCAAGCTTTGCCAGTTATTCTTTTAACCAGCATAATTGGCATTTCTATTGAATTAATTGAAACTCCAACCTCGTTGATCCTTGTGTTTTTGCTGTTTATGGCACGAACAGCACCCCGTGTGGCGCAATTTCAGCAACAGTTAAACAGTTTTCATATGGCAAGCCCAGCTATTAGAATTGTAAACCAAATGATTACTGAAAGCTGTAATGCCAAAGAGGACCTTAATTCCACTGGAACTGAATTTAAATCCATTAAAAAAGAAATAGCACTAGAAAATGTTAGCTTTAAGTATAAAAACAAGGAAACATTTGCAATCGATCGCGTTTCATTAAAAATACCGCACAATAAAATGATTGCAATTGTTGGAAGTTCTGGTGCTGGAAAGTCAACAGTGATGGATCTTTTATGTGGGCTATACATTCCAGAAAATGGAAAAGTTGTCATCGATGGGGTGGATTTAAGAGAATTTAATATAGTTTCGTGGCGTAAAAAAATTGGTATCGTAACGCAAGACTTAATGATATTTAATGCCTCACTTCGTGATAACTTGACTTTTTTTAATCAAAGTGCCTCCGAGGAAAAAGCAAAGTGGGCGCTTTCTATTGCACATCTTGACGATGTTATTAACAATCTATCTGATGGCATGGACACCATACTTGGAGAGAATGGCCAACGTCTCTCAGGTGGACAAAAACAGCGTATTGCTCTAGCAAGAGCCCTGGCAAAACAACCACACCTTCTTCTGTTAGATGAGGCAACAAGTGCCTTGGATAATGAATCCGAACGCTATATCCAAAAAGCCATAGAGAATATTGCTCATAAAACAACCATTGTTGTTATTGCCCATCGCTTATCTACTGTCAGACGTGCAGATATCATTTATGTTATGGAAGAAGGTAGAGTAATAGAAAGTGGCACCTATAAAGAATTGCTAAGAAAAGATGGGCGGTTCAAAAAACTTCACGGACATGAATTAAGCTAAGTCCCCGAATTTACCCACACCCTAGCCATTGCGCATGCTTTTAGTATAAATAAAAAAAAGATCTCGATAAAATTGATATTTTGAAGCGAATATTGTTTAAGGCTCAAAATGAAGATAGTAATCTGCAACTCAAAAAATTGGTTTAATTTAGATGCCAATAATGAATCATCCTTCTCAATAAATATTATTAAACACAAAAAGGATCTGACGAAAGATTTTCTTGATTCTATTAGCCCAGATTATATCTTTTTTGTGCACTGGAGTTTCATCGTCCCAAGTGAAATATATTCAAATTTTGAATGTATAGTTTTTCATACTGCCCCATTACCATACGGTCGTGGTGGCACCCCAATACAAAATTTGATTTTAGAAGGATTTAAAACTGCTCCAGTATGTGCCCTTAGAATGATTGGTGAATTGGACTCAGGGCCAATATATGAAAAGCGAGAAATAAGCTTAGATGGCTCACTTTCAGACATATTCTCACGATTAAATTACGCAATTAACATACTAATAAGGAACATTTCGAGAGGTAACATTGTCCCTTCTGAACAAGTAGGTAAACCTCACGTGTTTAAAAAACTCACAAAAGAAAGTAACGAGTTACCATCAAATATAAGCCTATTGCAGCTATATGACAGAATAAGGATGCTTGATCATGAAGATTACCCTAACCCGTTCTTAATTTCAGGTGATTTAAAATTTGAGTTTTTTAATGCTGAACTAGATGATGATGCTATCACAGTTAAATGTAGGATATCAAAATGCTAATTAGGGAAGCAAATAATTCAGACTGTGATGCAATCTTTAACTGGAGAAATAATTTACAGAGCCAAAAAATGTTTTTTGAAAATAAAAATGTTTCCTACGAAGAACATGTTGAATGGTTTGCTCAATCATTAAAAAATACTTCCAGAGTTTTATACATAGGCGAAATCAACAGGGAAAGAATCGGTGTTTGCCGATTTGATTACGACAAGGAAAACTTAAGCGCCGAGGTTTCAACAAACATGAACCCTAGTTTTAGAGATCAAGGACTTGGAAAACTTTTTTTAATTAGCGCAATTGATAAATATGATTTGGAACATGAGACAGTTCTGAAGGCTCGTATAAAAACTGAGAATGAAGCAAGTAAAAAAATTTTCGAGTATGCTGGCTTTTCTGTCTATGGTAAAAATAGAAAAGAAATTAGAGTTGAGCGACCATTAAACAAAATTTCATTTAAAAAAGTTAACTCAAAGGACATTGACGTCCTTTATGAATTACTTACAAAAAGAGAACACCCCATTAGCCATAATTCAATGCCCTCACTTTCCGAACACAAAAAGTTTGTTCTTTCTCAACCTTATGAGGCCTGGTACTTGATAAATGATTATGATTCAGCCATAGGCACTTTCTATATTAAATCCGACAATTCGATTGGATTAAACGTCTCCTCACCTACTGTTGCAATAGTAAGAAATTTAATTACCTTCATAGATCATAATTTTTCACCTAAAAAAGAAATCCCATCCAAAGTACCGCCCTATTTCTTTATCAATGCTGCAAAATCAAATATAAGACTTAAAACAATATTAGATAAATTAGGCCAGTTGCCAATTCAAACATCTTATAAACTTATCACTAAAAAAATCTGAAATGTTCAAAATCAACGGAGTAAAGATTGGAAGAGGCCAGAGGCCTTACATTATTGCAGAGCTCTCCGCCAATCATGGAGGAAGCATTAAGCGAGCAAAGGACTCTATTAAAGCTGCAAAAAATTCAGGCGCCGACGCTGTAAAAATTCAAACTTATACCCCCGACACCATGACTATCAACTCAAATAATGCAGACTTTCTAATCAATGACGGTCTCTGGAAAGGTTACAATTTATATCAGCTATACAAAGAGGCATACACGCCCTTCGAATGGCATAGTGAGCTATTCAAATATGCAAAAAAAATAGGAATTACACTTTTTTCAACTCCATTTGATGAAACAGCTGTGGATTTATTAGATCAGCTAAAAAGCCCAGCTTTTAAAATAGCATCTTTTGAGATAACCGACCTTCCCCTCATTAAATATGTATCGTCCAAACAAAAGCCCATGCTGATGTCAACTGGTATGGCAAACATAAGTGAAATTGGTGAGGCGGTTGAGACGTGCCTTAAAGCAGGAAACAAAGATATTTTACTGTTTCATTGTATAAGTAATTATCCTACTGAGTTAGCCGACTCAAAATTAGGTGACATTAAATACATATCAGATCATTTTGACGTTGAGGTTGGATTATCCGATCACACAACAACTAATGTTGCTGCCATACTCTCTGTTGCGTTAGGGGCATCAGCAATAGAAAAACATTTTAAACTTGATGACGCCAACTGTGGGCCAGATGCAAGTTTTTCAATATTGCCTGAACAGTTAAAAAATCTTTGTGAGGAATGTCATACTGCCTATAAAGCTACTCTATCAAATAAATTACAACGCTCGACTACAGAGAAATCCAATAAAATATTTAGACGCTCGATATATTTTGTGAGAAATTTAAAAAAAGGTGACATCGTTTCTGAAAACGATATAAGGCGAATTCGACCAGGATATGGTCTTGAGCCCAAGCACTTCAAAGATATTATTGGGAGTCGATTGGTTTGTGACGTAAGTCGTGCAGATCCAGTTTCATGGGACGCATTAGAAAAGGACTAGAAAATTTAAAAAAAATCAAAAAAAACCTTTTTTGAATTTTTACGAGAGTCACAAATTAACCAAAAACGAAAATCAATTAGATGAATAATAATTTAGCTCTGAACTACTTCCCACTAAAACAATTGTGGGATGGGCTTGCAATTGGTCAAATAATCTGTCGTCGTGAACTTAGCTACGCTCAAAAAATTTCTGTCGTACGTTTTTTTTGTAATGGCGATGGGATCCAAAATCTTTATCCTACTTTAACACGAAGTGGATCGCACTGGTCGCTTCTAGGATTGGCCATTGCCAGCGACTTGGCAGCTGGCGGGTGTGGCGAATACGATTATGAGGAAGATTTTTGGATGCCTAGAGGTGGATCAATCTATACAAAACTAGACTGGCGGGTACCGCTAGACAATTTTGATGCAAACATTGACCCTGCTATTGGTAGTATTCTTCAATCTAAGTTAGGAAATACAACAAGACCTTTTAACCCTGTCATCCTTCATACTCATCTTCCATATATGAGAACCCGCTTAGCTAGCATTCGCAATATGAGAGTCGCAGTATTGCTGCGAAATATTTATGACAGTATGGAATCAAAGTACTTCAAACATTTGGTTTTGGTAAAACAAGGAAAGATGCCCTTAGAGTTAACAACACAAAAAAATTTAGCTTCTGAGGAACCAAATGAAAAAAATGATTTTCTTTTTCCTTGGGATAAATTGCTGAGTGATACAATTGAGTTCTTTAATAGTTGGGGAAATATTATAGCTCGAAATCCAAGCGTGCGTTTATATCACTATGACGATATGCTAGCGGAACCGATTGCCACACATAAAAGCCTCAGCGATTTCTGGAATTTAAACCTACCTCAAGAGTGTATTAAAGAAGCATTCCATCGAGTTAATAAAAACGAGATGAAAAAAAAGCTGCCCGATGATCAACAAACAGCAAATTCTCGTGTTTCTTTTCGAAAGAAGTCAGAAACTTTACCGCTTGACAGAGTTAACTACATCCAAGAAAAACTTGAAAAACATTTAGTCCATGATTTTGGTTATGGCACGACTTGGCAAAAAAAAATCCATAATAATTAAAATTTTCTTGATCCCCTTTTTTTTAATTTAGTATTAGTTTTTATGATCACTTAACTAACGTTTTTAGCAACTGCAAAACATATTCTCCCTGAGAGTTCTTTTGAAAGTATTGTAGCAACACATGCTGACACCACACTGTAAACACATATTGGTTCAATGGTCATTTGGCTAACAGGTTTATCTGCTTCTGGCAAAACAACTATTGGTACTTTTGTTTTTAAATTACTCAGAGAGCGTGAACAAAATACAATATTTGTTGACGGAGATGATATTAGAAAAATTTTTAATTGGGATAAAGAGGAACAATACTTTAGCGAAGAGGGTCGCCGTCAAGTTTCTGAAAGCATAAGTGATGTTTGCTTATGGCTAGACAAACAAGGCATGAATGTTGTTTGTTGCACAATCTCCCTTTATGACCATCTCCACCAACGTAATCGAAAAACATTTTCAAGTTATTTTGAAGTCTTCTTAGACACGCCTTTTCAACAATTATGTGAGCGTGATAAAAACAACCTATATGCAAAAAAACCACCCTATGTCTCAAAAAAAGTAGTGGGAATTGAATTGCCCTTTAACAAACCCAAAAGTCCAGATCTAATCCTAAAAAACAAAGATGGTGTGGATCCAGAGAAATTGGCGCGACTCATAATTGATAAAGCTGGATTCTAAAACATGGTAATTAAACGCACAGATAGCCATAAAAACGAAGAGCAATTTCACTTCTCGACAAAGGCAGAAACTTTAGCAAGCTTAAAAGGAGTTTTAGTCAGCGGAAAGTTGTGCGATCAAGCTGTCATACCTGTACAAGACTGGCTAAACGATCAGCAAAAAGTAGCAAATGAAATAGTAAAATTATTTTCAGATTCTCCCTTGGCAATTCGTTCAAGTTGTCTAGCAGAAGATACTAGCGAACGTTCAAATGCTGGAGCATTCCACTCTTTTACAAATGTACCCTCTGAGTCCAATGCTATCATCCAAGCTTTTAACGACGTCATAGTCGCTTATGGAAAAGAGCTAGATGGGCAGGTAGTCTTGATTCAACCAATGGTTCAAAACATTGCATTATCTGGCGTAGTTTTAACCCGCGACCTAGATACTGGAAGCCCATATTACGTTGTCAATTATGATGACACTTCTGGGCGCACTGATACTGTCACGAGTGGGGCAGAGAGCAAAACAGTTTATTTACACCGCTCTAATCCTGGGGCCTTGCACTCACCCCGCATGAAAAAAATTATTACAGTTACGCAAGAATTAGAAAGAATTATAAAAAGTGATTTATTGGACATAGAGTTTTGTCTCACTAATAATATGGAATTTTATGTTCTTCAAGTCCGACCAATTGCTGCTCAGGGTCAATGGAAAAAAATCCCAGATCAAGATATTGATTTAGCCATCTCGTCTATTAGATCTGAAGTAATCTCGGAGATGAGACCCGTAAAAGGTCAGGCCGGTCATTCTAATATTTTTGGCGAAATGCCCGATTGGAACCCTGCTGAAATGATCGGCAATTCACCAAGGAAGTTAGCTTATTCGCTCTACAAAAAATTAATTACAGATACTACTTGGGCAACGGCCCGAGCAAAAATGGCATATAAAAATGTACAAGCTCCGCTTATGACCTCTTTTGGCGGACGCCCCTATATTGACGTGCGAGCCAGTCTAAATTCTTTTCTTCCTGCAGACCTTGACCATAATTTTGCCAATCGCTTAGTTGATCACCAATTAGAGCAACTCGGGAAAAACACAGATTTTCATGATAAAATTGAATTTGAAGTTGCCATCACCTGTCGCGATTTTGATTTCCACTCTCAAAAAAAACAATTGATTGAATTTGGGTTTAGTCTCACCGATATAGAAAAACTGGAAGCATCACTAATAAAACTAACCGCAAAGGCTTTAAGTCTTGGTGAAGAAGGGCTTGAAGTATTACTGCGACAAACAGATCAAATTTACGTTGATGATTTAACAATGAAGAACTCTGATCCTCTTCAAAAAGCTCTATATTTATTTGATAGTGTTATTGAATATGGAATACTTCCTTTTTCAATACTTGCAAGACATGCTTTTATAGGTGTTTCTTTTTTACGTTCGTTAATAGCACAAGAAATTCTCTCTGTTGAAATAGTCGAGAATTTTATGCGAAGTATTCATACTGTGGCAACTACAGTTGTAAATGATATAAAAAAGGTAGATGAAGGGTCACTTGACAAAAAAGTATTCCTTAAACGTCACGGGCATCTCCGACCCGGAACATATGACATACTCTCTAAAAGATATGACCAATCACTAGATTTGTATCTTGGTCATAGCAGCCAAAGAATAAACTTGAAAAATAGCAAATTTAGCCTTAACCGCACCCAAGAAGACGCCATAGATAAAGCAATTCAAAACATAGGTTACAAAATAAGTACCAAAGAATTAATGAATTATATAAGGAAAGCTATTAGCAGTCGCGAAGAAGCTAAATACGCATTTTCCGTTGGCATTAGTGAAGCTCTTGAGAAACTAGCTGAATGGGGTGAAACAAACAATTTATCCCGTGATGATCTTGCTAACCTTGAAATTAACGAAATTGTAAAAAACTACAAGTCACCAAATGCCTTAAAAAAAGTCGCCGAGCAAGGACGCAAAGATCACAAGCTTACAAGAGCACTGAGACTACCAAACTTAATCATTGATCCTGATGACCTATTTGTCGTTCGCCCTTTGCGAGGTCAGGCAACATTCATCACAAATCAATTCAAATCGGGAGCAGCTTGCAACCTTGACCATAACGTTACACCAATTCAAGAAAGCTCAATTGTGCTAATTAAAAGTGCTGATCCGGGATTTGATTGGATCTTTTCTCATAATATTGCAGGCTTAATTACCCAATACGGTGGGCCTAATTCTCACATGGCAATACGATGCGCTGAGTTTGGTCTTCCAGCAGCTATTGGGTGTGGAGAAAAATTGTATAATCAACTTTTAAAAGCAAAGGTAATTGAATTGGATTGTGGATCACGAAAAATAGAAGGACGCGGATGATCTTTTCAAACATACCATTACGAGTCGTACTTACGCTCAGAGCTAGCCAAGCAAAAAATTATGATGAGCAACGAGACAGTATCAGTCATGATTGGATCTCCAAACTTGTTGACTGGAACTGGACACCACTATTAATTCCAAATCTTTTAAAAAACCCTGTTGAGTATTTGGATAGTCTTAAACCAGATCTATTGCTGTTAACTGGAGGCGAAAGCTTGGGTCAAAACTTAAAAAGAGATGAGACAGAAATAGCTCTTTTAAAACATGCTATAGTAACTCAACTTCCAATCTTTGGTGTCTGCCGTGGATTTCAACTTATTAATAAACATTTTAAAGGAACGAATACACAAGTCGACGGGCATATTGCTAACGATCATAATGTCACTTTTACTGGCGTAGGAGAAAAAGTCTATGGTTCAAAACAAAAAGTGAATTCATTTCACAGCCTTGGCACAAAACCGAATAACTTGGGTCACGGATTAATACCTATCGCATATGATCAGAATGGATGGATCGAGGGTTTTTGTCAGCCACAACAAAATATTGCTGCTGTAATGTGGCATCCAGAGAGAAATGGGGCTCCCAATGGTGACAAAATACTCGTTGAAAGTCTTTGCAAGCAAAAACTATGAAGGCAATTATCCTTGCAGCTGGGAGAGGCAGCCGTCTAAAGCCATATACAAAAGAATCTCCAAAATGCCTAACAGAGTTGGGCGGAATGACTTTGATAGAACGTCAATTACAGACACTAAGAAATCAAGGTATAGATGATATTATAATTATTACCGGTTACAAATCAGATCAACTCAAACTTCCGGAAACACGTCAAATTCACAACACCTCATGGGCGAATACCAATATGGTCGAGTCATTGTTCTGCGCAGAAGCTGAGTTTGGAAAGGACATTATAGTTTGCTATAGTGATATAATATACGAGCCTAACGTTTTAAGCTCACTACTAATGTCCACCGAGGATATTTCAGTTGTTGTAGACCGAAAATGGCGTGCTTATTGGGAATACCGCTTTGATAATCCATTGTGTGATGCCGAGTCACTCAAAATAAATTCAACAGGGCATATAACAGACATTGGGGCCCCCACCGAAGACATTAATTCAATTGAAGCACAGTATATTGGATTAATGCGTTTTCAAAAAAAAGGAATAAGTGCAATAAAAAACGCTAGATCTAATTTTCATAAACAGTTACGCCCTTGGATGACACAACACCCGATTAAGAAGGCCTACATGACCGATCTGTTGATGGAAGTGATCTTGATGGGCTACCATGTTAAAGCTGTGCCGATAGAAAACGGTTGGCTTGAGGTAGACACAGTTAGTGATTACGAAACTTTAGCCCGAGATTTTAAAACAGGCAAAATTATCAACTTTTTCAACCCTAACTTAAACTGAAACAATTTGAACCATACACGCCAAAACGTTTTAATATTGACAGTTGACGCTTTTCGCGCTGATCGTGTAAGCCTTTTAGGCTACAGTCGTCCAACAACCCCAACCCTTGAACGCCTTGCAAGAAACAGTATTGTTTGCGAACAGGCTGTATCTCTAAGCACATTTACGCAGTCAGCTTGTATACAATTACTTACCTCGAGCAGGCCACTCTCATACGGTGGTTATGATCAAGGAGCAATAGGGCGTCCAAATACCCTATTCAAACATTTAAAGGATCACGGTTACAGAACCACTAGCCTAACCTCTTTACATTGGGTAAACAAATATTACGGGTATGGGCCCGGCTTGGATGAAGAATTACCACTATTTAGTATTAATACCTTCCCAGGTGTAGTTATCGTTATGCTGCGAAATACACTTATTGCCTTCGACAAAAAAATTATTGACGAACAAACTATGATAAAAAAAGTGCAGCCTATATTAGAAAAATTTTTTTTTGATATTTCTGACTTCTGCCAATGGCACATAAATCATGAAATCGAAATTCAATCTAATTTTTCTGACACCTCTTTGGTGAATGCAGGCTACAACTATCCTCGGATTTTAAAATTAATTAAAAGGCACAAAGACAAATTTCAGAGTGACTTAACTGCTTATGTACGCAAATACCTTGTCCCCACTTCAATAACAAATGATTGGTCTAATCAATGGCTGATTAAGGAGTGGCTTTACATGCGTCAGCCTGGAAAACTAGTTGAAGAGGCCACACACCGTTTATCAAATAAGGTACTAAAATATCTTGCACCTGATCTTTCTAAAGCACGAAATAACCGATACAAACATTATGTGGATGCTGCTTCACTCGCAGATCAAGTCATCTCCTCTCTTGAGAAACATGATACAAAAAAACCATTTTGTATATGGACCCACTTCATGGATACTCACTTACCATATGTATCCGGTCGAGGCCGATACTGGTATAAAAAAACACCTGAATACTTAAAAAAACTTGGACATAAAACTAGCTACAACCCAGCAATGACCTTTGACTTAAGTCCGCAGAAGCCTGAAGATAAGGAAGGGTTTTCTGCCTTATACGATGCATCTATTCTCTCTACAGATATTGAAATTAGCCGCATTATTGATGCCTTAGACAGATTAGGACTGCGCGAAAATACGTTAGTTGCAATTTCTGGAGATCACGGGGAGGAGTTAGGAGAACACGGAAATTGGGGACATTATTTTACTCTATATGACCATAATACCCGAATCCCAATGTTGTTCCATCATCCAACTTTTAAGGAAACACGAATTAAAGCTCAAGTCTCAACCTTAGATTTTTCACCAACAATCTCTGGCTTATTAGGGCTAAGAACTGATGACGCTTGGAAAGGCAGGGCAGTCAACCATAAAGATAAAACAAAATCCTTATTGTTGATGGAAACCTTTTATGGCGGAAACTGTATGTTTGATAGTAGACCTCTTTACTTTGCGGTTAGATCTCCAAATCTACTATACTTGTGGAAAGAGTATCGTGACCCTGAAGATAAATACAGCCCAGATGGACCAGAACTATATGATCACACCAGCGATCCTGATCAGTTAAATAATATTTATAATGATGATCATCCTGAATTACCAAAATTCAATCAACTCATAGCAGAACGGATGGCTGAAATATCTGAAATAACTGACCAACGAATTATTGATGCCTTTGGGCAAATTGGTCAAAAAGTTATCGAACAAAACAGGCCAAAAAAGAAAAAAATCAAGTGTTCAGAATAAATTTTTCAAAACCGGTTTATAAAATTAATTTCAACCACGTCACAATATTCTTTTACAACAACCAAATAGAAGTCTACTGCGAGTAAAAATATCTCCATTCAAACGGCTTACAAAAACCAAACACAAAGTAAAAATTTTTGCCGGCATAGCTGTAAAAGCTTGCTCAAACTATTTGTATTGAGTTGATCAAAGCAAAAACAAACCGATGGTTTCTAAATATTTCCAACAATCATATTTTTTATATTTAATTCTTTTTTTTATTCTTTCATGTGGTTAATCAAACGGATAGAAAACTAATTGTTGATCTTAAGATCATTTTTAGTTCACTTACTATGAAAATATTATTTTTTACAGAAAACACGCATTTTGGTGGCCTAGATAATTTTTTGATTTCATTAATAAACCATTGGCCAAACTCTTCTGACGAAATAAGTATAATTTGCAATCAGAGCCACCCAGGTTTACCTTTTTTACGTAAACGATTGAAACGTGAATGTTTTATTGATTCCAATAGACTTTTACTAGATTGGGAGGTCTTATCTAAATTCGAATTTTACTTTCCAACCAAGTTTTTTAAGCGTGTGGTTGGTTTTATAATCCGATATCCTTTTTTTATTTACTACATAATCAGGCTTTATACATTGTTCAAAAAAGGGAATCATGATCGGCTTATGATTGTTAATGGTGGTTATCCTGCTGGAAATTCAAATCGGGCCGCATCCATTGCCTGGGGGTTATTAGGAAAATCTAAGTCAATACATAACTTCCATAATATTGCCGTTAAGCCAAGTGGCTTGACTGCTTGGTTAGAAAATTTAATTGATTATTTTGTGCATGCTCATTCAAAAGCTTTTGTTTCACCTTCAAACTCTTGTTCAGAAACAATCAGGGCCCGTTCTAGGTTTACAAACTCTAAAAAAATCACTTTTATTTACAATGGTACAGAAAAAGCTACAAATTATTCACCATATAAAAGTAGTTTGAAAGAAAAAATTGGTATCCCAGATAATGGGCTTGTATGCTCAATGTTGGGTACATACGAACCAAGAAAAGGCCACCTTTTTTTACTTAAATGTCTCGCAAGTGTCTTAGAAAACACACCTAATGTATACTTTGTATTTTCTGGATATGGGTCACCAAAAGAAATACAAAAAGTTGGGTTTTTAGTTGATCAAATGGGTCTGGGAAAAAATGTTTTTCTTGAAGATGCCTCGATAAATAAAGATGAGTTATATAGTATCACAGACATTGTGATATCGGGTTCACAAGAATATGAGTCATTTGGATTAACATTAATAGAAGCGATGTGTCGTAAAATACCAATTGTTTGCACTAAAGTTGGTGGAATGGTTGAAGTAATGGGGAATGATGATGGTGGTTATTGTGTTGAGAAGGACTGCGTCAAAACGTTTTCGCAGCAGCTTAATAAATTGCTGACAAATAAAAAACTGAGAGTAATGAAGGGTAAAAAAGGTTATGAACGTTATCTTCAACTGTTCAAAGCAGAAAACATGTCAATGGCATATAAGGAGTTAATTTATTTAGAGGAAAGATCAAACATGAATCTGCTTCATATATTTAACTCTACAATTTCTAAAAAATGAAATCGGTACAGAAATAATGAGCCTTCACCCAATGTCATTGACAAAAAAAGACATAACCGATCGGTACTCATATCAAATTGATTACATTGAAGATATGACTGCTTTTATGGAGTCTGTTGCCAGAAAATCTGTCATCCCTCACCAGGTTGAAATTCAGCCAGGAAGGATAAAGGGAGCAAATTTGTGTTGGATGGATTGTTCTTATTGTTATGGAGGATCTTCTCAAAATACTACTGAAAAGTTAAGTCCTGAACGCTACATTGATTTAATGAACCAATTAGTAAATGGGCCTAATGGAGGCATAAAGAAGGTTGTTTTTGCTGGCTATGCGACAGACCCTCTTAACTATGAATATATCGATGATTTAGTCGAATGCGCCCTCAAAAATGAGCAAATCAATGGTTTTAATACTAAAGCACTTAGAGTTTCTGATCGTTTAGTTAAACTTTTAGCGGACAAAAAAACAATTAAAAACTGTTACTTTAATATAAGCCTAGATGCCGGCTCAGCTCAAACTTACAATGACGTTCATTCAATAAATTCGAAGAAAGATATTTATCATAAAATCCTTGAAAATATTAGTCGCATAACCTCAGCAATTAAATTAGCAGGTGTTGAGAGAGATGTGAGCGCTTCTTATCTAATCACACACCAAAATAATTCGCCTGCTGAAATTGAGACAGCAGTACGTGACATAAGTGATGCTGGTGTAAATTTAATTCGTTTTACATTTCCTCAAGTTCCAAGGGGAATGAATAGTGCTGAGGGCAGCTCAATTCCAACAAAAATTGAGGCTGAGGCTTATCATCAAAAGTTAGCACCTCTAATTGAAAGCCTCGATAGCGCTGAAACTAGAGTGATTATTTTAAATACTGATTCAAAATTCGAAAATATCCCCCGTAGAATTTTACCATGTCTTGCTCGGTTCGTTTTTCCAACAATTGGTTACGATGGATACATGTATCATTGTTCACAATCAGCGGCGCCACATTTTAGAGAACTAAGTCTAGGTAATTTACAAGAAATAGATTTCTGGGATGCCTACTATAATTACAATACTGAAAAAATATGGTTGGATATGAAAAAGTCTACATATAAAACAATGGAAAAACTTGATTGTCGTTGCGATAGGAAAGAGCAATGCGTCAATACACTATTTAAAAATTATCTCATTGAGAATGGTCAATAAAATTCCAGTAGCAATTATTGGGGCCACGGGTATTGGGCGTATTCATATTAGAGAATTTTTGGCAGCAGGAGCAAAAGTTGTTGGAATTCTTGGTAGTAATCCAAAAAGCACTATTTTAAGAGCAAAGGAATTATCAGACGAATTTAATCTCAAACTTCACGCTTACTATAATATAGAAGAATTGATCAACTCTGATCTTAAAGCGGTAAGTGTATGCTCTCCACCTGATACCCATCTAAATATTTTGGAGCGCACACTAGAATCTAACTTGTATGTATTTTGTGAAAAACCACTATTTTGGCAGAGTGAATACAATAACGACTTAATTAGAGAAACTCTAACTATATTAATGGGAAAAGCACAAGGGCGTTTGTTGGTCAATACTTCTAATGCATGGTTTATGGAAAATTACAAACGCTTAATGCAAAATTATAGAAAACCAAGAGAATTCTATTTAAAATTTCACACACATGGGCCCTACAGAGAGGAGGGCATTGGTTTAGATTTACTCCCTCATGGGCTCTCATTCCTATTAGAAATGGGTTGCAAGGGAGTAATTGAACAACTCAAGGTTGAAACAAAGCAAAATGAATATAAATGCCAATTTAATTTAGACGGTGTAAGTGCTCACTTTGACTTTTGTGAAGATGCTAATTACTCAAAAGAATTATCTTTTATTATCGATGGCACTAGAGTTAAAAGAATCCAAAAGATTGAGAATGGTACGTATAGTGTTTTTTTAGCATGCAATTTTTTCGAGAATAGAATTCAGCAAGTTGAAGACCCTTTCAGAGTCTATATAAAACGATTTTTGAAAACGGTTTCTGAAGGAGGTGATTTTTCTAATCTAAAGAATAACATAACAAGAAATATGGAATTGATGACGCAAATTCTGAAGCCAAATGATAGGAAGTTAAATGATTGATACTGCTGTTATTCTCTGTGGAGGACGCGGTTCACGAATGGGGATATCGAAACAGGCTAAATCGTTATGTCTCGTTAATGGAAAGCCCATCATTTGGTATATAATCCAACGACTATACATAGCTGGGTTTAAAAATTTTATCCTACCCTTGGGTTATCTTGGTAAGAATATTCAAAAGCACGTTGAACAAAATTATCAAAATTTAAACTGCAAGTTTTATTTTGAAGATACGGGCACCGACAGTGCAATTGGTAATCGTCTTTATCAAATTCGTAAATTTCTTCCAAAAAAAGAAGCATTTTTTTTAACAAATGGTGATGCCCTGTTTGACTTTAATATTGAGGATATGATCTTAGCCCATGGAGAGAAGAAATTATTTTCAACATTTGTCACGGTAGAAACAATTGCAAAGTATGGAGTTTTTTTGATTGATAAAGGAGCAACTATTGGTTTTGAACGAGAAGCGTTGGTAAAAAATTATGTCGTCCAAAAGGACAAAAAAAGCCTCGATGGAGAAATTTACTCTGGTATGGCGATACTAAACGAAGAGGCTTTTGACATAGTGGACTTGAGCACGTGTGACAACTTTGAAACAGAACTATACCCAAAATTAATTAGTATTCACCCATCAACTATATATCGCTTAAGTGGTTTTTGGTATGCTATTGATACTCTTAAAGACCTCAAATTAGCAGGGAGCAAATATAGAGTGTCCATAGAAAACTTAACTAGGAAACTAGAACACAATACTTAATTCCAATTAATTTATAAATTCAAATTAGTGAGAATATTATAGAGAAATCAAAAATCTCTCAGTTGAGAAAAGTTTTCAGTCTTCTCAGCGGAATAATCAACTTGTAAGATTTATCCATCATTTCCAAATATTTTGCATATTCAACATTTGTCCTTTTAGAAAAAATTAATTTTGGTAGTCGTTTTAGTTAAAAATACATTAATTCTCTGACTGTAGTTGTCCACTTTTGAATAGAATAAAGACATCCAAAAAATGAATAATTAAACAGAAGGAGAGGCATTTATGCTTGTTAATGATGAAGCAATCCTGGAGATCGCTCGTTTAGCTCCCTCAATGGATACTTCAGCATCCTCACACTGGGATGGACACGAAGGAGAAGGATACGAGTATAAACTGGCAAAAGATCCTTTTAACTTTTCTAACGCACTTACCAATACTCATGTAATTGGGCCAGTTGGGGCTGTTTCCACAAAAACTACATTTCCCTATAAAATTATGCACTGGGTTTTACAAATCCCATTCAGACTCATGGGAATAGGGTTCAAAGAGTTTTGGAGAATTGATAAGATAGCAGCAGACATAGCCAAAAGCCAAGGTAGAGCCTACGATGGGGATCTAATGCGTCATACGTTAACTATGGCTTTGATAAGTGACCGCTTGGATATTGAGTGTGATTCTAGATTAGTTGCAGTTATAGGAGACGGTTTTGCCAACATGTCATCACTCCTTATATCATCTGTCCCGCATAGTCGAGTGATATTAGTGAACCTCACTAAAACACTACTCCTAGACCTAGTGTATTTGAGAAAAGCATTTCCTAATGAAAATATTGCCCTTGCCCAAAATACTAATGAAATGAAAAAAGCACTTGCTTCTACTGATACTCGTATCATAGCTGTTCGAGCCGATGATATGCACTTGCTAGCTCAAGCTCCTGTAACTCTGGGTATAAATATTAAATCTATGATGGAAATGGACCCCCCAATAACAGCAGCATATTTCGATGTTCTTCGAAAAGGTCCAGCAGATCAAACTGCTTTCTACTGCTGTAACGTTGACAAAAAGTATTGGGCTGACGGCACAGTCATAAGTTTTTCTGAATATCCATGGCGTGAGGACGACATAGTCCTATTGGATGAACCCTGTCCCTGGGATCAATATCGATACCATAAACAATTGCCAATTTATTCTAAATACAAGGGACTGAATCTCCATCGTCTCGTATACCTCAGTAAACAAATATTGTGAATATGATAACTTTATAAATCAAATATTCTAAAAAAACTCGTGGTCACTTATGTCAAAATGACGCAATAATCTTAACATCTTAATAGACTCTATGCTTTGTCAAGGCTTTAAAATCTGATAGGTTGCGTTCAAAATTTACAGTAAGAAGTAGAATAAATGAAACCAAGAGTCTCTCAACCACCTCGACTTAGTGACCGTCTATTTGGGATAGTGTTTTCAACCATATTCTTCACTATTGGAATGATTTGTTGGTTTTTTTTCAACTTCACAGTACTGTGGGCTTTTTGGATTTCGCTCGGACTTGCGCTAATAGCCTGGTTAGCGCCGGGAGTCCTTTTACCACTAAACCGCCTTTGGGCAACATTTGCGCAAAAATTGGGAACGTTCAATAATTTTATATTACTTGGAACCTTCTTTTTTCTATTCATGGTTCCAATAGGGGGTATCCTTAGCTTGATTGGTAAGGATCCAATGATGCGAAAAAAAAATAAAAAAACATTATCGTATTGGACACCTGTTTCCCGCCAAGCCGAACCAAAAACCTTTAGTGATATGTTTTAGTTTTGTTGGGATCTCTATAATGCTATCTCTGATTAAACAATTAATAAAATTTATGCATGTCTATAATAAATTTTGGCTAGCACCTGTAATATTTGGACTTTTGGCCCTTGGTGGTTTGCTTGTGGCAGCTCAAAGTACCGCTCTTTCCCCTTTTATTTACGCTATTTTCTAAAGACGTTTAAGTATTATCATGATTGTTCTTGGTATATCAGCATTTTATCACGATAGTGCTGCAGCTCTAATTAAAGATGGCCAGATTATCGCAGCAGCTCAGCAGGAGCGTTTTTCCCGCATAAAACACGATCACGATTTTCCAAGTGATGCTATTACTTATTGCCTAGAAGAGGCTGGTATTATACTTGATGATATAGATTATGTTGGTTTTTATGATAAACCACTATTAACATTTAATAGGCTACTTGAGACATATTTAGCCTACGCCCCGTCAGGGTTAAAATCATTTATTAAAGCAATCCCAATTTGGGTAAAAGAAAAAATACTTCAAAAATCTTTGATTTATAACGGACTTAATAAACTCAATTTAGGGCAAATATCTGAGAAAAAAATCCTTTTTGGTTTTCATCATCACTCACACGCATCTAGCGCTTTTTACCCATCTCCTTTTAATGAAGCAGCTATATTAGTAATGGACGGAGTTGGTGAATGGGCCACAACCTCAACAGGTGTCGGAAACGGCTCTATAGTGACGCTTGATAAGGAAATTCGATTTCCTCACTCACTAGGCATGCTTTATTCAGCATTTACTTATTACCTAGGCTTCAAAGTAAACGATGGTGAATACAAAGTAATGGGCTTAGCGCCATATGGTGAACCAAAGTACGTTCAGATCATCTATGAAAACCTTATTAATGTTAAGACAGACGGGTCTTATCATTTGAACATGGACTATTTTAACTATTGTACAGGTCTGACAATGACCAATAACAAATTCAACAATTTATTTGGTGCCCCCCCACGAACGGCGTCGACACCATTAAACCAACGTGACATGGACCTTGCCCGATCTATTCAAGTTGTTACTGAAGACATTGTGCTTAAATTAACTCAAGATCTTCACAAAAAAAGCGGTCAGAAAAATTTGTGTTTGGCAGGTGGAGTGGCGCTTAATTGTGTGGCCAATGGTCGTATTCTTCGCGAAGGACCCTTCGAAAATATTTGGATTCAGCCCGCTGCTGGTGATGCAGGAGCAGCAATAGGCGTCGCACTAGCAATTAGCCACACAACAGGTAGGGTCGAAAGAAAGCCACACTCAAAATCAAACGATGGAATGTCCGGCAGTTACCTTGGCCCTTATTTTGAAGAAAAAGAAATCCTGTCTACTTTGTCATCGCTCAATGCTACCTACCACGTTTATTCAAACGAAACCTTATACAGTAAAATAAGCGAGTTTCTGGCCTCAGAAAGCATTGTTGGATGGTTTCAAGGTCGAATGGAATTTGGCCCACGTGCATTAGGCAATCGTTCTATAATAGGTGATCCACGTTCAATAAAAATGCAAAGCATGCTTAATTTAAAAATTAAATATCGCGAGGGATTTCGCCCTTTCGCACCAGCGGTGCTTTGTGAAGACGTATCAAACTATTTTGAAATAGATGTTGAAAGTCCATATATGCTTCTTGTTGCTCCAGTTCTAAGAAGTCGACTGAAACATCTAACAAAAAAGGATTCTGAGCGTAAAGGACTTGATCGATTAAAGATTATCAGGAGCGATCTTCCTGCTATCACCCACGTAGACAACTCTGCTCGTATACAAACAGTTGACGCTAAAACCAACCCGCACTTTCACAAGCTAATATCAGCTTTTAAAGAGAAAACTGGATGCGGAGTACTAGTCAACACAAGCTTCAATGTAAGGGATGAACCAATTGTTTGTACACCAGAGGATGCCTATCGATGCTTTATGGCGACCGAGATGGACATTCTTGTTATTGGGAATGCTGTTCTTTTTAAGGAAGAACAATAATGGGTATTATTAAAGAAACTTTTCTATCTGAATCTCCACCAATGTTTTCTAGTAGAATTCTCTCATGTCTTAAATCACCAGGAGGTACTAATAAAGACTCATTAGAAATTGTTAATGCGACACTAAAAAATGTAAAATCTGGAATAACCTACCCCTACAAAAATAATGTGCCATCACTTTTTTTACCAGAAAAAGGCGAAGGAGAACCAGTTACCACCAAAGTTAAATCTTTTTATGAGGAGAACCCTTTCCCCAACTACGAAGGACTGGAAGAATTCGGTGAATTGGTCAACAAAGGCTTTCATAACGCCTTTGCCTCTGAGCTTCTGAAAGCTGTTGGCTATAACAAAACAATCCTTGAGTGTGGTTGTGGTACTGGTCAATTATCCCATTTCCTCCAACTAAATAACAACCATGTACTTGGTATTGATATGTCTCTTGCCAGCTTAGAACTGGCCATCGAGCATAAGTTCAGAAATGGCTTATCACGTAGCAGTTTTGCACAAATGAATATTTTTGATTTAGCAATCAAGGATAATGTTTTTGATGTAGTAATTTCACATGGCGTATTACATCATACTTTTGATGCAGAAAAAGCTTTTTCACACTTAGTCAAAAAAGTTAAACCAGGCGGAATTATTATGATTGGACTCTACAACTATTATGCTCGAGTACCGACATGGATACGTTCAAAGCTAGTTGGTTTACTTGGTCAAAACATTGATTACGTAGTTCGAAATCTTATAACTGATGAAAAAAAAGCTGATACCTGGATTAAAGATCAATATTTTAATCCACATGAAACTTGGCACTCAATTGACGAAGTACTCGAATGGTTTAATCGAAACGATATTGAATATCTTAATTGTTCACCCGCTATCCTTGGAAGTTCAGGTGAGAGTGTTAGCTCACTTTTTGATCAAAGTGACCCCGGGTCTGTTTATCAACGGTTAATATCACAATTATCATGGTTGGGTACCATTGCCCGAGAGGGAGCATTATTTGATGTCATTGGGCGAAAGGCTAAATAGATATAATGCCCAATCACCCTTCTAAGTTACCTGAACCAACCCTTTTTGGAAAGATCCTTGCCTTAACAATCGGATTGGTGCTGCTAGTAATCATAGCGGAGATATGCACCAGAATGATTATGCCTCACTGGAAAAACTTTCAAAGTGGTTCATTCATGAGGTTAACTCAGGTACCTGGTCATACAAATGTGACCACAGGTGTTCCTGGCTTTGACGATTATTTCGCTCAAAATAATGGTGATTTTAAAGTTCGTATAGAAATAAATGACTTCGGCCTACGTAATCCTGATCCAGTCAACAAAGCCGATAAACGCATTTGGGTAATTGGAGACTCAATGACTTTTGGCTGGGGAGTTGAACAAGAACAAATGTACTCCTCTCTTTTAGCTAATATTTCGGGCCATAAAACTTACAATATAGCTAGCCCAGGAACTACCGTGTGTGGCTATCAAGCTCTTGTGGGCCGAATGCCCAAGAATATAAAACCTAGTGCAGTTGTTGTTGGACTTATTTTAGAAAATGACATTTTACGGTATAATTGCAAAGCCCAAGCACAAGAAAACAAAAGTAATTTTAAACTACCCGAGGCACATACCTTTTTTGATTTTAAAAAGTTCTTAACACACAATTTAGCATTATATAATTTTGTTGCCTTATCTTTAAAAAAAATCCCACTTATTAATAGCACTCTAGTCTATTTAGGCTTAGTTGCTGAGCCACACACATATCATCAAAAATTTAGAGATGATGAGTTATTTGATGCAACGAGAGAGACCGTTCAAGAATTATCTAATCTCAAGAGACAATTTCCTTTTGGCACACCTTTTGCTGTCTTAATTGCTCCAGCCCGCTTTGAAATTAAAGATTCAAGCCCTCTATATCAAAAATTACGTAAAGAAATAATTAACGCCCTAGATAAGGTTGATATTACCACCATCGACCCTATTGATGGTTTTTTGGAATATGGATTTTCTGCAACTCATTTCGCCCATGATGGACACTGGAACGTCCTTGGTCACCAAATCGCCGCCACCGCAATTAATAATTGGATATTGACTTTATCAAAATAAATGCACTTTCTTTTTAAGTTTAAAAATTACTCTTTGTAAACCTATAAAAATAAATTACACGCTTGTATTGCGAAAATTATTGTTCAAAAAAATTTTAAACAAAGCCAAAACAATTCAATCCGATCCAATATTACGTTCATGGCTAATTGGACGCCTACTTGGACGCTGGGAAGGGGAGCCACCATATAAAGCTCATCATCCTCCCTATCTATCAGATTTATTACCGCTTTCTCCTGAAAGTCCAACTAAACAATTTTTTTGTCTTAAAACCAACAAGCCAATAACTAAATTATTATTAAAACTACCATGTGAAGCAGTTATTCTGTGTCCCGGTGACGAAAACAAATTATTTGCACTTCATTTTGATGATATCGAAACTAAGCTCGCCCTTCACCGTTTTGCTTGGTTATCAGAATTCGGTGAAAACGTTCCAACCGATTGGGTCGCTGCAATTTGGCAAGCTTGGGTAAAAAAATATTCTAGAGTGGATAATAGTTGGGCTTGGCATCCCTATACTGTTGCTGAGCGCGCCATGAACATTATTTCATTTATAGAGCGATACGGAATACCCGGCTCTGTTGAACAAACCTTAAATATTTTAAAAATACATGCTTTAGCAATAATAAATAGGCTGGAATATTTTGGAGACCACCACACTTCAAATCATCTTGCAAATAATGGTCGGGGATTATATCTACTTGGCTTAGCGCTTGGGCTCAAACAAACTACTAATATAGGCGGCAGAATTCTTATTGAAGAAGCGAAGCGAATTTTTCATTCTTCAGGAATTTTACGCGAAGGTTCCAGTCACTATCACTTGCTTTTAGCACGAAATTTCAAAGAAGTTGCCGATGCAGCTAAGAAATACAATAGGAAGGAAGAGATTAGTCTTAAATCCGTAGCCAACAAAGCACGCAGGGCTGCTAAGCATTTAATATTACCTGGGGGATTCCCGTTAATTGGAGATATATCGCCAGATCTAGCGCCGGATCTTTTGCTTAAAACTATGAGGCTAATCAAACCGAAGTATCAACCCTCGACCAGAGAGCTCAACATTTTTCAGGAAGCTGGGTGGTACAGAAAAGACTATGGACCCTTTTCCACTTTGTGGCATGCAGCTCCTGAAGGATGGTCACAAATGCCAGGACATGGACACCAAGATACTGGTTCGTTTGAATTGCATTACAATGACGAACCTATATTTGTAGACCCAGGTCGAGGACATTACGGTGAGACTGGTGACGCCGCATTTTATCGTTCGGCTATGGCTCATAACACACTCATCATCGATGGCGCAGATCCCTACCCACCTAACAAGCCTTATTATTCTAATAATTTTCGCCGTCTCTATGGCGGACCAAACCCTTGCGTTGAGTTAAGCGATGATAGTCTTGAGCTGATGCATAGTGGATATAAACGCTTGGCAGGGGTAAGGCATTTAAACCGAAAATGGAAGTTCAGTAGCAAGTCTATGTCAATTATCGATACGGTTAATGGAGAAGGAAAGCACGAGATTAAACGAATTCTTATCACTCCACTAGACGTGGAAAGAGATGGTGTAAATATTTTGCTACATAGCGCTAAGTCTCTTTTTCGTCTAATTACTGATGACAACGCTACAATAGCAACTTTTCCTATCTGGAAATCCTATGGCATTAGCTACTTGGGAAACGCCATAGTTTTTTCCCATGAAGGGGACTTACCTTGGACAGGTGAACTACTTTTTGAAAAAGTTGAATAAATCACGCACGAAAATGAGCTTGTTGCAAGAGGATACCAAAAATTGAATAAAATTATTAAAGACGTTATAAAATTCCTTTTTAATCCTTGCTTTAGCAAAGTATTGAAAAAATACAGTTGGCATACATTCAGATTATGGAAGTTAGCTAATAAAATAGAATTCACCCCACTCGCAATGAAGCAAGGTGTCTTATTTTCGCATGCTAAATTAAAATTAAAAGAAAGCTCTCCTCTTTATACAGCCTCTGCTAAAGAAATTTTTATTAATATTGACGAAACAATATTTCCTCAAATTATTACACACCAAGAGTGGGGCACAAGTAATAATAAAAGAATTTTAAGCCATCTAAAGGGCGAGAACATTGGACTTATCGATGTTGGAGCAAATATTGGGCTTTTCACACGTCAGATGTTAATCGCTTCCAAAAATATAACGCACGCATACTGCTTTGAACCAAAAACTTCAAGCTTTGAAATTGCTACAGTTAATTTAGAGAGATTCACCAACGCAAGCCTGTTCAATTATGGACTTGCCGAAGCTAATAAAACAATTGATATCAGCATAAATTTGACCAACTCAGGAAACATTTCTCTAAACAAAAATGCTATTTTAAACAGTACCCATTTGTCTGAAAAAGTTGAAATTCGTCGGCCAGATGTTTTAAAAGAGCCTTTTTCGTCAATTATCAAAAATCACACTTCTTTGGCTTATAAGAGCGACACTGAAGGTTTAGACGAAACTATATTTAGTCAACTTGGCACTATTTTCTGGGAGAAAATAGAATGTGCGATGCTTGAGATATCCAGAATCCCAGATAAAAAAACAGATTATGAAAATATGAACGAAATATTTAAGAGTCATTTTTCTAAAATTTTTTCAACTAAAAAAGGCGCTTTTATTGAGTTTTCTGAATATGTAGCCTACTCAAATGGCACAGATAAACAATTTGACGATATCCTTTTTATTAAATAACCAAGACAGTTAGACATGTGTGGAATTGCTGGCCTATTTCTTCCCCATCAAGCTAAAGACAAATCAGCTGACATAAGTGCAATGTTGCAAGTAATGGCACATAGAGGTCCTGATAGTGAAAAAATATACCAAAGTAGTAACAGACGTTTTCAGGCAGGTTTTAAACGTCTCGCTATTATAGACCTTGAAACTGGTGAACAGCCTATTGTTGAAGATGGTAATCGTCGAGTTTTGCTCTGCAACGGCGAAATATACAACTACAAAGAATTAAAGAGAACCCCCGAAACACAGAACTATTCCTACCAAAGTAATGGAGATGTTGAAGTTATATTACCATTACATTCAGCCCATGGAAATGAATTTGTTAATCTTCTAAACGGTATGTTTGCCATAGCGCTATATGAATCGGATACCCATCGTTTAATACTGACCCGAGACCGCTTAGGTATCAAGCCTCTCTACTGGGCTGAAGTTAACGGGGGTGGGATAATTTTTGCCTCTGAAATAAAACCCCTATTAGTTTCGGGTCTAATTCACACAGCTGTTGACGAGCAGGCTGTCAGCTCTTATTTAGCTCATGGCTATGTTCCTGCACCTAATACTCTTTACAAGGGTATCAACAAACTCCCTCCTGGCCACCAACTTGTTGCCGAAGCTAATGGTGTTTTAAAAATAAAACGCTATTGGCAACCCAAACCAGCAGATAAAATTCCTGCTCAAACAGCCGACATTGAAGACTATTTGTTAGCGCTTCTTTCCGATAGCTTGAAAATGCAACTTCGTAGTGATGTTCCCCTAGGAGCCTTACTTTCAGGAGGTATTGATTCTGGTCTAATGGTTGCCATTTCAGCTAGTTTAATTGATAAGCCACTTAATACATATACTGTCCGTTTTGAAGGCTCTACTGTAGATGAAACACCATTAGCTTCCATGGTGTCTGAGCGATATGGAACAAATCATCACGAACTGAATATAGCAGAAACAGGGATAGGAGATCATCTCCTTAATCTTGCTTGGCATACAGAAGAACCACTAAATGATGCCTCCTTGTTGCCAAACTTTATGATTGAACAAGCCCTTGGTAAACACCTCAGAGTGGCCCTGAACGGAACTGGAGGGGATGAGATTTTTGCAGGATATAAAAGATATTTTCAAATGCCCATTGAACGTTGTTTTTTGTCATTACCCTCACCAATACGTTCTTTGACAAAAAAATTTGTATCACCCATGCAATCTTGGCAACTAAATCGAGCAGAGCATTTTAATAACAATCGTGGTCAATACATACATGATCACACAACATCCTTTCCATCCCCTATCCGAGACATAATTGGTAATGGGCAAAGTATCCCCGACTCTATCCAGGCCCACTCATTTACTAATTTCAATGGAGACCCACAAACAGGATCCTTAATTGCAGATCTGGAGTCATATCTTCCAGAGGATCTTTTGTTACTACTTGACCGTTCTTCGATGGCAGCTAGTGTTGAAGGCCGAGTACCATTTTTAGATCATCGACTTGTGGAAGCAGCATTAGCAGTACCGTCAAAAGCACGTACGCCAGGTGAGGAACCAAAAGGCCTGGAACGAAACATTGCCAGAAGGTTTCTACCTGAGCCAATTCTAAAGGCACCGAAGCAAGGCTTCGCATCTCCAGTTCCAAAATGGATGCATGCTGGTCTGGGAAAGCAAGCAAAGCGCCTTCTAACTAGCCCTACATCTTTGGAACGTGGATGGTGGACACGGCAAGGTATAGAGACTTTGCTAGCCAATCCATACCGTCATGCATTCCGAGTTTACTCACTAATTATGCTCGAACTTGCCATTCGCCTATTTATTGAACAACCCCTGAGCAAAACGTCACCATCAACAACACTTGAGGAATTCTGCTGAGATGACCATAAGTGTCATAATCCCGGCCTATAAGGCAGCTGATACTATTGAAAGAGCGCTATCTTCAGTTGCTGAACAAACTCTTAAACCCAAACAAATTATTGTGATAGATGATGGCTCTAACGATGATACTTTAAAAATAGTGGAATCTTTTAAGGAGCATATCTACGAAATTGAAATAATAATATTTAAACAGCAAAATCTTGGTGCAGGTGCGGCTCGCAACCGAGCCATAAATGCAGCAACAGGAGAATGGCTTGCTTTTCTGGACGCTGACGACGAATGGCATCCTAAAAAACTCTCCACCAGCATGGACGCTATCCGAAGACATAATCTTGTTTTGGTTTCTCACAACTATTATCGTATCGATAAAACAAGTAAAAAACCTATTTTTTGTAGTACTCGATTTGAGGCAGCAACTAACCCTTACCGAGGATTATACCGAAAGGGATTTATTGCTACTTCTAGCGTAGTTGTACTAAGAGATGCCGTATTAAGTGTTGGCGGATTTGACGAAACATTAAAAACTGCGCAAGACTTTGATCTGTGGCTTAAAATTTTAAAAAAAGAAAATACACGCTTCAGGGTCGAACCTGACTTCCTAATGAACTATTTTGTTACCCCGGGTTCAATTACAAACCAAACGTCCAGACGTTTGGACTGTACCTTACGTATCGCTATTAACTATGCACCAAGCTGCATAGATTTACACTTTCGAATCTTTAATATCCATTATGAAGCCATTAATGCATCCCTTTCAAAAGGGCACATCTTTAATGCCATGTATTATTTTATAAAATTGCCGTTTCATCTGACATGGCTGACGCATAAGTACTCGAGGAGAAAAGACAGCGTTGAAACTAATAATTAATTTTATGACCATCATGGGTCTTTTTTTCCCCCTGTTGCATTTAAATTTTTTTGTGATTGCCTATTTGGGCAATATCCAACTGAGAAAACAAAGATCCAAAAGTCGCCGGATAGATCTCGGTAGTTATGCTCATTTCTGGAAGTATCAAAATATAAAACAATACAGTAAGTTGCCAATTTAATAGCAAGCATCTATTAATTCTCCCTATTAAATTAATATCTATAAGCTTCACAGAAAGATAAAAATTGTTGTCGAATTTGAAACATATCCAAACAAGTATATCTGGTATTTCCCTAGCGTTTAGTTTTGTTGGCTTATTAATTCCTGTAGTTGCATTATATGCTACGAAAGGGATTACTATTTTATTTGGCATTATTGTTTTAGTTTGTCTTTTCGTTTTAATCACTAAGAAAAAGGACCGCCCAACTTGTCCAAGGGCACTAAGTTTATCTGTTCTGGCCCTAACTTTCTGGTCTGTTGCCAGCTTATTTTGGTCAATTTCTACTGACTTTAATAAGACAATAGGTCTCTCCATAACGATTTGTATGCTTGGTGGCATTCTTATTATAATGTCTCTAAAAACCCTTAGCACAAATGATCGAATTATTGTCTGTCAGTCAACTGTATGGGGTTTCTTTTTTGGTTTAAGTCTCGCTTTTATTGATGTCTCAACCGATTTCTTTATCAGTAAGATCTTACACATTGTCTTGCATGATAAAGTTTTGACTATTGCTAATCTTAATGACACGGATATTCGCGGTTTTGTGATTAATAACGGAGTGTGTCTTTTAAGTTTACTTCTCTGGCCTACCTTGATTATTTTACACACTCAAAAGCGCTACCTACTTTCTTGTATAGGTTTTATTACCTCCGCTTATATTATTTCCAGAGGCTACAGTTTTGCTGCAACTGTTGCAGTCGGAGTTGGATCAGTTTCTTTTCTAATAGCTTATTTTTACCCTCGTGTTGTAAATAAAATTGCCACAATTGGACTAACACTTTTAATTTTGGGTGCTCCTTTCATTATGAAGGCTTTACCAGATGCTCGTACTATAGGAAAAGATCTTCCGGAATTATCGTATAGCGTATACCCACGACTAGTGATATGGCAGTATGCCTCTAATTTAGTTATGAACAAGCCACTAATTGGACATGGCATTAGAACTTCACGCAATCTCAGCAAAACCGAAAATAAAATTACATTTCTATACCGAGATAATGGTAAAATACACACAGGAAATACTGAGGCCATACCCCTTCACCCACACAACGGACTAATTCAAATATGGTTGGAGTTGGGAGCGGGCGGAGCAATTCTTGGGCTTATACTTGTCTTATGTGTCTTATGGAGTATTAATAAGAGTCAGGCTCCTCAAATTGGCAAAGCACTTGCTTTTGCATCCTTGGCATCTGCTATATGTCTAATTTCTGTAAGCTATGGATTGTGGCAAAGCTGGTGGTTAGTTTCTTTATGGTTGCAAGGATCTATAGTAATGCTTAGCCTTTTTACATATAGAGATGCCAATTCTCTCTAACTTAAGAACTCAACTTTTCTTGAGTTAACAAAGAAGACAAACCTTGGGAAAAATTCCTCAAATTTATTTGATTCTTTTTTTCCAAGGCAGTTAAGTCAGCGCACATGTTTTTTCCTGGATAATCAGCTTCCTCAAATACAACTTTAATGCCCAATTGTTTGCCTATTTCATTAGCAATATGGCGAACAGATAATATTTCGGGAGCTGCAACATCAAATAGTCCATCCCACCCCTCTTCAATTGACAACTTTATTACTTGCGTGAGGTCATCTACATAAATTAACGATAAAAGATCACCATTTCCATCTGGTCGTTGTCCCAACAAAATTGGCCTCTCATCCCTAACACTAGTGATCAAACGTTTAATTGTCTTCTCGTCTTGATAAGGACCATAGGGGAAAAATATCCTCAAAATATTAATTGGAAAACAAGTTCTATACGCTCGGCATAGAGCTTCAGCAGCAAGTTTAGAGGCAGTATAAAAATCATTGGGTGGTTGAGGCGTTTCACCAACTCTCAGTCCCAAGTCAAAAGCATAGCTGTTACCAGTTGAAGCCATAAAAAAGTGTGAGGCCCCAGCCTTACGGGCATATTCAAGAAGCTCAACCGTTGTGCGTACATTTGTTGAAAAAAGATCACCAACCGCCTCAGGAAACCGGCGAAAGTTCCGAGCTAAGGCCAAATGAACAACTGCATCTATTTTTGCAGGTAAAATTGCCTCATCAATGGGACTACGCAAATCCCATTTAATCACATTAATATTATCTTCAGAGGATTGACTAGAACGCTGTAATGAAAATATTTCATTATGAGTGCTATCAGTTAAAAGTCGACATAAACGAGACCCAATGTAACCTGTAGCTCCAGTAACAAGAATTTGCAAAAATTTTTCCTAACAGTTTGGAGAAACGTTAATGTTATCCGCATCTAATACTAAACTTGTTGGTTTGCTATGCAATTTACTACCATATTCATCCATAACGATGTAACGCGGGTCTCTTCGCACCTGCTTACTTTGACGCCAAAGATATTCTGCAATAAAACCTAATGTAACCATCTGAATCCCAGAAACTAATAGCAGCACCACCATTAATGACGACCAGCCCGATACCGCAACTTCAAAGAATAGACTCTGTATTATAATAACCAAGGCATAAACTACACCAATAGTAGCAGCTATAAAACCTACCGTGCTAATCAACCTCACCGGGGCATATGAAAACGTCACAACCACATCTATTGCAGAGCGAATTCGTTTCCAAAAAGACCAGCCAGATGTTCCAATACGTCTTGCTTGGCGATTATAACTAATTTGTGCTTGTTTGAAGCCTAACTTTAAAATAGTAAAAAAAGGAATACTATCTCGTTCAGGAAGAGCATTGTAAATATCTATAACCCTTCGTGAGAATAGACCAACATTCATACCTTGAGGTGGCAAATTTTGAAGAGCAATACGGCGGATTGTAGAATAAAATAGTTCTGAAAAAAAAGTTTGAAAAAAGGAATCTTTACGTTTGCCTATTGCAGCCCAAACTATATCATTTCCTGCGTGCCAGCTCTCTACCAGCTTTCCAATTAGACTCGGCGGATCCTGCAAATCAACTGCCATACAAATAATGGCATCGCCAGTAGCATGGTACATACCAGCACTAATTGCTGGAAAGCTACCAAAATTTTTCGAAAGGCGCAAAATTCGCACACGCTTATCTGAATCGGCTAACTTCTTTAGAGCCTCATAGGTGTCATCAGTAGAGCCGTCATCGATAAAAAGGAACTCAAAGTCAGCCTCAATATTCTTTATTGCTTGTGAAGTCTCGGCAAAAAAAAGTGCCACCATCTTATCTTCATTCCAACAAGGCACAATTAGAGAAATTTTGGGCTTAGACATCGTTTTTACTTCCATTCATGCGCCAATTATACCGCACTTCTCTTTCCAATAGCGTCAGCGGGTTCTCACTCATATTAGCATACCAGTAGCATAATTTCTTAAGCCCTTCCTCTAACTCAATTTTAGGAGCAAAATTTAGAAGCTCTTGAGCCTTTTTAGAAGACGCCAAAAGTCGCAACACATCCCCCGGCCGCGGCTCATCAAAAATTATTTTTGCATCCAGTTTTCCCGTAACCTTCCTAATTTTATATGCCAGATCACTAACTGTTATTTCTTTACCCTGACCTAAATTTATAGTTTCCCCAAGTGCTTGCTCTGATAGCCCTGCCAACAGAATGCCACGAGCCGTGTCAGCGACGAAGGTGAAATCTCGAGTTTGTCCGCCATCACCAAAAATAATCATAGGTTCTCCAGCCAAGGCACGTAGCATAAATTTGGGAATAACTTCACCGCTATCACCCTCATGGTGGCTTCTTGGACCAAAAGAATTAAAAGGGCGAACGATGACCGTACTGTATTTGTAAGTTTCAAAAAAAGCCCGTGCATAACATTCACCAGCCAATTTTGATCCACCATAAACCGTATGAGGTGTAGTTGGATGTTGCTCTGTCATTGGAATATGGCGTGCGGTTCCATAAACTTCAGACGTAGATACATAAACGAAACGCCCTACTTTGGCCTTCTTTGATAACTCAAGTAACTTCAACGTGGCGCTGGCATTAACCTCATGATTTTCCTCAGGATGATGAATTGAATGACGCACCCCAAGACAAGCCAGATGATAAATAATATCCACACCGTCAAATAACTGTCCCATAACATCGTAGTCTCTTACATCAGAAACTTTTAAGATAACTTTTGTACCGGTAATTTCATTTAGATTTTCACTTTTACCATTAACTAGATTATCAACGACAATAACTTTAGCCCCAGCCTCAGACAATTGATGGACAAGTTCAGAGCCTATAAAACCAGCACCTCCCGTGACCAATATTTTGAACCCTACAAGATTCAACTCAGTCATTAATTGCTTTCCTTAAACCATTCACGGTTTCAATAATTTGTTTTTTACTAAGCTCTGCATACATTGGGAGCGATAAAAACTTTGTGCTTAGACTTTCTGTAACGACAAAATCCCCGTTTGTGTATCCAAGATCAGCATGAGCACCTTGTAAATGAACTGGAATAGGATAATGAATGTTAGTATTAATACCAAAATTCCCAAGAGCTTTTTGCACACGATCACGCTCATTAACCAAAACAGAATAAATGTGATAAACGTGCTTATCATCTGTCAAACAAGGCACTACGCAATCAACATCGGATAGTAACTCATTATAAAAATTGGCGTGGGCCCGACGTGCTTCTATCCATTTGTCTAGATAGCGCAACTTGACCCGTAATACAGCTCCTTGGATACCATCCATACGAGCGTTGTAACCTTGTACATTGTGATGAAATCTTTTTTCCTGTCCCCAGTCACGTAAGACCCGCATTTTATGAGCGAGTTTTGCGTCATTAGTGACTGCAGCCCCACCTTCACCATAGGCACCAAGATTTTTTCCAGGATAATAACTAAAGCACCCAATATCTCCAAATGATCCTGCTAGCTTTCCATTATGTTGGGCACCGTGAGCTTGTGCAGCATCTTCTATAATATATATTCCATGCTTTGCTGCAATTGCACAAATTACCCCCATGTTTGCGACTCGCCCATGCAGATGAACAGGCATTATTGCTTTTGTCTTCTGTGTAATTGCTGCCTCAATCAGATCGACATTCATCGTCCAACTGTTTTTATCCACATCAACTAAAACCGGCTTAGCCCCGGCATACCTAATAGCTGCAACTGTTGCAATAAAGGTAGATGAAACAGTAATTACTTCATCACCTGGGCCAATTTCAAGTGCAAGGAGTGCCAAGTGCAAAGCGCTAGTACCAGAATTAAAGGCAACGCAATGGGCACTAGTGCAATAAACTGCAAAATCATCTTCAAATGCTTTAACCTCATCTCCAAGAACAAATTGGGTGCTTTCAATAACATCCATAACAGCTGCATTGACCTCATCTTTTATCTCCGCGTACTGTTTTTTTAAATCAAGAAACGGAACCATTAACCCTTTTCTCCTGAAAGAATGATGGGGGTGCCTCTGTTTTTCATGGACTGAGTCGCTGCTTCAAGTGTTTTGACCACACGCAAGCCAATTCCACCAGAGGTAATAGGTGTAGATTTGGTTTTTATGCATTCAATAAAATGTTCCGCCTCGATCGCTAATGCTTCCAACATTGGAACCTGTGGCGCCCACATATCGCCCACCCGGTAGCCCACGATCATATCATAAATCTTTTCAGGATCATCCGTAATAGTGACGCCCGTATCGTAAACCTTTATTTTTTCACTTGGCTCCAAATCATCCCAAACAATCATTTTTTTAGTACCACCAATCACCGTACGTCGCACTTTAACCGGCGATAGCCAGTTAACACTAATATGAGCCATAGTACCTGACTCATAAAACACGCTCATATATGCCATGTCTTCAGGCATTCCAGGCACGTGACTGGTGCCAACCGCAGAAACCGAACTTGGTGACTCATTTATAATAAAATCAAGAATTGAAAGATCATGAACTGCCAAATCCCAAATAACATCAACATCATGTTGGTAAAGGCCCAAATTCATACGCGTTGAGTCAAAATATTGGATGTCTCCCAATTCACCTTTTTTATAGAGATCGTGAATTTTCTGAACTGCACCTGTATAAACAAAGGTATGATCGACCATTAAGATCAGACCACGCTTTTTAGATTCTAAAATAAGATTTTCAGCCTGTTTGGCCGACTCTGCCATAGGCTTTTCGATGAGCAAATGTTTATTCGTTTCCAAAGCCTGCATTGCGAGCTGATAGTGTGAGGCGACTGGCGTTGCAACAGCAACTGCATCAAGCCCAGATTCCAAAAATTCACTATAATTCTGATATGTTTTAATGCTTGGGTATAATTTGTTTGCTTGCGTCAACCTATCTTCGAATCGATCACAAACCGCCAACACTTCACAACCATCTGTCTTATTGAAGTTCCTGACTAAGTTGGGGCCCCAGTAACCATAACCCACAATTCCTATTTTCAGGCACATTTACAACGTTTCTCCACGTTCATTTTTCTTTTTTCCAGATCTAATTGGTCTTGCTGGATTACCAACAACAATCATATTATCAGCAACATCTTTGACCACCACCGAACCTGCCCCAATTATAGCACCTTCACCAATAGTAATACCCGGAAGTATAGTCGCACCGCTACCTATTGAGGCGTTTCTTTTCACCCTCGTCTCGATAACTTGCCAATCACTATCGCCTTGCATGGTGCCATCTTCATTAACCGAACTTGGGTAAACGTCATTTGTAAACATCACACCGTGTCCAATGAAAACACAATCTTCTATTGTGACCCCTTCGCAAACGAAGCTGTGCGATGATATTTTGCACATAGCACCAATATGGACACCTTTTTGAACCTCAACAAAAGTTCCTATTTTTGTATTAGCTCCAATGGTACAACCGTATAAATTAACTAAATTCGTGTGGAAAATCTGGACACCGTCACCAAGCACGACATTCTCACTAATCGCCATTTATAACCTCAATGTAAAAAAACCGCTCCCTACGACTTTGTGAGCCAAACTTAATTTATTGTATATATTATATGAGTCGACTAGCAATGGGGCAAGCAAACCAGATGTTTAAACAAATTTACCTTAAACTTCTCAAATTTTAGGCTTTCGAAACCCGTAAACTCTGAACGCAACTATATTCATCTTTTTTTTGAACTCTACAACCAAGACTACCTGTCACATTCCAACCACAAATTTTATGAATTAACTAATCAGGATTAAAAATCCTATTCTGTTGACTAAAAGTCCTGGTTGTATATTTGAATAAACATATTTTTGAGTAATATTAAACTGCACTTATTAGAAAAGCAAAACCGCTTTTTTGAACAATGAGCTAACCTGCTAAAGCTCAATAAAGTTATGAGAAACTCAAGATAAAAAATTCCTAATATCTACCTAATCCGACTAGAAAGAGATAGTTAGTCGAGCTACAATTATATCCTCAACCAAAATTGGTAACCAGTTAATCCAGTAGATATTGTGTGATAAAGTTATTTATATCAAAATTTAAATATATTACTAATACCAAAAGAATTTCACTTTTTAGCTAAGCTACAGGATCAAAAGTTTATATTAATTTAATAATGCAATCTAAAAATTTTGCTTGCATATTGGAAAAATCCCAAAATTTTTCATTAAGTTTAGGGCATCATGTCTGAAAAAAATAAAAATTATAGATGTGCCATATGTGGAGCCTTTGGCGGCCAAGGCTATCAATTTCTGGAACTAGCATATGGGACCAAAGAACCCTTTGATTTCTTTCAATGTCGTAATTGCGAATGTCTGCAGATTATCAAAATACCAGAAAATATTTCAGATCATTATCCAAAGGATTTTTATAGCTACACTCAAAAAAAACGAAAAACTAATAACTTTGTTAAAAGGTTCTTTCGCAGATCACGAACCAGATATGCGCTTGAGGGAAAGGGATTTATCGGATCTATCCTCCATCGCATAAAACGGCCTTCTGTCATGTTGGATTTCTACGCTGACCTTGGAATAAAAATATCAGACACTATTTTAGACGTGGGTGGAGGTACAGGTGATTTTGCCTGGCAAATGCGTTCTTTTGGAATCAGAGATATATTAGCCATAGACAAATTCATCGAAGCAGATGTCTTCGTTGATGGAAAAATCCTAGCAAAAAAGACAGATATATTTTCAATAGAGCGACAATATGACCTCATTACATTCCACCATTCCCTAGAGCATATGCAAGAACAGCAAAAAACATTGCTGCATGCTAAAAAGCTCTTGAAGAAAAATGGTAGAATACTAGTGCGTATTCCCACAGTTACCTCAGATAATTGGGAAAAATATGGTGTCAATTGGATGGCGCTGGAAGTGCCCAGGCATTTTTATATCCATTCTCATAAAAGTATCAGATTACTAGCCAAGCAAGTAGATTTAAAAGTTACAAGACTTTGGTCAGACTCAACTATTGTTCCTATCTGGGTAAGTGAACAATATTTGAAGGGAATATCAATGTTTGCTGAAAACTCTTATGGAGAAAACCCTGAAAAATCTATTTTCAATGATGCGCAGATTGAAGAATTTCAAAAAATAGCTGACGATAACAACAAAAGAAACAGAGGAGATACAATCTGTGTTCTTCTTGAGCAAATTAATTGAGGGCAAACTATTAAGGCTATGAAAATCACTTCTCTTGAGATCCCTGATGTCAAACTTATCGAAGTAAATCTATTTGAGGATAATAGAGGGTTTTTCCTAGAGTCCTACTCTAGACGCAATTTCGAGCAGGCAGGAATAGAATGTGATTTTGTCCAAGATAATCACAGCAGTTCAAAAGAGGCTGGTGTTATTCGTGGCCTCCATTTTCAATTTCCACCACACGCCCAGGCTAAATTGATCAGAGTGACAAATGGTATAATTTGGGATGTCGCCGTGGACTTACGTAGGACGTCACCAACCTACTCTCAATACGTTAGCGCTGAGCTTTCTGCTCAAACCCCAAAAATGTTATTCGTACCTGCTGGTTTTGCACATGGCTTTATGACACTAACTCCTGACTGTGAAATTCAATATAAGACGGATGCTTATTACATGCCAAAACATGAAGGTGGCATTCGTTGGGATGATCCTGATCTTGCAATAAACTGGCCTGTAAATAGTAGTTCTATAATTTTATCGGAAAAAGATGCGCTTTTACCCACTTTTAGAAATTTACAAAGTAACTTTTAAAATAGATAACTTTAGACCAATTTTTGGAACACAAATGCACAAGACATAAAAAAAATTCTGATGGGCTTGTGTTTACAAAAAAATATACTGCAACTTTACGGTAAAGCTTGGCAAGCATATTTAAGACATCCAAAAAAAACTAAATTGAACATCTTCAAAATTATTTTAAAGCAAGACACTCAACCTAAGTTGACATTAAGAAATGGCTAACTAAGATAGTTAGATAAGTTTTTCTGGTACTCCCAAGATATAAATATTGGGGTTTTGATAAATTTAAAAATTTTTCTGCTAGGAACTAAAACTGTCAGGCTTAGCTAACATTTCCCTTATTGTTGTCAATTACAATTCCGCTAACGTGATTGAAAATTGCCTGACCCCCATAGCTGAAGAGATAAAAGTAATTGTAATAGATAACGCTAGCACCGATGATTCCGTCAAAAAAATACGCCACATTCGCCCTGATGCCGAGATCATACTTAACAAGAAAAATGTTGGAATGGGTATCGCTGCAAACCAAGCCTTTTCAAAAGTAAAAACAAAATACGCATTACTTTTGAACCCGGATGCGACCCTACCTTCACCGGCGATACAGGAACTTTACAAGACTGCAGAAGCCTCAGGTGGTAATGCTGGAATTGTAGCGCCCCTCCTCTACAGTCCTAAACGCGGACTTGAGCTTGAATTGCAGGGGCCCAATGAGAGAGTGCAAACCCGCACCAGCATTGTGCCAGAGGGTAACTTTTGTACTTGGTTTGCGACTGGCGCAGCTTATTTATGCGACATGACCATATGGAATGAGGTTGGTGGTTTTGATGAAAACATTTTTTTATATGGAGAGGACAATGACTTATGTTGCAGAATGATTGAAAAGGGTTATTTAATCATATTTGCATCTAACGCACAGGGAACACATTTAGTTAGCAAAGCTACCACATCAACCTTTCGTATTCGTTGGCGTAAAGAATGGAATATAGTCTGGAGCCACCTTTATCTGGTAAAAAAATATGAGAACCTTGAGGCGGCACAATTTAGGGCAAAGCGTTTACTTATAAAGCACGCACCCAAGGTTTTATTTTATGCAATTCTTTTTCAACCAAAACGTTTTATGCGTGATCTAGCAATTTTCCACGCAGCACTATGTTTTATAATGAGTGCCCCTCCAAAAAGAAGTTATTGAAAGTTAGCAGATTTTCATACTTCGGTAATTTTTGTCTCCGTGAGCTATAAATTGAAAAATGGTTCAACAATATTCCCTGACTTTCCTTTAACTAGATTAGCCACGTGCACCTATATTATAACTAATAGTTTGTAAAAATAACTTAGAGTAAAAGTAATAATAAAACGACCTTATAAAATATACGTGGAAACAGAAATTTGAAAAAAAAGCAATCACAATAAAATTTAAGTACAAGTCTAAACTTGATGAATTATACTCATTAAAATGATTCTATCCCCTTTCCAGCATTCCTTGCAAAGCCAACTCTCCTTTGCAGAACTGTCCGGTGACTTCAATCCCATACACCTGGATTCAATCCGTGCACGGCGTACCATGTTCGGGCAAATAGTAGCCCATGGCATCCACAATGTCTTGTGTGGCATTGAAAAATTTCTGAAAATACACCCATTATCCATAAATCGACTATCAGTAACTTTTAGAAATCCTGTATTTCTAAAAGAAAATATAATTGTGGTTCCGAGTAATATTTTCAAAAACACAATTGAGTTAAGTTTACAATGTCAAGGTTTAGAAACTACTAAAATTAGATTGTACGGCAAGACACAAAGCCCGAAACCTACTTCTTTCTCATTAAAAACTACTAATTTTTCTAGACAGCCTGCTGATAGAACTTTTGAAGACATTAAAAATGACTTAGGCTCATTTAAACTTTCTGGAAATGTGAATGCAATTAAAAGCGCTTTTCCCCACTCAACTCGGGCCCTTGGCATAGATGGGGTTGCACGCTTACTTGGACTATCAAAACTTATAGGAATGCGCTGTCCTGGCCTTCATTCTCTATTTTCAGGTTTCGATGTAGTTTTTTCTAACCAACGCTCAGATGAGCCCACCCAATACTGGGTCACACACTCAGACGATCGCGTTTCAATGATTACAATAACACTCAAGGGTGGTGGGATGACAGGAAAAGTAAATGCTTTTGTGCGCCCTCAGCCAATTCTGCAACCAAGTATAACAACTGTCAAACCCCATGTTACAGGAACACCCTTCAAGAAAATGCGAGCTCTCATCATCGGAGGCAGTAGAGGCCTCGGAGAAATAACAGCAAAAATTGTTGCTGCAGGAGGAGGTGAAACTGCTATTACTTATTTGAGCGGAAAACAAGATGCTGAGTTTGTGGCAAAAGACATATCAAAATATGGCTGCACTTGCAAAGTACTACAGTTGGACGTACTAAAGCCGACAATAGCCATTCAATCATTAAGAAAAAGAGGTTGGCTGCCCACTCATTTGATGTATTTTGCCACTCCACGCATATCGAGCCGCCCCGATAAAGATAATACTGACAAATTCTACAATATTTATTCCAATGGGTTGATAAAAGTAGTTGAAGACCTTTTGAGTCAGTCTGAGGAAACCCTCACACTATTTTACCCTTCCAGCATTTATGTTCAAGAAGCACCTGCTAACTTTACTCAATATGCTACGGCTAAAAGAAAAGGAGAAATGACGGCTAAAAGCCTTGAAAGAAGCACACCAAAACTTAAAGTAATTATTGAACGTCTAAAACCACTAGCAACAGACCAGAGTGCTACTCTTTTAAATGTTGACCTTGCTTCTCCTTTGGAAACAATGGTGCAAATATTAACCAAAAAGCTACTTTAGAAATTTATGCCTTGGAGATTCTGATTGTTTGATAAACCCGTTTTTGTGTTCACCACAGATATTGACTGGGCATCTGAGTATTGTATCCAGACCCTTTTAACAGCCATGAAGGAACGAGGTGTCACACCAACTGCCTTCGCCACTCACAAAAGCGCAGTTCTTTCAGCTGAAAAAGCTGCAGGAACCGTCAATGTTGGTCTACATCCGAATTTCCTACCAGGGTCGTCCCATGGTGATACCCGTGAGAAGGTTATTGAACATGTCTTCAAGCTTTTCCCTGAGGCCCGTTCTTTTCGCGCCCATGCGATGGTCGATGACAGCCATATTTCCATGGCTATGAAGGCTCGAAATATTCTTTACGACAGTAATCTCTGCCTCTATCTGCAAACGGGACTGGTCCCCTTGCATCATTGGACAGGAATTCCCCGTTTTCCAATGTTTTGGGCTGATGATATACACTGGCGGCGTGATGGTGACTTTCGCCTAAATCGATACGAAAGTCTCTTCTTCTCACCTGGCCTGAAGATAATTGGTGTACATCCTTTTATGTTTACGCTTAACCTGTCCGACCATCAGAACTACTTACAACTAAAGCCAAAAATATCAACTCTCTCCAGTAAGGATGCCGAAAAATTATTTTCCACTGGTCCTGGTGCACAATCTTTTTTGTTGGAGTTGATTGATGCCGTTCATAAAAGAGGCTTTGCATTTCAAACTCTGGACGACATTTATAATGCCTACCCAAAGGAGGGAATCATCTGATGAGCGCAACCAATCTTATTGGTGACTGTAAAATTGGCGAAGGGACTCTACTTGATAAAAGCGCCATCATTGGCTATCCTTGCAAGTCATCTCAATTGGACAAGCGCACTCTTGAAAATAGTGCTGGGGCGACCTTAGGAGCTAACTGTATAATTCGCTCTAATTCCGTAATTTATGAAAATACTATCCTTGGCAACAATGTGCAAACTGCTAATAACGTCATTATCCGTGAAGATGTTTCAATCGGTGACGGCTGTGTATTTGGAGGCGGCGCAATCGTCCTTGCCGGTGCCAAACTTGGTTACAACGTGCGCGCCATGGAGCAAACCTTAATTTGTGAGGATGCGGTTATTGGCAATGATGTCTTTATCGCACCGCAAGTTAGCTTTACTCGAGGGCGTCAGATGCTAGGCGCTTTCATTCACGCCGGACGCATAAGCGAAAATAAAGCGAACGACATCGAAAATAAATATGCTGACCCAACCAAGGCCTCTGTTGTAATTGAAGACGATGTAAGGATTGGTGCAAATTCGGTCTTGTTAGCTGGGGTTAGCATTGGCAAAGGAGCAGTTATTGCAGCCGGTTCGGTTGTCTCGCTGGACGTACCAGAAAACCATCTAGTTGTCGGCAACCCTGCACGCATCGTTCCAACAAACCCACCACCTACCTAAGCCTGTTTCAAGCTCAACTGCTCGAGGATCTTTTCAACACTAGTCATAATTGCAAATTCTTCCGGTTTAAAATGCACGTTGAAAGTCTGCTCCAAGGCCAAAACTAAGTTCAACTGCTGAAGTGAGTCCCAATTATTTATGGAGTCCTGCGAGGCATCCTCACCAATCTCTTCAAGGGACATAAACAAAGTATCCGCAATGATCTGTCTTACCTTTTCACTTTTTGCAGTTTCCTTCACGTTAATATGTTCCTTCTAACTTGAGTGTTTAAGTCTTAATCCAGTCCGGCATCTTAAGTGATGCCTGCGGTAATTCTAGTTGCCAATCCTGTTTTGTATTTTCCTTAAAGCCATGATCGGCAAAAAAACTTTTTGCGGGCAAGTTTTTTGCAGAGGCTATAAAGTGACCAACAAGCATTTTAACACCTTTAGCTTTGAGCCTGTCCACAATGATAGATAATATACCTGTCTCAACAGTTTTTCCAATGACACGGCAGCTCATAAGAAACGTGTCGAGTCGAGCTTTTGTATCCTTAGCCTCAACAATGACAACTGCGATGATACCACTATCACCAAAGCGATCTTTGACTCTAGCCGCAAAGACATCAAATAATGGGTCATCTAAGAACCGAAAAATATCAACCTCGGTGTAACGCCTAGTTGTCAAGTTGAACTGATTGGTCTTCTGAGTTAGTTGGGCGACCCGTGCAACATGTGCTGGTGTTACTAAAAAAACATCAAGTTGCAGGTGAAGGGACCTGTAAAAATCCTCCAAAGATGCCACACTTCCTTGTAGTGCTTTACGCTGACGCTGCTCGGCATACTGTCGTCTGCGCCACTTGTCTTCACTTGACAGGCTAAGGCGCTCAAATACCGGAGCTCGACGCAAAGCATCTGCAAAAGTCATTGGATCGTCGCCAAGCTCGATCACATGCACCTCTGGCATTTTTTGGCGCACCCAAAGACGTTCAGCTGGGTTATCATCAAGGAAGGCAATAGCATCTGTTCCGATATTCAACTCATCAGCGATAGCCTGAATATTCGTAGCCTTGTCTTGCCAGTTTATTTTAAAAACCGAGAATCTGTCAGACCCTATCAGCATGCCCGGATGGCTCTCAATGACTGTCAAAGCATCAGCTTCATCATTCTTTGAGCAAACAGCAAGAATGACACCGCGCCGGGATAGATCAAGCAAAGCTTGCTGCACCGCTTGATAGGCTGCTCCCGGGTATTCACCATCGAGTTGAATACCATTTACACCATCTTCACCAAGTACACCGCCCCACAGGGTATTATCTAGGTCAACAACCAATGCTTTTGCAATACGACCCGAGATGGGGACAAGGTACTTTAGCCACTCATCGCTCAAATGATGTATGTTTTCCATGGCTATAGGCAGACGCATGGTCAACCAGCGGCTCTCGTCTGACCAATTAGCTCGACCGTGACGAGCCACAAGTGAATCATAATCTAGAACATGAACGCCCTTGTGCTTTTCAGCAGCTGCCACTAATCCCAAATTTATTTTACAAATGGCATCACGTTGTGAGTCCACAGAAGCAACATCAAGAACGCCTGCACCAGTCCATGTAGGCTGCTGCAAATTATGAACTAGCAAATAAGCATCGCTATGGGAGCGAAAAGTGTTAATCAGACTTTCAATACTGCCAATAACGTCCGCAATCTTCTCGCCTGCAGAGACACTCTTTCCAAACCAAAAGTCAGGCGCAATATCCCGGGTTTGCACTCCCAGAATAACGCAGTCCAAGTGTGTTGAGTAGGCTAAGCTCTCAGGCGACAGTATATCTTGTACGTAAGTGTTAAATCCCCCGAGGGTCACGTTCAGCTCTACATTCCCTAGCAAAGCTGCTGCTTGAAGGGTTGGAATGCATGGCTCAACAGCAAAGGAACGCAACAAGCATACATTCAACTTATTGGCTTGAACTTCGTCTGTTAGAGCCTTCAAAGTCTTGAATGCCGGTAAAATAATTGATGCACTCGCCGGTCCAGGACTAGCCGCCCAAAGCTCAGCCATCAAAGCTCGTGCCAAGGATGCATCTTTTGCTTCCAGCGCCTGATTTATACTTTTACGCATATTTGCCAATGTTAAAGTTCTACCTTGATCATTCATAGCCTTTGAAATAACAACTGCGGGGAGAGCCTTCCAGTAAAATCTTACTAACAAATATTTTTCGAATAGTTGACAGTCACTAAATTTTCGACCAGAAGCATTGTTTACTTTTCCAATCAACGTTAAGAATATAGTCTACATGTCGCAGAATTTTTTATATAAATGGCCCTACACGGCCCTTGACTCTGCCTCTGGCTGGCATGCAAATGAAGCTGGGACTTATTTACAACGCGACTTACCTGAAACATCTGCACAGTTAGAGGCAGATTCACGCTGGCCCGCTTTTTTCCCTTCACCTACATGCCTAGTTACCACTACGAATGGTAAAGAGGTTGGTTTTGAAAAAGTCGTTGGCCCCTCCATTGTTAACCGATTTCCCTACATTGCAGCATTAAGTTTCTGTCGGCAAACCCTTTCTAAACGCCATCATAGGCGTGGGCGTTTCGCCAAGCTTCTTGAAGCCGGACGTAGTGTCGCCATACAATTCCTAACGCCAGGCGAGCAACTAGCAACGGCTATTAAAGTCATTGCCGAGACACCAGAAGAAAAAACATCTGAACGCCTGAACCTGGCCAGACTAAAAACTCGTCCGGGGCAAACCGTCGAAGCTCCTGTAATAAATAATGCCTATCTGGTCTATGAAGGCAAACTGGTTAAACCCAGCAAGGACTTTTTCGGCAACGCCATTTACGAAAAAGCCTGGGCCGATGTTGGCTCCCACCGGGTTTATTTCATAGAAATTACCGCTATTCAATTACGCAAAGATATTGCCGAAGGAAAGTCACAAATTCACTGGCAGGGGCTACCAGAATGGTCTCCCGACCCTGCCCTTCCAAAACCTGAGAGAGTAACCCCAAAATCTGGTCTAGCTAAACACTATCAAAAAGGTTATACGCCCCAATATAAATTTCCTGCCGCAAACACAGTAGCCTTTGAAGCTGACGATTCGGCCCACGGCATGGCCATCAGATACTTAGCCCCTTTGCCTAAAGATCAAATTGAGGTGGATAACGATAGGGCACGTTGGCCGTGTTTCTTTCCATCTCCAACGGGCATGATCACGGCCTGGACTAAAGATGGTCGAGCCAACCTTATGCCCTGCGGATCAACAACTATCATTAGTCGCCATCCTTTGATTATTGCGCCATGCGTCTCCTATAGCAAAATTAATGAGCGCTATGCTCCGCGAGCTTCATTATATACAATCCGCATGGCAAAATCCTTTGGTTGTGGTGTTGCCTATATAAATGATGCGCTAACGAAGGCCATTCGCTATAGTGGCACTACGTCTTTTGCCAACGATCCAGACAAAATAGCTAACTCAGGCCTCCACACTTCATTCAGGCCTCTGGCTCCTCAGTTGGCTGATTTACCAATACATTTTGAATGTAAACTTGCTGGCGAAATTCGCATGGGTACTCATATTATGTTGCTGGGCGAAGTAAAATCAATCCTTGTTAGAAATGATTTAAGCGTTAACAATCCTATGAATTGGTGTTCCTGGGCCAATGTTAAAACAAGCAACCATTAACTATGTTTGATGCTCTTATATTTGATCTAGACGGCACAATTATTGATAGTGTGCCTGACGTTTGTGCATCCATTAACCGAGCTTTAGACTCCATGGGGCGCCCGCCTATTACTATTGAAAATACCAAAGAACTTGTTAGATTTGGTGCCTACACCCTTTGCGATAAAGCCCTAGCAATAACCGGAGAACCGGGTAACCAAGATGACATCCGCTTATTGGAAACTAAGTTTCTAGATAACTATCGTAAGAATCCGAGTGAGCATACCTCCATTTTTCCTGGTGCAGTTGATGCCCTCAACCAATTTAGAGATTACGGAATTAAACTTGGTATTTGCACCAACAAACCCGAAGCCACCTGTTTTCCCGTTCTTGATGCACTTAAATTACGACACTACTTTTCGAGTATTATTTGTGGAGATACAATAAAGTTCAAAAAGCCTGATCCCCGCCATGTTTATTATACCATGAATAAAATGGGGGCTGCTCTTGGCAATACTGCTTTCATTGGAGATAGCGAGGATGATATTAAAGCCGCAAATAACGCTGGAATACCAAGTGTTATAGTAACCTTTGGCTATTGCCACGTCCCATTTGATAGTCTTCATGTTGATGCTAGAATTGACCATTATGACAAGCTCAATATGACACTTAGATCAATAGCAAGTAAGCGCTCCAAACACTCAGATTAAGCTTATTACTTGTTATTTAGAGCTTTCTCATAATCCTATCAATCTTTTCCTATACATGCGTGCCCAAAAAGAGCTAACAGAAGTCTCTAAGAAACCGTTTTATACCAGAATACAATGAAATTTTAGGTTTCCAACCAGGTAAAGTGGGGCCGTTCCACGGCATATGAATTCTTTTAACGTTGGCTGGATCTTCTTTTTTTTCTGTCATAATAGATTTACCGCCAATTTTTTCAAAAATTTTAATAAGTTCACTGATAGACTTTCTCTCACCACCAGTCAAAGCATAACTGTTTCCGCATACCTCTCTGGGGCTATTTTGTAACAAATAAGCAGCCTGAATGTAGGCATCAACAATGTCATCTATGTATGCAAAATCCATGACTGGATCACTAGCAACTATAGTCAAAGTTCCACCACTACGTTGGTTTTGAACTATCGCCTGTATAAGTTTATTTCGCCAGTCGCGTGGTCCATAGGATTCAAAAATTATCAGATTTAAAAATTGGAAATCATAATCCTTACTATATTCATATAGAATATCTGCAAAATCCTGTTTGGTTTGTGCATAACGATTGATTGGAGAGGGCTGTTCACTCTCGAAATATTGAAAATGGCTACCTGTATTTATAATTCTGTATATACCATTTTTTCTAGCAGCTTCAAGTAGGCGCATTCCAAAAGCAACATTTCCCTCAATCAAAAGCGCTTCATCTGCTGGAGTGTGTTCCCAAACATAATAACCTGCTAAATGGATAATGACATCTGGTTCACTCTTCTTCACAGCTACATCCAAAGAAGTTTGAGTGCCATCTGAAACAAAAAGACTTATCTGATCTTGGAAAGGTGAAAGACGATTTACTTGAGAGTCATTACGCACAATACCTGAAACGCTCACGCCTTTTTTAACCAAGCTGCGTGCAAGCTCACACCCAATGTAACAAGTAATGCCAGTAATCAAAACAGATTTCACAGAAATCTCCCTAATAAAAGTTTTCATACTAACACTTCACTTTTAGTCAAGTTAATGTGCTTTATATAAAATTGTTTCTTACGATCAAGGTTATGTTAGATATAAACTCAAATTTATGGAAATATTCGTTCAAGCTCTATTCTTCATCTTTATCGCTACCGTCACTTATATTGGGACAGGAGCCTTATTACCATTTTTGCGCTCACGTGCAATTTTGGATCATCCGAACGAGCGTTCAAGCCATAAAACCCCAACGCCAAAGGGTGGCGGGCTCTCACTTATGGCAGTAGTTCTATTAGCTTGGATCATGACAGGGTTGTACTTAGAATGTAATGCGTTGCTCACTTGGGGCCTGCCTTGCGCAGCACTTCTACTAGCAGGGCTTTCTTGGGTTGATGATCTCCGCAATCTGCCCCCAATTTTTCGTTTTACTGCGCAAGTAATTGCTGTTTCAACAGTTTTACTGCTTAGACCAACACCAGATTCGTTCTTTCAAAATTTGTTACCTCCTGCTTTGGATACATTGTTGGCTGGAATAATCTGGGTATGGTTCATCAACCTTTTTAATTTTATGGACGGAATTGATGGAATCACAAGCGTTGAAACTATCGTTATTGGCGTTGGTGTCTTTTTGATTAGTGATGGTCCTACTGCTTTTCTAGGAGGTATACTTGCTGCTGCTGCCACAGGGTTCCTTAAGTGGAATTGGAATCCAGCAAAGGTCTTCTTAGGGGATGTGGGCAGTATTCCTTTAGGGTTTTTGCTTGGATGGCTACTTTTGAATTTGGCTGGAAATGGCAATTGGGCAGCAGCCATAATCCTTCCAGCTTACTACCTAACTGACGCCACCATTACTCTAATAGGTCGTGCTATTAAGGGAGAAAAATTATGGCAGGCTCATCGTCAGCATTTTTATCAAAAAGCCGTGCAACGCGGACTTTCTCACGAATATGTCGCCACAATGGTCGCTTTTTTAGGAGCAGTTCTAATAATGCTAGCTTGGCTAGCGGAGCAAGGACAATCCTTGACAGCTATAATTACCACACTAACAATAACAATGTTTTTTTTGCTTATACTTAAGGGAAAATAATTGTGAAGATCCAGTTTATAAGCGAAAATTTTCCACCTGAGAGTAATGCTGCAGCTAGCCGCGTTTACGAGCGCGCCTGTTATTGGGTAAAATGGGGTCATCAAGTCACGGTCATCACGTCAGCACCCAATTTTCCAGAAGGAAAATTATTTCCTGGTTATAAAAATGATTGGAAACAATTTGAGATTATGTCTGGGATAAAGGTGGTTCGAGTCAAAACTTACATAGCTGCAAACGAGGGTATTGCACACAGAACATTTGATTTTTTGAGCTTCATGGTTACAGGGTTTTTTGCTGCACTAAAAGATGAACGTCCCGACATCATTGTGGCTACTTCACCACAGTTTTTTACTACAGTTGCTGGGTGGGCGGCCGGTGCGTTGCGCAATGTGCCCTTTATTTTTGAACTTGGCGATCTCTGGCCAGCATCAATAGAAGCCGTTGGTGTTATGAAAAAAAATATTGCTTTTAAGTTAATAGAAAAATTAGAGCTATTTTTATATCGTCGCTCCACCCAAATTACTGCCCTATCCCCCTCATTCAAAGAGAACCTCGTTAAACGCGGAATTGACAAAAATAAAATTACTGTAGTCATCAATGGCGTGGACCTTGCACGCTACAAGCCACAAGCCCGTAACTTAAATTTGTCAAAAGAGTGGGGCCTTGATAAAAAGTTTGTCATTGGATACATAGGAACCCACGGTATGGCTCATGCTTTATGCAATGTCCTTAACGCCGCAGAAATACTTAAATATAATGACACCATACGCTTTCTTTTTGTGGGAGCAGGAGCTGAACGATCCAAGCTCATGGAGCACGCTGAAAAAAACAAAATTGACAATGTAATTTTTATGCCGCGTCAACCAAAAAAAAGAATGCCTGCAATTTGGAGTTTGTGTGATGTTGCACTAGTTCACCTCAAAAACTCCCCAGTTTTCTCGGAAGTCATTCCATCAAAAATTTTTGAAGCTCAAGCGATGGGTTTACCAATATTACTTGCAGCCCCCGAAGGCGAGGCCTCGCGCATTATAATGAATGACAAATCAGGAATCCACGTCCCCGCCGAAGATCCAAAGGCTCTGGCCTCTGGCATCAACAAGCTAGCTAGTAACAAGTCAGCGCTTAAAACTTTTGCTACCGCAGCACTAAGAACTGCACCAACACACAGTCGTGAAACCCAGGCCTACGAGATGCTTACTGTCCTAAAAGAAACCTTACGGGCAAGAGCATGAGAATACTTGTAACTGGCGCAAATGGTTTTATTGGCCGAAACCTTGTTCCCCAATTAATCAAGTCCGGACACGAGGTCGTTGCCAGTTACCGCAACGATGATTTTAGACAATTTGATACGCAAATATATCCTATTTCAGACCTTGGCCCCGATACAGATTGGAGCAAAGCACTTATTAAAGTCGAAACTGTTATACACTTGGCGGCTCGGGTCCACGTAATGACAGATAAGGCCAAAAATTTAATTTCTGATAACAAACGTATCAATACTGAGGGTACACGCAAACTTGCAAAAGATGCGGCCGCTGCGGGTGTCCGGCACTTTATATTTATGAGCACCATTAAAGTGAATGGTGAAAGCAGTGATTTAAAAGCTTTTTGCTATGATGATCTTCCCGCTCCTAAAGATCCATACGCTACTGCCAAGCTTGAAGCTGAAAAAGCCCTCACTCAAGTAGTTCGTTCCAGTAATATGAGCGCAACAATTATCCGCTCTCCTTTAGTTTATGGTCCCGGCGTAAAGGGGAACTTTATTTCTTTGATCAAAATTTGTATGCGTGGCTGGCCTTTGCCCTTTGGCGGTGTAAAAAACCGTCGCAGCATTATTTACGTGGGTAATCTGGTAGATTTGATTCAACGAGTAATTAACAAACCTCCGTCCTCCACTAAGATTTATTTGTGCCGCGACCCCCAAGATGTATCCACCCCCGAGCTAATACGCAAGACCTGCACGGCATTGGGCGTAAAACCACTAATTATATTTTTTCCTCTTTCTGTATTACATTTTATAGCTATCTTAACAGGCAAAAAAGCTACCATTTCTCGCCTAACAGAATCTCTTTATGTTGATGATAGTCCGACCCGAGTGGATCTCGACTGGACGCCACCGTTCAGCATGCTAAAAGGTCTCAAGGAAACAGCAACTTGGTTTGACACCCAGAAGCACTAATTGGAAGCGTTAATATATGCGAATCACTCACCCCGGCTACCTTGTCTACAGCCACGATATAATCATGACAGTCTTGTCATTTTATATCTCCTTATATCTGCGCCTGGGAGAGGTATTTTTGGACTATTTCTCATTAGAAACACTAATTTTTGGAGGAGCCCTTTTTGGGATAATATCTGCTGGAGTATACCTTTACCAAGATCTTTACCGTGGGGTTTGGCGTTATGCTTCCCTGAATGATCTGATAGCAATCACACATGCTGTTACACTAGTTGTTCTAATTTTTTTACTCATCATGTTTTTATGGACGCGATTAGATAATTTACCCAGATCCTATTTGGCAATTAATTGGTTTGTTTTAATGGCACTACTGGGCGGACCACGTTTTGTCTACCGTTTAATAAAAGATCAACGTATTGATTTGCGTATGGAAAATATAAATACGACAAGCATTCCAGTACTGTTAGTCGGTGCTGGAAACCCTGCAGAAGAATTTATTCGATCCTTGAGCAGAACACCCTCTGCAAACTACCACATAGTTGGCATTGTCTCCGAAACATCAGGACGTGTCGGCCGTAATATCCATGGTATCTCTGTATTGGGAACAACCGATAATTTAAAATCTATAATAAGTGAACTTGAACAGTCAGGTAATAAACCCCAACGCTTAATTCTAACACATGGAGATTTGGATGGTGCTCGAGTCCGAAGTTTGCTTGAGGCAGCAACCGAAACTGGATTGACCCTAGCAAGACTTCCGCAACTGACTGAATTTAAAAGCGGTTTAGGCGATAATACTCAAATTCAGCCCATCGCAATTGAAGACCTACTTGGTCGCCCACAGAAACCACTTGATAGAACATCTATGGCAAAACTTATAAAAAATAAGAACGTTTTAATAACAGGTGCTGGGGGCTCTATCGGTAGTGAATTAGTTCGTCAAATTTGTAACTTTAAACCATCAGAACTTACCTTGCTGGATAATTCCGAGTTCAACCTTTACTCAATTGACATGGAAATATCTGTCAAACATCCAGAACTTATCAGACGCACAATTATAATGGACGTAAGGGATTCCAAAATGGTTAGTCGTTTGTTTAGTAACATTAATCCAGAACTTGTTTTCCACGCAGCCGCTCTAAAACATGTTCCCCTAGTCGAGGCAAACCCATGTGAGGGGGTGCTGACCAATGTTGTCGGAACAAAAAATGTTGCCGACGCTTGTGTAAAAACAAAAGTCTCAACTATGGTTATGATTTCAACTGATAAGGCCGTCAATCCAACCAATGTAATGGGTGCTTCAAAGCGAATTGCGGAACTTTACTGTCAGGCACTTGATGTGCAACGCAGTACAGATGTTGGGACCCGTTTCGTCACAGTGCGGTTTGGCAATGTACTTGGGTCTACCGGTTCCGTCGTTCCCTTATTTCAAAAACAGTTAGCATCAGGCGGGCCATTAACAGTTACTGATCCGCTGATGAAACGTTATTTTATGACTATTCGAGAAGCAGTTGAATTAATTCTACAAGCTTCTGCTCTAAACGATATAAACAACGAGCAAATCGGGAAAATTTTTGTTCTCGACATGGGAGAGCCAATTTTAATTATAGATCTAGCACGGCAAATTATTCGTTTAGCTGGTCTGACACCAGGCCAAGACATAGATATTGAAATCACTGGACTGCGTCCCGGTGAAAAACTTATTGAGGAAGTATTTCACGGTGCTGAACCACTCATCGAAACAGAGTGTTACGGTATTCTATTGGCAGCACCTCGTGGGTCCGATTTTAAAACCATTACAACAGCAATAAAAAAGCTAGCCCAAGCCGCAAATGAAACTGATATTAAAAAGGTAGTAATACTTATTAGAAAACTAGTACCAGAGTATTTACCCTTAACAGATAATCGGGAGTAGGGCTTGCACAACCCAAATTGGTGTGGCTGGCCACTAAAAGTAAAAACCTCTGATAAGAGAGATACAACATATGTCAAAGATTATTAAGCGTGCACTAATTTCTGTTTCAGATAAAACCGGCATTGTAGAATTTGGTAAATTCTTAGCCGATAGAAATATTGAGATTTTGTCAACCGGCGGAAGTGCCAGTACTCTCAAAGAGTCAGGGATTTCCGTTGTTGAGGTTTCTGAGCATACAGGGTTCCCAGAAATCATGGATGGAAGGATTAAAACCCTGCAACCAACTATTCATGGTGGTTTGCTGGCAGTACGTGGTAACTTAGAACACGAGGCAGCTATGAAAGAGTACAATATTGCAGCCATAGATCTTTTATGTGTCAACCTCTACCCTTTTGAAGAAACTATCGCAACTGGTAGTGAATTCAGCGAATGTATTGAAAATATCGATATTGGTGGCCCGGCATTGATCCGTGCTGCTGCAAAAAACCATGCCTTTGTAACCGTGGTTGTTGATCCAAATGACTACATAAAAGTAATGGATGAAATGAAGTCTGGTGCAGGCACCACTTCTGACAAATTCCGCAAGCAATTGGCTGCAATTGCATTTGCGCGTACCAGCTCTTATGACTCAGCTATTAGTAGCTGGTTCGCAAATCAGCTTGGGGATTCCCTACCCAAGCACATAACCCTTGGGGGACTGCGTAAACAAAGATTGCGTTACGGTGAAAATCCTCATCAGGAAGCAGCCTTCTATACCAATGGAGAGAGTCGACCGGGGGTTGCCACAGCAAAACAATTACAGGGTAAAGAATTAAGCTTTAATAATTTAAACGATACTGATGCAGCTTTTGAACTTGTCGCTGAGTTTAATAATACGGCTTGCGCAATTATAAAACATGCTAATCCCTGTGGCGTTGCTCATGGAGCAAATTTGGCAGATGCTTATAAAAAGGCACTTGCCTGTGATCCAGAAAGTGCGTTTGGCGGCATTGTGGCCGTAAACAAAACACTTGACCCAGAGATAGCTGAGCTTATTGCCGATCTTTTCGCCGAAGTAGTTATTGCTCCTGAAATAGAGGAGGCAGCAAAAAAAATTCTTGCTCAAAAGAAAAGTCTCAGGGTCTTAGCTACTGGTGGCATGCCTGATCCAAAAGCAAAAAATATGACTGTGCGCTCCTTGTCTGGAGGATATCTTCTGCAAAATCGTGACAACCATGTACTAGAAAATATGAGAGTAGTCACCAAACGTCAGCCAACTGATAGGGAAGTATCCGACTTAAAGTTTGCCTTCACCGTATGCAAACACGTTAAATCAAACGCCATTATCTATGCCAGAAACGGAGCTACAGTTGGCATTGGAGCTGGTCAAATGAGCAGGGTCAACTCATCACGTATTGCTGCCTGGAAAGCTGAAGATGCTGCAAAAATAGCCGGCGAGAAAAAAAGTTTAGCTATAAAATCAGTAGTTGCCTCAGACGCTTTTTTTCCGTTTGCAGACGGCTTGCTCGCTGCAGCCGAAGCCGGTGCCTCAGCAATAATTCAACCAGGCGGCTCTGTACGCGACGACGAGGTTATATCAGCCGCCGATGACGCAGGCTTAGCCATGATCATGACCGATATGCGCCACTTCAAACACTAAAATAATTTACAAAAATATTAACGTAAGCGGGAAATTCATAACAAAAAGAATATAACCTTAATTTTTAATTAAGGTTGGGAGTTAGTTTCTCGAACGTGTAACAACAAGAATATTCCAACAGCGAAGAAAATCAAGATCGACGCCATACCTGCGCGCTGACTATTAAAGGCAGCTGTTATCGAACCAAGCAAGGCCGGGCCAACAAATGCTGTCGCTTTTCCAGAAAGAGCATACAGACCAAACATCTCAGTAATTAACTCTGGAGGTGCAATCTGTGCCATCATTGAGCGGCTTGCCGCCTGAGCTGGTCCCACAAAAATCCCCATAGACAATCCAAAAAACCAAAAACCTACTTTTGTTTGAACAATCAATAGAGCAAGACCAAAAATTGTTAAACCAACAAGCGCAACAAATAAAGTTTTACGAGCACCAATCAAGTCATCCACCCAACCAAATGCTACTGCACCAAAACCCGCTGTAACATTAATACCGATGGCAAAGATGAGTATTTCATTCAGCTCCATGCCGAATGACCCTGCCGCATAGATTCCACCGAATGCAAAAAGAGTGTTTAAGCCATCAGTATAAATCATCCGGGCAACAAGAAACCTAACTATGTTGGAGTTCTCAATTAGTTGGCAAAAAATTTTCCTAAAATCTCTTAAACCTCTTTTGATAGAATTAAAAATGGAAATATTTTTAGCAATTCTACCTGGAGTATATAAAAACAAGGGAATCGAAAAAATTGCGTACCAAAGCGCTACCAACAAAGTCGCAGCACGAATATGTTCAGCTGTCTCTTCTTCAAAACCAAACCAAGAATTTTCTGGTTCAACTAATCCAAACAAAGTCAAAGCTAGACAACATAACCCACCAAAGTAGCCCAACCCCCAACCCCAACCAGAGATACGACCTAAAAATTCTTTTTCAGCCAACCCCGTTATCATAGAGTTATAAAAAACCATGCTCATTTCGAAAAAAAAGTTAGCAAACCCAACTGTCACCAAAGCCAACAAAACAAACTGCGGGTTCGGCTCAATAAACCACAATAGACAACTGGAAAAAATGCAAAAAGTGGTAAAAAAACCAAGCCAATGCTTAATCCTACCTGAATAATCAGCAATCACCCCAAAGACGGGGGCAGCAACTGCCACGGCCAACGCGGATAAACTCATGGCATAACCCCAGTAGGCCGTGCCAATAACTTTCCCAGAAGCGACAGATTCGGTAAAGTAAGTAGCAAATACAAAAGTAATAATTACAGTTGGAAAGGCAGAGTTAGCCCAGTCGTACAGGTACCATGAAACAAGAGCGCGCTGATCAATTTTTTGTGGCTCTCTCACTACTATCCTCTGACCGAAGCATCTGCTAAGGACCTAAGCTGACGTGAAGCAACAGATAACATCGCAAAATCATTATTTTCCATCGAAGCTATTTCAGCAATAATTTGATCTGTTCTCTCAACGGAATTTTTATTTTTTTCAATCCAAGCAGAAAGAGCCTCATTTATTTTAAAAGACTTTTTACGTTTTCCACATGAATCTAATACTTTGCCCGCCAAAGTAAGTTGAAGACCATAGATCTCCTCAATTAACGAAGCTGTAGCCAGTTTTTGCCAATGACTCTGATTTTCCAAACTATTTGAAGCTGCCCTGAGTGAACCCAGATGAAAGCGGGATCCAATAGCAAAATAAAGCCTAGAGGCATCTAGAACAGACAACTTGCGTGTCTCTGCCAGACGCAATATATCGCAACCTGAAAACATATTTACCAATCCACTAACACGAATGGCTAAATTTTCAGGCACACCCTCCACGATATACGGTTCCGCACGTGCAGATACGTCTCGTAGGTAATGTTTTGGTAGGCTCTCACTAATACAATCGTATAGCACCTTAAAGCCATCGAAGAATTCATCTACATGGCTACCTATCTTTAAAGACCCGCGTCCGTTACGCAAAAACCAAAGCGTCACCCATTCAATGAATTGATTTGTATCAAGACGCATTTGCGTCTGAACGGCTGCAGAAACCTTGTTATCTAGCGCATCAATTTCTGACCAAATAGCCCCCATACCAAGGCACCGCCATGCTATATTATAAGCTTTGACCACATCGCTGGAGAGCTTACCTGTTCTTTCCATCAAATCGTAAATAAAAGTCCCACCTGCTCGATTGACCACAGAATTGGTCAACTGTGTTGCAATAATTTGTCGACTCAACCTGTGGTTAATTATCTCGTTTTTATAAGTTTTTCGCAAAGGTGTAGGAAAATAGGCAACTAAATCATCCTGTAGTGTAATATCATCTGGTAAATCTGACGCCAAAATTTCTTCACTGATCCAAATTTTTGCGTAAGACATCAAAACAGCGATTTCTGGTCCGGTCAAACCACTTCTTGAAGCGCCTCGATCAATGAGGACTTCGTCATTAGGCAGAAATTCCACCTCGCGATTTAGTCGCCCACTTTTTTCTAAAAAACGCATAAGGCGCACTTGATTGTCGAACGTTCCCATGCCCTGGTATAATATCATATTAATAGCTAGTGTTTGATTGTAATTATCAACCAATACCTGTTGACCGACCTCCTCAGTCATCTGAGCAAGCAATGAATTACGTTGTTTTTTTGTTAAACTACCTTGCGATACAATCTGATCAATGAGAATTTTTATATTTACCTCATGATCAGAACAGTCAACCCCAGCAGAATTGTCAATGCTATCAGCATAAATTCGAACACCGTTAAGCGCCGCCTGAACTCGCCCACGTTGAGTTACTCCCAAATTTGCGCCCTCTCCGACAACCCTGACATTCAATTGGTTAGCATTAATGCGAATAGCGTCATTAGCACGGTCTCCCACATCAACATGGGTCTCACCGGTGTTTTTCAAATAAGTGCCAATACCACCAAACCACAAAAGGTCCGCCTTCGCCATCAGAAGTGCGCGGATTAATTCGTTTGGAGTAACTTTAGTTTTTGAAAGATTAAAACGCTTCTGTATTTCTGGTGACAATTCGATGGATTTAGCTGAACGGTCAAATATTCCACCACCTTTAGAAATCAAACTCAAATTATAATCTGTCCAGGAAGAGCGCTGCATCCTAAAAAGACGTTTACGCTCCACAATTCCTCTAGCGGCATCCGGTTCTGGGTCAACAAAAATATGTTGATGATTAAAAGCCCCAATTAAACAAATATGTGATGATAGAAGCATACCATTGCCAAATACATCACCTGACATATCACCAACTCCAATAACGTCAAAGTTTTCCCTTTGAGTATTGATGCCCATCTCACGAAAATGCCGCTTAACGGACTCCCAACCACCACGGGCCGTAATACCCATTTTCTTATGGTCGTAGCCATCTGAACCGCCGGACGCAAATGCATCTCCAAGCCAAAAACCATATTTAATAGCAATCGAGTTAGCAATATCAGAAAACGTTGCTGTTCCCTTATCTGCTGCTACAACTAGATAGGGGTCATCTCTATCCTTTCGCACTGTTTCCTTAGGTGGGATAACCTTTTTTCCCCTCAGGTTATCCGTCAGGTCTAGTAAACCAGAAATAAACAGCTTATAGCATTCTATACCCTCAGCTTGAAATGCATTACGATCTGAAACGGTTAAAGTATTTTTAACAACAAATCCACCTTTAGAGCCAACTGGCACAATAACTGTATTTTTTACTTGCTGTGCTTTTACAAGGCCTAGGACTTCTGTTCTAAAATCTTCTCTTCTATCTGACCAACGCAAGCCACCACGTGCAACCATCCCAAAACGAAGATGTATCCCTTCAACTTTCGGGCTATAAACATAAATTTCTCGAAAAGGCCGTGGTAATGGAAGTTCGTCAATTTTTTCACTATCAAACTTAAAAGACAAATAGGGCTTTGGCCCATTATTAGTGGTTTGATAAAAATTTGTCCGTAACATGGACATGACCAAGTTAATATAACGTCGCAAGATTCTGTCTTCATCGGCACTTTTTACCTTTTCCAACTCGATTTCTAAACGTTTGAGGATTGTTTTGCTTTTGCCTTCAATACTTGGATCGAAGCGTGCCTCAAAGAGATCAACAATCTTACAAGAGATATGTGCGTTATTTGTAAGTGTTTGCTCCATATATTCCTGTGAAAAAGCAACGCCGACTTGGCGTAGATATTTACAACATGCTCGCAAAAACATTACTTCACGCCAGCCCAAGCCAGCAAAAAGAACTAGTGCGTTAAAACCATCGCTTTCTATCTCTCCACTCCAGGCGCGGCTGAAAGTGTCCTGAAAATTTTTGCGAACTGCAACTAAATCCACTTTTGAACCGTTACGGGTTATTACACCAAAATCATGAATTACAACTTTTTTGTCCTCTACTGAATCAGGATGGACGACATAGGGAATTTCATTCAGAACTCTCAGACCCAAGTCTTCCAGAATAGGTAAAACATCAGATAAGGGAATTAGTTGACTTGGGTGATATACTTTAAAATGAAACTGATTACTTTTTTCTGTTTCAGGCCTAAACAGACTCATGCTTAATTTTCCAATATTTAGAGTCTGTTCTATATTTTCAATATCTTTAGCTGCTTGGTTTCCTCTAAATTTATCCTTATAGGCAGGCAAAAAAGCCGGATTGTAGCGTTTATACAAATTGAGCGCTTTTTCTTTACCGTATATCTCAGTAAGATTTTCTAATAAACTATCTCCCCATGAGCAAGTTACATCAAGAAGATCCGCTTCAATGTGGCTTTTTTTGTAACGAGGAATATTCCCTGGTTTAGTCTTAATAATTATGTGCAAACGGGCAAGAGCATTATCGCCAATTTGGGTGTAATATGCTCGCTGTTCACCAGCAAATGAACTCTCAAGGACTTTCTGAATTTTCTTTCTTATATCGGTTGTGAAATTGTCTTTTGGCACATACACGATACAAGAGACAAAACGTTCAAAATCATCACACCTTATGAAAAGAGCGACTCTCTGATCTCTTTTTAAATGCAAGATCCCAAGGGCTGTCTCAAACAAATGGCTATCAGATGCCTGAAACAATTCATCAAGTGGATAAGTCTCAAGTATGTTCAACAGCGCCTTACCATCATGACTACTTGATGCAAACCCAGAGCGTCCAAAGATTTTCTTTAACTTCAACCGCAACATTGGAATATCATGTGGACTGCGGCAATAAGCACCTGAAGTAAAAAGGCCCACGAAAACCTTCTGGCCTATAACCTTACCTTGTTTGTTGTGACGCAATATTCCAATTGAGTCCATATGGACAGCGCGGTGAACATTTGAGATTGTATCTGTTTTATTTACCGTTATCAATTCGCGCGGAATTGAAGTTAAAGTTCCAGTTATGCGTGGCTTAGATGACTGTTTTTTTATAAAGGGTTCAGATAGATAATTTTGAGTTCTAAAAATACCAAGACTACTTTTTTTATTTGAAGTAATAACAAATTTCTTTCCCTTATTAACGAAGTCATAATCTTGGTAACCCAGAAACGTAAAATGGTCATCATGTACCCATTTCAAAAAATCCTTTACTTCATAAATATCCTCTTCACATGCCCCATGGTGCTGAATATCTATTTTTTCGATTGCAGAAGACAAAGTCGCACGCATGTCGACCCAATCTTCAACAGCAATGCTAACGTCTTTGATAACTTTAAAAATTTCCTTTCGAATTTCCACCAGTTGCTCACTTGGTTGTTTGGAAACTTGAAAATGCATGAAAGACTCAGATACTGCTTGAGGTGTAACAGGTGTATTAAAAGAAAATCCCTCGAACTTTCCAATCCTAGATCGCATAACATTAAAAATCGGATGCAATACGAGTTGTGTGTCCAACCCAAGGCGACTTAATTTTGAAAACACAGAATCTACAAGGAAAGGCATATCGTCGTTTATGACCTCAATAACTGTGTATTCACAGTCCCAACCGCTTTGTTTGAGACTAGGGTTATAGACGTTAACCTTAGTCTCCCCAGGCTGACGTTTTTTTGCTAATTTCCAATGAGCCCGCATTAAACCAAAAAAATTTTCCGACGATAACTCTGAGATATCACTCAAGGCCACACTAGAAAGATAGCTATCGATAAACCTTCGAATTGGCTTAACACTTGTAGCCATTGGGCTAGATTTCATAATTTTAATTGTGGCTTTTGCGAGATCTGCTTTGCTTTTTTTAACAATTTTTTTCACAAAAGGATTGTAACAGTCTGCTGCTTGATCAGGTTCATTAAACTTCGACATTTAGCCCTCCGTTGATTAGATCTTAATAAGCATCTTGATAACAATCGGACATGCTGGATTGTGGGCATGATTCCCAATTTCAGAAATTAATTTGACTATTAATACAATGTCATAAAATAACCCAAAGTGAACTTTTATGGTTTAACAGAAGATTAATTACCCAAAACTAAATTTAATTAACATCAAACTCAGATAAAGAGTAAAAAATAACGTTGAATAAAAACGATAATTTTAAAAGCTTAAGAGTTAAGAAAAATAGCATTTTCCAGTATTTCTCTATAATAAAAAGCATAGAAAATAATAAATCATCGTTACGAAAGAACCTTTTAATTACCTCATATATACAATTTGGGAAGTATAGAAGAAGAGAACTGAGCAATTTTTAGTCAAAACTATGAGTAGAATGATTAATTTGGGATAATACTTGGAGCGGGCGATGAGATTCGAACTCACGACTTCAACCTTGGCAAGGTTGCGCTCTACCCCTGAGCTACGCCCGCATTAGTTAAAAAACGGTAACGATGCGAAATAATAGTCATAGCGGCACGCTTTGCAAGTCTTCTATTTGTTCTATTCAGTATTCTGGACTGGTTATAACTCCAAAAAACTCTATATTAAATAAATGCAGTCTACACCTACTATTCTTTTCAAACGCCTAAAAGATTTAAACATAAAAATACAAACTCATACACACCCGCCGGTTTTCACTGTTAATGAGGCAAGAATTCACTGCGGACACATAGAAGGTTGCCACTGTAAAAATCTATTTTTAAAAGATAAAAAAAATATAATATACCTCATTGTTGCTAAAGACACACGTTTAATAAACTTGAAGGAACTACGAAAGAAAATTGGTTCTAGTCACTTGTCGTTTGGTAAACCAGGGCTTTTGCTGGAGGTTCTCGGTGTAAAACCGGGTTCAGTATCACCGTTAGCCCTGATAAATGACACAAAAAAACTAACTACGGTAATTCTAGATAAGGAAATGATGCAAGAGTGTCTACTAAACTTTCACCCCTTAACAAATTGCCTAACAACTTCCATTACGCCCAGAGATTTACTGACTTTTGTTAAAAATACCGGACATTTGCCTGAATTAATAGAACTTTAGAGACTAATATTTCTTACCACCCCCTTGCAGTAAGTTGCTAAAATGGCCCATTATAATTGCGAACACATGAACACCTTGAGAGCTCAAAATGATAATTGAAGAAGACGGAACAACCATCAGTACTTCCAACTCAACCCAAGTCATTAAAGAAGGTAACATGGCTAGTTTTGTTGCGGACGTTGTTGAGGAATCTAAAAACATTCCAATAATAGTAGAATTTTATATATCTCATAGTGATACCGGTAATAAATTTTCACAAATCCTAGAAAAAATTGTTACTCAGCTAGGAGGAATAGTTAAGCTAGTAAAGCTCAATTTGGAGGAAAACCGTCAACTAGCAGCCCAACTCCAAGTTCAGACAGCACCGACCGTTTTTGGTTTTAAAAATGGTCAGCCCATAGATGCATTTGCGGGACCACAACCTGAAAGTCAGATCAAAGCGTTTATCAAGCGCCTCACTGGAAATACAAAAACACCTATGGATGAAGTCCTTGATCAGGCTGAACAACTAATTGAGGAGGGTGACCCAGAACAAGCCAAAATATTATATAGTCAAATCTTAGCTCAAGATGATACAAATGGAACTGCAACAAGTGGCCTAATAAGATGTTATGTTGCTACAGGAGAAATAGATAAGGCAACAAGCTTTGCAGCAAACCTTCAAGGAGCTTTGTTAAATCATCCGGAAGTTCAGGCAGCACGTTCCGCACTAGAACTAGCAAAAGCAAGTGAAGCAAGCGGAGATATTCAAGAATATATCTCTAAGCTTGAGGTTAATAACAATGATCATCAAGCGCGTTTTGATTTAGCAATTTGCTTGTACGGTAGCGGACAATCAAAACAGGCACTTGACGAATTACTAAAGATTATTCGCATTGATAGAAACTGGAATGATGAAGCTGCACGAAAACAAATGATCAAAATTTTTGAAGCACTAGGCGCTGATAACCCTGTTACGATACAAGCACGACGAGATCTATCGACAATATTATTTTCTTAAAAATGGTAAAAAAGCAATGATCAAAGCATTTGGAGATGTTAACTTTAAAACCCTACCTGAGAGCTTACCACTATTCCCATTGAGTGGGGCCTTGTTGTTGCCTCACGGCCACCTACCTTTGAATATATTTGAACCGCGCTACCTTAGCATGACAGAAGATGCACTTAGTAGTGGGCGATTAATTGGCATAATACAACCAGAAAAATCATATACTGATCCGGTTCCAGATAACGAGACACTTTACCCAGTAGGTTGCTGCGGGCAGATTGTATCCTTTGAAGAAACTGAAGCAGGAAACCTATTCATAGCACTGAAAGGTCTTTGCCGTTTTAAACTTGGTGAAGAACTTGAAAAAAAAAGAGGCTATCGTAGATCAATAGTTGATTTTACTCCGTATATTAGGGATTTTCAGGAAGATACTAGCAAGATTAACGATAGGCTCCGCCTACTAGATGCAGTAAAACAATATTTTGTTTTAAAAAATATTGATGTTGATTGGGAAGCAATTAAAGCTGCTGCTGATGAAACACTCGTTACCTCACTCTCAATGATTTGTCCTTTTGAGTCACGGGAAAAACAAGCGTTACTTGAAACTCAAAATATGAGCGAACGAAGTAAACTACTTACGTCATTAATCGAAATGGAGCTACACAGTAGTAATTACCAAACAGGTTCTTTTCAACATTAAATTCAAAGTAAATAACCTTTATCAGAGACAAATATTTTGGAGAGTCGAAGTGAAGTCAAACAAGATTGACCCTAAGCTACTTGAAATACTTGTGTGTCCACTCACAAAAGGAACCCTTACTTTGGACGAAACGGCCGAAGAATTAATTAGCAAAAAAGCGCAATTAGCATATCCGATACGTGATGGCATACCTATAATGCTGATTAACGAAGCACGACAAATTAAAAATTCATAATGCAAAACTCATGAATGATTTTTCCCAAAACCACAAACCGACTGAAATCCGAGTCAAAAAAGAGGAGAAGGTTCTAGAAGTTGATTTTGAAGACGGAGCTAGTTTCAGACTACCCGCTGAATTGTTGAGGGTTGAAAGCCCATCAGCAGAAGTACAAGGCCACGGTCCATCACAGAAAAAAGTAGTGGCAGGACGCCGTCACGTTGGCATATTGGGGGTTGAAACTGTTGGTAATTATGCCATTGCAATACAATTTGACGACTTGCACGATAGCGGCATTTATACTTGGGATTGTCTATATGATTTTGGAGAAAATCAAGAAGTAATCTGGCAAGCTTATTTGGACGAACTAACCAAAAAAGGGCTAAGCAGAGATCCTTAGAGAGAGTCGCCACGCATTAAACGTGGTAAATCACCCACCATTCCCATAGCAAGTTTCATAAACAATTTTTTTAAGGGTGGAAACATATTTACTGATGCCAAGCCTAAGTCACGAGCAATGCGTATAGGCTCAACATCATTTGAAAATAAGCGATTAAGCATATCAGTACTGGCTAACATCAAGGTGTTATCAAAACGTCTTCTTCGTTCATAAGAATTTAAAATTGTAGCATCACCTGGTTCCAAACCTAATCGCTTGCCGTCTGTTAATAGTTCAGCTAAGACGGCAATATCGCGTAAGCCCATGTTCAAGCCTTGTCCAGCAATAGGGTGTATTCCATGATAAGCATCACCAACAAGAGCCAAACGCTGATCCACGGCACGTTCCGCAAATTGAAGAGCAAGTGGATAAGACCAACGAGGTCCTACAACTTTCAACTCACCCAAAAAATTACCAAATCGTTTTTTTAACTCGATAAGAAAATCAGCTTCACCCAAACCCATTATCTGCATCACCAAATCTTTACGTTCAGTCCAAACAATAGAGGAATGATTATTTTGCAAAGGCAAAATTGCAAAGGGGCCTGAGGGAAGAAAGTGTTCATGTGCCACTTGATCATGAGATAGTTCATGAGCCACTGTACATACGATACCACATTGTTTGTAAGGCCAACTTGTAAGTTTTATTCCAGCTTTGTCTCGTGTGGGAGATCGACGGCCTTCTGCGCCAACGATTAGTTTTGCCGTCACTATCTTTCCATCTGCCAGGGTTGCCTGCACATCTCCGGAATTTCGTTCGACATTGGTTATGGTATTTGGGGCTAATAGAGTAAGGTTCTCAAGCATATCAAATCTAGCAACAAGAGATTTACGAAAGTTGCGATTTTCAACCATATACCCAAAGGCTTCTGTTTCAACGTCCTTATGATCAAAATGCAAGAAGAAAATTGAGTCGGCATCAGATACACGAATTTCTTTAATTGGAGATGCTTCAGGTTCGATTTTTTTCCAAAGCCCGAGACTATTTAGTGCCTTTTTAGAAGAGATAGCTATTGCTGCTGCTCGACCATCGAAACCTGCATCAACAACATCTTTTTGAGACAAGTTGTCAACGACAGCAACAGTCAGCCCTCCCTCAACCAAACCAACTGCAAGACTTCCACCAACCAAGCCACCCCCAGCAATCAGTACGTCTACTTCCAGATTCCCAAAGGCCATGTTATATATCTCCAAATAATGGTTAAAAAATAAGCATTTATAAAATTTGCCTAATTTTAAGGCATATTTTATCTTAATTAGTTTGCTTATATTAGTAAACGTACCTCGGAAGCACATGAAATAAAAGGATTTATTATAAAATCCCCGTTTTGGCACGAGTATTGATTATTACATCAACACTAAGTACGTAAATAGCCCACCATTGGGGTGGCGTTGCACAATTAAAAGGATCAAACGTATGAAGCTAATAATGGCTGTTATCAAACCTTTTAAACTAGATGAAGTACGTGAGGCCATATCTAGCATTGGCATCGAAGGTATGACCGTCACCGAGGTTAAAGGCTTTGGCAGGCAAAAAGGCCACGCCGAAATATATCGTGGGGCTGAATATACACTTAATTTTTTACCTAAAATAAAGCTAGAAATTGCCGTTAACGATGGCCTTGTTGAAAGGGCTATTGAGGCAATTAAAACCACGGCCCACACAGGTAAAATCGGTGATGGCAAAATTTTTGTTTACGACATTTCATCTGTGCTTCGCATACGCACAGGTGAACTCGACACAGACGCCTTATAAAGGCAGGAGAAAAAAATGAGTTACCCTTCTTTCAAAAAAATCACATTCACAGCCATTGCTGTGTGCTTATCAATTTTTACTAGTTCATCAGCTGAAGCCGAAAGCCTCACAGAAACACAATATATTTTTAATACTCTCTCGTTTCTGGTTCACGGATTTCTAGTCATGTTCATGGCTGCTGGCTTTGCAATGTTAGAATCTGGTCTTGTACGATCCAAAAATACTGCCACTATTTGCCTTAAAAATATTGCACTCTACTCAATTGCTGGGCTTGTGTTTTATCTAATTGGTTATAATTTAATGTATCTAGATGTTGACGGTGGTTTTTTTGGTGGCGTACAAATTTGGTCCGGTGATAATACTGAAGCTATTGCTGGAAAATTTGACTCTGGATATGCAGCTGAGTCCGATTGGTTTTTTCAGATGGTTTTTGTAGCAACTGCTTCATCAATTGTTTCTGGCACACTTGCCGAAAGAATCAAATTGTGGCCCTTCCTGGCTTTTGTCGTTCTGTTATCGGCCATTATTTATCCAATACAAGGTTCATGGCAATGGGGAGGAGGTTGGCTATCTGAAGCCGGGTTTTCTGACTTTGCCGGATCAACTCTCGTCCATTCTGTAGGTGGTTGGGCTGCTCTTACTGGTGCCATAATACTTGGAGCCAGAAAAGGTAAATATCAATCTGATGGAAGTATTCAACCAATGCCTGGGGCTAACCTACCACTCGCAACTCTAGGTACTTTTATATTATGGCTTGGCTGGTTTGGATTTAATGGCGGATCACAATTAGCATTGGGCAGTGCTGCAGATGCTATTGCGATTGCTACCATCTACATTAATACAAACATATCTGCTGTAGGTGGTGTTTTAGCTTCTATGGTTCTAACCCAATTAATCTACAAAAAAGTTGATTTATCAATGGCACTCAATGGTGCTATTGCTGGACTTGTCTCAATTACTGCAGGTCCTGATACCCCCTCTATGGGCCAAGCTTTTTTAATCGGTGCTGTTGGAGGTTCGATAGTAGTTATTTTAGTACCAATCTTAGACAAGTTTAAAATCGATGATGTAGTAGGTGCAATTCCAGCTCACTTAGGTGCAGGAATATGGGGGACACTAGCAGTACCTTTAACTAATCAAGACATCAGTTTCATGGCCCAGATTACTGGAGTTGTATCTATCGGCATTTTTGTCATCATTTTATCTAGTCTAGTTTGGTTAATGCTTAAGTACACAATAGGTATTAGAGTTTCTGAAGAAGAAGAATTGGATGGTCTTGACAAAACAGAGCTTGGCATGGAGGCATATCCAGAATTTTCAAAATGATATCGTGATATTTTACTCTCAACACTTTTCTTACTTTAAGACGCAGTAAATAGTATGGCCCACAAGTTAAACCAACTTGTGGGTCTTTATTGCTGAATTTTTAGGCTTTAATCCTATAATTGCCACTTTTAAAGGCAGTTACTGCCTTTCCACATAAAAATTTCTAACTTCTCAAAACACTATTTTCTCCCCAATAACTGAGCCTTTTGCATCATTTTAAGTGATTGGCACGATTCTTGAGCTTAATCAAATAAGGATTAAACTTTTATGAAAAACTAAATCTTCTATGGAGGGATAAAATGGATGCAATTAAATCAGGGGCAGATGTTTTTTTCGTACTTATTGGTGCCGTAATGGTTTTAGCAATGCATTGTGGATTTGCTTTTCTTGAAGTGGGCACTGTTCGAAAGAAAAATCAAGTAAATGCGCTAGTCAAAATTATTGTTGATCTTTCCGTCTCAACAGTAGTTTATTTTTTTATAGGTTACATGGTTGCTTACGGTGTTAATTTTATGTTTTCCGCAAAGCAACTTGTAGGAAACACAGGCGAAGGGTATCAGTTCGCTAAAAGTGGTTATGATTTAGTCAAATTTTTCTTTCTTATGACGTTTGCGGCTGCCATACCTGCTATTATTTCAGGAGGAATTGCGGAACGTGCCAAATTCTGGCCACAACTAGCGGCTACTGCCATTATTGTAGGTGCTATCTATCCAATTTTTGAGGGAATGATTTGGGGCTCGCGATTTGGCTATCAAGAATGGTCTGTTGATACTTTTGGATTTGCTTTTCATGACTTTGCAGGCTCTGTGGTTGTTCATGCTGTCGGAGGTTGGCTTGCATTAGGCGCTGTCATCATTCTTGGTGCACGCTTGGGACGTTATGGCAAGAATGGCAACGTAATAGGGATTCCCCCATCCAATATCCCCTTTTTAGCCCTTGGATCTTGGATACTTTCAGTCGGCTGGTTTGGTTTTAATGTAATGAGCGCACAGAGTCTTGAGGGAGTGACCGGCTTAGTTGCAATGAATTCATTAATGGCTATGGCTGGTGGGATTATTGCAGCGATGATAATGGGACGTAATGATCCTGGATTTGTGCATAACGGTGCTTTAGCTGGATTGGTCGCCATTTGTGCTGGATCAGACTTGATGCATCCGATTGGTGCTCTATTCACAGGGGTTGCGGCGGGGTCGCTTTTTGTATGGGGATTTAAGCAATGTCAGGACCAATGGAAAATTGACGATGTTCTTGGGGTGTGGCCTTTACATGGCATGTGCGGCATGTGGGGTGGAATTGCTGCTGGTATATTTGGCCTTGAGTCAATGGGGGGTATTGGTGGTGTTAGTTTCACCGCTCAATTAATAGGAACTACATGCGGGGTTTCTTTTGCAAGTATTTGCGGATTTATAATATATGGACTTCTAAAAACTACAGTAGGCATTCGCCTGAATCAAGATCAAGAGTATCAGGGAGCCGACCTATCACTTCATCAAATAAGCGCCTATCCTGAAGATGATATACAGCGCTAGAACTGCATAGAAACTTCAACACTATACTACCTTGAAAATATTTAATTTATAAAAAATGAATAGTCAGTAATCAAAATAGAAAAATTAAAATCTATCACTTGCGTATTATCATTTTCAAACTGTCTCAACTAATTTTGCTGATTTCATAATAATGCACGTTAATATCTTGTAAATACTGGTGCCTTAAAACCTAGATTATGTCTAGAACAAGCATAAATCCGCGCACCGAAACAATCCTACCTGAAGGCGCCAAGTCATTTCTTAAACGTCGAGCCTTTGAGTTCATAGGCCTTGGCCTCGTTTCAAGTGGCCTACTCATCTTTGCTGCATTAATTTCATATGTTCCAAGCGACCCGTCATTTAATAGTGCAACCAGTGAAAAAGCTCACAATTTACTTGGGCTAAATGGTGCTTATTTAGCTGATTTTCTTCTGCAATCAGTTGGCCTCATTGGGGTAGCGCCATCAATTGTACTAAATGTTTGGGGAATACAAACTATACGTAAACGGCCACCAACCAAGATTTGGGCAAGAGTAACTCTTTTTGTGCTCACCATTATCATGGCCTCTATGAGCATAAGCGTCCTACCTGTTCCTTCAAACTGGCCGCTAATGACTTCCCTGGGCGGGGCTGTTGGGATAATTCTACTCGATCACTCAATGCTATTTCTTCTGAACGTAGTTTCCTTTTTTAATGTTCCCTTAATGCTAGAGAGCTGGATGCTGGCACTTTTCTTAGCCCTAATTACCATTGCCGCCTTAATTACAGTTCTTGGCCTAACCGCACAAGATTGGCAACATGTTCTTCACCTCATACTAAAAGTGGGAGGCTATATTTGGAGAAAAATCTGTTCATCTATATTTAGTTTTTTCAGATACATTACAACAATCTTAATTACCAAAATATTTTCCGACAACGCCCTCAAGCACCCAACGTCCAAATGTCCAACTAAAAGGACATATAAAGCAACACAAAAATCGTCGCCTACAAGTGTATCTCCAAAGACAGCGAACCTAAAAACTGGGCGTAAGGCTGTAGCTAAACGTCAAATAAAATTTGATCTGATGCCCGGTGAAGCATTTGAACTTCCTCCGCATGATCTTTTGGAAGCACCTCCAGAAGGAACAATATCAACCAAAGTAAATAAAGGCACCCTGCAGCAAAATGCACGTCTATTAGAAGCTGTCCTCAAGGATTTTGGAGTACATGGCAAAATTACAAACGTTAGACCTGGTCCAGTCGTCACTCTTTATGAACTTGAACCAGCACCTGGTACTAAAACATCAAGAGTCATCAGTTTAGGTGATGATATAGCTCGGTCAATGAGCGCAGTTTCAGTCCGCGTGGCCGTTGTACAAGGGCGCAATGCCATCGGCATTGAATTACCAAATCTCGACAGGGAAATGGTTTTTTTACGCGAGCTTTTAACTTCTGACCAATTTGAACGAAGTGCCGGCAAACTAAATGTCGCCTTGGGTAAAGATATTGGAGGATTACCCATTACTGTTGATCTGTCTCGTATGCCCCACCTTTTAATTGCGGGCACTACCGGCTCAGGCAAATCTGTTGGAATCAACACAATGATTTTATCATTTCTTTATCAATTTTCACCTGAGAATTGCAAGTTGATAATGATTGATCCAAAAATGTTAGAGCTTTCCGTCTACGAGGGTATTCCGCATCTCTTAACTCCTGTCGTTACCGAACCATCGAAGGCCGTTATGGCATTAAAATGGGCTGTTCGGGAGATGGAAGAACGTTATCGTGCCATGTCCCAGTTAGGAGTCAGAAACATTGCGGGATATAACAATCGTCTTACTGACGCTATTAAAAAAAATGAGGTGCTAACGAGGCGAGTTCAAACTGGGTTTGATACTGAGGGAAAGCCTATTCACGAGGACCAACCCCTATCAATGGAACCATTGCCTTTCATTGTGATTATAATTGATGAGATGGCTGATTTAATGTTAGTTGCTGGCAAAGAGGTAGAGGCTGCCGTACAACGTCTTGCGCAAATGGCACGTGCAGCTGGTATTCACATGATCATGGCAACCCAGCGTCCTTCTGTTGACGTCATTACTGGTACCATTAAAGCTAATTTTCCAACACGTATAAGCTTTCAAGTGACCTCTAAAATTGACAGTCGTACAATTTTGGGTGAGCAGGGAGCAGAACAACTACTCGGACAAGGCGACATGCTTTACATGGCTGGTGGGGGGCGTATCACCCGTGTCCATGGCCCGTTTGTTTCTGATGAGGAGGTGGAGCACGTTGTCACTTTTCTGAAATCACAGGGCAAACCACAGTATCTTCAAGAAATTACTGAGGAGGTTGAACCAGAAAATAGTATCCTAAATGGTTCAGGCTTAACTACGGGAGACGAGTTATATGACGATGCTGTTGCTTTAATTGCACGGGAGGGAAAAGCCTCAACAAGTTTTATTCAGCGTCATCTGCAAATAGGCTATAATCGCGCAGCGAGAATAATTGAACGTATGGAGAGTGAAGGCGTTGTTAGTAAAGCTAATAGAGTTGGTCGTCGTGAGGTTCTTGTTGGAGAAATCGGCAAAGCCGTTCTTTAAATCGTTATATTTGATTTTTTGCATAATCTGGGCATTGCCTCTCACCGCTTATGCTGCATCGTCAACATTATCCAATGGAGACGTGGCTGAAATAAACCGAGTTGAAAAATATCTCAATGAGCTTCTAACTTTAAAATCCCGTTTTTTGCAAGCAACATCTACCGGTGAGTTTAGTGAAGGAACATTATATCTTTCACGGCCTGGTAAAATTAGAATTGAATACGACCCACCAACAGAACTTTTAATCGTAGCGGATGGAACTTGGTTAATTTACAATGACATTAAACTCGACCAAATCACACATCTACCTCTACGTACAACTACTGCCAATATTTTACTGAAAAAGAAAATAAAATTAAGAGGTGATGACTTGCAGGTGTCCAAGGTAGAAAAAGCACCTGGCATTATTGGAATAACAGTCGTCCCAACCAAAGAGGAAACTGGACAACTGACATTGGTATTTTCAGATAAACCACTAAACTTAAAAAAATGGATTGTTATTGATCCACAAGGTATTTCAACCTCTATCTCATTACTATCAACAGAACGTGACATTACGCTCGATGAAAAGCTTTTTAAAGTCAAACTTAAAGAAGCTGAGAATTTTTCCGAGTATTAGAGCTGGAATTGATTTTTTGTTATAAAAATTTTTTTAAAATATCTTTACTAAAAAACTTTAGACAAGCTAAACAACTACCTAATTATGTTTCAAATCTTTATTTTTCTGGGGCACCAAACGATAACCGCCAGGTTCAGTTAAAATAATTTGGGTTTGGGATGGGTTTTTTTCTAGTTTTTGACGTAAACGATAAATATGAGTTTCCAAAGTGCGGGTAGTAACCTTCGAATTATACCCCCAGACTTCCTCCAAGAGCACATCACGCGCAACAATCCTGTCACTAACGCGATAGAGGTATTTTAAAATTAAAGTTTCCTTGTCTGTTAAACGTATCCGCTGTTTTGTCTTATCTTCTATTAGTAAATGAACACCGGGATAGAAGCTGAAGGGGCCAATAGTAAAAAATTCTTCATTACAATTCTCAAATTGACGAATAAGGGTTCTAATTTTTGAGAGCAAAACTGCAAATCGAAACGGCTTCGTAATATATTCATTAACTACCTTGTCTGCACCTGAAACCAACTCAACATTTGAATTAACCTTAGTAATCATAATAATTGGTGCCCTAAAACCATTGATCCGCATCAAACTGCACACATCAAAACTATTCATATCAGGCAAGCCCTCGTTCAGAATTACTATCTCATAGCTATTTTTTTGAGTTTCTTTCAAGGCCTCAGCACCACTATTTGCAACACTTGGAATAAACTCTTCAAGAAGTTGCAACTGCTCGTTAATCATATCTAACAACACGGTTTGATCATCAACAATAAGTACACGTTTCCCAACAGCCATTTTTGAGGTTTCTCTCCCAGTTTAATGTCCGAATAACCATGAAAGTACTCTAATTTAGTAATTTTTGATAGAAAGTTGTAGAAATTGGAAATGCATCTTTAAGTGACAAACATTCAAGAGTATATTTATACGAATTGGAGTAAAACAAGGTAAATGCCACACCAACCTAAAGTAATTAAAATGCCCGTCACACGTGAGGCTATATCTCTTTTAGCAGTTGATCGTTGTGTCTCTGAACTTCGGCGTGGCCGCACAGTTGCTATACGTGGTAGTGAAGGTAGTGCAGCATTAGTTCAAGCAGCAGAAGGAGTTACCGAGTCATCATTGCAACAACTTCGTAGCAAAGCAATGAATGAACCTGTGCTTGCAATCACGGCCCGCCGAGCGAAAGTGCTTGGTATGATAGACGCAGATGCATCCGCTGTTATTATTAAGCATGCTAATGAATTACTTATCCAAAACATTATTGATTTGGCTAATCCGTTATCAGACCTAAAGTCTAAAAAAGAAAACCTCGATATTCTTCAAGTTAAAAGTGCTAAACAATATAGCTGCGAATCAGCTGGCATAGGTTTAGCCAAGATTTCGCGCCTATTGCCTGCTGCTCTCATTGCTCACATTAAAGATAAAGATGCTGATGTCTTAGATACTTGGGCAATTAGACATGACCTACTCGTCGTTGATGCAGGGGATATATTTCAATACGAACACACTCAGGCACGGACCCTGAAAGCAGTCAGTGAGGCCCAGGTTCCTTTGCTGGATGCAAACAACACACGAATTATTTCCTTCAGACCGTTTGACGGAGGCCTTGAGCATTTAGCAATAGTCATTGGTGAAAATAACCTTAAAAAAAACCAACCCGTTCTTACTCGCTTACATTCAGAGTGCTTTACTGGAGATCTTCTTGCTAGTCTCAAGTGTGACTGTGGAGACCAATTACGTGGAGCCATCAACGAAATTTCAACCGCTGGTGGAGGAGTATTACTTTATTTGGCCCAAGAAGGGCGTGGTATTGGTCTCGTCAACAAACTACGAGCTTACGAACTACAAGATAGTGGTTTCGATACTATAGAATCCAACGAACAATTGGGCTTTGACGCAGATGAAAGAATTTATTTGCCGGCTGCCGAGATATTACGCCAATTAGGGTTTAAAAAAATCCGGCTGATGACCAATAACCCAGATAAAATCAACTCCCTCGCTGCTTGCGGCATTGATGTTGTTGAAAGAGTTAAGCACCATTTTCGATCTAACAAACACAATGAGCAATATTTAAAAAGTAAAATTGTGCGTAGCGGCCACTTAATCTAGAAATTTTTACCTACTTTTCCCCAAGACCCGGCATTTCTTGCCACTACTATCAAAATTTATAATGAATAAAAGAGATTTTCTTGGATTTCTAATTGGCACAATCATTGCATATTTATGGGCAGGCGCAAATTTTTTAAACAGATATCAACAGACAGTCATCATAAAAAGAAACATATTATGAACAATTCCCTCGATACAGATAATAATCAATTTACGCTTCCTAAGCCCAGAACTTCCTTGCAAAATGTTGGTGAGAAGCTGGAGGAACGTGAAGAAGAGCGCACAGGGCGCAGCTTTCACGCATTCGGTAAGGATGGCTTTACTTTTCTTGACTTCTTAGACGTTATTAACCCACTGCAGCATATCCCACTTGTTGGCACAATGTATAGATCAATAACAGGCGATCAAATTGATCCTGGGTCACGAATAGCAGGCAGCGGTCTTTTTGGGGGACCCATTGGAACAGTTGTCGCCTTGGCCAACGTCACAATCGAGCAAAAAACTGGGCAAGATATAGGAAGTCATATGATGGCCCTATTCACAAAACAAGATGATAATTTAAAAACTCAAATTAGTGATGACTTTGCCAACACTTCCGAATCTGCTGGCATTACAAGTGACGCCAGCCCAATCACTACCCATGCAGAGGTTCTTGAATGGGCACAAAGAGAAATTGCTCATTCTGCTGAGACTGCAAGAGAAGCTCAATCAAAAAACATAACAAAATTAGCAAAAAATGTTTCCTCTAATGTAGAAGTATTAAATTGGGCCCAAGAAAAAAATAAATTTTCACACCCAACTATTGAGACATCTACTAATGCTTCCAAAAATAAAACAAAAGACACTAAACAAGCTAACTTAAAAGAGAGTGAAGCTGCTTCTGTAACCAGCTATGCCTTGGGCCGAGATCAAGCTCAATTAAATGGTGCTACCTCACCTCTTGGCGGCTGGTTCTCAGAAACAATGCTTCTCGCACTTGCCCGTTACAGCGAAAGCGCACAACTTGATAAGAATGCTGTAGAAAAACGCTCAGTAGAAGTTGCAGATTTACACTATTAATGTTCAAAATATATATTGTCTTTTAATTAAAACGGTATGGATATTCACGTCAACAGTTCTGCTTTACTAACATGGACCGATTTATTAGGTATTGAGCACAAAGTACCTTGCGCACTTGGTTACGGTGGTATTGACATAAAAAAACAGGAAGGGGACGGCATTACTCCAGTTGGAACTTTTTCCCTTTTAAATGTTATGGTCAGAAGTGACCGTCTTGCTTTACCTAAAACCAACCTTAACATATCAACGATTAGTGAGGATGACGGTTGGTGTGATGATCCATACTCTCCTGACTATAATCAACCTATAAAATTACCTCAAAACGTAAGCCACGAAAAGCTATACCGAGATGATTCCTTATATGACATTGTTGTTGACGTTAGTTATAATCGAAAGACACCAATATCAGGTAAAGGTAGTGCAATATTTATTCATGTAGTTTTACCTGATTATAAATCAACAAAGGGTTGTATTGGCCTAATTACCGATGATTTACTTGAATTGTTAAAATCCTGTAATTCAAATACACGTTTAGTCATCAGCCCTTAGTTGCACGCCGAGTACCAAAAATAGATGTACCAAGCCTTACATGGGTCGCCCCGAAGCGAACAGCTTGTATATAATCAGAACTCATTCCCATACTTAGCGCTTTTAGACCATTTCGCTTAGCAATGTTTGCCAACAATGCAAAATGCAAAGAAGCTTCTTCATTGATTGGTGGAATACACATTAAACCCTTTACAGGTAACCTCAACTCATCACGGCAAAGACTGATAAAGTTATCAGCCTGAAGAGGTAAAATACCCGCTTTTTGTCTCTCCTCACCAGTATTTATTTGTATCATAAAATCGGAACGATAACCTGTTTCATCCATTATACGAGCTATAGTGTGTGCCAATTTTGGACGATCAAGAGTTTCTATTACGTTAAAAATTTCAAGCGCCTGACGAACTTTGTTAGATTGTAAAGGACCAATCAAATGCAAGCATACATCTGCATATTCGTGTTTTAGCTTAATCCATTTATTCTTAGCTTCTTGAACCCGATTTTCACCAAAAAGCCTATGGCCTGACTCTAAAATAGGGCGAATAGCGTCGGTTGGATGCGTTTTTGAAACCGCTATTATGGATACTGATTGTGAGTCACGCCCAATTTCCTTGGAGATAACTTCAAGCTCTTTCTGAACCTTTTCAAGGTTGCCTAGAATATCTTTATAGTTATTATTTTTTACCATCACTTATAATCATTTCCCTAGACCAAAAAAATTATGCAAAACCTAACAGATCATATAACCCTGCGGAAGCTACCCAAAAGAATTTTACTTACTGACAGTATGCGTTTGGCCGATCCCCGTGATGCAATAAGGGCTTTACCTGCGGAAAGTGGCGTTATTTTGCGCCATTATAATGTCCCAGATCGTGCAGGCCTTGCCCGCGAAATATTAACTATTTGTCGCCCTAAAAAAATTCCACTCTTAATTGCAGGCGATGCTTATCTCGCAAGAACTATAGGAGCTGATGGACTACATTTGCCAGAAGATATGTTAGCGCATAAACTTGGCCATTGGCGCAGATGGCTAAGGCCAAATACTTTCCTTTGTGTTGCAGCCCACTCACCTAAAGCGCTGTGTAAAGCAGCATCAGCATCAGCCAGTTTTGCACTACTCTCCCCAGTTTTTAAAACAAAAAGCCATCCTGAAAGCACATTTATTGGAATACATCGTTTCACTAACTGGACGACAAACGCCCAAATCCCAGTCTACGCCCTAGGCGGCGTAAACTATCAAAATGAAGGCCGTGTACTTACCTCAGGTGCGGTTGGTTGGGCCGCTATTGATGCATTATCAAATAAAAATAATGTCCTTCGCTAATAACAAGCTTTAGTGCCCAACAATTCTCCAGTATGTTATAATTAACGACCCGAAAGCTTTAGGAGCTCGACTCGACATGACTAAAGAACTAAATACTATGTTTAAAAAAGACAAATCTAACGAATTTAAACGCTTTTTTTTACCCGCACTAATTGGTGCCATTACATTGATAGTGTGTGGGTGTACCGAGGGAGAACCAGTCAGCGAAACTCCGGTAATATCCTCAAATATAAACATAAAAAATCAAAATGTTGCTAGTGGAGTTTTTGGAAATGATGGTTTTTTTGCTGATGATCCATACGCAGATGGGCGTTCTATCGGGGTCAATAGTTTTTTATGGCGAGCATCCCTAGATACAATTTCTTTTATGCCGGTAGACTCAGCTGACCCTTTTGGAGGTGTTATTATTACCGATTGGTACTCAGCAAGCGAGGCACCAGATGAGCGTTTTAAGCTTAATATATACATACTGGGGCGCGCTCTTAGAGCTGATGGTGTACGTGTTGCTGTTTTCCGTCAGGAATTATCTAAACAAGGTGGATGGCGTGACGTTGCTATGAAAGACGATGCAGCAACCAAAATTGAAGACTCAATTTTAACCAGAGCTCGCCAACTTCGGAACGAAATTTTACAAGCCCAGTAACTTATATGCGGAGAAAATAAGTCGTTATGTCTAATTATAATGCAAGGGCAACTGAAGCCAAGTGGCAAGCAATATGGGATAAAATGGGTACTTTCGACGTAACGATCGATCCCTCAAAACCCAAATACTACGTACTAGAGATGTTTCCCTACCCCTCAGGTCGTATCCACATGGGTCATGTTCGTAACTATACACTTGGCGATCTCGTCGCACGCTACAAGAGGGCCCGCGGATTTAATGTGCTTCATCCCATGGGGTGGGATGCTTTTGGCTTACCGGCAGAGAACGCTGCTATTGCCAATAATATTCATCCAGCAAAGTGGACACAGGAAAATATTGCTAACATGCGTGATCAATTAAAAAGCATGGGCCTATCTTATGATTGGACCCGAGAGCTCGCCACCTGTGAACCAAATTATTACCAACATGAACAAAAAATGTTTCTAGACTTTCTAGAAGCAGGACTCATTTACCGAAAAGAATCATGGGTCAATTGGGATCCAGTTGAAAAGACAGTTCTAGCCAACGAACAAGTTATTGATGGCAAAGGTTGGCGCTCCGGTGCATATGTAGAAAAACGCAATCTTTCCCAATGGTTTCTAAAAATAACGGAATATGCGGATGATTTACTTGATTCCATCAAAGATCTAAATCGTTGGCCTGACCGAGTTCGATTAATGCAAGAAAACTGGATTGGACGATCAGAGGGAGCGCACATCCAATTTGAACTTTGTGGCCGCGACGACCAAATTGATGTTTTCACAACACGTCCCGATACTCTTTTTGGGGCCTCTTTTATGGCAATTGCTGCCAATCATCCACTTGCTTCAGAAATGTCCAAAAAAAATGCTCAACTGAGCAACTTTATCACCGATTGTAATCGTATGGGAACCAGCGAGGCTGATATAGAAACCGCAGAAAAAGTAGGTTTAGATATTGGAATAAAGGCTAAGCACCCTTTCAACCCCTCTATTGAAATACCTGTTTTTGCAGCAAATTTTGTGCTAATGGAATATGGCACAGGCGCAATATTTGGTTGTCCAGCCCATGATCAAAGAGATCTAGATTTTGCTCGGAAATATAATCTTGATGTAATCCCAGTTGTGGCCCCAAAAGGGGCTAATCCAAAAACTTTTCATATCAAAAAAGAAGCCTTTGTAGAGGACGGGATTTTGATAAATTCGGATTTTCTTGATGGTATGAGTATTTCAGAAGCAAAATCAGCTTCAATAAAAAAACTCGCTAAAATAGGCAAAGGTAAAAGTGTAGTAAACTTTAGATTGCGTGATTGGGGCATTTCACGTCAACGCTACTGGGGTTGCCCAATACCAATTATTTACTGCGATACATGTGGTACAGTTCCAGTTCCTAATGAACAATTACCTGTAATTTTACCCGAAGACGTGGATTTTGAAAAGCCAGGTAACCCACTTGAGCATCACCCAACTTGGAAAATCGTAGACTGTCCAAAATGCTCCAAAAAAGCGAAACGAGAAACTGACACTTTTGACACCTTTTTTGAGTCATCATGGTATTTTGCGCGTTTTTGCTCAGCCCCCAATGACCAAGCTTTCGAACGAGATGCTACTGATTATTGGCTACCGGTCGATCAGTATATTGGTGGTATCGAGCATGCTGTTTTGCATTTGCTCTATTCTCGTTTTTTTACTCGTGCATTAAAACAATGTGGATATCTAAGCCATAAAGAGCCTTTCAAAGGACTTTTAACACAAGGCATGATTTGTCACGAAACTTACCAAGATTCAGATGGCAAGTGGCTTTTCCCTGAGGAAGCAGAAAATACAAACTCTCCAGTTACTATTGGCCGCTCAGTGAAGATGAGTAAATCTAAAAAAAATGTAGTCGATCCAGAAGAAATAATCAGCAATTATGGAGCAGATACAGCACGTTTATTTATGTTATCAGATAGTCCACCGGATAGAGATCTTGATTGGACAGATTCTGGTATTGATGGGGCATGGCGCTACATTAATCGTCTTTGGCGAATGGTTACTGAACATAAAATACCTCTTCCTGAAATCAACACACCGTTACCAGAAAATCTTTCCATAACAGCTGGGGAGATACACCGTAAGATCCACAAAACTATTGCATCTGTCTCAGATGACCTTGACAAATTTCACTTTAACAAAGCTATTGCGCGTATTCGAGAGTTAACGAATATACTGGAGTCCTTTGATGAAAGCGAAGCAGGGGCCAGCTGGGTTTTACGTCATGGATTTGAAACACTCGTCTGCCTCATTGGACCCATGATGCCCCACATTGCTGAAGAATTATGGCAACACCTAGGTCATGATACTATTCTAGCAAATACACCTTGGCCCGACGTTAATACAGATTTTTTATTCGAAAACAATTCAACAATTGCGGTTCAGATTAATGGTAAGTTAAAAGGCACAATTACGTTGCCAAGGGGTTGCAAAGGTAAAGAAGCAGAAAAAGCAGCTATGGCTTTGCCCAAAATTGCAGAGACTGTTAAAAATAAAGCGGTTAAAAAAATAATTGTTGTACCAGATAGGATAATAAATGTTGTCATATAGGCACCTACTTTCTTGTACAAATAAGCTACTATACATAACGCTTATTTTTATAATTAGTATCAAGCTTAACTCATGTGGATATAGTGCTCTCTATGACCAACGAAATAGTATAAACCCGTCAGTGCAAGAACAAATGGCACTTATTCAAATAAACCCAATCCAAGATAGAATTGGTCAATACCTCCATAATAATCTTCTTGTTCGACTTAATCCCAAGGGAACGCCAGCAAATCCACTTTACACTCTTAATGTAAAACTGGAGGAACAGAGTTCAGATCTCGGTGTTAAAAAATCAGCAGTAGTAACTAGAGGAAACCTCAAGATATCGGCCATCTTTACCTTATCAAAATTTGTTAAATTGAATTCCAGAATTGAAGCAAAAAATCTACTAACTTCAACGGTTGTATCAATCAGCAGTTATGATATCCCCCAAGCCCAATATGCTGCCCTTGCTGCGTTGAAGGATGCTCAGAAAAGGGCACTAAAGGAAATTGCGGAAAATATTCGATCTAGACTTGGCATATATTTTAACCAGAGTAATCAATAGGGATTTTCTGTTACTTTAAACTGGGGGCCTAATCGTGAAAATTAGGACTACGCATCAAAAAAATTTTATCAAAAATCCTAATCCTGAAATAACCTGTATACTGTTGTATGGGCCAGACAGAGGCCTAATAAGTGAATATGCTTTAGCATTAGCAAAAACTGTTATTGACGATTTGAGCGATCCTTTTCGGGTCGTAAATATTATTGGCACAGATTTAAAAAATGACCCAACCCGTCTAACTGATGAGTCAAAAGCAATAGCACTTGGTGGTGGTCGTCGCTTAATTCGTGTTAGAAATGCAAGTGATAGCATAACAAAACTTATTTCCACTCATCTGGAAATTTGTAATAAAGATGATGCCTTAATTATTCTTGAATGCGGAGAACTTGGGCCTCGATCAAGTTTACGTAAACTTTTTGAGAAATCTAAAATTGCTGCTTCTATTGCTTGTTACGGTGATAACACTCAGGATCTTCCAGAGGTCATTAATGAAACACTCTCTGTCCACGGATTAAGGCCTACAAAAGAAGCTATGACTTATTTAGTAAGCAATCTTGGATTAGACAGGTCAATTACCAGAAGTGAGCTCGAAAAACTATCAATTTACATGGGCGCACCCGGTTCTGTTGAACTTACTGACGTTATGGCGACGATAAATGATAATGCAGCAATGGTGATGGATGACATAACCCTGGCTGTAGGTTGCGGTGACAAAACTATGTTAGATAAAGCACTCAGCCGCACTTTTATGGTTGGCACTCACCCAATTCAGGTTCTTAGAGCTACAGCCCGACATTTTTTGCGCCTACATGAAACAACAGGTTTAATTAAAAGTGGTAAAAGTCCTGAAATGGCAATGAAATCTCTAAAGCCACCCGTAATCTTTATGCAGGTAACCAGTTTCAAAAATCAGTTACAAAGCTGGCCAAAAAAGAATATAAGCGATGCCCTTGACTTGTTAATAACGGCCGAAATGGATTGCAAAACTACAAATGCACCTGTCAAAGCTATTTGTTGGAGAACTCTTATGCGCATTACGCAATTGGTTAAACATTAACGGCAGGTCAACAGTTTTGATCAATGTTAAAATTAGTGCTACCGCTAATATTTAATAAATAATGGGTAATAATAGTCGTTGTTTAAATTTTTATTTAGTATTTATTTTTTTGCTTGCGGCTTAAACGAGCAAGTATATCGTCCAACTGACTAAGACCCTTGTAATATATAGTCAGAGCACCACGACCATCGGAGAATTTTATATCTACCTTAAGTCCCAATGAGTCTGATATATTCCTTTCGAGTGCTATTGTGTCAGCGTCTTTAACAAAGGTACGTGTGACAGATTTACGGCTAGAAGCACTATCTTTTTTTACTAATTTTTCTGTCTGCCTAACATTAAGACCCTGTTTTAAAACAGTTTCTACCAATTTTTTTAAATTTGTTGCGCCTAACAAAGCACGCCCGTGCCCGGCACTCAAACGTTTGTCATCAATCATTTCTTTGATAAATTTAGGCAAAGATAAAAGTCGAAGAGTATTTGCCACATGACTTCTGCTTTTACCCATCACTTTAGCTAACTCTGCCTGAGTGTGTTTAAATTCACTCATTAATTGTTGGTACCCTTCAGCCTCTTCTAAAGGCGAAAGATCTTGCCGCTGTAAATTTTCAATTAAGGCTATTTCAAGAGTCTCTTGATCATTCAGATCTTCTATAATGACTGGAACTTCGTGTATCTGGGCCTTCTGTGAAGCTCTCCACCGCCTCTCACCTGCGATAATTTCGTAAATATTTTTACTATTTGTATCCGTTAATGGTCTTACTAATAAAGGTTGCAATACACCTTTCTCAGCAATCGATTGACTCAACTCAACAATGCTTTCACTATCTATTTGCTGACGTGGCTGATATTTTCCTGGTTGAAGAAATTCAATTGGAATCATCTTTACTGCACGGCCTCCATCAAGGTTGGTGGATTTGTTGTGTACTTCTCCAAGAAGAGCTGACAAACCACGACCAAGTTTCTGCTTTTTATTTTCAATTGATTTCATGATAGTGAGGCCGTTCGTTCACGACGAATGATTTCGCCAGCTAAGTGTAAATATGCCTGAGATCCTGCACAAGAGATATCGTAGACTAAAACTGGGCGTCCATAAGACGGCGCTTCAGAAACCTTCACATTGCGAGGAATTACCGTTTTATATACTTTATCACCAAAATATTCTCGAACATCCGCCGCAACTTGATCAGATAAATTATTTCGCTTGTCAAACATTGTTAAAACAATTCCCTGTAATTCCAAATCTGGATTAAATCCATTACGAATACGCTCAATTGATTTTATCAAATGGCTTATGCCTTCTAGAGCGAAAAACTCACATTGTAGTGGAACCAGTACCGCGTGAGACGCTACAAGAGCATTAATGGTTAATAAACCTAGTGCAGGAGGACTATCTATCAAAACAAAATCATAAAATGTGTCTTCGCCTCTTGGTCCTAAAATATTAACCAAAGCCCGGCGCAAACTAAATTCACGTTCATTAACATCTATCAACTCAATTTCTGCAGCACTTAAATCAATACCTGATGGCACAATATCAAGACCTGGAATATCTGTTGGTTGAATAGCTTCAGATAGAAATATTTTTTCCATTACTACATGGTAGATATTTCTCATTCGCGCCTCTTGACTAACACCTAGACCAGTACTTGCGTTACCCTGTGGATCAAGATCGATAATTAGAACTTTTTTGTTTGTAGCTGCTAAAGCAGTCGCCAAGTTGATTGCGGTTGTTGTTTTGCCGACACCCCCTTTCTGATTTGCAACAGCAATGATTCGGGTCATCAAATTTTCACAACCACCGGAATTCTCTTTAGATATACCTGACATGTTTTTACAAACCCCGCCTCATAACATGCTCTATTTTGAGAATGATTCCGCAAGGGTCTGACCGACTTTGAAATTTAGTAGCTTTCATATACCAGTTTTTCTGAATTTCTTTCAATTCTTCATCAACTTTTTTACCCTTGAGAAACAAACATATTGAGTCACTTCGCAAAAAACGCTCTGCTAATACTAATAATTTTTCAAGAGGTGCCAAGCCTCTTGAGACTACAACATCTACTTTACCACTCGGCAAATTTTCTATTCTACAATTTTGCACCCGAACCGACGCAACGACCCTGGTCTTTCGTATAACTTCAGACAGAAACACGCACTTGCGCTGATCGCTTTCTACTAGTGTTACTTGCAACTCACCCATGAGCGCAAGCACCAAACCCGGAAAACCAGCTCCACTTCCAAAATCTAAAATTGAACACCCTTGTCGCGGCAGTAGGGGCAATAACTGCGCAGAGTCAAGCATGTGTCTTTTCCATAACTCAACAATACTGCTACTGCTAACTAGATTTATTTTTTTTTGCCATTTTTCCAATAATTCTGAGTATACTAACAAGCGTTGCAATGCCTCATCATTTGCATTGGTCGCCTCTTGGAACTGTTTCACGTGAAACATCACAAATTTAAATTGTGCCGACGCACATAAGTAAGCAATACTGTCAAAGCAGCTGGAGTGACTCCAGAAATACGAGAAGCAGCGGCTAATGTAGCTGGTCGAGCTTGATCAAGCTTAATACTAACTTCCGTCGACAAACCAGGCAAAGCACAATAATTTATATCATCAGGTATTATTAAAACTTGATCGCGTCGAAATGCTTGCACATCTAGTTCCTGCCTTTCAAGGTAGCTTCTGTAATGAGCATCAATTTCAATTTGTTGCATGATATCTGGTGAAACTCGTTTCAACTCAGGCCATAAGGGAAGCAGGGCATTTCTATCAACGCCCTTGTAAGACAAAAGATCCTTGGCACACCTACGTACTCCGTCCTGATTTATGGTGAGACCAATAGCAGATAACTGGTTGGGAGTTGCTGATAAACCCTCAAGAAGGTTCTGAGCTTCTTTTAAATAAATAATTTTATTTTTATAGGCCCTCTCTCTATTTTTATTAACTAGGCCAATTTTAATACCCTTAGCTGTAAGACGTTGATCAGCATTATCAGCACGAAGTGCCAGTCGATATTCAGCCCGAGATGTAAACATTCGATAGGGTTCCTCAGTACCCAATGTAACCAGATCATCGATTAAAACGCCAATGTATGATTCCGCACGATCTAAAACAAATGATTGGGTTTCACCAATCGAACTGCTACCAGCAACAAGCGCTGCATTTACGCCTGCCATAAGACCTTGGGCCGCAGCTTCCTCATATCCCGTGGTGCCATTTATTTGCCCTGCGAGAAACAAGCCCTGCACCTTTTGCGACTGCAAGGAAGGTGACAATTCACGGGGATCAACAAAATCATACTCTATTGCATAACCTGGCTGAGTCATAATAGCTCGCTCCAGCCCCGGAATTGTTTTTAATAATTCCATTTGCACATCCTCAGGTAAAGAGGTTGAAATGCCGTTTGGATAAACCGTGTGATCATCCAAACCCTCTGGCTCGAGAAATATTTGATGGCGATTACGTTCAACAAAACGCACCACCTTGTCCTCAATAGATGGGCAGTAGCGTGGCCCCTTTCCCTCTATCTGACCGGAATAAAGTGGAGATTTACCCAAATTATCTCTAATTAAATTATGAGAGTTAACTGTAGTACCTGTAATGTAGCAAGAAATTTGTGGTACCTTTATATTATTCGTCAAAAATGAAAATGGTGTTGGCGGTTTATCACCCGGTTGTTCCTGTAAATTAGAATAATCGATTGTGCGACCGTCAATACGGGGTGGTGTACCTGTTTTCAAACGGCCCAGACGAAAACCTAATCTCTCAATTGTTTCCGCCAGACCAACAACTGGGCCCTCTCCTACCCTGCCAGCTGGTATTTGCTTGGTACCTAGATGAATAACTCCACGCAAAAAAGTGCCAGTAGTAATAACCACAGCACCAGCCTTTATAGTTTTACCCTTTTCTGTAGTGACACCAGCCACCCGTCCTGATGAATCAAAGGTCAAATTCTCAGCAGAACTGGCTACGATATGTAAATTTTTCTGTTCAGCTAACAAAGCCTGAACAGCTTGTTTATAAAGAGCTCTGTCTGCTTGAGCCCTGGGGCCCCAAACAGCTGGACCCTTGCGGCGATTAAGCATACGAAATTGTATGCCTGAATTATCGATTGCTCGACCCATTATGCCATCTAAAGCATCAACTTCACGAACCAATTGACCCTTGGCAAGACCACCAATAGCTGGATTACAAGACATTTCGCCAATAGTATCCAGCCGATGGGTCAGTAGCAATGTATCAGCCCCCATGCGAGCTGCTGCTGCTGCCGACTCCGTACCTGCGTGACCGCCACCAATCACAATAACGTCATATTTATTTTTAAACATCATCAAAGACTTTATGCACGCTTCATATTAAAGTCAAAGAATTGCTAAACATATTGTTTCACGTGAAACATTTAAAAAAGAGCTACGTGTTGATTTTTCTTAAAACTAAACTGAAGAAATAGAAAAAAGCTAGGAACTATTTGCCAATACAAAACTCAGAAAAAATCACATCAAGAACATCTTCAACATCCACCCTTCCAGTAATGCGGCCCAATGATCGAACGGCAAGTCGAAGATCCTCGCCAAGTAATTCACCCTCCTCGACCTCAACAGCCCGCTCAAGCGCCCGTTGACAATCAGTGAGAGCATTCCTATGCCTATGACGCGTCAAACAAGGACCTGGGTCCCCTGCCAAAAGCTTACTAGCTAAAGCTTCCAATGAATACAGTAAGTCGTCAATTCCCTCACCAGTTTTTGCTGAGAGTTTCAAAACTGGTCGATTTTTAACCTGATCGGGTAGCGATCCGTGGAGCTTATCACACTTATTGAAAATAACCAGAGTGTTAGAGTCAATCATTTCCAATGTTAACGGGTCCATTTTTACCCCTTTTTTTACAAGACTAGCATCAAACACAACTAATTTCATATCCGATTCCCCTGCACGCTCACGAGCACGTCTTATACCCTCATTTTCTATACTATTCCTCGCTTCTCGTAGACCTGCTGTATCAGCTGCAATTACGGGATAACCACCAATATCCAGCTGAACATCAATGATGTCTCTCGTCGTTCCAGCAATATTACTAACAATAGCAACATCACGCTTTGCAATGCGATTCAGCAGACACGATTTTCCAGCGTTAGGTGGACCAACAATAGCCATATAAAGTCCAGCACGTATACGCTCTCCCCTGTTTGAGTCATTAAGATGCTTGTCTATTTCTTCCAAAACCAGCTTCGCAATATCTCTTGCCTGACTGGTAAGTTGATCAGGAATATCTTCATCAGAGAAATCAATATCAGCTTCACTCAAAGCCTGCGCATGTATTAAATTTTTTCGCCAGCTTTCATATAAAAAACCTAGTTCTCCACGAGATTGTCTTTGTGCTTGTTTTCGCTGAGCTTCTGTTTCTGCCTCTATTAAATCAATGAGACCCTCTGCTGCTGTAAGATCCAATTTACCATTTTCAAAAGACCGTCGCGTAAATTCTCCAGGTTCCGCTATACGTAACCCCGACAATGTTGACAGCATCTCCAAGACTGTGTTGATTACTGCATTTCCACCGTGAACATGTAACTCAACCACATCCTCACCAGTAAAACTTGCAGGAGCAGGAAACCATAAAGCTAGACCATCATCCAACTCATGCCCTTTTGGATCGATAAAAGTTGTTCTTTTTGCAATACGTGGCGGAGGAAGTTCCTTATTACTAATATTTTTAAGAGCAGAACTAGCAGCAATTCCTGACAAACGAATAACCGCGACTCCAGCCCGACCTTTACCACTTGAAAGAGCAAAGATAGTGTCGTCAGGGTTCATTCTTTCGCTCGCACAGAAAACTTACTATCTATTCCATTATTTATATATTTTATAAAGTTCAAAACCACATTATGTTGAGTCAAAATGAAGTCATTAAACCCTTTAATGAATTTAGAAAGATCTTGCTTATAGTGATCAAAACGTTCAACAAATCTTATGATATTTGTAAACTTCATCTTATTGTATTTTTTACCATGTAATTTCCATTACACAATAACTAGCTAAATACGAAGAGGAAACTCATTATTTATATTTGCATTTATCAGATTTTTGATACCGTAAAAAGAAATCCAGCTTATTAAATACCACAAGAGTTTTCTATATTAACCAACCTTTTATTAATAAAAGTCATAACACATAGAAACGCATCTTTCAGAATATCGCCGAATAAAGAATAAATTTGAAAAATGTATTTTAAAACTACCAAAAGTCCACTTGGACCACTTACCATATTTGCTGATGCTAAAAACATTATTGCTCTGGAGTTTGGTAGCACTACTAGAGAAAAACCTTCATCATTACTCCAAGACGCTTCCAATCAATTAAATGCTTATTTTAAAGGCCACCTAAATTATTTTAATTTACCTCTTAAAACTTCAGGAACAGTGTTTCAGCAAGCCGTTTGGAATTTTATTTTAAAAATCCCCTATGGAACTACTCTAAGTTATGGTGATGTGGCTTATAAATTAAAAAGTTCACCTCGGTCTGTAGGTGGGGCTTGCGGGAAAAACCCCATACCTATTATCATACCTTGTCATCGGGTTCTTGCTGCAAATGGCAAAATTGGAGGATTTAGTGCTGGTTTTGGCATATCATCCAAAACTTCTTTATTGCAAATTGAAGGTATTAAGAATGATTTCTAATAAAAAAATTCTTTGCTACTTTAACTATTCATAGAATCAAAGAAATTGTCGTTTGACTTTGAATCTTTTAATTTTCCGTTCAAAAACTCCATCGCATCGACAACACCCATCGGCATTAATATACGTCGCAAAACCCACATTTTTGAGAGTGTATCTTGTTCGACTAGCAATTCTTCTTTTCGAGTACCAGATTTAGTAATATCAATAGAAGGCCAAACTCGTTTATCGGAAAGTTTACGATCTAGTATAATTTCTGAATTTCCGGTACCCTTAAATTCTTCAAATATGACCTCATCCATCCGCGATCCTGTATCAATTAAAGCAGTGGAAATAATTGTCAGTGAACCGCCTTCCTCAATATTTCTTGCTGCACCAAAAAAACGTTTAGGTCGCTGTAAAGCATTAGCATCAACTCCACCAGTAAGTACTTTTCCTGATGAGGGAACGCAAGTGTTGTATGCTCTAGCCAAGCGAGTAATAGAATCCAACAAAATAATTACATCTCTTTTATGTTCAACCAAATGTTTAGCTTTTGAGATAACCATCTCTGCGACCTGTACATGACGTGAGGCCGGTTCATCAAATGTAGAACTAACAACTTCGCCATTAACTGAACGTGACATATCCGTAACTTCTTCAGGGCGCTCATCAATCAAAAGCACAATTAGATAACATTCTGGGTGATTGGCAGAAACAGCTTGAGCGACATTTTGTAACATTACTGTTTTACCTGTACGCGGTGGAGCCACCACCAAAGCTCTCTGTCCTTTACCAATGGGCGAAATGAGATCAATCACGCGTGATGTACGGTCTTTTACATTTGGGTCGTCAATCTCCATTTTTAGACGTTGATCTGGATAAAGCGGTGTTAAATTATCAAAATTAGTACGAAGGCGCACTTGTTCAGGGTCTTCAAAATTAATTAAATTTACTTTTAAGAGTGCAAAATATCTTTCACCTTCCTTAGGTGATCTTATTTGACCTTCAACTGTATCACCAGTACGCAACGAAAAACGTCTAACCTGACTTGGTGAAACATAAATATCATCGGGTCCAGGTAGGTAATTTGCTTCGGGAGAACGCAAAAAACCAAAACCGTCCTGAAGTACCTCAATAACGCCATCACCAAAAATAGGGACATCATTTTCAGCAAGTCTTTTTAAAATAGCAAAGAATATATCTTGTTTTCTGAGTGTTGATGGATTTTCTATTTCTAATTCTTCTGCATACGCTAGAAGATCCGCTGGAGATTTAGCTTTAAGTTCTTTAAAATTCATGAGTTTACTCTGATGAGCTGAACGGCTTTGGGAATAACCGTTGCGTTGTTAAAAAGAAAATAATTGAATATAAATGGAATTATAGAAGATTTTACAAAGATCAAATTTTTAACTGACTATCAGCCAAAAATTCAAACCATAAAAAATCAAATCGATATATAGTTTAATCAATCCTTACTGAAAAAAGCAAGCCCCTATTCACCAAGGCTTAATAACAACCAACAAAACTATAATGATCATTAATACTGTAGGCACTTCATTTACCAATCGAAAAAACTTCTCGGATCTGGTATTAGCATCATCTTCAAACGAACGTCTCCACATCGCCATTTTCATATGAACGCCCATAAGTAAACCAACAAAGGCAAGTTTCGTATATAACCAAGGTGCAGACCAATCGGTTGAACTGTCAAAAAGAAGTAAACCACCAAAAACCAACGACGCAATCATTGCTGGGTTCATTATCACTTTAAGTAAACGACGTTCCATTATTTTAAAAAGCTCAGAAGCATCCGACCCCGATCTAAGATTTGAATGATAAACAAATAAGCGCGGCAAATATAATAAACCTGCCATCCAAGCCACGATTGAAATAATATGAGCAGCTTTTAACCACAAATATATTTCAGATGAAAATGCCACTCAATTAACCCTTTCTTTATTACGACACTGATACCCGGATAATGGGCAAATCCTTGAACCTGTTCCTGAAAAAATCTGTAACTCTTTTGAAACGACAACATCATCAAATTGATCAAGGGTTTTTTCTACAAGTCTTTTTAAACCTTTTATGAATTTTGGTTTTACAGATACCGTATCAACACGATGGTAGGAAGGTACACCTTGAGAGAGAGCAAGTTCCTTGTATTCGATATCAAGTTCAACAAGGGTTTCAGAATGTTCTGAAACAAAAGCTATTGGCACAACTACAACAGGTACATTGTCTCTTGCAGCACGGATAATTTCTGCATCTGTTGATGGACCAATCCATTTAAGAGGTCCAACTCTACTTTGATAACAAATACTCCAGTCCAAGTCTGGTATTTTCAATTTTTTTACAACTTCTTGAGCTGTTATAGCAATATGATCTGGATATGGATCTCCCCTGTCGACAATCTTTTGAGGCAACCCATGAGCTGAAAAAAGTATACGAGGCTTTCCTTTATAGGTCGCATTTTGCACAGCAACCTGAGTTGCTTCAACAATTGACTCAATAAATCCGGGCTCTTGTGGGTAACAACATATTGCAAAAGTTGGTACATTTAAATCTGCTTTCTTGGCAGTTCTTTGCCACTCTATTAAACTTGATCCGGTTGTAGTTGTTGAAAATTGAGGATACAAAGGAAGCAGTATTATTTTATCTGGATTGAATTCTTTTACTAACTCAATAGTTTCATTGCTCATTGGATGCCAATAACGCATTGCAATAAATGTTTTTATTTTTTTATTTCCTTCAAATTGTTGTTCAAGTGCTTGTGCTTGATCTTTAGTTTGAGCAAGTAAGGGTGAAGAACCTCCTAATAAAGCATAGATATCTTTTGCAATCGGCGCTCGTCTGTAAGATATCAGCTTGGCTAGAAACCAACGAAAGGGGTTTGGAACTCCTATAATTGAATGATCGTTAAAAAGATTAAACAAAAAAGGCTGAACCGCAGAAAGATTATCTGGGCCCCCCAAATTAAATAATACTATAGCAATTTTCATTTATATAACTTTTCAACTTTTCCAATTATGGATTATTTCTATCAGCTCTGATATATTTTCCGGTGGGGTCTGAGGAAGAATGCCATGACCTAAATTAAATATATGTGAACCATCAGAAAAACCTTTAAGAATAACACAAGCCTCGTTTTTCATTGCGGTTCCACCAGCTATCAAAACTGTATTGTCTAAATTTCCCTGAACCACACATTTATTCTGTATATTATTTGATGCCCACCCTACTGAAATGCCGTTATCTAGACTTATTCCATCTACATGTGTTTCATCAATAAATTTTAAATAACGAGTACCTGCACCGCGTGGAAAACCAATAATTGGAACATCAGGATGAACTTTTTTTACATTTTTAACGATTTCTTTTGTAGGGTTTATAACCCATTTTTTAAACTGGTTATCACTTAAAACACCTGCCCAAGTATCAAAAATTTGTACAACTTCAGCACCATTATCTATCTGTTTAATTAAATACATAATAGTAGCTTTAGTAAGTATCTGAATTAGATTACTAAAATCTGATGGTTCTTGATAAGCCCAAGCTCGAGCTATTGGACAGTCTTTTGAACCTTGACCTTGTACCATGTATGTTGCAACCGTCCATGGTGCTCCAGCAAAACCTATTAATGTTGTTTGTTTAGGTATTTCTTTTGAAAGTATTGAAATAGTCTCATAAACTTTTTCTAAATTATTATGAAGTTTCTCTAGTGATAACTTCTTTAATTTATTTTTATTTTGAATTGGATCCAATACAGGACCTTTGCCTTCTTGAAATACGACATTTTGTCCTAGAGCATTTGGTATAACTAAAATATCACTAAACAAAATTGCTGCATCTAACTTAAAACGTCTTAAAGGCTGAAGAGTAGCTTCAACCGCTAGATCAGGCGTATAACAAAACTTTAAAAAGTCATCTTCTTGAGTTCTAAGTCTGCGATATTCAGGTAAGTATCTGCCAGCTTGTCTCATAAACCAGATTGGAGGCCGAATAACTTGCTCGTTTTTTAAAGTTTGAATTAATAATTTTTTGTTTGCTTGCATTTTTTTAAAACTGAGAACTTTATTATTTTATATAACTAAATATTTATTATAAATAAGTAATAGTAGTTGTAGTAGGATTGAAAACTGGAATTCTTTTTAATTCACAACTTATCTACATATTTTCATTGAATTTTTTCTTATAAATATAAATTGTGAAAAGATTGTGATTAAAAAAGTATTTTTCTAAATCAATAAAAATTAGATAAGGTTTCACAAAGTTATATTTTAAAATTAGCTTGTTTATAAAAGTTATTCAAATCATGGATTTTAAGTGGATAAAATAAAATTTTATCCACTTATCCTTTGTATTTTTCAATTATTTAAAACATAAAGTATCGTGGATAATTGATAGAATGAAAAAAAGGTATATGGGGAAAAAAAAAGACATGTCTTTTTTTATCGGGAAAACTTTTATTTATGCACAGATCGAAATGAAAAAATTAAAAAAATAAGAAAGTGAAATCTTATGCCAGGAAGTTTGTTACGAGTAGGTGTCATTGGCTATCCAATAGATCATTCATTGTCACCAAAACTTTTTAATTACTGGCTAAAAAAATATTCACTTAATGGTTCTTATGAAGCGTACGCAGTAAAAACAAACGAAATAAAAACTTTTTTGAGTAAAATGACTGATTTAGGTCTAATTGGTTTTAATGTGACAGTTCCACATAAACAAGAAATTATAAATTATGTTGATCATTTAAGTGAGAGTGCAAGAAGAATTGGAGCTGTTAATACTGTTTCTATAAAAAATGGTTTATTTTTTGGTGATAACACAGATGGTTTTGGGTTTATTGAAAATCTGAAGCAAAATTCTAATTTTCAAAATTTTATAAATGGTGACTGTATTGTATTAGGAGCAGGTGGAGCAGCACGAGCTATCGTAAATGCGCTAGTTGAAGTTAAAGCAAAAAATATTAAAATTATAAATCGTACTCAAGAGAAAGCTGAGATATTAGCCAATAATTTTGGTGATACTGTGAATGTTTTAAATTGGAAAAAACGTCATGAGTCTCTCAAAAATGCCTCACTTGTTGTTAATACAACTATATTAGGTATGAGAGGCAATGACCAACTTGACTTGAATTTAAATGTTTTACCAAAAAAGGCTCTAATAAATGATATTGTATACGTTCCTATAGAAACAAAATTACTAAAAGATGCCAGAGTAAGAGGTAATCCAACTGTTGATGGAATTGGTATGTTATTACATCAGGCTAGACCTGCATTTCTTAAGTGGTTTGGCAAAGATCCTTTAGTTACAGATAAACTACGTAATTACATGTTAGACAGCAAAAAAAATTGGAATTAGTCCATGATCATCTTGGGTCTAACCGGATCTATAGGCATGGGAAAAACAACTGCTGCAAACGCTTTTCGTCATTTGCGTGTACCTGTTTATGATGCTGACCATGTCGTACATAATTTAATGTCTAAAGACGGTGCTGCAGTAGACGATGTTTTAAAAGTTTTTCCTGAGGTGGCTAAGGACGGATACGTTGATCGCACAGCTTTAAGATCTATTGTGCTAGTCGATGAGATTAAATTACAAAAATTGGAAAAAATCTTACATCCTTTAGTAAGAAAAAAACAATATTACTTTCTTGCTGCTTGTGCACGTAGAAGAGAGCGTTTAGTTGTTTTGGATATACCATTATTGTTAGAAACCGGTGGAGAAATATACTGTGATGCTGTTATTGTTGTAAATTCACCGCCTTCAATACAAAAAAATAGAGTGCTTCAGCGTCCTGGTATGAGTATTGAGCGATACCAAATGATACTAAATCGTCAAATTGAAAATAGCCATAAATGCCGTGTTGCTGATTTTGTAATACAAACCGGATTGGGGCGTTTGTATAGTTTGCAAAAAATAAATAAAATTGTGTCAATGACAAAATTGTGGCCCGCTCACAACTGGTCACCTGTTTATAAGAAAATAATTGATATAAATTAAATGCGAGAAATTGTCTTAGATACCGAAACAACTGGCCTAAATCCTATGGACGGGGATAGGGTTGTCGAAATTGGTTGTGTTGAATTAGTTAATCACTTAACTACTGGTAAAACTTATCATCAATATATCAATCCAGAACGTGATATGCCCAATAATGCTTATGAAGTTCATGGACTCTCTGCTGACTTTTTAAAGGGTTATCCTACATTTTCAGAAATTATGAACGATTTTTTGGAGTTTATAGCTGATTCTACTTTGGTTATTCACAATGTAAAATTTGATATTGGTTTTTTAAATGCAGAAATGGTGCGTTTAGGTCAGCCTGTGTTATCAATGGATAATTGTGTTGATACTATTGAATTAGCACGTAAAAAATTTCCATTTGCTCAAGCAAGTTTAAACGCATTATGCAAGCGTTTTAAAATTGACAACTCTAATCGTAAATTGCACGGAGCATTATTAGATGCACAGTTATTAGCTGAAGTATACCTACAGTTAGTTGGTGGACCGCAGCCTGACTTAGATTTATTGAACGAATCTCAAGAACCATCAGTCATTTCTGATAGTGATGTTAAACTAAAAAATATTCGGAAACCACGAATGCATAAAATTTCATATGAAGAATTAGAGCTTCATGAAAAGTTTGTTAAAACACTTAAAGATCCTATTTGGATGACTTTAAAAAATTGATTTGTAGTCTAACGTTTTATTTTTTAGTTTCTTTTTTCTTTGTTTTTGAAGAATTTACATTATCTGAAGTGTCAGATTTATTTTGATTTTGAAACATGGCAACGAAATCAACGGGTGCAATCATTAGAGGAGGAAATCCGCCATCGCGAGTTGCGTCTGCAACAATGTTCCGAGCAAAAGGGAATAATAAACGTGGACATTCAATTAGTAACATAGCTTGTAAATGTTCAGATGGTACATTAATCTTAAAAAGTCCTCCGTATGTTAATTCGGTAATAAAGGCAGTTTCATTAGCGACGCTGCAATTAGCTTGTATTTCAATTTGAACTTCAAAAAGATCATTTTGAATATTTTTTGCGTTCACATTTACTGTTATATTTACATCAGGTGCATTGTTTTGCATTTCAGAGAGAATACTTGGTGTTGATGGAGCTTCGAACGAGAGGTCTTTGATATATTGAGCATTAATTTGGATTGGAGGGGTTGTAATAGTTGATTCGCTTTGTTGTTGTTTTACTGGTTTTTTATTCATTTTAATTTTCCCTTATTGCTAGGTGGATACAAATTTAGTTCAATAAAGATTATTTATATTTTTAAAGTATTTTATGATCGTGGGGTGATAAGGTTTTTTAATCACTAAACTTTTGATTGTCATTTTCTTTGTTAGTTTTGATTTCCTCGTATTCTCCATCAATGATGATTGATGATTTATTATTATGGTTTGGTTGCTCAAAGTTTTGATTTGTATGTAGGTCAAATATTTTTTGTTTTTTAAGTTGTTTTTTTATAATATTTCTAATTAAATTTCGGAAGATTGGTATAGATAATATTAGACCAAGTACATCAGTTACAAAGCCTGGTGTTATCAGAAATGCTCCAGCCATCAATAAAAATAAACCGTCAAAAAGTGAATCTATTGGTAGTCTTGCTGAATTTATATTTTGTTGAAAACTTGATATGGTGGAAAGCCCTTGATGACGTAAGAGCCTAACCCCGATTATGGCTGTAATAAGTATTAAACCGATAATTGACCATAAACCAATTTTTTCACCAGCCTGGATGAACACACTAATTTCTATTACAGGAATGATGATAATGAATATAAAAATAAGTGATCCCAAAAAAAACACCTGTTATTCTTAAAACGTATGCTTGCTTACTCTTGCTCGTAAGGTCAAGAAAGCTTATCTGTAGAGACTTAACTGTATCAAGTTGTTAAGATAAAGGGAGACTAGATTTTTAATTTTGCGTAAACGTTTACTTTATGCTTAACCAAATAAAATTTAAAAAATTAGTGAAAATATTATGGACAACGGTATTCAATTTTTCGATATAATTCTTTTTGCAATGATTGCAGTTTTTTTAGTGTTGCGTTTACGAAGTGTACTCGGACGTCGCGATGGTCATGAAGGAGAATTTTCTAATTTCTTTAGACAATCTTCGCAGGAAAAAAAGCAAGAAACCGATGAATACAATGAAGATGATAATGTTATTGCAATTGAGACTGAAACTGTAAATGTTAAAACTGAACCTAAGGCTAAACTGGAAACAAAAACTAATTTACAAACTAAATTGGAAGAAATTGTTGCGGCAGATAATGATTTTGACATTGATGAATTTATCTCAGGAGCGCGAATAGCATTTGAGTATATTCTTAATGCCTATGCAACTGGTGACGCAAATGAGTTGAAACCATTACTTAGCGATGAGGTATTTAATAACTTTAATGTTTCGATTCGTGAACGTGAAATGGCTGGCCAAACCATGGAAGAAACGCTGATAGGAATATCCAAAGCGGAGTTAATAGAGGCAGAAATGGAAGGTACGGTCGTTCAGTTAACTGTTAAATTTATTAGTGATCAAATACACGCCCTTAAAGATTCTAACGGTAATGTTGTTGAGGGTGATCCTGATAAAATAGTGAGCATTACTGATTTTTGGACTTTTACTCGTGACACTCGTTCTAAGGATCCCAATTGGTTGCTCTCAGCGACACATAGTTTGGACTAATAGTATGCGGAGCGTAATTTTATTATTACTGCCGTTGATTACGGCTTGCGCTCAGTTAACGCCTCAAAAAATTTTATTAAAAAAACCTCAGAAAAATCAGACTATTTCAGTAACTGAAGTGAGATCGAATTTAGTTCTCACTAAAACAAGCTTTAAAAACATTGTTGGCTGGAATGGTGATCGACATGATCAGGCACTTGCCGCTTTTCTTCGTTCTTGTGTTAAAATTAGAAAAAATCCATCGCGTTCTGTATTTGGATCTATTAGCGAAATTTCTGGTGATTGGTTAAAAACTTGTAATACTGCATCTTCTTTGCCCTTAGATCGACCTGATTTGGCACGACATTTTTTTGAAACCCGTTTCCAGCCTTTTTTAGCTACAGCAAGTGGGCAGCCTGAAGGGTTGTTTACTGGTTACTTTGAAATGGAACTTAGAGGATCCTGGCTACGTAAAAAATCCTATACAACTCCTATATATGGGCGCCCTCCCGAGTTGGTTGAAGCGGATCTTGGTGCTTTCAGAGATGATTACAAGGGCAAGCGTTTGCTTGGAAAAATTATTGCAGGAAAATTTGTTCCTTTTGCGGACCGCGCAGAAATTGAAGCTGGAGCACTTTCTGGACGTGGCCTGGAACTTATTTGGGTTGACAGCTTGATTGATGCCTTTTTTTTGCATATTCAAGGCTCAGGTCGAGTTTTAATGGATGATGGTACAATTATCAGGATTGGTTATGCATCAGGTAATGGCCATGTTTATAACTCAATAGGAAAAGAACTAATAAAAATAGGTGAGTTAAGGCCTGAGAGGGTTTCTATGCAAGCCATTAGAACTTGGTTAGAAAACCATACTGAACAAGCGTCGAAAATAATGCAAAAAAATCGTTCTTTTATTTTTTTTAGAATAATTAGTGATGCAACGAAGTCTTTGGATGAGAGTCAAGGTCCCATTGGTGCGCAAGGTGTTTTACTGACTCCAGGTCGATCATTAGCTGTTGACCGAAATTTTATTCCTTTGGGAATTCCAATTTGGTTGGACACAACAGATCCAATAAACTTAGGCGAGCCATTGCGCCGTCTCGTAATAGCTCAGGATACTGGTAGCGCTATTAAGGGTCCGGTTCGTGGTGATTTATTTTGGGGATTTGGAAGTTTAGCAGCAGCAAAGGCGGGTTTGATGAAACAAAAAGGTCGATACTTTTTACTCTTGCCAAAAAAAGATTAACTTTAAATTCTATACAAAGAAATATTATTAAAGCAAAATTTTTAATTTTTGTTTTACAGATTTCTTAAAAAACTACTATTTCGCTGAGTGAAAGTGACTAGATTACAGCATCACAAGATTTACATTTTGTCAGAATTACAATGAAAAAACGTTTAATTGAAATAAAAAAAGAAAATATTGAAAAATTCTCTGCTGATCAGAAATTGTGGTCACATGTAGTTTCTAGTGTCAAACCGTTACGGAGTAATTTCAAGAATACAGAGTCAAAAAAGGCAGCATGGCCAATATCACACAATACTTTTTTAAAAAAAGTTCAACGTAATAAAATTGTCAATACCAATACTCGTGATTCAGTTCAATCTTCATCATTACCTGAATTAACTCATGACACTCATTTTGGTATTGACAAAAGTAGTGCAAAAAAACTCAAAAAGGGTCAACACACTATCGAAAGTCAATTAGATCTTCATGGTATGACTCAGAAACAAGCATGTGTTTCAATAAATAGTTTTATTCAAAATTCGTTTCATTCAGGAAAACGCTGTGTCCTAATAATTACTGGCAAGGGGAATAAACCTGATGGATCTGTTGGTCTGCTACGTATGATGGTACCTCGCTGGCTAAATGAGGAACCGAATCGAAGTTGTGTACTTGCTTTTTCTTATGCTGTGCCGAAAGATGGTGGTGAAGGAGCCCTTTATGTCATGTTGAAGAGGAAGCGATGACACCTTTTGGCAAAAAAATTAGACAGTTGCGACAGCAGCGCGGTATACTGCAAAAAAAAATGGCAAGAGATTTAGGTGTTTCGAGTGCGTATTTATCTTCGCTTGAGCATGGTTATCGAGGTCGACCGGGAACGGGTTTTTTGGAACAAATTTGTGGTTATTTAGACCTAATTTGGGACGAGGCTGAAGAAATTAAATATCTTGCGCGACTATCCCACCCAAGAGTGATGGTTGATACTTCGGGTTTATGTCCTCAAGCTACTGAACTTGCTAATGTATTAGCGGAGACAATTGGTGAACTTGATGTTGAAACTTTGCAATGGATTCTTAATGAAATAAAAGGCCGTCAGGCACCACTAAAAGGACCAACACATTAGAGAATAAACTTCCTTAGATCGGCGTCTTTTGCTAAGTCACCTACTTGTTGGGAAACATCTTCAGAAGTAATTGAGAAGGTTTCCCCTCCCTTTTCTGATGCATTAAAGGAGATATCTTCTAACAGTTTTTCTAAAACAGTATGTAACCGTCTTGCGCCAATATTTTCAACACCCTGGTTAATTTCCTCAGCTAAATCAGCTATAGCATCAATTGCATCATCACCAAATTCTAAAGTGACGTCCTCCACAGCCATCAGAGCTGTATACTGTTTGATGAGGCTGGCTTCTGTTTCTAGAAGTATTCGAACAAAATCGTCACGTGTCAAGGAACGCAATTCAACTCTTGTTGGAAGTCGGCCCTGTAATTCTGGTAATAAGTCAGAAGGTTTTGCAACGTGAAAAGCTCCTGATGCTATAAATAAGATATGGTCTGTCTTTACAGGGCCGTGCTTTGTTGAGACCGTGGTTCCTTCAATGAGTGGAAGAAGATCACGCTGAACACCCTCTCGACTGACGTCACCACCTGTTCTATCAGATCGAGCTGTGATCTTGTCTATTTCATCCAGGAAAACAATTCCATTATTTTCTACGTTGCTTAGAGCTTTTTTTATGATTTTCTCTTCATCGAGTAGTTTGTCACTTTCCTCTGCAATCAATATATCATAAGAGTCTGATACCTTCATGCGTTTAGGTTTTGTTTGTTGACCAAATGCTTTACCCATAATATCGCCAATATTGAGCATACCCATTTGAGCACCTGGCATCCCTGGGACATCAAATGTAGGCATATTTGATATTGATGATTCAGCAACATTTATTTCAATTTCTCGATCTGCTAAAGCTCCTTCTCGTAGTAGTTTTCTAAATTTATCACGAGTTTCGCTTGAGGCATTTTCTCCAACAAGCGCGTCAATAACTCTTTCTTCTGCATGGATTTCAGCTTTTGCCATGACGTGTTTTCGCATCTCACTCCGAACATGATGAAGCGCAATCTCAACTAGGTCACGTATTATTTGTTCAACATCTCGTCCAACGTAGCCAACTTCAGTAAATTTTGTTGCTTCTACTTTTATGAAAGGGGCCTGTGCTAATTTTGCCAGACGGCGAGCAATCTCGGTTTTACCGACACCAGTAGGACCTATCATTAGAATATTTTTTGGTAATACTTCTTCCCGTAAATTGTCGTCAAGCTGTTGTCGTCGCCAACGATTTCTTAAAGCAACTGCAACGGCTCTTTTGGCGTCGGTTTGTCCAATTATAAAGCGGTTAAGTTCAGAGACTATTTCACGAGGAGTAAAGCTGGACATGATTTAAAGGCTCTCAATAATTATATTATTATTGGTGTATACACAAATCTCAGCAGCAATACTCATTGCTTTACGGGCAATCGTTTCAGCATCCATGTCATCATTATCTATTAGTGCAGTTGCTGCCGCTAGAGCATAATTTCCACCTGAGCCTATGCCTGCAAGACCTTTACTTGGCTCAAGCACATCGCCTGTACCGGTTAAAATTAGGGAAATTTCTTTATCAGCCACAGCCATCATTGCCTCAAGTTTGCGTAAATAACGATCTGTTCGCCAGTCTTTGGCCATTTCAACACAGGCACGTGTGAGTTGTTTGGGATATTGTTCTAGTCGACTTTCTAGACGTTCAAATAGTGTGAAGGCATCAGCTGTAGCTCCAGCAAAACCAGCAATTACGGAACCATCTGCTAGTGAGCGAACTTTACAAGCATTTGCTTTAAGAACAGTATCGCCTAAAGTAACTTGACCGTCACCTGCAATAACTACAGTTCCATTTTTTCGGACAGATAGAATTGTTGTGCCACACCAGCCTGGAAATTTTTGATTGCTCAAAATACGAACCTCTATAAATAATGTGTTTAAGGGATTTAGGCGTACTAGGCTTCTGGGTCAAGGGTGATTATTTAATTACTATTTGTAACTCTAAATTTAAAAAAGTTGTTTATTAATTTTTGATTGCAGATAACGATATTTAAATAGATTGAAATTTTTTTGAGCAGAAAATTATTGTTCAATTTACCCATTGGTAATTATCAGGCAGTCAGTTTTAATGTTGTGTTGTTAAATATACTATCAATTAAAATAATTTTTTTAAAAAAACTGTGCTTATTACATAATTTACAATATATTTTCTTTGTGACTTGAATAAGAAAGTATGTGTACCTTCAGGTTTGTATTTTTACCTGCTACAAGTAATTAGGATTTGCAAATAGAAGAGAATGTTATGCGTAAGGGCAAAGTAGAACGCAATACAAATGAGACAAAAATTACTGTATCAGTTAATCTCGATGGTACTGGGAAATACTCGGTATCAACAGGCATTGGTTTTTTGGATCACATGCTTGAGCAATTGTCTCGACATAGCTTGATTGATCTTGCGGTTAAGGCAGAGGGAGATCTCCACATCGATTTTCATCACACAACAGAAGATACTGGTATTGCTATTGGTGAGGCTTTTACCAAAGCACTTGGCGATCGAAGAGGAATTGTGCGTTTCGGGCAGGCAATGTCTCCAATGGATGAAACTTTATCCCGCGTTATCTTAGATGCATCGAACCGGCCTTATTTAGTTTGGAATGTAAGTTTCACTCGGGATAAGCTAGGTGAAATGGATACGGAATTATTTAAGGAATGGTTCCAAGCCTTTGGCCAAGCAGCTGGTTTAACATTGCATGTTGAATGTTTATACGGAACAAATAATCATCACAAAGTTGAATCTTGTTTCAAAGGTTTGGCGCGTGCGTTACGTCAAGCAATTGAGGTAGATAAGCGCAAGGCCAATGAAGTGCCGTCGACCAAAGGCGTTCTTGGTGGTTCCCTTTAGATAAATCGAGCTTAAGAAGCCCAATAATTATGAAAACACACTCATACACCGTGCACTTATCTTTGAATGCTAGTGATGATGGCATGGTCATAATTAAGGAGGGATTTTGTTGGTCTAGCTTTTTTTTAACTGTCCCTTGGGCGCTATTTCATTGTATGTGGTTGGAATCAGCAATCTTTGCAACCATACAAGTTGCAATAGTGATTATTTTTCAATTTGCTATGTTGTCCGTGACAGCACTGGGGATTGCGTTATTTGCTGTTGCGCTAGTTTTTGGTTTCATGGCAGATGAAATTAGGCAAAATTTTCTTTTGCGAAAGGGTTACCGCTTCGAAGACCTGGTACTAGAGCGCGATATGGAAAGTGCAACCAAACGTGTTCTCACTGCTCGTTCCCAGCTATTGGCCAGAATGACAGCCAACTTATGACTGTTGTAATTGTTGATTACGGTTCTAGTAATTTACGATCCGCTGCCAAAGCTTTCGAACGTGGAGTCGTAGAGTCAGGATTATCATTAAAAGTCCTTGTAAGTTCTAATCCAAATGATGTTAGAAATGCATCTCGTATTGTACTGCCTGGCGTTGGTTCTTTTGCTGATTGTCGAGCTGGGTTAATGGCTCTAGATGGTATGATAGATGTTTTAAATGAAGCAGTAATAGAGAAAGCTATGCCATTTTTAGGTATTTGTGTAGGTATGCAGCTAATGGGCTCTGTGGGCTTAGAGCATGGTATTCATATGGGTTTGGGTTGGCTCAATGGAACGGTTCGTGTTCTTGAACCAATTGACAAAACTTTAAAAATTCCACACATGGGTTGGAATGAGTTGGTCCTTAAAAGTGCCTCTCACCCTGTTTTGGAAGGACTAGGTAATTACCCTCATGTTTATTTTGTTCATAGTTACTTCTTGGATTGTGACAGTCCCAAAGATGTTCTTGCAACAGTTGATTATGGCGGTTCAGTAACAGCAATGGTTGCTCGGGAAAACATGATTGGTACGCAATTTCATCCTGAAAAAAGTCAACATATTGGACTTAGATTAATTAGAAATTTTCTAAATTGGAAACCCTAGAAGCCATGATTTTTTTTCCTGCAATTGATATAAAAAACGGGATGTGTGTTCGCTTACTACGTGGTGATATAAATAAAGTTACTGTTTTCAATAAAGACCCAGCAGCCCAGGGAAAAGTTTTTGAAGATGCGGGTTGCGAATGGATACATGTGGTTGATTTAAACGGTGCTTTTGAGGGAAAACCTGTTAACGGCACTACTGTAGGATCAATTATTGAAGCTATTACCATCCCTGTTCAATTGGGTGGTGGTATTAGAAAAATGGAAACTATTGCATTTTGGTTGGAGGTAGGTATCTCTCGAATCATTCTAGGAACAGCGGCACTAAAAGACCCTTCCCTAGTGCGGCGTGCCTGCAAGGAATTTCCTGGCCAGATAGCTGTTGGCATTGACTCTCAAAGTGGTTTGGTAGCGGTTGAAGGTTGGGCTAAGGTCTCTGAAGTGCCAGTTCTTGATATGGCAAAGCGGTTTGAGGATTCTGGTGTGGCAACAATTATTTTTACAGACATAAATCGTGACGGTGCTATGCAAGGCCCTAATATCGACGAGACAAGAGCCATTGCGGAAGCAATCAGAATTCCTGTTATTGCATCTGGGGGCATTTCCTCCATGTCTGACTTGCAGGCTCTTAAAGAAGCTGGTGATGGTTTATTTGCTGGCGTAATATCTGGTCGTGCAATTTATGATGGTACAATTGATACTAGTGCTGCAATACAACTTCTAAGGGATTAACATAATATGCTTAAGGCACGTATTATTCCTTGTCTTGACGTTGAAGGAGGCCGTGTTGTCAAAGGAGTAAATTTTGTTGATCTTGTGGACGCAGGAGATCCTGTAGAACAAGCTCGTGTTTATGATATTTCAGGGGCTGATGAATTGACGTTTCTTGATATTACAGCTTCTCATGAATACCGAGATACAATTTATGACGTTGTTTCAAAAACTGCCGAGCAATGTTTCATGCCTTTAACTGTTGGTGGTGGAGTCCGTTCGACGGAAGACGTTCGTAAATTGCTTCAAGCAGGAGCTGATAAAGTATCCATAAATACTGCTGCTGTAACTAATCCTGATTTGGTGCGAGAAGCAGCTGAAAAATTTGGATCCCAATGTATTGTTGTGTCTGTAGATGCAAAATCTATTGGTAAAGAAAGATTTGAGATATTTACTCATGGTGGCAGAAATGCGACGGGGCTTGACGCAATTGATTGGTCTAAACGCATGACCTCTCTTGGAGCAGGAGAAATTCTTTTAACCTCTATGGACAGAGATGGAACTAAGCTTGGTTTTAACTTATCTTTAACACGGGCTATTTCAGATGCCGTTAAGGTTCCGGTAATTGCGTCAGGTGGTGTTGGAACTCTTGATCATATGGTTGAGGGCATTCGTGATGGTCATGCATCAGCAGTTCTAGCGGCCTCAATTTTTCACTTTGGAATTTTTACAATAGAGCAAACTAAAGCTTACATGGCAGAAAGAGGTATTCCTGTGCGCCTTAATACTGAGAGTGACCAAATATGAATGAAAATAATATCAATAGCGAAGTACTCGAGAGAGTTTTTAAGATTATTAAGAGCCGACATAACGAGAGTTCAGATACTTCGTACACGGCTCAATTATTTTCCAAAGGTCGTGGTAAAATTGCCTGCAAGTTGGTTGAGGAAGCAACAGAAACCATAGTTGCTGCTCTAAATGAGGGTGAAGAAAGGGTTATAAGCGAGAGCTCTGATCTTTTATTTCATTTATTGGTGCTTTGGGCAGATTTGGGAATTGAACCCAATCACGTATGGAGGGAACTTGGTCGACGTGAAGGGATTTCTGGTATTGATGAAAAGGTTGCTCGAAAACAAGAATAAATATAAAGATTTGCTTTATGGTTTATGATGAAGAAAATATATTTGCTAAAATTCTTAGGGATGAAATTCCTTGTGAGAAAATATATGAGGATGAATACGCACTTGCTTTTTATGACATTAACCCGCAAGCAGCTGTGCATGTTTTAGTTATACCGAAAGGTTCTTATATAAACATTGATGATTTCTCTGAAAAAGCATCAGACTCTGAAATTATAGGATACACCCGGGCTATTGGTTGCGTAGTGCGCAAATTAGGAATTGTAGATTCAGGTTTCCGCACGTTGGCAAATAATGGTCCAAATGCGCATCAAGAAGTACCACATTTCCATACTCATATTCTTGCAGGGCATGACTTAGGTCAAATAATACAAAGATTTAAAGA
>PBDF01000012.1 GCA_002717285.1 Magnetovibrio sp.
AGCTTGATTGACCAAGAAACTTACCATCTTTAAATCATCGCCTGTGGCACTTGCATCCTCAGTATTTTTGTATGCAACTGCAACATTGGTATTACCCAAGTCACTTATGCCACTTAGGGTGTATCCGACTTTACCGTAGTACAGTTCAGGATCAGCGTTATTTGCTGTGTTTGCAGCACTTTCTAAAGCTGTAGTTCTGTAGTTGGCTGAGATATTTAAACCACTTGGGAGAGTGACACCCACGCCACCACCTTGATAGCTTTCATCTGTAGCACCTGCTATGTTGGCATAAGAGTATCCAGCCTCAACCTCCATCCCATTGAAATCACCACCGTAGGTGATCTGATATCCTCCTGAACCAGCAGTAACATGTGATACAGCAAATCCAAAGCCGTTGAAGTCTGGCGATATATATCCAATACCACTCTGTCGGCCAAGGCTCATGTCACTGTCATGTGCAGTAGCAACTGTTACACCCGCTGCTTGAGATCCATCAATTGAACTTGAGTCGTTAAATTTAACGGAGTCAAATAATGTACCTGAAATGTCATCAGCATGGCTAGTTCCGGACATATCAACTCCGACGAAGTCCCCTCCAGCGTGTGCTGTGTCACCGAGCTTAAGTGTACCCATTGAATTCTTTAGATACAACATGCTGTGACGAATTGAGAACGCATCTGAACCAGCTGCATTTTGGCTAGCGCCAGCACCTGCTTGGATTGCCAACTCTACAAGAGCACCAATCTCCAAAGAAGAAGACTTGGCTGAAGCTTTCATTCGTGCTCTTGAACCAGAGACGTTTCCATCTTCGTGAGCAATGAAGTTCTCTTCTCCATCACTACCCATGATAATTGCACGGTTCACATGGCCACTCCATGCGAATTTCTTTTCAACGTCAGCGGCAGANGTTGAAGACACTGTAGCAACAGTTGTAAGACCAATTGCTGCGGTGCTTAATAACATCTTACGAAAGTTAGTCATTGTAGTAATCCTTCTCTTAAAAAATGGGGGTAGTAAAAAAAATCATAAACTAAGCGAGATTAAAGAGCCCGCAACGTCTAATTGATAATAGTTTTTGTTAGTGATAACTCTCTATTAAATTTGTGATAGCAAAATCATAAGTTCATTAGCTAAAGCTAATTCAAATTTTGCAGTATGATTATCTTATTAAAAAATTCCAGCCACGTACATTAGTTATTTGTTATATTATAACATTTTATTTAGGTGCAAGTTTTTTTTTAGAATGAGGTCAATTATGTGCCATATTTACAAGTTAGAAGATTTAATGATACGTGCTCGTTAGAATTTTTTATATTTTATGATTTTCGGCTTGGAAAACTCTTATTGGTCGCAATTAAATAAAATTAATTCAAGATAGACAAGGTTGAAAACATGCGTGTATCCAAAAAAATTATATTATTTTTTATCGTTCTAGTATGCGCAAGTAATTCGCCAGTTTTTGCAGAAATCAGCGGCCCTTTTAAAAGCTCTGCGGGCCCATTGAATGTCGAGCGCATGGCTGGACCTTTTGATCATCCGTGGGCTATAGCATTTTTACCAAAAACAGGAAGCTATTTGGTTACTGAGAGAGTAGGTAACTTGCGTTTAGTCCAAGGCCGTAAAATTTCTACTCCAATTGAGGGTGTTCCACGAGTTTGGGTTTCAGGACAAGGTGGTCTTCTTGATGTAGCACTTGATCCTGATTATTCTCAAAACCAACGAATTTTCCTGAGCTATTCTGAACCAATTGGGGTATCGGAAGCAAGAACGGCCCTCGCAACGGGTATATTACGGCTTGGTGGATCAAAACCGACCCTTGAAAAGGTAAAAGTGATATTCCGACAAGAGCCTCCAAGTAGTGGGGGACGACATTTTGGTTCACGTATCGTAATAAATAAAAGTGGAAAGTTGTTTTTGACCTTGGGTGACAGGGGAAAACCTCAACTTGTGCAAAAACTCTCAAATCATTTTGGAAAGGTCATTCGTATCAATCGAGATGGTTCAATCCCAAAAGATAATCCCTTTGTCAAGATACCCGATGCTTTACCGGAAATTTGGACATTTGGACATCGTAATCCACAAGGTGCGACGCTACGTTTTTCGGACAATTCTTATTTCACAATATCCCATGGTGCAGCAGGTGGTGATGAGGTTAATCAATCACAACCAGGTAAAAACTTTGGCTGGCCTGAAGTCTCTTACGGGACACATTACTCCGGCCAACCATTCCCGTTTTCAGAACGACCTGACGTGGTTGCACCGTTATATTATTGGGATCCTTCGATTGCACCGTCTGGTGCTACATTTTACGACGGCAATCTGTTCCCTGGCTGGAAAGGTGACCTATTTGTTGGCGCATTACGTGACCAAATGATTTCCCGTTTAAAAATAGGTAATCACGTGACCTCCGAGAGAGAGCGTTTATTGGNAGGAAAGTTTGGTCGCATTCGTGATGTAAGGGTTGGACCGGATGGTTCAATTTGGTTTGCTACAGATCAAAAAGCTGGGAATATCTACCGTATTTTCCCCGCACGAAAGCCCAGTTCCTAAATAAGAGACTTCCAGCATTCTCAAAATTTCTTTGAAAGGAAAAGCCCACCTGTTTGGCGGGCTTTATAAGGTTTCTATAGAGATGAAATTCGTAGATATTGTCTCTGTAATAATTAAAAAATAAAGTAGAAAAATACTCTATAATTATACCTTTGATCAAATACTAAATTCTTCATGAAGTTTCTAATTAATTTCTGTGTCAGGTAGTTGCTCTCTTTGACTCCAATGACTCTTTTTTACCATATTGGCAAATTGCCCATCCCAGACTGCAATAGAGACTGATATAATCCCGACACCGTTTAAAGCCCAGACCCCATTTGTTGTTTCAAAAAGAAAATTAATTATTGTTGTTCCAAATATCATATCACTTGATTTCATGAGAACACAGAAGATTGAAATACCAAGAAGGTGCCAACAGGCAACTTTAAAAATTCTATTAAACATCACTATCCCCAAACGATGTACATTAAAACCTTATTTGTGTTGAATTTCTCTGGACATTATACATCTTTTTACCAAAATACATAAACGATGGCTGAGACAAATTAATTATCTATTATCTGAAAAATTCATCCAACCAGTAATTATGTACTTGTTACCAAACTTCAATACATTTCCTTTATGTGCATGTGTCCATTCTGCCGGCCAAATTAATGTTAAACCCTTTTTAGGTTGTACTTCTAGATCATAATGACAAAAGAAAGTTGAGCCTCCATCCGCCTCCTTCACATCATTTAGGTAAGTCATCCAAGCAAATATACGATGTAGCGAATCTAAGCTACTACGTTCGGTGTGTAACTTTTTAAAGTGTTGACCTCTCTGGTACCGCTGAAGGTTAAAACTGCCAATTTGTAATTTTTCAATGAATGTTTCTAGGAAAGGCCACTCGGTAACGTAATCCTGATAACAATAAAATAAATTTTGAAAATACTTTTCAAAAACCTCATTGCCCGGCAATTTTATATTTTGTGGTTTAAATTTAATGTCAGTACTGTCTTTGGTATTTAAATTATTTCCATCACCTGTTTCTCCTTTTTTTTGCAGGTTTTTGTTGGTCTCAAAGTAATCAATTAGTTCATCACAAATTGATAAAGGTTCCATTGTCCACGCACCAATAAAATGAGGAGTTAAGTTCTGTTTTTGCAAAATCACTTTTTTCATGAGGAATTTTCCGTTATATTGACAACCCATTTTTCAAGTCAAAAGTGATAACGCCATCACCTAATACCTTTTCTCTAAGACCCTCCTTGTGCCGGCCTTCTTTTAATAGAATTTCACCCAGATTGCTGTGGGCTTCGGAGAAATCAGATTGTAGTTCAATCGCCTGAGTGTAGCTCATCCTAGCTTCATTAATTCTCCCCAATGCCTGTAACGATACACCCAAGTTATAGTGAGACTCAGCGTCTTGTGGTTCTATTTGAACAGCTTTCTGGTTAGCCTTCAGTGAATCAGCTTGTCTATCTGTTTGCCCGTAAATTGCGCCGAGAACCTTCCAAGCTAAAATATTTTTGGGAGAATTCTTGGTAATGGATAGTGCTAATTTTTCGGCATCGCTAAATTGACCAGCTTNATAGTACTCAACGAGATTGTAGTCTTGTACTTGAGACGATAATTTTTGCTTCGGGAATACTTTGGTTTGTGACAGCAAAACTCTGAGTTGCTTGTTATTAATTCCTCTTTTTTTTGCTTTTTTAATTACACGCTTTGCGTCCTTAAATTGTTTGTTTTTTATTAATGCGTCTATGTAGTTAAACCAGAATTTCTCGTTTTTTGAGTTTACTTCAACGGCTGTTCTAAAGAATGGTACTGCTAATGCAGGTTGGTTCTTTGAAATGGCTATTATCCCTAGGTTATGATTTGCGTCCGGATGCTTTGGCTGAGCTTTTATTATGGAGAGGTATAGTTGCTCGGCTTTTTGAAAATTGCCAGATTTATGCTCAATTATTCCCTGTTGTAGTGCTTCTTCAATACTTAGTTCCATTAAAATTCCAATTTGCTACTAGCACAGATTTAAAGTAAGAGCTTTGGTTCTGATTTTTTACAAAGGTTGTAACTTAATTGTTAATTTGGATCTCGCTTTTTATGTCACCATAAACCACACTTATCTTATCAACTTTCGATTGATAAGAAAAAAAGCATATTGAGTTATGCGCATTTTATTAATCAATTAATTTCTGGAGGGTAGCATACCATAAATTTTTTTACCTTCTTTTGAATGAGTATTTTTGTCTCATTTACTAATTAGGCGGTTAGTGTGTCCCATTTTACGACCAGTTTTGATTTCATTTTTGCCGTAAATATGAACATGTATGCCCGAAGATAAAAGAATTTCGGGCAACTTGGCCATGTCTTCCCCAATTAGATTATCCATTTGCCAAGTCCCATAAGTATGGGTTGCACCAAAAGGCATACCTGATAATAGGCGTGCTAGCTGAGTAAATTGGCTCGTTGCGCAACCCTCAATAGACCAATGAAAAGAATTATGTGGGCGAGGGGCAATTTCATTGAAAAGCAATTTGCCATCTAGTGTGATAAAAGTTTCGAGAGCCAGAAGACCAAACAACTCAAGAGATTCTGCTAGCCTCTCAACTGCGTTTCTACCTTCAGCAATAATTTCATCTGATAGGGGTGCAGGAGCAGTTGATTTTGCAAGAATGCCCTTGTTATGGTTGTTTAGTGTGCCAGGATAATGGCTGATATCGCCTTGAGCGTTACGTGCTATTAGAAAGCTTGCCTCCGCCGTAAAATTAANTCTTTCCTCAAGAATAGCATCTTTTGTTCCAAGGCTTTCAAAAGCAGCATCTAAATTGTCACCTGGTTTAATGGAAACTTGTCCTTTACCATCATATCCAAGAGTACATTTTTTTAAAATACACGGTAGCATATAATCCCGCATAGTTGATTTAAGTTCTGAAAGAGTATTTATGGGCCAAAACNTTGGAGTTGCTATACCTAACTCTTGTGCGAGAGTTTTTTCTCTTATTCTGTGTTGTGCTGTATGCAAGGCAAGGTAACCTGGGCTAACAGGGCAATGGTCTGAGAGAAAATTCATCACGCTTGCAGGCACATTTTCAAATTCGCTTGTAACGACGTCAACGCTTTTGGCAAAAGAGGTAAGTGCTATCTTGTCATCATAATCTGCCGTTGTTGTGTAGTGAGCTATTTCTCCGGCTGGGCTGTCCTTCGCATCAGGTGCGAAAATGTGAGTTCGTAATCCTAATTGAGAACTCGCTACAGTCAGCATTCTGCCTAGTTGCCCGCTTCCAAGTATACCGATTGTAGTTACTTTATTGGTATTGCTTGGGTTCATGAGGGGATCTCTGCAACTTCTTCACTTTGCTTTTTTCGCCATTCGATTATCTTATCAGCAATTCTTTCATCTTTAAGTGCTAGAATTGTAACTGCTAAAATAGCAGCATTTTTTGCTCCAGGAATTCCAATAGCAAGTGTACCTACCGGGACTCCGGCCGGCATTTGGACAATGGAAAGTAATGAGTCCATACCCTTGAGGGAGGCTGACTCTATTGGAACTCCTAGAACTGGTATGTGTGTATTAGCAGCAAGCATTCCAGGTAAATGTGCTGCCCCGCCAGCGCCAGCAACAATAACCTCAAATCCTTGATCATGGGCTTTGTCGGCAAAATTTGTGAGTCGATTGGGTGTTCTATGTGCTGAGATGATTTTTACCTCATGGGGAACTGCAAATTGTTCTAGGATGTTTGCTGCTTCCTTCATGGTTTTCCAGTCCGACTGACTTCCCATGCATATGGCTATTTTACCTGACATTTTTGATTTTGGCGTGGCCATGATTACGGACTCGTTTGAAGTTTTTGACAGACTCTAAAATGCTATTGTTGGACAATAAAATCAATTGGTTGTTTTCGCATTTATACTTTACATTCTAAACCGCAGNCTTTTTTTTATTGAGCTTGAAGATAAAGTTATTTGTGATTAGTGGTACAAAGTATCAGAATTCTTATCAAGAATGAATAGGTTTTGAATTTTGTTTAAGTTGGAAATCTAATATTTAGAATTTCTGTTCAAGATGAGGGTGAGAAAAATATAGTTGATTTGTAAATACATATATTTACATCTTATTATTCACGGATATCTGAAGACATCTGTTTGCATCTGCAATAAAGTACTATGATAATTTGTAGCGGTCATGCGGAGCCCAATAGTTGATCTCTGGTCCAAGCGGTACAACACGTGTTGGGTTTATGACTTCATGACTTCCGTAATAGTGAGATTTTATGTGGTCCATGCATACAGTAGCCGCAATACCAGGATGCTGATAAAGGTCGCGCACATAGCCCCATAAATTAGGATAATCAACAATACGTTTGAGATTACATTTAAAATGGCAAACATAAACTGTGTCGAACCGCACAAGGGTTGTGAATAACCGCCAATCAGCCTCGGTTATGATAGAGCCAACTAGGTATCGTGAATTCGATAGAATTTGTTCTAGCCAGTCGAGTGAACTAAACAGAGGTTCGATTGCATCTTCATATGCTTCCTGAGTAGTTGCAAAACCGGCTTTATAAACGCCGTTGTTTACTGTGTCATAGATACGCATATTGATGGCATCTATCTTAGCATGCAAGTTGGACGGATAGTAATCACCTGGCTTTGCACCGATATCATCGAATGCCGAATTAAACATACGTATTATCTCAGATGACTCATTAGAAACGATTGTTCTTGTTTCTTTGTCCCAAAGCACCGGAACAGTAACACGCCCACTATAATCCGGTGATGCCATAGTGTAGACTTGGTGGAGGAACTGAGTATTATTTATACTATCTGGGATTACACCATCACCGTTTTTAAAAGTCCATCCCTCCTCAGCCATGTGCCAGTGAACAACTGAAAGGGAGACCATTTCTTCAAGCCCTTTGAGTGTACGAAATATCAAAGTTCGATGCGCCCATGGACAAGCAAGGGAAACATATAGATGATAGCGTCCGGAAGAAACCTTGAAACCACCTTGGCCACTTGGTCCAGCTGAACCATCTTTCGTTATCCAGTTGCGAAATTGAGAATCTGTGCGCTTAAAATGTCCCCGATTAGATTTGGTATCGTACCATCGGTCAATCCATTTGCCGTTTTGAAGTAGTCCCATGATAGTCTCTTAAAATCGCCCTTGTTCATAGTCTTGGAAGGCTTGTTGCACTTCTTGTTTGGTATTCATGACGAAAGGACCACCACGAGCTACAGGCTCATTAAGACGCTTTCCTGCGATAAGAAGGAAACGGCAACTTTTATCCTTTGAAGAAATTTTAANTTTATTTCCATTACCTAAAATACCAAGCATTTGTTTTGACATTTCTGTACCATCTATGCCAATTAGAACACTCCCCTCAACTATATATATAAAACCTGCGTGTGTGCTTGTTACTTCCTGCTCAAAAGTTGTGTCTTGATTGAGACTAACGTCTAGGAATAAAGGCTCAGTAAGCTTATTTTTGATTACACCCAGCGTTCCTTTATCCGTCTTGCCAGAAATAACCCTGATAGTTCCACCTTTAGGTAGCATCTCAACGGGAATGTCGGTTGCTTTGAATTCTTGATAGTTTGGGGCTGAGTATTTCTTTGATGCGGGAAGGTTAACCCAAAGTTGAAAGCCTTGAAGAAGACCGTTCTCTTGCTCTGGCATTTCGGAGTGAACTATTCCGCGTCCTGCAGTCATCCATTGCACACCACCTGCTTTTATAACACCTTCGTGCCCAGCATTGTCTTTGTGACGCATGTTGCCAGCTAAGAGATATGTGACTGTTTCAAAGCCACGATGGGGGTGATTAGGAAAGCCTCCCAAGTAATCGTTTGGTTGATCGGAATTAAAAGTGTCAAAAAGTAAGAATGGATCAATCATATTTAATTCTTTTGAACCAATGAAGCGAATTAGTCGAACATCCATTCCATCAGATGTAGATACTCCTGAAGTCAGCTGAGATACGCCCCTAACTATTTTGCGCCTTGCTATATTTTTTTTAAAATGGTTCATAACTATCTTCTAATATAAATTTGGGTTACATCCCAGTTGCAGTTTTAGGTATTGGATTGCATGTGGTGTGATTATTTAAAAAATACAAGTCTTTAATATCACTTGTAGTACTTTATTGGTCTTTAGAAATTGGTAATCTTTCAATAGTTTGTGGCTTAAAACAGGAGAGAACTGTGCATATGTCCAGACAGTCTTCTGATATTACTTTTTTCTTATTAGCTCAATGACTGTATAAGAGCTATGCGAATTTGACTAAAGAAGGTCTCTAAATTCCTGACAAAATTTAACTTCTTATTTAAAATATTAGTTTTGAGATGCACGGCGTGAACCTTAAGAAGCGAGGCTAGGAGCAGAATGTACTTTGATTCGAGACTCTGGGAATATACCAGAGGTGTCCGGTTCCGAATTTTTACTGCGTCTGCGATAGGTATTTTAGCAGTTTTTTTTGGTATCGGTCGTCTTGCGTTACTGGGATGGCTTATATCCCGCATCTTCCAAGGGTTGCCTCTCGAACAACTGATACTTCCAGCTGTAGGTGTGGCTGTCGTGATGGTTGTACGCGGGGCTCTTGAGTATTTGCGTAACATGGTTGCGCACCATACTGCGTCAATGGTTCAAGTGCATCTTCGTACTGTGATCTACAATAAAGTTGTAGAGCTTGGTCCATCCTATTTTGGTATGGAGCGAACTGGTGATGCAATTTTGGCGATGATTGATGGAGTGGAGCAACTTGAAATTTATTTTGGACAATATCTACCGCAGTTGATTATCTCAACGCTGACACCGTTTCTGATTTTTTGTTTTGTGGCTTTTCTTGATGTGCCAGTAGCTTTGGTGATGCTAGCAGCCGCCTTGGTGACTTTGATTGCACCACAAATATTTCAAAGTTGGGATAAAAGAAGCAGTCTTGCGCGTGCGCGTGCCTACAAAGCGTTTGCGGCTGATTTCTTAGATTCGGTTCAAGGTCTTACTACTTTAAAAGCGTTTGGTCAGAGTAGAATGCGTGCAAATACCTTGAAAAAAAGAGCAGAGGAACTTTTTAAGTCGACCATGTGGGTGCTAGCGACTAATTCCCTTGCTCGGGGAATCACGGATACTGGAATTACCGTTGGTGCTGCTACAACACTAGTGCTCGGTGCAATTCGTGTAGTAGATGGCGATATGGATCTTGCGGTGCTGATTGTGATTTTGATGCTGGGTGTTGAAGTTTTTCGCCCACTTAGAGATATGCGTTCATTGATGCACAATGGAATGGTCGCTCAAGCTTCAGCTCAGACTATATTTAATCTTCTTGATTCGAAGTCAATTGTAACAGAAAATTTGGACCCTGTTGCGGAAGATAAACTTACGCCTAGTGTTTCATTTGAAAATGTGAAATTTTCTTATCCCGGTGGACGTAAGCCTACTCATCGAGGACTCAACTTCAATATTAATGCAGGTGAGCGTGTTGGTTTTGTTGGTCCAAGCGGAGTTGGTAAGTCATCAATTGTAAAGTTATTGTTGCGTTTTTTTGATCCTGATAAGGGTGTCGTTAAAATTGGTGGATGCGATATAAGTAAACTTTCTTTTAATGAAATTCGTAGCCAGATCGCAGTTGTTAATCAGGACACATATCTGTTTCATGGCACAGTCCAAGATAACCTTCGGCTAGGAAAGCCAACAGCATCTTTAGATGAATTAAAAACTGCATGCAGAGCTGCAAATGCTGGAGAGTTTATCGATAAACTTCCAAACGGTTATGCAACAGTAATTGGTGAGCGTGGTATTAGGTTATCAGGTGGCCAACGACAACGTATAGCTATTGCAAGAGCAATTTTGCGTGATGCGCCAATCTTAGTTTTGGATGAAGCTTTGTCAGCTGTTGATGCTGAAAATGAAGCGGTTATTCAGGACGCTCTTGATCGATTAATGAGAGGACGGACAACACTCATCTTTGCTCATCGTCTCTCCAGCGTCATAAGTTCAGACCGCATTCTTGTTATGGATCAAGGGAAAATTACTGAGGATGGAAACCACAATGATTTGATGACCAGGCGGGGTCTCTATTATCGTTTGATGGCGGAGCAAGCTGAGGACGGTGAAAAGGACGACGTCGAGTTTAACGGTATAAGACCGTTGGACACAGATACGGTTAACGTATCTGCTAATAGCCAACAAGACCAAATATCTTCGACTAGCGCTATCGTAAAAGCGGTAGGGTTAAGTTGGGCGGGAGCTATCTGCAAATTGATGAAATATATTTTGCCTTATAAAGGAAAACTTGCGCTCACTTTTGGGTTTGGTGTAGCCAGAGTATTCGCCTTTATTGGCATCGGTGCTGTAAGTGCACTGGCTGTTCGAGCTGTGAAGTTGGGTGAACCGTTTATGGACTTTGTATACATCTTGGTTGTATTGGCACCAATTGCAGGTATCTTTCATTGGCTTGAATCATGGGTTGCTCATGACATGGCTTTTCGCTTACTCACTAAGATGCGAATTGCCCTCTTTGAAAAGCTTGATCAGCTAGCTCCAGCATATATGGTGCGCCGACGTACAGGCGATATGGTGGCAATGGTCACGCATGATGTTGAAACAGTTGAATATTTTTTTGCACATACAGTCGCACCAGCCTTTGTAGCAGTTCTTGTACCTAGTTTAGTTGTAGGCGTATTAATTTATTTTAGTTGGGAATTAGCTGCGGCGTTGGTACCGTTTCTTGGATTAGTTGCTTTGGGTCCCTTTTTGATGCGAAAGCGCGTAGACTCATTGGGCTCTCAGGCGCGAGAAGCTCTGGGAGAGTTGAATGCACATGCTCTTGATACAATCCAGGGACTTAGCGAAATCATCGCTTTTCAACGAGAGAGTGAGCACCGAGATGAGTTGGTCCTACGAACAAAAAGACACCATATTATTCGCTTGCCATTTTTTCGTGATCTTACCTTCCAAGCGTCCTTTCTTGAGGTTGCAACGGGATTGGGTGGTTTGGCTGTAGTTGTCGTTGGAGCGGGTTTAATCGACAATGGTCGTCTTGAGAATAGTTTTTTACCATTGCTAACTTTACTTTCAATGGCAGCCTTTTTACCAATTTCAGAGATTTCAAATGTTAGTCGGCAATTGGCAGACACGCTTGGATCAACACGCCGTCTCTACAAAGTCGATAATGAACCTGTTTCTGTGACGGATGGGAAAGGTGCTTCAGTATCCAAAGATTCTCTTAGTGGATTACCTGTGAAATTTGATGCTGTTGATTTTCAATATGAAGCTGGAAATCGTCACGCATTGCGCAGTGTCACTTTTGTAGCGCCTGCGGGTAAGACAATAGCATTGGTTGGGCCCTCTGGAGCAGGTAAAACAACTGTTGCTCATTTGTTGATGCGGTTTTGGGACCCAAATAATGGAGTTATTTACCTTGGTGGGCAAGACCTGAGGAATTATGCTTTGGATGAATTGCGAAGCAAATTGGCGCTTGTTGCGCAGGATACCTATCTTTTCAATGATACGCTTAAAGCTAATATATTGATAGCAAATCCTGATGCCAATGAAACAACTTTAAAGTTGGCTCTTCAAAGAGCTTCACTTGAAATTTTTGTCAATGGTTTGCCCGATGGTCTAGAGACCAAAGTCGGAGAACGTGGCATGCGTTTATCGGGCGGTCAACGTCAAAGAGTAGCCATTGCACGTGCCTTCCTTAAGGATGCGCCAATTCTAATTCTCGACGAGGCGACATCGCATTTGGATGCGGTGAATGAACAAGCGGTTCGTAATGGACTAGAGGATCTAATGGCTAATCGCACAACTTTTGTGATCGCTCACCGGCTTTCAACTGTGCGAAATGCTGATATGATCATTGTTCTCAACGAAGGTCTCGTGATGGAAGTTGGCACCCATGATGAGTTGTTGGCAAAAGGTGGTCTTTATACAAAACTTGTTGACCATCAGTTGACAAGACCCAATAACTAAACAAAATTCAGTGCACAAACTTCAGCTATTAAATCTTAATATAGTAGCAAACAAAGGATATTTTTTATTTACTCGTTGTTTTTCCGCTTGAAGCAAATTGACTAGTTCATTAATTTTTTTGATGGTATTTAAAGTAGCTACAAACAGTTTGTTTAGTAGAAAATCTTTTTTTACTTAATCTTAGTGTATGATTAGAAATGAGTTTTTCGGCAATTTTTTTTGGAAAGTCCAATGGTAGAAGAAACAAATAGGCTTAAAGAGATAATTAGAGAATTTAAGGCACTTACTCTGACCATGAGCGCAGCAGCAGGTGCTGGTCATGTAGGTGGTGCACTATCAGGCGCAGAGTCGCTGATTGCCGTTTGGTTTGACAAATTCAACGTTAATATTGAGGATCCTAACAGAGACCGTTTCTTCCTTGGCCCCATGCACTTTACACCAGGAATTTATTCCTTATTAGTTAAAAAGGGATATCATGAGTGGAGAGAAACCGTCGGTTATCGTCGTTTTGGTAGCCCATTTGAGGGGCATCCAAATAATTTGAGGATCAAAGGGTGGGAGTTATCTGGTGGGTCGCTTGGCCAAGCTTTGGGTGTTGCTGTTGGTTCAGCTTTAGCCGCAAAAATTCGTGAACAAAATCATTGGGTAGTTACTCACAATAGTGATGGAGAGCTTCAAGAAGGAAGTATGTGGGAAGCAATTTTGTATGCGGGGACTCATAACCTAGATAATTTGATTACATTTTACGATATAAATCGCATTCAAAGTTACAACCGCATAGAAGAATGTAGTGAGGTCGAGCCAGTTGTTGATAAATTAAAAAGCTTCAATTGGAACGTTCTCGAGATTGATGGTAATAATCTTGATGAAGTCACCATCGCATACGACAAAGCAAAAAAGATAAAAAACGGCAAACCAACAGCTATCGTTGGACATACTGTGATAGGTAACGGTGTCTCCTTTCTCGAGGATAAAGTTTCATCTCACAACAAAGCACCTGCACGTGACCAGATACCTGATGCTTTGACAGAAATAGGTGTTACCTTCCCCCATGAAGAATTCTTTCATTTGGCCGATGAACACCAAAAACGTGTTACTGAAGAGTTGGATTTAGCAACACCAGGATTCGGTCAAGATTTTAATTGGAATGCTGGTAATGATTTGCAGGTTGAGTTCATTTGGACAGCAACTGGGATATCAGATGGATTTAGAGAGTGTATGGATGATGACGCAAACATTGTTACTGTAACACAAGACTCTTTTAAATTAATTGGCATTACCGAGGAGGATCGTCAGAAATATAAGTTAACTAATCAATTTTTTGATGTTGGTATAGCTGAACAGAATATGTCTACTGTTGCGGCTGGCCTTGCTAAGGAGGGCTTCACACCAATCACAAACGGTTATGCCCCTTTCGCCCTAGGTCGAGCTTATGACCAAATAAGGGTCAGCGTTGCTCATCCTCGTCACAATGTTAAATACTTTTTGACTGAGGGACTCCTTGGAGGTGATGGCCCATTTCATGAGTGTTTAGAAAGTGTCTCATTAGGCTATTATCTGCCAAATATGCAAGTTCAATGGCCTTGTGATACAATAGAAGCCAACAAAGCGACTTTGGCAGCTATTCGGGATGTTGATGGGCCAATTATTACATTACAGGAACGCGCACCGAAGCCGGTCGTGACCAAAGCTGAAACCCCATATGAGTACGGCGTTGCAAACATCATCACTTATAGTGGACGCCAGCCTGAATTTGTCGACTCCTTTGAGATAAATCTTTCTACAAAGTGGACAGGTAAACCAGCGGACATTGTAATTATTGCCTGTGGATCCCAAGTGAGTGAAGCAATGCGCGCTTCAATCATCTTGAAAGAAACAAGCAATATTAATGTGATTGTAGTTAATTTACACACAATAAAACCTCTGGATAAGCAAGGATTACTTAAAGCAACATCTGGTTGTCGAGGTATAATTACCGTTGCTCAGCAGCAAAAAACAGTATTGGGAAATATTGTTGCCGGTGTTGTTCTTGAGAGTGGCTTGAAGAACTTACCCACGTTAAATAATTTAGTAATGATGGGTGTTGATGATGGATATGGTGCAACAGGGAAACACGATGAGCTAGTCCAACATTTTGGACTTACTGCAGAACATATAGCCGAGAAGGCTCTTACTGTATCTGAGGATTAAAATATGAGTTTGGAGGATAAATTCCAAGGAAAAACACTGCTAGTCGGGATTACTGATCACTACCAGGCACCTTACGAAATTGAACAAAAGGCGTTTGGCGGGAAAGCAGAATTCATAAACTTCAACTCACGTGATGAGAATAGTTTTAGTGAAGAGATTTTGAGAAAACTTGATGTTCTCCTCGTTTTTCATGCACGCATAACAGAAAAAACCATCAAAAACTTGCATAACTGCAAAATCATTGTTCGATATGGAGTGGGAACTGATAATGTAGATCTTGATGCACTCAAGGGATTTGATATACCTCTATGTAACACACCTGATTACGGTATCGAAGAGATCGCTGCTACTGCTACAGCGCACTTGCTAAACTTATGGCGTCGAATATCTGCTTATGACATAGCCAGTCGCACAGATGATGGCAACTGGGCAAAAAATATTATCACACCAATAAAAAGAATATCTGAGTCTACAGTCGGGGTTATAGGAACTGGACGAATTGGGGCAACTGTAATACGTAATATGACGCCATATGGCTGTCGTATTCTTGGATTTGATGAATACCAACCTAAGTCTCACTCCAAAGAACATGGCTACATTCGTGCAGCGTCCTTGAAACAATTGTTAGCTGAGTCTGACGCAATTAGTTTGAATTGTGTACTCACCGAAGAAACTACTGGAATAGTAGACGGAGACTTTATCAAATCAATGAAGAAGGGAGCTCTTTTGGTTAATACAGCCCGAGGCGGACTCTTTAAAAATCTTGATGTAATAGAAGAAGGATTAAAATGTGGTCAATTAGGCGGTGTTGGCACCGATGTTCTACCTAACGAACCACCAGGAGGTCATGCACTAATTAGCGCTTGGAAAAACTATGAACCTTGGCTTTATGGTCGTTTCGTTGTAACACCTCATACTGCCTATTACTCTGAGTCTGCACTTTATGACATGCGTTTCAAAGCCGCAGAAACAGCTGCGCTGTTTTTGAAAGGTAATGAACCTAGAAATCGCATAGTTTAAATTATAGTCTCAACTCAGACTTGATCTGATGTTGATAAGTGATGATTTAATTCATCTTAAAAGAGTATATACAGTTTCTACAATTCTTTGCTTGTTTGGAATTACCATAACTTCGAGAGATGGGCTCACAGGAACTGGTGTTTCCAGTGCGCCAATTCGCTTAATGGGTGCTTTAATCTTATCAAATGCCAAATCTGCAAGCATTGCTGCAATTTCAGCTCCAAATCCTCCAAAGGTATTTGCCTCGTGTACAACGAGACATCGTCCTGTTTTACAAACCGAAGAGATCAAGGTTTCCTTATCAAGTGGCCTGAGCGTTCTAGGGTCAACAACCTCGACTGATATACCATCGTTTTCAAATAAATAATCTGCAGCTGCAATCGCAATTGGCACCATTGCCCCCATTGCAATTATGGTGACGTCATTACCCTCACGTTTTACATCTGCAAATCCAAGAGGGATTAAGTATTGATCCACAGGTACAATAGACAAATCTTGATAAACACCTTTGGGCTCAAAGAAAATTACTGGATTTTCATCACGAATAGCAGATTTGAGTAGTCCTTTTAGATCATAACTATTGGATGGCATTACAACTTTCAATCCTGCAACATGTGCGAACATAGACTCATTGCTTTGGGATTGCTGAGGTCCTCCACTAGGTCTGAAACCAGACCAAACACGAAAAACTGCAGGAACAGATGTCTTTCCATCATAAAAATAGTTCATTTTTGCTGCAGTATTTACAATTTGATCCATTGCAACCAAGATTACATCCGCAAGGCCTAGTTCAACAACTGGACGAAATCCTTGAATGGCAGCTCCAATTGCTGCACCAACAAACCCACATTCTGAAATAGGAGTTTCAATAACCCTCATCGGTCCAAATTCATCTATCAAACCAATAGTAGTTCCTGTAAGACCACCAAATGACCCAACATCCTCACCCATAACAATGACTTTTTCATCACGTCTTAACTCTTCCATGAGGGTCTCACGAATAGCTTCTTGATATGTGATTTCCCGCATTTAATTATTCCCTAATCTTTTCAAAGATAAACATTTTCAGTAGCAATGTTACCTGGTGCATAAGGTGCATCTTCAGCAGCCTTGATTGCTTTTTTAATATCAGAGATTATTTTTTGATTTATTTTTTTTATATGGTTCAAATCTATATTGCCGTTTTTCAATAGTTTTTTTTCCAAGCGTGCGATTGGGCATTTTTTTTGCCATTTAATCAATTCTTCATCAGTACGGGCAAATTCTCTATCACCCGCAGTAGAATGAGGTGCCCATCTATACGTCTCACATTCGATAAGAGTTGGTCCCTTACCTGAACGAGCACGTGCGATAGCTTTTTGTGCAGCCTGATGGACAGTAATGACATTATTGCCGTCAATGCAATATCCCTCGATACCATAACCCTGAGCACGTGCAGAGATGTTTCCACCTGCAGTTGACAGTTCAATTGGTGTTGATTTAGCGAAGAAATTATTTTCACAGAAAAATACTATTGGTAATTTTCTAACACAGGCAAAATTCATCCCTTCATGAACATCGCCTCTGTTGACCGCACCATCCCCAAAAAAAGATATGGTAACATTATCGTTTCCTTCCAACTGATCTGCCAGAGCTGAACCAACAGCTAGAGGAACCACCGAGCCTACCATTGAAGTGCCTGAGAGGATTCCAAGATCTGGGGCGCCCATGTGATAAATTGGTATACGACCACGAGTAGGACCAGACTGCTTTGCATACAAACCAGCAAACAATTGTTCAGTACTAATCCCTCGTGACAACAAAACACCAAGCCCGCGATGAGTTATCATCGTTTTATCCTTCGAATTCAAATTATGGCAAACACCGGCTGGGATAGCTTCCTGGCCTATTCCGCTATGGTAGTTGGCATATAATCCTTCGGTGGCTTTTATAAGTGCCTCTTCTTCAAAACGACGAATTAAAAGCATATCTTTATACAGTTTAAGGAGATCTTCAGTGGGTAGCTTCATTAGTTTATCCTTTATCAAGATTACTTCCTAAAATGAAGACCCTGGTTGTGCAAGAAATTTAACTTCCTCATAGGTTGATGACCTGCCGAGAATTGAGTTGCGATGCGGAAATCTACCAAAACGTTCTATGATATTTCGGTGCCTGACGGCATATTTGAGGGTCCGAGGATCAGTATGTGTCTCAAATAACGGGATGGACCTATTTTGTATGCTTAAACTCTCACTATGCATCATAGGCATCAGCATGAAACGACGCCAGTCTTTACCTATTTGCTTAATAAAGTCACGATCAAGACATTGCAAACATAAAGACAAAGCTTTTTGGTCACCAATGAACGCGCGCGGTGTATCGCGGTAAATGTTTCTTGTGAATTGGTCGACCAGGATTATCAGCGCAAGGCATCCTTCTGCACTTTTGGCCCATTCATTAATTTCCTCATTTAGCGCGGCCGTAACTGTGGGCTCAAATCGCGTCCTGATGATTCCATCGAATTTATCATCCTTTTTGAACCAATGTTTGGAAGTGGTCTCTTCAAACCAGAAAGAAAGCACATCCTTGGAAGTTTTTGTTTGAATAATTGTATGCCTCACTATATGCCACGTAACGGGTGAACCTCAACATGTTATAAGATATTTGGTCAAGATTGGGTACAAGGTGGTAGGACTTGACCACAATTATGTTCATTAACCTGATGCGACGTATTAAGTATTTAATTTAAAGTGTCATGTTCACATACCCGTATTACAATTGTTTCATTTGGTGATTTAGGGGAGGGATACTCCCATTCTGGATTCTTAGGATTTACATTTTCAAAGGGTTTTTCCCATACGTACTTTGTGAAAAGAATAACTCAAGGATTTATAACGCAATAATTTACAAAAAATTGTCTGTGTACTTTGATCGACAAGTATCCTCTGATGAGTATTTAAGAAATTACCCAACTGCCAATAATAAACATACTCATTTCTTTTTTTAATCTTTTCAAAATTCACATAGAAAGAACTCTGCACATTTTCCCACAGTCTTGTCCACCTAGCAAAACTGTTAGTTGATTGCATTAGAGTGAATATGAGCTTAAATGTGGTCAATAGAGATTTCAACTAGTCCGAGATCTTCTTTCCATTCTTGTAGATGCCGGTATCTTGCGTATTTATAGTTCCATCTATGTTATATGTAATCCAGGGCCCATCTTGTAAAGCATCTTTGTAGTTTCCCTTGGAGTATAGTTGTCCGTTGGGGTAGTAAAAAACCCAAGGACCCTCCGCCTTACCATTTTTATAACTCCCATGATATTGTCCGGTGACCTCTCCACTAAACGGAATATCGCTATTTTTTTTGTAATAAAGGCCATTGCGTTTGACTAAATCACCAATGGTCTCACTAAATACAGCCTTTTGTGAAAGGGCAAAAAATAAGGTCAAAAGGGTGAGTAGAACTTTCATAGGCGAACTTTATCAGAAATTAGAAAAAATGATAGATGGTTAAGATTGCCATAAAAAAAATTTGATACTTTATAAACATCAGTAATTGAAAGTCTGTGATTATGATTGGCTACTTTGATCAGTTATATTCCTCATGATTTAGGAATAATTCTACTTATGAATTTTGATAGGTAAAATATATTAACACATAGTTTTCAGATGGAAACATTTATGGAAATTGGTGATGAAAAGTGTTTGAAAAAACAGGTCTATTAATAAAAGGGGTGATTTGGTAATATNTGAGAATCACAAGGTTCGTTGAAATAACTTGATACAGATTATATTTATCATTGGCCAAAGGAGGGGATAGATGGATTGGTTAAATCGTTACTTTGGAATTGAAGCAAAAGGTAGCACGGTTCGAACTGAGGTTCTTGCCGGTTTTGCAACGTTTCTTACAATGGCATACATTATCGTAGTTAATCCCAGTATTCTCTCAAAGGCGAATATGGACTTTGGCGCTGTGTTTGTTGCCACGATCTTGGCTGCGGTTGTAGGCTGTTCGGTTATGGGCTGGTGGGCAAAATGGCCTGTTGCTCTTGCGCCCGGCATGGGCCTCAATGCTTTTTTTGCCTTTGGCATTGTATTGGGACTTAAACAACCGTGGGAAGTGGCTCTTGGTGCTGTATTCGTTAGTGGTATTCTTTTCCTTGTATTGAGTTTGACTGGACTTCGAGAATGGGTCATCAACTCTATTCCCAAATCTCTCAAACTTGGTATTGGAGCAGGTATTGGATTATTTTTAGCTATAATTGGCTTGAAAAATGCTGGTGTTGTTGTTGATAATCCAGCGACTTTAGTAGGTTTAGGTGATGTCACAGGCTTACCGGTAATCCTGTTTGCTTTGGGGTTCGCTATTATGGTAGTGCTTGATCGATTACGTGTTCCTGGTGGCATCATTATTGGGATCTTAGCTGTAAGCATCATAGGTTGGATCATTGGTATTGCCAACTTCCAAGGTGTTGTAAGTGTGCCACCAAGTCTGGAGCCAACATTGTTTAAACTCGACATTGCTGGAGCATTAACAGCGGCTATGATAGGTGTTGTTTTCGCTTTTCTTTTTGTCGATTTTTTTGATACCGCTGGCACGCTCACTAGCGTAGCTAATCTGTCAAATAAAATTGGTCCTGATGGTAAAATCGAAGGTGTGGGCAGGGCAGTAATAAGTGACTCTTTTGCAACTATTGCAGGATCACTATTTGGGACATCTAATACTACCTCTTACATTGAGAGTGCCGCTGGTATCAAGGAAGGCGGGCGAACTGGGTTGACTGCAGTCGTTGTATCCTTGCTATTTCTTTTGTGTTTAGTTTTAGCACCTCTGGCTCAGAGTATTCCTGCTTTTGCTACAGCGGCAGCTTTAGTTTTTGTTGCAACTTTCTTTGTACGAAACATCATTGAGATTGACTGGGACGATGCAACTGAATTTGCCCCTGCGATGCTAGCCGCAATCTTAATGCCATTAACATTTTCAATAGCAAATGGAATTGCAATAGGGTTTATTACATACGCTGTCGTTAAGGTTGCGAGTGGCCGTGTGGCTGAGGCTAGCCCGGCGGTGTTATTGGTGGCAGCTCTGGGTGTTCTTCATTACGTATTTGGTTGAAGGGTATCAAAATGGTCGAGAAACACTTCATCACGGCCAATGAACTTTTGCATGACTCTTATCATCTGGGACATCTTATATTGGATTCTGGTTTCACGCCGAACTATTTAGTAGGGGTTTGGCGTGGTGGTGCTCCAGTTGGAATTGCCGTTCAGGAGTTACTTGAATATCATAGTGTTCCAACAGATCATATTGCCATAAGAACTTCATCATATGATGGCATAGATAAACGTCGGGACAATGTGCAAGTCCATGGTCTGCATTACATAATAGAAAACGTAAATGCTGAGGACAATCTGCTGATAATAGACGACGTCTTTGATACTGGGAACAGCGTTCAGGCTATCTTGGATACAATTAGAAATTTGTCTCGGCTAAATGCGCCTTCAATGAAAGTGGCAACAATCTATTATAAACCGGGTAAGCGCAAAGTTGAAACAACACCCGATTTTTATGTTCATGAAACTGAAAAGTGGCTGGTTTTCCCCCATGAATTGCATGGGCTTAGCAAGCAAGAAATTGAGAATAGCAAACCTTTTGCATTAAAGCGTCAAGGATTTCGTGATTTGAAATCTGCATGATGTTTTATTAACGTACTAAACTAGTTTTTTTATAGCTAATTATACTTGAGAACGCCCAGTATAGAAGTTACTAAACCACCGTCTCCAAACTATTAAAGTGCCTCAAGAAGGATCATTTATGGAATTACTGTTTTTATTGGATTTTCACCATATCTATTTTTATCTTCATTACCCTTTAAACAATAAAGAACTACCAACCAGATAGTACCAACTATTGGAATTAATGAAATCAATAACCACCATCCAACACGGTTTGTGTCGTGGAGTCTTCTGACCCCAACTGCCAAGTGAGGGATAAAAATAAGCAGTAAAAAAATGCCAGAAAAAACACCCAGTCCGCTCTCTTCGTCATAGGTATTCGAGACAAGATCAAATACTGTTAAAATGATTATTCCAAAGATGCTAAAAAGTGTGAATAACCAATATTCCTTTCTTGGTGCTCTGGTGGAAAAGTCAAAGTATTTACTTGTTATGCATTTAATGACGCTATTCATGTTTATACAAACTACTCCAGCTATTTTTTAGTCAAGTAAGGTACGTTTCACAGCTGTCTTCCAACCAGCTAATAACTTTGCACGTTCAGATGTCTTCATGTCAGGTTTAAAGGAATGATCCAGCTTCCATAATTGTGCGGTTGTTTCTAGAGAGCTGATTTGCTGACTGCCCAGTAGGGCCAATACTGCTGCCCCCCAAGCAGTAGTTTCTGTTATAACAGGCCTGTCTATTTGTTGGTCAAGAATATCTGCCATGAAGTCAAGAAGCCAGTCATTTTTGACCATTCCACCATCAACTCGCAGATTACTTGGCTCAATTCCGTCAGTCCGCATCGCCTCAACCAAGTCATATGTCTGATAGGCAACAGACTCAAGTGCAGCTCTTGCAAAATGGGCTGGTCCCGTATTTCTTGTTATACCATAAATTGAACCGCGTGCGGAGGGCGCCCAATGCGGTGCGCCTAAGCCGGTTAAAGCTGGCACCATGTAGACGCCGTCATTGCTTGTAAGAGATTTTGCAAGTTTCTCACTTTCTGTTGCATTGCTCACTAAACCCATTGAGTCCCGAAGCCATTGAACAACAGCTCCGGAAATAAAAATAGATCCTTCTAAACCGTATGTGGTCTTACCATTAACCTGGTAGGCGATAGTGGAAAGTAAATTATTTTTGGAAGTCAGGCAGGCCGTACCGGTATTAGCTAGCATGAAACAACCTGTACCGTATGTTGATTTAATGCAGCCTTTTGTAAGGCAGGCTTGCCCAATAGTTGCTGCCTGCTGGTCACCGGCGACTCCGCAAATAGGCAGGTTTTTTCCAAATATTTCCGGCAAACAATCACCAAAGTGACTGGCACTATCTAAAACAACAGGAAGCAGGGATAAGGGAACATTAAAAAGGGCACACAATGTATCATCCCACTTACCTTTATGGATGTTGTAGAGATTGGTACGGCTGGCATTAGTGGCATCTGTTACATGGCTTTTTCCACCAGTCATCTGCCAGATCAAAAAGCTATCAACTGTTCCAAAACAGAGCTCGCCTTGCTCAGCTCGCCTGCGTGCACCTTCAATATGATCCAGAATCCAAGAAATTTTAGTTGCGCTGAAATAAGGATCAAGAACCAAACCTGATGTGTTGCGGATAGTGTCTAAACATCCTTGTTCCTGAAGTTTTTTACAATTGTTTGCTGTACGCCTATCTTGCCAGACAATCGCATTATAGACCACTTCTCCAGTTTTACGATCCCAGATCAATGTGGTTTCACGTTGATTTGTTATTCCTATGGCCGTGATGGTTTGGCCAATCTCATCTGCTTTTGCAACCATTTCACGCCCGACTTTTAGAACCGTTTTCCACAGATCACATGGACGATGTTCTACCCAACCATCCGCTGGAAATACCTGTTCAAATTCTTTCTGACTAACGCCCAAAATATCTGCCTGTGGTGAAAACAGGATGGCACGTGAGCTGGTTGTTCCTTGGTCAATAGCCAGAATGGCACCTGTCGTTTTCGTCATCTCATCACCATTTTTTTGTCTTACTTCGACCCGTATGCCTCAGAGTAATTATTATTAATTTCACAACTCATTATCTATTTTGACGTGACTTTGTAGTTCTGTACTTTGCGTAATGTATTCTCTCCTCGGGCTTCCATTAAACGAAAGGACGATCTTTAATGCCCGCCAAAACCCGTATATTTAACCTCTAGAAATTTTTCAATGCCATACTTTGATCCTTCACGGCCAACGCCTGACTCCTTGATCCCACCTATTGGTGCAACTTCATATGAGATGTTGCCAGTATTTACACCGATTATGCCGAATTCAAGGGCTTCTGAAACTTGTCAGACTCGGCCAATTTCGCACGAGTAGAAATAAGCTGCTAATCCAAAAGGTGTATCATTTGCCAAGACTAGCGCTTCCCCCTCATTTTTAAAACGGTAGAGGGTAGCTATTGTTTTTTTAAATTCTTTTTTCAAATGGTTAATGGAAACCCTTTCTAAGTTAGTGTGAAATTCAGATGATTATTACTTTTCAGTTTGTTGAGGCCAATAGATAAGTTTGCATCAAACCGTGCGTTTCCCTATTCCTCTATCTTTTTCGTAACTTGTTATTATAATAATTTTGCATAACTTTTGGGTACTTGGTGAATGGCAAAATATATTAAATTTGACAAAAATAGAGAAGAACCTTTCCCCATATCCCGTTCAGGTATAGACCAATTCCTCCGCTGTCCAAGAACCTTTATCCTTCATAGAAAGTTCGGTCTCAAACCCCCATCAATGGTTCCGCTTACCCTTGCGGTTGCGACTGACCATCTCCTCAAGAATGAGTTTGATGGCTACCGAGAGAAGCAATCCTCAGAACATCCAATCTTTAAGAAATTCAATCTTGAGGTTATCCCATATCAACATCCCGAAATTGAGGATTGGAGAAACAACTTCAAAGGCATTCGTTATTTAGACGAGGCAACCAACCTTGAGGTGTTTGGGGCTGTCGATGACGTATGGGAAGATATTAATTCAAAAGAACTCTATATCGTTGATTACAAGTCGACCTCGAAACAAGGTGACCCAGATATCGAGAGCGGTTGGGGTTCTGGATACAAGCGACAGATGGAAGTCTACCAATGGCTATTCCGTAAAAAGGAATTTCCCGTCTCTGATTTAGGATATTTTCTTTATGTGAACGGTATTAAGGGCGATAATGGCTTCTATTCTGACCATCAAGGCTATGAGGACATGGGCTTTATGGAGTTCAAGACAACTCTTATTCCCTATACTGGGAACTCTGACTGGGTTTCGGACACCCTTTTACACATTAAAGAAACCCTGATGGACGATAAATTGCCACCAGCCAACGAGAGCTGGGACGATAACCGGTATTTCTACGAGCGACTTCAGCTTGAGCGAGAGTTGGGAGAGGTTTGAATGGATGCTATTGTATAGGGTTTTTGCTAATTTTTTTGTGTAGCCCACTAAAATTTCGTTCTTTTTCCGGGACATTGTGCAAATAATAAAGACCAAGCATTCAATAATCTGTCATAATCAACTAAATACTGACCTGGATTAAAATAGACTTTTTTGGCGGTTTCCACATTAAACACCTTTGAATGAAGTCCATATGCACTAATGATTTCTGGATAAATTCTAAAGGCTGTTTGTTTTAATTTTCTAACGTTTACTCCGTTTTCCAATTTACTCGATTGATTGTAATACCTAATTTATAGTTTTTGCACAGAATAATATCTTCCTACAACCATAGCTATCCACGGTACCAACACTAATTTCCACGTCGTACATATCCATTTGGAGTTATTTAATCTTAAGGAAATTCTTAGGCATCGTATAGATGGTTGCTTATCCATCCATTATTGGGACTTTATTCTGAAAATACTTAACTCCCGCCTTTGTATTATCTCTTACTCTCTTATCTACAACTGTGCTTTGGACATAACACTCTATCCACTAAAGTTAGGTTTTGTACAAACCTCATTTTTCTACTGTCTAATGTTGTAAGTGAGTGACGTCTTTAAATCAGAATTAGGACTTAAAACTATCCGAACAATTAACTTCTATCCGCANCCTCTATCCACTATGGGACATACTGTGAGGGTGCTGATAAGGAGGGCATCATTCTTTACAATAATCTATGAATTTTGCCCTTTGTTTGANTCCTCAGACAAAACTCTCAATAATTATGAAGCNGTTAAATTTTTACTTTGAAGTGACTTTGACGAAAACGATTTTCTGTAACGTATTGATTTTTAACAATAATTTTACTATATACTATTCCCACTCAATCGTCCCTGGTGGCTTTGTTGTTATGTCGTAGGTAACCCGATTAATGCCCAAAACTTCGTTAACAATACGATTAGATATTTTAGCTAAAAGTTTCATGTCAAAATGATAGAAATCTGCGGTCATACCGTCTGTAGAAGTGACGGCGCGCAATGCGCAAACATATTCATAGGTGCGAGAATCACCCATCACACCTACGCTTTGAACAGGAAGTAGAACGCAGAAAGCCTGCCATATTGTATCATACAAACCTGCTTTTCGAATTTCATCTAGGTATACAGCGTCTGCATCTTGTAGAATCTTGAGCTTTTTTCGGNTTACGCCTCCTGGCAATCGGATGGCAAGACCTGGACCGGGAAATGGATGACGGCCAACAAAGTTATTAGGGAGACCAAGTTCTCGACCAAGATTGCGAACTTCATCCTTGAAAAGTTCGCGTAAGGGCTCAATAAGTTGCATATTCATACGTTCTGGAAGGCCTCCCACATTATGGTGCGACTTAATAGTTACAGATGGGCCACCAGTAAAAGAGACCGACTCAATAACATCCGGGTAAAGGGTGCCTTGTGCTAAGAAAGTTGCACCACCAATATTTTTGGCTTCTTCCTCGAACACATCAATAAATGTAGCGCCTATGATCTTGCGTTTAGTTTCTGGATCTGCTTCACCTTCCAGTTTATCTAAAAATATTTCTGAGGCATCACGATGGATTAATGGTATTTTGTAGTGGTTATTAAACATGGAGACTACTTCTTGCGCCTCGCCTTTACGCATAAAACCTGTATCCACAAAGACGCATTGCAATCGATCGCCAATGGCCTCGTGTAGCAGCACGGCTACAACTGATGAGTCAATACCGCCAGATAGTCCACAAATGACCTTGCCGTTGCCTACTTTCGTACGAATTTTATCAATTTGCTGTTTTTTGAATCCCGCCATGGTCCAATCACCAACACAACCACATATTTTGTGGGTGAAGTTCTTAAGCAACCTAGCTCCTTGTGGAGTGTGGACCACTTCTGGGTGATACATGAGCCCGTAAAAGTGACGTTCATCATCAGCAATAGTGGCGAATGGTGCATTTTTTGACGAGGCAACGGTTCTAAAACCTGGCGGTGGAGTTTCAATTCGATCGCCGTGGCTCATCCATACTTCTTCTCTGGATCCAACAGCCCAAACGTCACGGAAAAGTTCGCAATCACCAGTTATATTTAAAAAAGCACGTCCAAATTCCCTTTGGGCACTTGAGACAATCTCGCCGCCTAAAGCTTCGGCCATGGCCATTTGACCGTAGCAGATCCCAAGTATTGGTAGGCCCATATTGAATAAGCCTTCGGGCGCGCGCGGTGTATCTTTATCGTTGATAGAATCTGGTCCACCTGAGAGGATAACGCCCTTAGGGTCAAAAGAGCTAATTGTCTCGGTCGTAATTGAATTGAAGGGGTGAATTTCTGAATATACACCAGACTCGCGAACCCGTCGTGCAATCAACTGAGTCACCTGGGAACCGAAATCAATAATTAGGATGCGCTCAGACATATTTACATGGATCTCGCTTTTTACGAATCATTAGCAGAATATAGCCAGATAACATTTTTACTAATAGAGACAAATTAAGTCTAGTTTGTATTAATTCGGACAGATAGTTGAAGTTTTAAACCCGTCTCTAGTCAATATAGTTCAATATATTTAAAAGTTAATCAGGGCCTACTGATATTAATCAACTTTATAAGCGCCTGCGTTCCATTACTGCACAATAAAAACCATCAGTATTAGTAGTGGCTGGACTGAGCAGTAAATCCTTATTTTCAGTTGGACATTTAGTCTTCACGCATCGCGCCCAAATTTCCTTAATTGGTAATAATATGAAGTCTGGATGCTCTTCCAGGAAAGTTACAATTTGTCTTTGGTTTTCCTGCTCAAGCAACGAGCAAGTTGAATATATTAGACGACCACCACGCTTAATAAGTCCTGCTGAGGCAGTAAGTATTTTTTTTTGTTCTGCAATGTATTTGTCAAGAAGTGGTCGTGTGAGTTTCCAACGAGATTCTGGGTGGCGCCTCCAACTACCTGTACCAGAGCATGGGACGTCAACAAGTACCCTGTCAGCACTTCCTTCAAGTTTTTTGGTAGCCCCAATACTGTCAAGAACAAGTTTATCTATTTTATGCACCCCCGCTCGTCTCAAGCGATCATCAACACAAGACAATCTTTTTTGTGATACATCACAAGCAATTAGCGACCCATTATTTATTTTTATTCCCTGCAAGGCCATGCAGTTCGCAAGTGCTAGTGTTTTACCACCTGCACCAGCGCAATAATCAATAACCTTCATGCCAGGCTTTGCCTCACACAACAAAGCGACTAGTTGTGAACCCTCATCTTGAATTTCAATCAGGCCTTTTTTAAAAGCCTTTGTTTTTTCAAGATCTGCTCGTTCGTTTAAACGAAGACCTATTGGTGAAAAATTTGTTGGTTCTGTTTTTATGTCATTAATGCGGAGTGATTTCTGAGCTTGATTGCGACTAACGCGCCCTGTGTTGACGCGCACATCAACTGGGGCAATGCAATTGAGTTCTCGCATTTCGATTTGATAGCTCTCGCCCCACTGATTTTGTAGAATTTTGTCTATCCATTCTGGGACTTCATAGATGACGCCAATTGGCATAGCTTGGTGGTGTAGGGCTTTGCCAGCTAGACTATTGATTAATTCTTTTTCTTTTAAAGTTAGGTGACCTGGTGAGTATGGAGCATCAAAGAATAATGATTTGATTTCCTCTGGTTTTTTTTTGTCGAGAATTAAAATTGAAGCAAGGGCACGTAGTCTTGCGGTTGGTTCCATATTCCCCAACGCACTGCTGAGCCACCAGTCTAGCCGGGCACGGTGCCTTATTATATTGAATACACTGTTTTTAACAGCACGACGATCTTTTGAACCTGCGTAGCGTCTTGATCGAAAATAACTGCTCATAACTTTATTGGCTGCTTTATCGGAATTTTCAATAGCTTCCAAAATATCAATAGCAGCACTTAAACGTGCGCTTGGGGTCACTTTCAATCACCTTGACGATAGTTGGGGGCTTCTCTGGTGATAGAAACGTCATGAACGTGGCTCTCACGTAAACCTGCGTTGGTAATGCGACGAAAAGTAGCTTTATTTTGCAAGTCAACAATAGTTGCTGAACCTGTATATCCCATAGATGATTTAAGGCCACCTACTAATTGATGAATAACATTACCAACTGGTCCTTTGTAAGGAACTTGACCTTCAATCCCTTCAGGAACTAGCTTTAGCTTATCAGAAACTTCTTCTTGGAAATAGCGGTCGGCAGAACCTCTTGCCATTGCTCCAAGTGAGCCCATTCCACGATATGATTTGTATGAGCGTCCTTGGTAAAGAAAAGTTTCTCCAGGGCTTTCTTCTGTCCCAGCGAACAAGGATCCAATCATGACACAACATGCTCCAGCTGCTATGGCTTTAGCTATGTCGCCGGAAAACTTGATGCCACCGTCGGCAATTATTGGAATACCCAACTTTGAGCAAACCTCAGCTACTTCGATGATTGCGGATAGTTGAGGCATTCCGACACCTGCCACCATTCGAGTAGTGCAAATGGTGCCGGGGCCAATACCCACTTTAACTGTATCAGCTCCAGCATCAATCAACGCCTTGGCTGCATCAGGTGTGGCAATGTTACCAGCAACAACTTGAACGGAATTTGTAAGTTTTTTAATTGCAGCTACTGCATCAATAACGCTTTTAGAATGACCGTGTGCTGTATCAACAACAACAAGGTCAGCTCCTGCATCAATAAGCGCCTCTGCACGTTCAAGGCCATTAGTCCCTACACCCGTAGCAGCTGCGACTCGTAAGCGCCCTAGTTCATCCTTACAAGCATTGGGATATCGTTGGGCCTTCTCAATATCTTTAACTGTAATTAGGCCTATACAACGAAAGTCATCATCAACAACTAGTAATTTTTCGATGCGATGTTTGTGTAACAATCGTTTTGCCTCATTTCTTGTTGTATCCTCATCGACCGTGATCAATGGTTTGTCATTACTGTTTCGGGTCATTAATTCACCAACAGGTTGTTTGAGGTTATCAGCAAATCGAACATCGCGATTTGTGAGAATCCCCACTAGTTTGCCTTCTTTGTCCTCTACAACAGGAATGCCTGAAATATTATGCTTTTCCTTTATCAAAAGGGCATCGGACAAAGTCGCCTGTGGACTGATTGTAAACGGATCAACAACCATGCCTGACTCAAATTTTTTGACCCTGCGCACTTCGGCAGCTTGCTCATTGTTGTCCAGATTTTTATGAATTACACCAATACCCCCAGCTTGAGCCATAGCAATGGCAAGACTGCTCTCAGTAACTGTATCCATCGCAGCTGAAATTATGGGAATCCCTAGTTTAATACTCTTTGTCAGTTGGGATCCCGTATCAGCAGTTGCAGGAAGCACATTTGACTCTGCTGGAATTAATAAAACGTCATCAAAGGTCAAAGCCTCTTTAATATTCATGCTAAGTCCATGTTGGAGAGGGGTCTAATTAAAAATTGTTTTTTGTGTTTTATATAAATATTGATCTAAATGTCTGCACAAAAGAATTGAAATCGAAAATTAAAGTGAATTGAAAACTATAATACAGAAGAAGCTGATGATTCCAAGCATTGTTAATCTAAATTATTGGGGCCCTTAAATCCACGAGCAACAACGTATATCTCTGAAGATTCGGTACGGCTTGCCGAAGGCTTGGAGTGTTTTACAGTCTTGAATTTTTGTTTCATACTATTAAGCATTTCGTCTTCTGTACCTCCTTGTAATACTTTGGCTACAAAGGTGCCATTTGGTGCTAGAACCTCATAGGCAAAAAATAGAGCTGCTTCGCATAGACCCATTATTCTGAGATGGTCTGTTGTAGCGTGCCCACATGAGGCTGAAGCCATATCACTTAAGATTACGTCTGCCCTACCACATAGGGCTTCTTTTAAAAGGTTTATGGCAAGATCATCTAAAAAATCGTGACGTATGACAATAGCACCATTGATAGGCTCCATCTCATTGATATCAACAGCAATAATTTTACTCTCTTTATTTACTTCAGCGTTCGTTCGCTCAACCACTACTTTTGTCCAACCGCCAGGTGCTGCCCCTAAATCAACAATTTTCGTTCCTGGCTTTAAAAAATGAAATTTGTCATCTAATTCAAGTAATTTAAAAGCAGATCGGGATGGATAACCTTTCTTTTTGGCTTCAATTACGTATGGGTCGTTTAATTGGCGTTGAAGCCAAAGGGTTGAAGATAACTTGCGTCCCTTTGCTGTTTTGACTTTTGTATGCATGTTTCGCCCAGTAAGACTGCTCTTACCATGAGTTAACTTTTTTTTCTTTTTCTTACTTTTAACTTTTTTGTTCATTAGGTGGTCTTTTTAAAATTTATATTTTTTGTAAGTTCTTTTAAGAGACCTTCACGTATGCCTCTGTCAGCTATCCGTATAGCAGGCATCGGCCATCTTCGGCAAATAGCTTCCAAGATGGCACAACCCATTACGACCAAACCAGCCCGCTCTTCCCCAATGCAGGGATTTTTTGACCTCTGAGCATAATTCATCCCTAAAATCTTGGAGCTAATGTCGCTAATTTCTCCTACTTGCAAGTCTAGTCCATCAACTTTTGAGCGATCATATTTGGGTAAGTTTAAATAAATGCTACCCAAAGTGGTCATTGTGCCTGACGTTCCAAGCATTTGCATTTTATTTGAATTGAGATATTGAGAAATGCCGTATTTAAGGTCAAACGGTTCAAGTTTTTGATCAACTTGGGCTATGATCTTTTCATATAGCCCCACTTCAAAAAAATAGTTTGCATATTGTTCTGATAGTGTAACCACACCAATTGGTAAGGATAGCATGGCTAAAACACTTGCTTCTTCAGTATTTGTTTTTTTTGCTAGAATTATCTCTGTACTACCACCACCTATGTCAAAAACGATAGTTTGAGATAAATTTTTATCGATCAACGGTGCACAACCATCCAGTGTGAGTTGAGCTTCTTGTTCAGGACTTATGATTTCTAATTTAATTCCGGTTTCATTAAGCACTTTCTGAAAGAAATTCTGTGTGTTGCACGCCAGACGGCAGGCTTCGGTTGCAACAGCGCGAGTTTCAATTACATTTTTAGCTTTAATTTTATTTTTGCAAATTTTTAGTGCCTCTATGGTTCTCGCAATTGCATTATCATTTAAGTTGAATCCTTTTTTAAGTCCCTCGCCAAGACGCACAATCTGTGAAAATGAGTCAATTACGTGAAAAGTATTGTTGCGCGGCACAGCAATAAGCAGACGACAATTATTACTGCCTAGATCAATAGCTGCAAAGTTGTTCACGCTCATTTGGAAATATTCTGTATATTTTTATTACCTAACTATTATACTCTCAAATCTTTCCATCAACAGTTACCATAGTTGTTAATTTATATATTTTGAGTATTTCTGTCTGATGTGGTGACAACTGTAGCGTATGACTTTAAGTCTGTTTAATTTTTTAAAATTAATAGTGTCCCAGAACAGACAAACAACCATTTTGTTTCAAAAAATCATTGCAATTATCTACGTTTTTTTGTGTGAAAGGCTCGTTCTTTGATTTTTTGTATGAAACTATGCTAGTCTAATCTCTATATTACTAAATAATCAAAGATTAGGTAAGGTTCACTTACCAGGTAGTTAAAAATTAGGCTTCCCAATGCACGGTAGCCGGTGGCGAGGAATAATGTCAAAGGCGCAAGAACCGTTAGTTAGGTTCATCGAAGTTCAAAAAAGTTACGACGGCGAAATACTTGTTGTAAAAAATCTAAACCTAGATGTTACAAGAGGGGAGTTCCTGACTATGCTTGGGCCATCAGGCTCAGGCAAAACCACTTGCCTAATGATGTTAGCTGGTTTCGAACCCGCAACACACGGCGAAATCACCCTTGAGGGCAACCCCATAAATAATGTGGCACCACATAAACGTGGTATTGGCATGGTATTTCAGAACTATGCCTTGTTTCCACACATGACAGTTTTTGAAAATTTGGCGTTCCCACTAAAGGTACGAAATATGGGGAGGTCAACCATAGAGTCAAAGGTAAGGCGTGCGTTGGACATGGTTCAACTTTATGACTTCGCCCAACGTAGGCCTGCTCAGCTCTCTGGGGGTCAGCAACAACGTGTCGCTGTTGCTCGGGCCTTGGTCTTTGAGCCTCAATTAGTTTTGATGGATGAACCTCTGGGAGCTTTAGATAAACAATTGCGCGAACAAATGCAGTATGAAATTAAACATATACACGAAAGCCTTGGGGTAACAATTGTTTATGTAACTCATGACCAGTCTGAAGCTTTGACGATGTCAAATCGCATTGCAGTATTTAATGATGGAATCATTCAACAGCTTGCAACGCCAGATGTATTATACGAAAAGCCAGAAAATGCATTTTGCGCTCAATTTATTGGTGAAAACAACAAACTTATGGGAACTGTTAAGGATAAAAAGGGAAGTACTTGTGTAGTTGATATTCCTGGTAGTGGCATTATACACGCTTTGGACGTAAATGCTGGTGAGATAGGAGGTGCCACCTCTTTGTCACTTAGACCGGAAAGAGTTGAGATAGACCCCTCTGAAGGGAAGTATCCAAATGTTTTTGAGTGTAAAGTCAAAGAACTTGTATACCTCGGCGATCACATTCGAACACGTGTTAGCGTATGTGGGCATGATGATTTTATTGTCAAAGTCCCAAACGTTTCCAACCATGCCTCATTGACCGAGGGCCATCTAGTTAGAGTTGGATGGAGAACTGATGATTGCCGGGCGCTTGACGTTTACCATGGGTAATTATTGTAAAGATTAGAAAAAAAACTATGAGTAAAAATTAACAAAAGTTTTGAGACAGTGTTGTATGCACTAAGTGCCAAGTAATTTGGCGATTTTTTTTAACCAAGGAGATAGTAGAAAAGATGATGAAAAAAACAATATTTATAACTAGCTTGACTGTGGCAGGACTGTTTCTAGTCAGCACAGCTTTTGCTAAGAACCTCACAATAGTATCTTGGGGTGGTGGTTACACTAAAAGTCAGGTTGAGGCATATCACAAGCCATGGATGGCAAAGGGTGGTAAAAAGATCAACTCAGAAGATTATAATGGTGGCTTAGCAGAAGTTAAGGCCCAGGTAGAGTCTGGAAAAGTTGTCTGGGACCTGGTCGATGTTGAGTTATCGGACGCTGTTCGTGGTTGTGATGAAGGTTTGCTTGAGGAAATTGATCTTTCCATGTTGCCTGATGGGGATGATGGTACCCCAGCAAAGGATGACTTTTTGGAGGGCACGTTGACAGATTGTGGGGTCGGGCAAATTGTTTGGTCTACAATATATGCATACGACAAAACAAAATTTCCAAGTGATCCACCTAAAACAATGGCTGATTTTTTCAATACAAAGAAATTTCCCGGTAAACGTGGCCTACGCAAGGGGCCAAAACCTAATCTTGAAATGGCCCTGATGGCAGATGGCGTTGCTCCAGGTGATGTGTACAAGATGCTTACAACAAAAGCTGGAGTTGATCGTGCTTTTGCAAAGCTTGATAGCATCAAAGAAGATGTTGTTTGGTGGGAAGCTGGTGCACAGCCTCCACAAATGCTAGCTGATGGTGAGGTAGCGCTAACCACCGCTTATAATGGTCGTATCTTTGGTGCTCAAAACGAAGAAAAGAAACCTTTTGTAATTGTTTGGGATGGCCAGATTTGGGACATAGACTTGTGGGTTATTCCAAAGGGTGCTCCTAACAAAACTGATGCATTGAAATTTATTGCTTTTTCAACGGACTCAAAGCGTAATGCTGACCAAGCCGCCTACATACCCTATGGCCCAGTCAGAAAATCAGCTGTTCCCCTTGTCGGTAAGCATTCAGAGACTGGTATTGACATGAAGCCACATATGCCTACTGCACCAGGTAATACTAAAAATGCACTTCAAAATGATTTTGCATTCTGGGCCGATCATCAGGATGAACTAAATGAAAGGTTTAGTGCTTGGTTGGCCAAATAAATAATTTTGTACCGCTGGGAAGAGAAGTTCAGGTCTTCCCGGCGCTACAAATTTCTATTTGTTAAGTTATTTTTTAAAACATAGTTTTCTGTCGGGATTCTAGTGCTAATGGTGTCAGTTTCTGAAACTTCAGGTGCGGAACAGGTTTTGACAGCTGATGGTGCATCACTGAAGCAACGGCTTAAAAAGACTATGTATCGGCGAAAGATACTCGCTTCGAGTCTTGTTCTACCACTCGGCATTTTCATTTTTGTAACTTTTTTGTTTCCTATTTTACTTATGCTTTTTAGAAGTGTTGATAACCCAATTGTTTATGAGGGTTTGCCGAGAGTTATAGGTGCGCTCGAAAAGTGGGATGGTAAAGACTTGCCACCTGAAGATGCCTATGCAGCTATGGTCGTAGATCTGGCAAATGCCCGTGAAACAAAAAAAATTGGACGCATCGCATCTCGTTTGAACTTTGAAACAAGTGGTGTACGTAGTCTATTCACATCAACTGCACGTAAAGCTAAAAAATTAAGCCCACCTTTTAAAGAGGCGCTTATCAAGCTGAATCCAAAGTGGGGTGGACGTGAAATTTGGGCTACAGTTAAGTTGATTGGTAAACCATTCACTACGGTTCAATATCTGGCAGCAGTTGACATGCGCTATGACGTTGACGGTAACATTGTTATGAAGAGTGAAGAACGGCAGATTTACCTTTATATTTTTGGAAGAACCCTTTGGATAAGTTTATTGGTCACAGCGCTTGCACTGCTACTTGGATATCCCGTTGCCTACTTGCTCGCAACCTTGCCACTCAAATATTCAAACATTTTAATGATTGCGGTTTTACTGCCTTTTTGGACATCACTTCTTGTTCGCACAACATCCTGGATTGTTCTTTTACAAACAAACGGCGTTATAAACGATCTTTTAGTTTGGTCAGGAATTATTAGTGAATCAACTAGAATTCAGATGATTTATAATCAAACTGGTACAATTATAGCGATGACGCACATCTTGCTTCCTTTTATGGTATTGCCTTTATATTCGGTAATGAAAACAATTCCTCCAAGCTATACGCGTGCTGCCCTCTCCTTAGGTGCCAACAAGTTTACTGCCTTCGTTCGTGTTTATGCACCGCAGACAGTTCCTGGTATAGGTGCAGGATCTATTTTAGTGTTTATATTATCGGTTGGTTATTATATTACCCCAGCCTTAGTTGGTGGAAGGACTGGCCAATTGATTTCAAATTTCATTGCCTTCCACATGCAAAAATCCCTCAATTGGGGCCTTGCAGCAGGTCTTGGAGTTATTTTATTGATCGGTGTTTTAATCCTTTATTGGGCTTATTCAAAGATCGTTGGTGTAGACAACATGAAGTTAGGGTGAGAGCCTTGTTGCCAAGCTATGCAGGTACACTTGAAAGAATATGGCATTATGCCTTTCGGGTGATTTGTGGTTTGATTCTTCTTTTTTTAATCATGCCTGTACTTGTTATAATTCCTTTGTCGTTCAATGCTGAGCCATATTTTTCGTTTACTTCCGGGATGCTGAGCTTTGAACCAGATGCATATTCCATGCGCTGGTATTCTGATATTATCAATAACAAACAGTGGATACATTCCGCTAAAAACAGTCTTATTATTGCTTTTTTTGCAACTATCATTGCAACAACTCTTGGCACTATTGCGGCATTAGGGCTGAGCCGTCCTGAAATGCCCTATCGGGGAGCAATTATGGGCTTGCTGATTTCGCCAATGATTGTACCCTTGATTATTTCAGCTGCTGGAATGTATTTTTTTTACTCTTCTGTCGGGCTCACACAAACTTATGTGGGCATAATTCTTGCTCATTCTGCGCTTGGTACTCCGTTTGTAGTTATTACTGTAACCGCAACCCTAACCGGGTTTGATCATAACTTAATCAGGGCAGCCAACAACTTAGGAGCCTCAGGCACTTACACGTTTTTCAAAGTTACTATGCCGCTTATTTTACCAGGTATGATATCTGGCAGTCTATTTGCGTTCATTACGTCATTTGATGAAGTGGTAGCGGTTCTGTTTTTGTCTGGTTTTGAGCAACGGACGATTCCCCGTCAAATGTGGGCTGGCATTCGCGAGCAGATAAGTCCAACAATCCTCGCAGTTGCAACTATTCTGGTTCTATTATCTATTGCTCTTCTTGTGACCATTGAGTTATTGAGGCGTCGGAGTGATAGATTGCGTGGAATAACCTGAACAAAATATTTACATTGTAATTTGGCTTTATCAGACCCAAGCACTTTGATTCCAACACAAGACTTTCTAGTAGGTAGTCTATATCAATAATTTGATTTTCAAAAGTTCATATCTTTCTATTAAAACTTCTAATTGATTTTCATAATGTCACTTTAGGGGCTTTTCTGCTAAATAAAAAACTGAGAAAATATAAAATGCTTGGAACCGATTGTTTGTCTTGGAAAACCTCAAAAATTAAATCAAGTCTCTGGGTGCAAGCACAAGTTAAGTTGTGTGATCTCAATTTTATTCCAATTGTGGTACGACAGAAGGGAGACCCAGATTCGGGTGCGATTATTCTTAGACTTGATCGAGGTGAAATGGGGTGTTGCATCCTATCGCAGGTGAGAGATTTTGATGGAAATCCTTGTTGGACGTATTGCTGTGGAGATGGAATTATAAGTTATGATGAGGCTGAGATTTGTATCAAACGCCAAATAAAACGAGATCCTGATTTATGGGTAATTGAAGTAGAAGACTCAAAAGAGCATTTTAGATTAGATGGCGATATTATCTGATTGCTGTTTAAATTTTACTACGACGTGTTTTGTTTTAGGGTAAGTTAAAGTTTTTGTACAAAAAGTAAGTTTAAATTGGGAATATGTTTTGTAATGGTTTGTTTTACTTTATTTTCCAAGGATTGACATTGTGTTGTTAAGCAGGACTTTTTTTGTCTTCAGAGTTTCAATAACAAATCACTTAATTTAGAGGTTACGTTGAGACGTTCCTCTAAGTTTTGATCAAGTTTACAGGGCATAATTTAAGATGCAATCTCAATTTTTTTTTAGATTTGTCGGGTATATTCATACTGTGGACACTATTAAACTATATGGAAGAAAATAAAGATTTACCTCTTTCAAAAAAACAGGAATTAGGGTGATGAGCAACTCCTTTAAAATTGCAGTTGGGGTGTTTATTGCGGCCTCTATCTGGGTTTCTTCAGGACTCATTTTTGGAGTTGAGGAGAAAATTACACCTGCAGCTGGTGAGTCCAGTAGCACTGATGAAGCCTTTCCCAAGGTTAGGACTAAAAACTCTGTTGCCAGAGACCATCAACGGTCAATTGTGCTTTATGGACGTACTGAGGGTGTGCGCTCAGTTCAAGTTAAGGTGGAAACAGCAGGCCGTATTACTCATGTTCCTAAGCAAAAAGGAAGTTTTATTAAAAAAGGTGATGTCATAGCCCTCATGGGGATAGGCGATAGACAAGCTCGGTTGAGACAGGCAAAGGCTTTGGTTAACAGATATGCCATTGCATATGAAGCAGCACAGAAGCTCTCCAAGAAACAGTTTCGTTCGAAGGTACAATTGGCTGAGGCTGTGTCCAATCTTGAAAGTGCTAAAGCAAACTTGCGATCGATTAGAATTGATATCGAACGTACAACTGTACGTGCACCCTTTGATGGTGTTTTAAATGATGTGAAAATTGAAGTAGGTGATTATGTGGCTATTGGAGATGTGAGTGCTACTGTTGTTGATTTGGACCCAATCTTAATCATTGGACAAGTGACAGAGCAGTTTTCAAGATATTTGAGTATTGGGGACAGAGCCAGAATTACACTAATTGGCGGTGATGTTTTGGAGGGGATTGTCAGTTATATTTCAAAAGTTGGCTCAACTCAGTCGAGGACATTTCGAATTGAAGTTTCATTGCCTAACCCGGGCAGATTAATTCCTGAGGGAGTTACAACAGAATTAAGACTCAATTTGGGCTTGATAAAAGCTCATTTTTTAAGCCCAGCTGCTTTAACGCTCAATGAGCTGGGTGAGTTGGGAGTAAAGACAGTAAAGTCTGACAAAGTTCAGTTTCATAAGGTCCAAATTATTGATGATACACAGCAAGGGGTCTGGTTGACAGGTTTGCCTGATGAAGTTGAATTGATTATTGTTGGACAGGAATTCGTTCAATCGAATCAGAAAGTTAGAAGTATAAGTGTTAACGGCAGTAATGCGTTATGAAACGTCTTATTGACAATGCACTAACCCATTCACGAACAGTATTTTCAACACTTGCGTTGCTGCTTGTATCAGGTACCATTGCCTATCTTAATGTGCCCAAAGAGGCAGCTCCCGACATAAATATTCCTATAATTTATGTGCAAATAAAGCATGAAGGAATTTCACCAGAAGATGCTGAACGTTTGCTGATCCGACCAGTTGAGCAGGAATTAAGAGGTGTCGAGGGTGTTAAAGAGATGAGAGCAAAAGGCTATGAGGGTGGAGCAAGTATCACACTTGAGTTTGATGCAGGATTTGACTCTGATAATGCCATGGATGATGTCATTGAGAAAGTTGAGTTGGCTAAGTCAGACTTACCCCGTGATACTGAAGACCCAACCTTGCATGAGGTCAATTTGAGTCTATTTCCAGTTATTCTTGTGACCTTGTCGGGAAAAATTCCTGAGCGTGCTTTGTTACGATTAGCTCGTGATCTGAAAGATGGTTTGGAGAGTATCGATACGGTTTTAGAGGTGAAAATTGCTGGGGATCGTGAGGAGATGCTTGAAGTATTGATTGATCCTGTTCGCATGGAAAGTTACGGATTATCTCCTGAACTTGCTGTTCAATTGGTAGCTTCATCTAATCTTTTAGTTGCTGCAGGAGCTCAAGATACAGGCCATGGACGTTTTTCCCTAAAAGTTCCAGGCTTGCTGGAAACTACAAAAGATATTATGCGCTTACCTATTAAAACTGATGGTGATGCTGTTGTAAGGCTCTCGGATGTTGCTGAAATCCGGCGCTCATTTAAAGATCCACAAAGTTTCGCACGTATCAATGGTCGTTCAGCGCTGGTTTTGGAGGTAATAAAGCGCTCTGGAGAAAATATTATTGATACAACTAAAAGCGTTCGGAGGGTTGTTCAATTAGAAAAAAATAACTGGCCAGAAACACTACAAGGTTCAGTTCATGTTGGCTATGATCAAGATAAGTCAAAGGAAATTCAGGTCATGTTAAGTGATCTGCAAAATAATGTAATATCTGCAATTCTATTAGTAATGATTGTGGTAATTTCGACTCTTGGCTTGCGTACAGCAGGCTTGGTTGGAATTGCTATTCCTGGGTCTTTTCTGACAGCTATTTTAGTTATATCAGCCTTGGGTCTTACTATTAATACGGTCGTTTTATTTGCTCTAATTTTGGCAGTTGGCATGTTGGTTGATGGCGCCATAGTGGTAACTGAATTTGCTGATAGAAAAATGGTTGAGGGTGAAAAAAGACACACTGCATACAGTTTGGCGGCAAAACGCATGTCTTGGCCGATAATCACTTCAACGGCAACAACTCTGGCTGCTTTTCTTCCTCTTTTATTATGGCCTGGTGTAGTTGGTGAATTTATGAAATATCTGCCCTTGACTTTACTAGCAACCTTATCTTCCTCGCTGTTAATGGCGCTTATATTTGTGCCCACGTTAGGTGCTTTTATTGGTAAGCCAAGTTTGGCTAAATTTGGCAAATTAAAAGTGTCTTCTCTTACCAAAGAGAAATTATCTATTGGGACCAGGGTATCACATTGGTATGTGGACACACTAAAGTTAGCTTTGGATCATCCCGGTAAGATTTTATTAGGGGCTTTCTCACTGCTAATCTTTGTGCAAGTACTATATGCTTCTTTTGGTAAAGGGATAGAGTTTTTTCCAAAAATAGAACCAGACTTTGCAAAGATACAGGTCCGTGCTCGTGGTAACCTCTCCGTCTTTGAGATGGACCGTTTGATGAGCGAGGTAGAGAAAAGAATACTTCAAATTAATAAAGAAAAAGGTGAATTTAGTGCCGTGTATTTACGTACTGGAAAGCAAAGAAACACCCAAGAGTCGGAGGATATTATTGGTATTCTTTCTTTGGAATTTGTACCTTGGCAAAATCGTCGCAAGGCAGATCAAATTCTCGATGAAATAGAACTTAGAACGTCAGATCTTGTTGGAATCATCGTAGATCGACGTAAAGAGGAAAAGGGACCACCTGTTGGAAAACCAATTGTTGTTGAGCTCTCTTCTCGTTACCCAGAACGTCTGAGCGCAAGTACTGACAGGGTTGTAGAAGTCATGTCTTCTATGAAGGGCCTGATGAACATTGAAGACTCCCGGCCTTTGCCGGGTATAGATTGGGAATTAAGGGTTAATCGTGCTCAAGCTATGAAGTTTGGGGGAAATGTCGATGGTATTGGGCAAGCTATTCAAATGGCCAGTACAGGTGTCAAGTTAGGAGGCTTTAGACCTGACGATGCGGACGAGCAAATTGATATTTTCGTTCGCTATCCAGTAAACTTTAGGACTATTAATCAACTCGATTTAATTCGTATAAATACGGGTAACGGAAACGTTCCTATCAGCAACTTTGTTAATCGTCTTGCTAAGCCAAAAACTGGAACAATTAGAAGAACTAATGCTCGACGCGTTATGACTGTCAAAGCAGACGTTATGGATGGTGTATTGGCGTCAGAAATGGTCACACAGCTGAAAAGTCTCATTGAACTCGCAGGTATTGACCCGCAAATTAAAGTAACTTTTAGAGGTGAGGATGAGGAAAAAAGACAAGCTGAAGTCTTTCTAGGGAAAGCCTTTTCGGTGGCCCTATTCATAATGGCTATTATTCTTGTGACCCAATTTAATAGCTATTATTCTGCATTATTGATTTTGACGTCAGTAATCATGTCCACTATTGGCGTTTTTATCGGTTTGCTTGTAACAGGACAACCTTTTGGCATTGTAATGAGTGGCATAGGGGTAATTGCTTTGGCAGGGATTGTAGTTAACAATAATATAGTATTGATAGATACATATGATCGACTTAAGAAAACTACAAAGAGCGCAAAAGAGGCAATTATTAGAACTGGTTCGCAACGCTTTAGGCCAGTTATATTAACATCTATTACTACTATTCTTGGTCTTTTACCCATGGTAAGTGGTGTAAATATTGATTTCGTAGATCGTCAAATTAGTATTGGGGCTCCTTCAATGCAATGGTGGGCGCAATTATCCACATCGATTGTCTTTGGACTTGGTTTTGCTACAGTTCTGACTTTAGTTGTTACCCCTTGTGCTTTGATGATTAGGGCCAATTTTTTTGATTGGCATAATAAAAGACGTGAATCAAGTGGAAGAGATACGCCAAAATAAATGTCAATTATTATTGTGAGTCATTATGAGTTTTCATTAGAGGAATAGGTTCTTCTTTTTTGCGTTTGCGATAAGTTCTGATGCTAATGGGTATAGTGATCAGATAAATGATTAGAACTCCTGAAAGTGTCAACCATGGTGCGCTAACAAGAGCAGCCACAAGTGCGGTTGAAATAATCATAAAAGGTAGCACTTGTTTCGCAGGTACTTTGACTTTTTTGAATGAAAAGGTTGGTATAGAACTTACAACAAGTGCAGAAACGCTAATTAGATAAAAGGAAATGACAAAAGGGGAACGAAAAAAATTATCCCCAACTATAAAAGAGAGAATCATCGGCATCAATACAAGCCCTGCTGCGGCTGGGGCTGGCACACCAGCGAAAAAATTACTTGTCCAAACAGGGAGACTATCTACCTCAAGCATTGTGTTAAATCGAGCGAGCCGTAGCGCCATAGAAACACTAAAAAGTACCGTTAGCATCCAACCAAAGGGACCAAAATGTTGCATTGCCCAAAGGTAGAGAAGCATTGCTGGTGCTACACCAAAGCTAATGAAATCAGATAAAGAATCGAGCTCAGCACCAAATTTACTAGCCCCTTTTAAAATGCGTGCAACACGACCATCTAAAGCATCAAGTATTGCTGCAGCAAGAATAGCAAGGGCTGCATTTTCCCATTGTTCTTCGAGTCCAAAGCGAATTGCAGACATTCCAGCAGAAATAGCTAAAATGGTTAAAAAATTTGGTATCATTTTATTGATGTGCAGCCACTCAGGCCGTTTGTGGCGTACAGCCATTTTAGGTTCCCCCCTTAGCGCACTTGGCCATCGTTCAAGGTTTCATTAGCATGTACGTTGGCAATTGTGGTTTCAGCAGCAACAGTTGTTTGCCCAACGCAAACTGAGGGTTCAACGCCCTCAGGTAAATAAACGTCAACACGGCTACCAAACCGAATGAGACCAAATCGTTCACCAGCCTTAACCTTCTGGCCCTCTACAATGTCACATTTAATACGTCTTGCCACCAATCCTGCAATTTGAACAAAGGCTATATCTTGATTCTCCGGTGTTTTTAGCCGAATGCTCATACGCTCGTTGTATTCACTTGCTTTATCGAGAGAAGCATTAAAAAAACAACCCGGTCTGTACGATATCTTTGTAATTTCACCATCGGAGGGTACCCGATTGACGTGTACATTGAAGATATTCATGAACACACAAACTCGAAAGCGTTTTTTGTCCCCCATTTCAAGCTCCATTGGTGGCACAGCGTGATCTATTAATTGTACTACACCATCGGCAGGACTTACTATCAGTCCAGAACGAGTGGAGGTGACCCTATCAGGATCACGAAAAAAGTAGGCACACCATAGTGTTAGTATTATTCCAATCCAACCTAGGGGTGTTGATATCATAAATAAACCAATAGTGGCTGCTGCAAATAGACTAATAAATGGCCAACCTGCTGAGTTGATAGGTACCAGAATGATTTTATGCAATTCAATTTTTTCCTTTGGTTTCTGAGAGTTTAAAAACCTGTCCCGGATAAATAAGGTCGGGATCCTTAATCTGGTCTTTGTTAGCTTCAAAAATAATTGTGTAATGATTGCCTTTACCGTATCGGGATCTGGCAATTCGCCATAAACTATTTCCCGGTTGAACGACAATTTTGTTTGCATTTTTAATCTTGCGTGTAGGCTCTGCACGTGAAAACGGAAACGAAATCCGCTGAATTACTTTGCCATCTGTGTCAATTTGATCGGCTCTAAGTGTATAAAGACCTGGCTCGATAGTTTCGTCTGGGTTCATCTTCCACAATCCATAACCAGCGCCTTTGTCATCACTTGCTCGAGCATGACCAATTAATTTATTGTTTACGTAAATTTGAACCATAGCATTCGGATGAGAGGAGCCACTAATAGAAAGGCGTCCGTCATCATCATAATCAACAGAGTCAACACTTAGTTTGATAGTGCCCCTGCCTCCTGGCTTTTGCAAAACTGTTGAGCTTCCATCTGGATTCAATTTTAAAGCGAGAATGTTCCCATCACCACGTCTTCCAGCTATGTCCTCACCAGGTTGAGGGACAACTACAACAACGTCTTCAATCGAATATATTGGCGACTCTGACCCAACAAGCATTTTTAGGCGAAGTGTATGCGAGCCTGGCTTGAGTGGTTCCTCGGGTACCATTACCCAGTCCCCTCGATCATCTGCTCTTGTACGTCCAAAATCCTCATCATTATCGATACTGATGACCAAGCTATCAGGCATTGCGCGTCCAGCAATGACTGTATTGCCATTGGGACTTACACGCACAACATCGAATGTTGGCGGTTCTAGTTTTAATGCAGGCGGTAGTTTAGATTCGGGGCTAAGTGACTCGGAAGTAATTGAAGTTGGAGTTGTCTCGTTGGTTTGCCAAGGTGCAAAATTGAGAACAATAGCTACGACAACAAGAACAAGACCAACAATGGCAATGGATAGCAACCGACTCACAGGACTCTCCCTAAAGGTCACGAATTATTTAAATACTTTAATACGCACCTGATTTGGAGGCAATAATAGAGCTAGTTAGCCCAGTTCTGCCTTCTTTACTTTTACTTTCTCTTTCTTAAAAAAAATATGTGTCTTTAGATCGCTTATCAATTATAAAGCGATGGTTTACAAATTCTTTCTATTTTTGAGGCTGTACAACTGTAGATTTTCATCATCACTATTGAGTTTTTATTAGCATTGTAAAACATAATACTATTTTGTGTTATATATACACTTAAAAATTTATATATTAATGACTTTTAAGATCACCCATTAGGACTTGCTTCATCCACATGTATTTTTTTTAGAGAGATGGTCATTTTAAGATTATGAGTGAAATAAAATCTTTGTGTGTATTCTGTGGTTCACGTTTAGGTGCGAATCCTGCATTTGAAAGTGCTGCGAGGGATTTAGGCCATGCCATTGCAGATAGGGGTATCGATCTTATTTATGGAGCAGGTGACATAGGGTTGATGAGTGTTGTTGCACGCTCTGTGCTTGAACATAATGGTAAAGTTACAGGCATCATCCCTGAATTCATTCAGGAGTTTGAGGTTGGTAGTCCGGGTGAGATTGATTTGATTGTTGTTAAAAGCATGCATGAACGAAAAAGCGCCATGTTTAAACTCTCTGATGCTTTTGTTGCTCTTCCCGGAGGACTTGGTACACTTGACGAAACCATTGAAATGATTACATGGAAACAACTTCAACAACATAAGAAGCCAGTAGTTTTGTTCGATGTAGTCAAGTACTGGAAGCCTCTTCAGGACCTGGTGCAGGCCGTAGTTGATGGTGGATTCGGCCATAGTGAGATCAATAAACTTTTTAGTGTTGTGGATAACGTTGATAGTGTGTTTGAGGCGCTAAGGAATGCACCAGAGGCGGGTATTGAGGTGCTAACAAGTCATCTTTAGATAAACTGTTAAATCTTGCAAACTTTTTGGGCGTAGCTTATGTTTTTAACAATCATTATAAGCTATACATCCAAATGAGACCCTTGAATAAAACAGGGTTAAGCTCCAGAGGTTATCTACATTCAATAGCCAGTACAGAGGAAATAAGCCATGGCTAAGATCAAGGTTGCGAACCCTATCGTCGAACTTGACGGTGATGAGATGACACGAATAATTTGGGCCTTCATTAAACAGAAGTTTATTTTACCTTATTTGGAAGTAGATTTAAAATATTACAATTTATCTATTGAAAATCGTGACAAGACCAATGACCAAGTCACAATCGATAGCGCTTGTGCCATAAAGAAATATGGTGTGGGCGTCAAGTGCGCCACGATCACTCCCGATGAAGATCGAGTCAAGGAATTTGGTTTAAAGAAAATGTGGCGTTCTCCAAACGGCACTATACGCAACATTCTTGGTGGTACAGTTTTCCGACAGCCAATTATTTGCAAAAATGTACCACGTCTAGTTCCAGGTTGGACTAAGCCCATTGTCATTGGCCGTCATGCTTTTGGTGATCAATACCGGGCCACAGAAATGGTCGTAGATCGTCCTGGAAAAATTATAATGAGTTTTGTTCCTGATGATGGATCAGAATTAATTGAGCATGAAGTTTATAACTTCACCGAGGGTGGTGTTGCGTTGACAATGTATAATTTGGATGAGTCAATTCGCAATTTTGCCCGAGCATGTTTTAACTATGGCCTCAATCTTGGTTGGCCTGTCTACCTTTCAACCAAGAATACAATTCTAAAAAATTACGACGGACGTTTCAAAGATCTATTTGAAGAAGTATTTTTAAATGAATACAAGGACAAATTCGATAATGAAGATTTAACCTATCAGCACCGTTTGGTTGACGATATGGTGGCGTGTGTTATGAAATGGGATGGTGGTTATGTTTGGGCTTGCAAAAATTATGATGGCGACGTCCAATCCGATACGGTTGCCCAAGGTTTTGGATCACTTGGTTTAATGACCTCAGTTTTGCTGACCCCTGACGGAGAAACAGTTGAAGCTGAGGCGGCACACGGTACAGTAACTCGTCATTACCGTCAGCATCAGAAAGGTAAAGAAACCTCCACCAATCCTATTGCTTCTATCTTTGCTTGGACCAGAGGTATTCACTATCGAGGTAAATTTGACAATACTCAAGATGTAATTGATTTTGCCGATAGACTCGAAAAGATTTGTATTGAAACTGTTGAGTCTGGTTATATGACTAAAGACCTTGCCGTGTTGATTGGAGCAGAACATGATTGGTTGACGACACAACAGTTCCTTGACAAGATTGATGAGAATTTAAGAAAAGTAATGTAGTAATGCTTTTGTTAGACGAAAAATTATTTTTTTATAAAAACTTAATCTTATAACTGACGGGGCCTAGAGGTTTGGTTGATAAAACTTTTTTTAATTTGAATTCTTCGTAACTCTTTCTTCTTGACGAAGTAGAGCGTATCCCCTAAAAACCGCTTAAATTTCTTATTTATTTAAGGACTTATTGACATGGCAAGGCGCTGTGATCTCACCGGCAAGGGTGTTCAATCAGGTAATAATGTGAGTCATGCGCATAACAAGACGCGCAGACGTTTCTTACCAAACTTACAAAATGTGACAGTCATTAGTGATGTGCTTGGTAAGCAATTGAACATGCGTATTTCTACAAAAACACTTCGTACAATTGAGCATAAAGGGGGTCTGGATAAGTTTTTGTTGGGAACAGTCAATAATAAACTATCTGATAAGGCGATTTTCATAAAGCGCCAAATAAAAAAAGCTAAACAGAGAGAGTTATCCTAGATAATAGTTCTCTATGTAATTAGTTTAGTCTTGCCACTTGTAGCTATAAAGCTGTTATTATTTTCATCGAACAAGTCGGTTAAGTTTTGCATCATGGTACCGCCAAGTTCCTCTGCGTCAGAAATAGTTACTGCGCGCTTATAATAACGAGTTACGTCATGGCCAATTCCAATAGCCGTAAGTTCAATATTTGAGCTATTTTCAATCCAATTGATCACATCCCGAAGGTGCTTTTCTAAATAATTTCCCGGGTTTGTAGATAAAGTGGAGTCATCAACTGGTGCACCGTCAGATATTACCAATAAAATACGACGTTGTTCTGGTCGCCCCATCAGGCGATTGTGCGCCCACAGCAGTGATTCTCCATCAATGTTTTCTTTTAAAAGGCCCTCACGTAGCATAAGGCCAAGGTTTCGCCTAGCACGTCGCCACGGCATATCAGCATCTTTGTAAATAATGTGACGTAAATCGTTTAGTCGTCCCGGTTCTGACGGCTTTCCATTTTCGACCCACTTTTCACGGGCCTGACCCCCTTTCCACGCTCTGGTAGTGAAGCCAAGAATTTCTACCTTTACCCCACATCTCTCGAGTGTACGCGCAAGTATATCTGCACTCATGGCGGCAACTGTTATTGGCCTTCCTCGCATTGAACCAGAATTATCTATTAATAAAGAGACAACGGTATCACGGAAATCTGTATCCCTTTCTTGTTTGAAACTTAGTGGGTGAACTGGGTCAGTAACCACCCGTGACAGCCGTCCAGCATCTAAAAGACCCTCCTCTTGGTCAAAATCCCACGAGCGTATCTGTTTTGCCATCAAACGACGTTGCAAGCGATTGGCTAAGCGTGAGACTGCTCCTTGTATTCGTATGAGTTGCTGGTCTAGTTGGGTTCGTAAACGGTTAAGCTCATCAGCCTCACATAAATCTTCTGCTGAAACGACTTCATCTGCATCAGTTGAATAAGCAAAGTAATGGTTATTGTTAGGTTTATTATCTAGCCAATTTTCATTTTCTTTTCCTGGACCTGCTGGATCATCCCCATCTATTTGGTCGTTCTCGTCTGAGTTTGACATTGTATCGAGACCAATATCAGTAATTTCATCCTGGCCTTGTTCTGTTACAGATTGTTGGGACTCGGTTTGCTCATTTTCAAGTTCTTGCTTCTCTGAAATATTTTCGCCTTGGTCATTATTTTCTTTAGGAACTTCATCAGGTTCGACATCACCCTCGTCGAAGAGATCAAGCTTTTTTATCATTTGGCTCAAAGAACTAGCGAACTCTTCTTGGTTATGGATTTTCTGCTCCAGCCCGTCTAACTGATGCCCAACATGCTCAACAATATACCCCCCCCAACTCCTCAAGATAGGTTCTGCAGAGGCTGGGAGTTCTCTACCAGTGAGTTTTTGATGAATCATTAGCCCCATGGCCTCGGCTAAAAATTTAATATCATTTGTTTCTGAATTTTTTGTTGGATCGGGAGCATTAGCTAAGCACCGGGCCTTCAGCATAGCTGTAATATTTTTTTCAACACCGGGCAATTGTATGCAACCAATTGATTCAACTCTAACTTGTTCGGCTCGTTCAAAAACTAGTGCTGCATCACTACCTGAAGGCCGTAAACGGCTATGAACAATATTATCATGATAGCGAATTCTTAGGGCTACTGCGTCGGCAGAGCCGCGTAATTGGTTCACATCATGCTCTGTAATGTTAGTTTCCTTAGGTGCAGGTAACCTAACTGTGGCACCATTAGTTGCGACTTGAGCCTCACAGCTGGTGGAGTAGGTAACTTCAACTTCGGGGTTTTGCCCAATCGCCTTTAATGAAGCGATAGTGACTCGCCTCAACTGCTCAGATGGTGTCTCACTCCAATTCATGTGTTAGAGAACCTTCTTATTTGCTACAGACTCTGACAATTCTTCTCCAAAACACCGTTGATAATATTCGGCTACAATTGGACGTTCCATTTCATCACATTTATTTAGAAAGGACAGACGAAATGCTACTTGTAGATCCTTGAAAATTTCCATATTTTCAGCCCAAGTAATAACTGTACGAGGAGACATTACTGTTGATATATCGCCACTGACGAAACCAGTTCTGGTTAACTTTGCAAGCTCCACCATGGCACTCATTTGTTCACGTCCTTCGATCGTATCGTATGCCGGTACTTTGGAAACGACGATATCGACTTCATCATTGTGTGGCAAATAATTGAGCGTGGCGACTATATTCCAGCGATCCATCTGACCTTGATTAATTTGCTGAGTTCCATGATAAAGCCCAGTAGTATCTCCTAAACCAATTGTGTTAGTTGTTGAAAATAACCTAAAAAAAGGGTGGGGTTTAATGACTTTGTTTTGATCAAGTAAAGTCATTTTGCCCTCTACTTCAAGTACACGTTGAATTACAAACATCACATCGGGACGACCAGCATCATATTCGTCGAAAACTAGTGCCGTTGCGTTCTGGAGGGCCCAAGGAAGAATACCTTCACGGAATTCGGTAACTTGTTTACCATCTTTGAGGATAATGGCATCTTTCCCAACTAGATCAATTCGACTTATGTGGCTGTCTAGATTAACTCGAATACAGGGCCAATTAAGTCGAGCAGCAACTTGTTCAATGTGAGTTGATTTCCCTGTGCCATGGTAGCCTTGTATCATAACTCGCCGGTTATGAGAAAAACCAGCCAGGATTGCTAGGGTTGTGTCTTGATTAAATTGGTATGTTTGATCAATCTCAGGAACGTGTTCATCTCCTTTGCTAAAGGCAGCGACTTCAATATCACTGTCAATACCAAAAGTCTCTCGCACAGATAGTGTAACATCTGGTTCATTGGGGGATTTAACTTCTTCTTTGAGAGTTGGTTCAGTAGCTTTCATAATGCGTTTCCAAATATTTGTGTAGATTTTAATTAATCAGATAAAGTCGTGTGAATTATGCGTCAACGACTTTTATCAGGAGGTGAGTTGTTGTGAGGTAAGTCTTGCGTAGGCTATAGATATTTGCTTGAATTTTTCTTCTGCTAACTTGTCTCCGCCATTTGCGTCAGGATGGTGAAGTTTAACCAATTTTTTATAGCGACGTTTGATTTCGTCAATAGTCACGGGTGGTTTGAGATCAAGAATTGCCATTGCTTCTGCTTTCTGACTATCGTGCGCATGGCGTTGTTGAGAAGAACTGCTTGTTTCTGAATCGGCGTATTGGCTGAATGCACCGTCGAAGTCATCTATGTCAGGTGTTGAATTCTTGAAGTTTAGCGTCTTTTCATTACCAGCAAAAGGCCATGATGGTCTATTCCAGGAAGTATCATTCCGAAGATCTTCTTCAACTTGTTTATCGCTCATACCCTCATAATAATTCCAGGATTTATTGTAGATACGAATGTGATCCACGCAAAACCAACGGAAGCTGTTAAGTTCTTTACGTGAGCGGGGTGCTTTATGTTTCCCAACAGCGTCGCAGTTTGGCCATTCGCATAAATTGGCTTTGGGATGTTCATCAGGCACTTTATCAAACATACTTGTAGAGTGAATTGATTTATTTTTTTTTGGTTTTTGTGTCATTAATAACTTCTCCAAGTGCTTCCATTAACTATGGTGATTAGCGTTCCTTATGGCAAGCTTTGGTGGATCTTATTTGTTCTTTTTAGCCAAAATAATTTTAGTCGTAAATTCATACAAAAAGCCATTCAATGTTGGAAAAAGCCGTTGGTTATATTTGTTGTACTAAATAACAAAAATCATGGTGTAATAAAAAGTAACAACAAATTCTGTAACTAAGACTTTTCATAGAACAAACTAAATAAGTTACCTAGGCGATTAATAAAATTTAATTTTCTTAAAGAATATTTTGTACTTATTAGCTCATTTCGGTGTGTATTTAAAATTTAGTAAAGTGTAAATTTTATTCCTTGAGAATATTGCATAAAAGTTATCTCTTCGTTTGAACTTTGTTTTGGGCATCTGGTGTCATTAGAAAACATGTGGTGCTGACATTATGTATTGTTGATAGATTGCCAAAAACTATGTTAAACGGATATTGGATACAATGGGCTAATTGATACCAATTCTTGTTTGCCTGATAAGGATAGAAGTAAATGCGGGTTGCCGAAATTATTAATCGAAAACTTAGTGAGTCTTTGTCTCCAACAACACTAAGTATTGTGGATGATTCTCATAAGCATGCAGGTCATGCAGGAGCTACTCCAGGTGGCGAGAGTCACTTTAGTATTACCATTGTCTCTAAAAACTTTGAGGGAAAGTCTCGCATTCAGCGCCAACGGATGGTTTATAAAGCTCTCTCGGAAGAAATGGCTGGTCGAATTCATGCATTAGCTTTGCAAACACTTACACCAAGTGAGTTAAAGTAGCTATAAATTAAAAAATAGCTCTCGTACTAAATAAGAACACTAAAGAATCTATGTTTGTTCTTTTATATGTCACATTAGAACGCTAAATCTATTCAACGTTTTGATCTTTTTCAGCAGGTATGACCCTGACACTAATTATTTGTTGGCGTACTCTCTCAGAAATTTGAAATTTTAGACCATGAAACATGAAAATTTGGCCTGGCTCTGGAATGCGTCGTGACTCGTGCATGATTAAGCCAGCAATTGTGGCAGCTTCCTCATCAGGAAGGTGCCAGTTGAATTCTCGGTTTAGGTCGCGGATGGTTACGCTCCCATTAATAGAATAGCTACCATCAGATTGAAGAATCACCCCTGGAACTGCAACATCATGTTCATCAGATATATCCCCCACGATTTCTTCTAAAATATCCTCAAGGGTCACAATACCCATAAAGCTTCCGTATTCATTTACCATCAGAGCAAAATGTTCGCGCCGTTTGCGAAACTCTTGTAATTGGTCAAGTAAGGTTGTTTGCTCTGGAATAAACCAAGGCTTGGCAGCCAATGAAATAACGTTGATTTCACCAAGTTTTTTTTCTGAGTTGTCTTCGCGTGCCTTCACAGCACGCAGAAGTGCCTTGGCGTGTAAAACACCTACAATATTTTCTGGTTGCCCCTGCCACAATGGTATACGTGTGAAGGGGCTAGCAAGAACTTCATCGACAACTTTTTCTGCAGGTTGATCAGCGTCAATCATGGTTACATCCTTCCGATGAGCCATTATTTCGCCAACCTGTACTTCTGCTAAATCAAGTACACTTCTTAGCATCGCCCGCTCATCATCAGCTGCCCGGTCTTCATCTGCATGAAGCTCTATAGCGCCTCGGAGTTCTTCAGACGAGGTGCCAGAACCATCCATTGTTTTATCGCGTTGAAAAAACTTTAGTACACATTGGACTAAAAAATTTATACTTCGAGTTACTGGTGCAAGAACAAGCACTAAAGCATCCACTATTGGAACGATTTTTAAAGCTACTTGATCAGCATTTTTAATTGCGTATGTCTTGGGCAGTATCTCAGCAAAGATCAACACCAACAATGTTACTATTAGCGTTGCGTAAGCAACGCCGGCTTCGCCATAAAGTGCGATCAAGACACTAGTTGCCAAAGCGGTAGCTAAAATATTTACTAGATTATTTCCAAGCAGAATAGCACCAATCAAACGCTCTTGATGTTCGTTTAATCGATTTATCATTCGTGCTCGATGGTTACCATTTTTTTCAAGTTGGTGCATCAATGGTCGTGATGCCGCAGTTAAAGCGGTTTCAGAACCTGAAAAAAAAGCAGACAGCAAAATTAAAACAAAAATTGCACTAAGAGTTATCAACATAATTTTTCTCTACCATTTAAAGTTATGCAGCATTCAGGGCATTTGCTAGAAAAGTGTCTAATTTTTTTGGATCAATGTCCCGGAAGATAAAGGATAATCCTATAGCATGCGCAAGAATAAAAGTCATAGATCCACCTTCGGTCTTTTTGTCCAAAGCCATGTGATTTATTAGTCGTTTTGGTGTCCATTTATCATTGGCAATTCCTGCAAGGCTTGCTGGTAAACCGATTTTGTTTAAATGCGCGCGAACCCTTTCAACATCGGTCTCATGGCAAAAACCGAGTTGTTGGGAAAGCTCAAAGGCCATCATCATTCCAATAGAAACAGCCTCTCCGTGCAAAAGCTTGTCACTATAACCTACTTCTGCCTCAAGCGCATGAGCAAATGTATGTCCAAGATTGAGAAGGGCCCTAATTCCGCTTTCACGCTCATCTTCGGCGACAATTTTAGCCTTAACGGCGCAGCTTTTTAAAATTGCTTGTGCCTGAAGGTCCTTATTTCCCTTAATAAGTGACGATCCATTCACCTCAAGCCAAGAAAAAAATTCTGCATCATTAATTAGACTGTATTTGATGATTTCAGCATATCCAGCCATAAGTTGCCTGTGTGGCAAACTATCTAGACAGTTGAGATCAATCAAAACCAGAAGTGGTTGATGAAAGGCCCCTATTAGATTCTTTCCAAAGGTTGAGTTAATTCCCGTTTTACCCCCAACCGAGCTGTCGACTTGGGATAGTAGGGTGGTCGGGATTTGTATATAATGGATGCCACGCATGATAATTGCCGCGCAAAATCCGGTAAGGTCTCCAATTACGCCGCCACCAAGGGCTATAAGTGTAGTTTTTCTGTCCACACCTTTTTCCAAAAGTATTTCAATTAGGTTTTGCAAATGCTCAAAGCTTTTTATCTTTTCTCCAGGTTTTAAAGTAACCGACGAGAACTTTATCCCGGCATTCTTCAGGGAGTTTTCAAGCTTGGCCAGATACAGCGGGGCAATGTTACTGTCACTAACAATTATGACTTTATTGCTGGGGATGAGTGAGCTAATGAGGCTACCTGCCTGTTCCAGAAGTTTTTGACCGACCATGATATCATAGGAGCGCTCGCCAAGTTCAAGCGTTAGCTGTCTTTTTTTATCGTCTGATAAGATTGAATTATCACTCATTTTTTTTTATTTCCGTTTGGTTATCAAAATAGATTGCAAGGGCTTCGGCAATTGCATTGACGTTGTCTTCAATTGTTGTGTTTTGCGTATCTAAGGTAATATCAGCTTTACCATAAATTGGATAACGTTCGCTCATAAGACCTTTTAAGATCGTTGCTGGATCTCCACGCTCAAGAAGTGGGCGACCCTTTCTGCGTGATGTGCGTTCTATTAGCACGTTAAGTTCGGCTTTTAACCAGATAGAAACCCCATATTTGTTGATGTTGTCTCTATTTTTTGCATTCATAAATGCTCCGCCTCCAGTAGCGATAACTTTCACCTTTTTTACTAGAAGACGTGATATGACCCGTTCTTCAAGATCACGAAAAGATTCTTCTCCATAAAGCTCAAAAATATCGGATATTGAACATCCGGCGGCTTTGACTATTTCAAGGTCTGTGTCGGCGAATGAAAATCCATATTTTGTCGCTAAATCTTTACCAATTCGGCTTTTACCAGCACCCATCAGTCCTATCAGGACTATGGATTTGTTGAAATTGAGGCCTTTTAGTTTTGCGCCTCTGTCTGCCATTGTTAGTATTCCGTTTGTTTTATTGGTGTCATAATGCGTGTTAATTGTATTATTAAAAAGATTTTAAACCTAAATGTTGCCACAATTAGAAATTAACATAAACTCTATAGACACAAAGATATTTGAATTTTTTAAGTGTTGGAATTTATTATTGTAAAGCTTTGTGACTAAGTTGGGCTAAGATGGTTACAGGAAAAAAATGAAAAATATATCACGAATCGTTTTCTTTTTGGTTATTGCAATTGTCGTAGGGGGAGCGGTTTTCCTCGCTACCTGGGAAATTCCAGCTAATTTGAATATTATTGAAGAAGTTCTTCCAAATGACCGTTTTCCACGATAGAGCAATGTCCAACTTAAAGACACTTGGAATTATCACCTTGTTTGTGTGCATGCCTTTGAATTTGGTGATAGCACAAAGTGGGCCAGTTCGACTAGCACCACCCCAAAAAATTACACAAGAGAAACAAGAAGATATTCCTCCATCTGAGAAATCACAACAAGTTCCTGTAGGGAGTGTAGTTGATGGTGTTGATAAATCCATTCAGGTTGATGCTTTGCAAACAATTAATCCGGATACAGCTGGCGTTTTGGATGCAAAAGACGGTGGCTTTGGAATTGGAATGTGGAAGGGCACATCACAGCAATTGCTCTCGAAAATGATTATGCGATTACCAGTAAACATTAAATCAAAAGCAATGCGAGATTTGATGCGACGTTTGCTGATGAGTACCGCAATTTTACCGGAAGGAATGGCGGGGGATGGAAGTTACATCGCAAGTCGGATAAGTCTTCTCTCTAATATGGGTGATATCTCAAGCGTAAATCAGTTACTTGATGCAACGCCCGGACGTTCAAAAATTAGACAGCTAGTTCGATATGAAGCAGAAGCTCGGTTTTTAGCAAATGATAACGCCCGCGCCTGCTCATTGGCAGCTCAACAAATAAGTACTGAAAGTAGTCCTTTTTGGCAGAAATCTTTTATTTTTTGTCAAGCCCTTGCTGGTGAGCACGACAAGGCTGCGTTGGGAGTTACGTTGTTGCAGGAAGTTGGAGATGATGATGAGCCTTTCTATTCTCTAGTTGATGCACTTGCTGGAAACCCTGCAACAATTGAAAGCCTGCCAGATCCAACGCCAATGCATTTGTCTATTGCAAGGGTTGCGAAGGCTCAATTGCCAAGTGATGTCGTTGCTTCAAGCCGTCCTGGAATACTCAGAACTATTGCTGTAAGTCCTAATGCATCTGTTGAGATACGTCTTGAAGCAGCTGAGCGTGCTGAAATTGCTGGTGCGCTTGATGTAGACACGCTTCGTCAGCTCTACACAAGTGTTTCATTTAGTGATCAGGAGCTTGCTAACCCCCTCTCTAAAGCGGAAGCTGAGAGTGGTCCTTTGAGCAGGGCCTTGCTGTACAGGACTTCCTTAATTCAAACTGTTCCCACAGCACAAGCTGAAGCTGCCTCAAAGGCACTCTACTTAGGGCGAGAGGGGGGACGTTACGCATCCATTGCGCGGGTTTTTTTGCCAGTTTTGAAGCGTATACCCCCATCTGCTGAACTTTCCTGGTTTGCGCCTGAAATTATCAGAGCTTTTCTTTCTTGTGGGGAGCAGGTTTCGGCTACACCCTGGTTTTCATTGTTACGTACTAGTGCCCAACACAATCAAGAATCAGCAGAGGCACTGGTAGCATTATTACCTGTAGCCCGACTTGCTGGTTATTCGCATACAATTGAATGGAGCTCAAAACACCTCAACAAGTGGTGGGAGCAAGTTAGAAAAGATAATGGCGCTAGCAATAAGGCGGCACTATTATATAATTTGCTTGAGGTTTTAGGGGACGATGTCCCACGTAAAGCATGGGACGCATTATTGGACGGACCACAACTAATCACTATAGCGATGCCAAATTCTGCATTATGGCATAGCTTAGATGAAGCAACTAAAGTATCAAGTTTGGCTCAAAAAGTTTTGCTGAGAGCTCCTTTCTCCGATGTTTTACAGACCAGTTCTACTGTTCAAACAGATCAAGATGTAGTTCAAACATCAATTACTGACGATAGACTTGCTCTACCACCTCGTATTGGTGAAATCATATTGTTAGCTTTGATTGCGCTTGGCGAGAGTGGGCCTAGTCAGTCCGAACCAATTGTGTTGAGGAAGGTCTTGGATAGCCTAAAAACCGTTGGTCTAGAGAGCGAAGTGCGTGCCCTAGCTCTAGAAGCTGCAGTTGCTGCAGGTCTATAACAAGTGAATAGGACCAAGTTGTCCAACTACGTTGAGACTTTCTTAGAAATGATTGCGGTCGAACGCGGTGCAGCGAAAAATACAATTGAGTCTTACCACCGAGACTTATGCGATTTTGGTGATTTTTGTGCGGATCGTAACCGTTTGATTGAAAACGCTGACAGCATACTTATTCGATCTTATGTAAAAAAACTCTCAAATGCTGGAATTTCTCCTTCAACCAGCGCAAGACGTCTGTCTGCGCTCAGACAATTTTTTTGTTTTCTTCATGCTGAGGGGGTTCGAGTTGATAATCCTTCAAGCTCCCTTGATAGTCCAAAACTGAGACGCCCAATACCAAAGTTTCTCAACGAAGATGAAGTTGAAGTTTTAATCAAAACGGCAGAAAACAAAAAAGGTAATGATGGTTTGAGGCTGATGGCTTTGCTTGAAATTCTTTATGCGACTGGGCTAAGGGTCTCGGAGCTTGTTAGCTTGCCGCTCTCTGCTATTAGTAGGGATGGGCGCATTCTTATTGTAAAGGGTAAGGGTGACAAAGAGCGGATGTTACCACTAAATGAGCCAGCTAGTGAAGCTATCAAGTCGTACAAAACTGTTAGGGATACTTTTGTTCCAAAGAGCAATCAAGGAGTTGACCCGGGCTGGTTATTTCCCTCTCGTTCCAAGCAAGGCTACTTGACGCGAGCAAGGTTTGGCCAGCTTATGAAAGAGTTGGCTTTTGATTCTGGTCTTGACCCCCGCCGAGTCTCTCCTCACGTGCTTCGCCACTCTTTTGCCAGTCATTTACTTGCCCACGGTGCAGATCTTCGTTCACTGCAACAATTACTTGGACATTCAGATATTGCGACAACTCAAATTTATACTCATGTACTTCAAGAACGGTTACGCCAACTCCTTGATGACGTTCACCCATTGGCAAGGAAAAACTAACCACAGATTGGTTAGCTAGCCAGATGATTTTTATGAGTTTTTACTTCTTGTTTTTTTTGTTGCGCCTCCAGTAATTAACTGTAGAGCATTATTTAAAGTTGATGCATTTTTGGTGCCTGTAGCATGTAGGGGCCTGTTTATATCTAATGGTAGCCTTCCTCCAAACTCTGCAGTTATATCTTTACAAGTTTTTTGTACAAGGCGACCTAGGGTGGGAATGCGGGCATTTGTGATCCTCGCTGTTGGACCAGAAATAGAAATTGCTGCTAGTGGCCCACCGTTTTCATTATAGATCACGGAAGCCACACAACGTACACCAATAGATTGCTCTTCATCATCTATTGCATATCCAGAGACTTGTGTTTTTTTTAAGTTCTCTAGAAATTTTGGTGTAAAAACTTGGTTTTCAGCAGGTGCATCTGGTTCGAGTTGGATGATCATATTTCTGTCATTTTCATTCATACCGGCTAAAATTGCTTTGCCAACGGCTGAGCAATGCAGTGGAACTCGCGAGCCGGGGCGCACAGAAGTTCGCATGATTTCATGACTTTCTACCTGAGCAAGATAAACCATTTCGTCTTGATCTTGAGCTGCCAAATTAACCGTCTCACCAACTTCGTCCATCAAGTGTCGCATAAATGCTTTAGCTAAAGGAACAAAATTACGTGAGCGGGCAAAGGCATTACCCACAACAAAGGACTGAACTCCGACTGACCAGAGGTTGCTACTACGATTAAAGCGAACAAAACGATTGTTTTCAAGAGTTGTAAGTAAACGGTGGGTAGTTGAAGTTGGTAACTGACAAATTTGAGCCAATTCAGTTAAAATCAAGCCGCTATCATTGTTAGAGAGTTTGTTCAATATAGTTAGAGCTCTAGTTAATGACTGTACTTCCGAACTTCTATTGGGTGACTTCTTTTTATCCAATTGATTGAGATCTTTCTTTGGAAAATGTATATTAAAAATATATAAGAAATATATTGTTATGGTATATATTTTTTTTATAGCTTTACCGTAATGTGGAATATAATTTCCATAACAGGTTTAATTGTGGAAATTTCTTTAAGAATGAAAAGATAAATTTGTCTCGAGGGGAATTAACTGACTCAATTAATGCCTAAATGTACATGGAAGAGTTGGTGGGGTTTGCGAGGCTAGGAGTTATGTTGTGCGGTTTTAATCAAACTCTTCTATACAAAATCCTAATATATACTTATGAGTAAAATCAAGTGGATAATAATAACTCCACTCAAGATCTTGACACCTAAATCAGTCTCAATGGCTTTTACTGCCTTCTTTACAGACACACAAAGTTCCATTTGTGTTACATAGGACAAAGGAATAGCTGAAAAAGGTTTAAATTTTTGCCACAGGTTGACTGAGCTTAGTCAAGCTTTTAAAAACAGAATAAGTCCGTTATACATTCCTTTGATTGACTTGTGGCTTGCGAGAAAAATGCCAATGCATAATTATCTTGACTTTGAAAAACCTATTGCTGACCTTGAAGGCAAAATCGAAGAGCTTTGTCATCTTTCAAATGATGGTCAAGTAAACATAGAAGAGGAGGTAACTAAGCTTCAAGCTAAAGTTGAAAAACTGTTACGCCAAACTTATGCAAAACTATCTCCATGGCAGAAAACCCAAATCGCACGACATCCTGATCGACCCCACGCTGTTGATTACATCAAGCTGCTAATTGATGATTTCACCTACCTTGCTGGGGACCGTACCTTTGCGGAAGATACTGCAATCATTGGCGGACTTGGGCGGTTTCGTGGGTCATCCGTTGTGGTAATTGGCAATGAGAAAGGTGCTGATACAACAGATCGAGTAGCTCACAATTTTGGTATGGCTAGACCAGAAGGTTATAGAAAGGCTATTCGACTGATGGAATTGGCAGACCGCTTTCATTTGCCAGTCATAACCTTGATTGATACCCCAGGAGCCTATCCGGGTGTAGACGCCGAAGAACGCGGTCAAGCAGAGGCTATAGCTCGTTCAATTGAAACTTGCTTTCTAGTCAAGATACCCCTGATAAGTGTTGTTATCGGTGAAGGTGGCTCTGGAGGTGCAATTGCACTTGCTGCAGCAAATAGCGTTACAATGCTTGAACACTCAGTTTACTCTGTAATTTCACCTGAGGGATGCGCCTCTATTTTATGGCGTGATGGCGAACAATCAAAAGAAGCTGCTGATTCCCTTAAGTTGACGGCGCAAAATTTGCTTAGCCTAGGTGTTATTGAGAACATAGTTCCTGAACCTCTTGGTGGTGCACATCGTGACCCTGAAGAGACAATCAATGCCGTTGGGGATGTAATTGAAGAAGATCTGCGGGAATTGGGAAATTTTGATGGTGGTGTTTTAAAAAGTAAACGTCGTGAAAAATTTTTAAAAATTGGATCAAAAATTTCTGTTTAGCCTTTATTGTTTTTTCAACTGTTTTTGATAAAAGGCAAAGTGCTCTAGTAGTTTAAGTACGTCTGGGTTTAATTTGTTCCATTCAGTTTCACCTATGGAATCACTATGCTTAAGGTAACGCAGAAAGCTCTCACATTGTTTTTCTAGTTGTTTCTTGAAGTTAATCATTACCGTTGAGAATTTGTCCATTTTTAGATTTTGGTATGCCATTTCCTCATACAACCAGGCCTCGCATTCCATATCTACTAGGCGCATCTTGTTCCATTTACCATTGAGGTATTGAGTGCCATGACCAACAAGTTCATGAACCAAAACTGCTGCAAGTTCCTTGATAGGCCATTTTGCGCCATGACGACTTACAATAACCAAAAAGGTATGCCTAGTTTTATATTTTTTTTTTTGACTATAATAGAAAGGTGAAAATAGAGCTATCTTCACTGAACTGGTGGTTGGCTCTTTTTTTGGATATCGAGGATCATAAACAATAATTACTGGCCCATTCATTTTCAATAGTTCAATCTGTGATTTGCTAAAGGGCGAATTCTTTTCAATAAGTGCCAAGGCTTGTTTGATAACATTTATAGCCCTTTTAGCAGGAACAATAGTTACATCAAATTTTGTGCTTTCCGGTGGAGTAATTCCAATTAAGGTAATGCCATTAAATTCTGAGATATTCAGAGCCTGAGGATCTATTCCATTACCAACAATTATGGTTGCTTGTTCCTTAGTCAAAGTAGTTGTTAGTCCGGGCCAACTACTAAAAAAAAATAATGGAACAATGAAAAAAGATAGGATTTTTTTCAAAACACAATGTTCCTAATAAATGACAAGGTTTTTAGTGAAGCAGAAAATATCGACTTTTATACTTTGCCACAGCAATGTTTATATTTTTTTCCACTACCGCAAGGGCAGGGCGCATTTCTGGGAACTCGGCCCCAAGTAGTATTATCATTTGGATTAATCTCTGAAGAAGCTTGCCGGCTTCTTATCGGGGATGCCTGTGATGTAATTTCAGAGTTCTCTGCTTCTTGTCTAAACGCAGGGTCATCACGCGTTTCTATCATCTCAATACTATTTCGACGAGAAATGGTATTTTCATCGTTCAATGCTGTCTGCAGTTCAATGTGAGATAATATCTGAGTTAAGCGTTCGCGAAGGGTATTGAGCATTTCTTCGAATAGAGTGAAGGACTCCCTTTTGTACTCATTTAGTGGATCGCGCTGGCCATAACCACGCAACCCTATGCCTTGACGCAGATTATCTAATGTTAGCAAGTGCTCTTTCCAAACCTGATCAAGCATTTGTAACAAAAGGTTTTTTTCTACTGAGCGCATGACATCAGAACCGTAGTTTGCTACTTTTTCTGCTTCAAGTGTTTTTCCAAACTCTTTTATGCGTTCACAAATTTCAGTATCTGCAATGCCTTCTTCTTTAGCCCACTCTGTAATTGGTAAATCTTTACCGAAAATTCGTAATACTTCCTCGCGTAAACTTTTTATATCCCACTGCTCCGCATAGGCTTTCTCCGGTATATATCTTGCGACTAAGTCCTCAATTATTTGCTCGCGCATGTCCTTTATTTCTTCTGAAACATCGTCCGATGCCATCAATTCTTTCCGTTGTTCAAAAATGACCTTACGTTGATCATTCATTACATCATCAAATTTAAGTAGATTTTTGCGGATTTCAAAGTTTCGTGCCTCAACTTTTTGCTGAGCTTTTTCAAGGGCTTTATTAACCCAGGGATGAACAATTGCTTCGCCTTCCTGTAGCCCAAGTTTTTGTAACATCGTATCTATGCGTTCTGACCCAAAGATACGCATTAGATCGTCTTCGAGAGATAAGAAAAATTTTGATGCGCCTACGTCACCTTGCCGACCAGCACGACCGCGCAATTGATTATCAATTCTCCTGCTTTCGTGGCGCTCAGTACCCACTATGTAAAGGCCACCTGCTTCCAGAACTAGTTTTTTACGGTTTTTAATCTCAGTTGTGATTTGTTTTGCCTTTTCCTTTCCATTTACATTATTGAGTGCATCAGTTACCAACATGTCAGTATTGCCCCCGAGTTGAATGTCAGTGCCCCGACCAGCCATGTTGGTAGCAATGGTTACGCTTCCCGGTTCGCCAGCCTTTGCGATGATAGTGGCTTCTTGCTCGTGATGGCGTGCATTCAAGACGCTGTGTTTGATTTTTTCTTTTTTTAGAAGAGCTGAGAGATGCTCAGATTTTTCAATGCTAACTGTTCCTACGAGGACAGGTTGCTGACGGCTCTTGCATAGTTTGATTAATTTTATGATGGCTGCGTCCTTCTCAGCTGCAGAGCGGTAGACTTCGTCATCCATGTCGTCTCGAATGCACTCTACATTTGTGGGAACATCAACTACCTCCAGATCATAAATTTCAGAAAATTCCCCAGCTTCAGTCATGGCAGTGCCAGTCATGCCGGCAAGTTTCGGATAAAGTCTAAAATAATTTTGAAACGTTATGGAAGCCAGAGTTTGATTTTCATTTTGTATTTCCACATTTTCTTTTGCCTCAAGGGCCTGATGTAACCCATCTGAATAACGACGACCTTCCATCATGCGCCCAGTAAATTCATCTATAATTATAACTTTGTTATCTTTTACAATGTAATCTGTGTCCCGTTCGAATAAAATGTGTGCCCGTAATGCCTGATTTGCATGGTGTACGAGAGATATGTTCGCCATATCATATAATGATCCCTCGGACAGAAGCCCTTCATCTCGTAACAATTGTTCGATGTTTTCCGTGCCAGCCTCGGTCAGCGTTACGGCTTTGGCTTTTTCATCCTTTTCGTAGTCTTTTGATGTTAATCTTGGTATAAGTTTGTTGATGGCAATGTATTGGTCAGCTGCATCTTCAGTAGGGCCAGAAATGATTAGAGGAGTACGCGCTTCATCAATCAGAATAGAATCTACTTCATCTACAATAGCAAAATTAAAAGGGCGTTGGACCATATCCTCCAATGTGAATTTCATGTTGTCACGAAGGTAGTCAAACCCAAGCTCATTATTGGTAGCATAAGTTACATCACAAGCATAAGCAGCACGACGCTCATCATCACTTAGTCCGTGAATGATAAAAGCGCAGGTCAAGCCAAGAAACTCATAAATTTGTGCCATCCACTCAGCATCACGTTGTGCTAAATAATCATTGACAGTCACAACATGCGCTCCTTTTTTGCTTAGAGCATTTAAATAAATAGGTAGGGTTGAAGCTAGTGTCTTTCCCTCTCCAGTTTTCATTTCTGCGATCATACCTCGATGTAAAACTATGCCGCCAAGCAACTGTACATCGTAGTGGCGCTGTCCAAGGGTGCGTTTGGCAGCCTCACGTACGGTTGCAAATGCGTCAACAAGTATATCGTTAGTGCTTTCGCCAGAAATCAGGCGGTCCCTAAGCCAAGAAGTTCGCTTTTGCAGTTCAGAGTCACTTAGGTTCTCTAGCTGTGGTTCAAGCGCATTAATGGCATCGACGTCTTTTTGTAGTGTCTTTAAAAAGCGTTCGTTAGCAGAACCAAATAATCGCCGTACAATGGCGCTAATCATTATTACCTCAAGAAAAATAAGTTGGGTGAGTTGACCAAATGATCCCTCTTTGACATCAGCAAGTGATAGTGTCCATAAGGTCTTGTGTCAATGCAGTGGATTGAATGTCTTTGACATTTATTGAATACAAAGTTTAAAGATGGATTGTTGATAAATCAAGTTACTACTAATTTAGGGTTGTCAAGGAAAAATAGTTTTAATTTATTTGTAAATTTAATTTTCTTAAGGCTTTGTAAAGAGAGATACTACTAGTGGATAGAAATTATTATTTCAGTAATAGCATCAAAAAAAGACTCAAAATGGAAGTTTGATGAGTTTCAGAACTTTTGTGTTTCTATTATACAAAAAAACGTTTTATCTGCTGTTTCAACACTTGTTTCTGACATGGTGATATGGTTTACCCAAACAAAAGTTTGATTTAGTTATTTTTTTGTGGGCATTAATTTTTTGAAAGGACTTTCTATAATTATGAACTGTGTAAGAGTACATGTTTCGCTTATTATTTTTGTGATTGGAATTATTGCACCTCAAATGGTTATAGCTCAAGACGATCCGGTTGTAGCCATTGTAAATAAAGTAAAAATTTTGCGCTCTGAACTTGAGGATGCTCGTATGCGACTTCCGGATAGATTGAGGAATTTACCTCTCCAATCAGTATATGGAATGCTTGTTAATTCATTAATTAACACCAAATTGGTCGCTGCAGAGGCAAGAAAAATCAACTTGCATAATGATGAAGGTGTGCGCAAGCGAATTTCTAGAATTAAAGACCAAATTCTGGAGCGTGCTTTTTTAGAGTTATACATTGAAAAGCGTATTACTGAGAAAGCTTTGGCAGAACACTATGAAAAGCTGATTGTTGCTAATTCATCAAAGGAAGAAATTAAAGCTCGCCATATCCTTCTGGAAAAAAAGGCACAAGCCATTGAAATAATTAGGGAAATTGAAAAAGGCGAAGAATTTTCGGAGCTCGCAAAGAAACATTCTACAGGGCCTTCCGCTTCTAAGGGTGGAGATTTGGGTTACTTTGCTGAAGGACAAATGGTTCCCGCTTTCTCAAAGGCAGCTTTTGCCTTGAAAAAAGGTGAAATTACGACAGAGCCAGTTCAGACCCAATTTGGCTGGCACGTTATCAAACTTGATGACCGTCGTCCTTTACAACCCCTTAAAAGGACTGAAATTGAAGAACAGCTCCGCGCAGCAGTCTCTCAAGAAATTGGTACTGCCTATTTGAAAGAGTTACGGCAAACTGCCAATATAAAACAATTTAACCTAGATGGGTCACCACTCATGGTTAAACCAATCGTAAAATAGAGTTTGTCATGGTTAATGTGTCTCCCTTAGCACCAAAATGTTTTCCCAAGATGCCGGTCATTCCAGGAGTAAGCTTGGCAGCTGGGGAGACAAAAATTAAATATAAAGGTCGTAATGATTTGATGGTTGCACAGTTTGCTCCCGGAACCAGAGTTGCTGGGGTGTATACTCGCTCATTGACTTCATCCGCCCCGGTCGAATGGTGCCGTAAGATCTTGAGTAGTGGTCAGGCAGAAGCTCTTGTCGTGAACTCTGGAAATGCTAATGCATTCACTGGTAAGGCAGGTATTGTCTCTGTTGAACGGATTGTTGAGGTTGTCGCGTCTTTGATTCCTTGTTCAACGTCAAAAGTGTTTGTGGCGTCGACTGGGGTCATTGGTGAGAGTCTGCCTGATAAGAAATTGACGGCGACTTTACCTAAATTGTTCAAAAGATTAGGTGAAAATAATTGGGAAGAAGCTGCTAATTCGATTTTAACAACAGATACTTATCCAAAGGGGGCGACTCGTACTGCAGATATAGGTGGTACTGAGGTAACAATTAATGGCATTGCTAAAGGTTCTGGTATGATTGCTCCAGATATGGCGACAATGTTGGCTTTTGTCTTTACTGACGCAAACATTGATCCAAAATCTTTGCAAGCTCTTTTAACAGATGGTGCAAATTTATCATTTAATGCAATTACAGTAGATAGCGATACCTCAACTAGTGATAGTCTTATGCTCTTTGCGACCGGCAAAGCAGGTAATGATAAAGCGTCACCGCTTGACGATTTTAAGGAAAAGCTAACAGAGGTTCTGATTGATCTTGCTTGTCAAGTTGTTAGGGATGGTGAGGGTGCTTCTAAATTTATTGCTGTTACTATTAGCGGTGCTGATGATGATGGTGCAGCTAAACGTATAGGATTAGCTATTGCAAACTCCCCTTTGGTCAAGACTGCTGTTGCTGGGGAAGACCCAAATTGGGGTAGGATAGTGATGGCTGTAGGTAAGGCTGGTGAAAAAGCCAACCGTGATAAGTTGGCCATTCGTATTGGAGGAATTGCCATTGCTGAAGGTGGGCAAGTCATCTCAAATTACGATGAAAGTCCAGTAGTTGAACACATGAAGGGTACAAACATCGACATATTTGTTGATGTAGGCATTGCTGAAGGTCGGGCTACTGTGTGGACCTGTGATTTAACTCATAGATACATTAGTATCAATGCTGACTACAGATCTTGATCAGGGCTGTTACGAAGCTGAGGGTAAGAAGCCAGAGGGGCATGTTCCGACGATTCTGGTATCTGCTGTTGCTTTGATTGATGTGGATGGCAGGGTTTTGCTCTCAAAACGCCCCAAAGAAAAGACTATGGCAGGTCTTTGGGAATTTCCGGGTGGAAAGGTTGAAAAAAATGAGACTCCAGAAATGGCACTTGTTCGTGAGTTAGCAGAAGATCTTAACATTGATGTTTCTGAGAGTTGTTTATCCCCACTCACATTTGCTTCACATATTTATCAAAAAAATGAATATATCAATAGATCGTTTCACCTTTTAATGCCTCTATTTGTTTGCCGTGCGTGGAAGGGTGTAGTGACTGCAAATGAGGGGCAGACACTTAAATGGCGTTATCCTCTTGACATAAACACCAATGAAATGCCTGTAGCAGATATCCCGTTGGTTGCTTTTTTGAGAGACTGGTTATGAATTATGCTTGTTTAATTATTATTGGTAACGAAATTTTATCTGGTAGAACTCAAGATTTGAATTTAGCTTTCTTAGGAAAACGGTTGAATAAATTAGGCATACGCATAGCAGAAGCTCGTGTTATTTCTGACGATTCCGACGTTATAATCAATACCCTAAATGAATGTAGGTCAAAATATGACTACGTATTTACAACTGGTGGCATTGGCCCCACCCACGACGACATAACATCTGCAGCAGTTGCAAATGCCTTTGGTGTTCCGCTAATTCGCGATCCTGAGGCATTGACTCTATTACGCCAACATTATGCAAACCCAAAAGACCTCAATGAGCAACGTATGAAAATGTGTGAAGTCCCCAAAGGAGCAAAATTAATTGACAATCCCATAAGTAAGGCGCCTGGTTACCAAATTGAAAACGTATTTGTGCTTGCTGGCGTCCCAAGAATCATGCAAGCCATGTATGAGGCACTAAAGGATCGGCTCGTTCCCGGAGAACCGATGAAGTCAAGGACCATTATTGCTTTTATAGGCGAAGGAAAGTTAGCTGAGGGTCTTGGTAATATTCAAATCATTCACTCCCAAACTGAAATTGGTAGTTATCCATTCATTCGAGATGGTAGGCTGGGAACAGCCCTAGTTCTACGTAGCACAGATCAAAAAGCCCTTGATGAGGCGACTCAGGCAGTTAATGTTTTGGTCACAAACTTTAAAGTCGAACATTTTGAGGAAATTAGCGCTGAATAATAAAGTCTTTGGATGAAATGCGTTGTTGCCAGTTATGTCTTTGCAATTCTGGATCTAAGTGTTCTTCCTCTGGGTAGCCAATGCAAAGGTAGGCAATCAAAAGCCAATCTTCAGGGACATCAAGAATTGCATTAATGTTCTTTGGTTCCAAAATTGATACCCAACCTAAACCCACCCCATGAGCGCGTGCAGTCAACCACATGTTATTGATTGCTCCAACTACCGAATATTCAATAGTTTCTGGCATTGTTTTTTTGCCGAGACCATGACCTAATTTTGTTGTTTTATCTGCAAATACTGCCAATTGCTCTGGCGCTTGATCAAGTCCAGATAACTTCAAGGAAGCGTATTTTTTTGCCTGTTCATCTGAATAATCGTTAAGTGCGTCAATATTAGCCTTTTTAAAGTTTTCCCTTATGGCCGTCCTCCTTACTAGGTTATCAACCCACACAAAACGCCAGGGTTGACTATTACCCACACTAGGGGCGAGGCAAGCATTAGAAATAAGGCCGTCTAGGATTGTTGGCTCAACTGGCCTAGTTAGAAATCTGCGCACATCTCGACGCCAAGCAAAAAGATTGTCCAAAGTTTGTTGGAAGTTTTCATCAAAATGTGGTTCTGAAATTGGTTTAATAGTTTTTTTGTACTTTTGCATAATCACACTATTAGCATGAATTGATAAACGTGGTATACGGGTAGCTGTTTTTTTATTGTCAATACTGTGCGGGCGTGGTGAAATTGGTAAACACAAGAGACTTAAAATCTCTCGGTCTAACGGCCTTGCCGGTTCAAGTCCGGCCGCCCGCACCACCTTCCATTCAAAAATTTTAGTAATTCACCTTTACTAAGTATCTACTATGTAGATTTTCCCTCGCCCCAGTTTTTTGCTGGGTTTTTAATTTTTGAATTTGAACTAAGTACATTTAGTATTCTCCCAAATTAGAGAGATATCCTGAGCCAAAATTAGTAATATTTATTGAAAAATTACATATATCCGACGTGTGTCTTTACGTTTGTTATTTTAAGAAAAATATTAAATGAAACTTATTGTAGTGCTAGTTGCCTAGCTTTAAAAAACGAATATAGGAGTTTGAGTAAATGAAAGATATTATATTTTCAGTTTTTATTTCGGTCATATTGACTTGCGCCATTACTTTTGGAACAGCTCAAGCAGGCCTCTGGGAAAAAGCTACTTCTCTACTGGACACAACTGTATCGACAACATCATTTACGATTGAGGCAAAAGGGTGGAACCTACGAGGTTATGAGTTTGTCACACCAACAGGTGCGCGTTGTGTGACAATGACTGGAACACAAAAGGGTGGTTTGAGTTGTGATTTTTCAAGAAATTGGACAAAGAAGACTGATTAACTGAGTCATCTTGTAGCTTTTTCAGATACCTTTCGGAGAGTTGATCAAAAAACCAAGTTATATTAATGATTCTACCAAAGTAAAAAATAAATATATTGGTTGCCTGTATAAATTGAGCTTGTTAAAAATCAGATATGACTATCGCATATATTTCAACTTTAGTGAATTTCCGGTATATAAAAATTTTGACTCACAAATTTATGTTGTTTGTCCTTCTCAGGGAGCATTTCTAGTTTGTCTGATACTCCTAACCTTGACAAAACACATTTTCAAGAAATTGATAAGAAACGCTTACTGGAGCCAGACCGTACTTCACACAAACCGCGTATTTTACTCCTTTACGGCTCACTCAGAAAACGATCATTCAGCAGGTTAATGACTGAGGAATCAGCCCGTATTCTCGAACTGTTGGGAGCCGAAACCAGAACTTACAGGCCATCTGGGTTGCCTCTGCCAGATGATGCAAAAGCTGACCATCCAAAGGTAGAAGAGCTTCGTGGTTTAGTCAAATGGTGTGAGGGTATGGTTTGGTGTTCTCCAGAAAGGCACGGTGCCATGACCGGTATCATGAAAACCCAAATTGATTGGATACCTCTTTCCCTGGGTGGAGTGAGGCCAACTCAAGGAAAAACTTTGGCTGTGATGCAGGTGAGTGGAGGGTCACAGAGTTTTAACGCAGTTAACCAACTTCGTATCTTAGGACGTTGGATGCGTTTACTTACCATTCCAAATCAGTCCTCCACACCTAAGGCATTTAAAGAATTTGATGATTTGGATCGCATGAAACCCTCATCTTTTTATGATCGAATGGTAGATGTCATGGAAGAGTTGGTAAAGTTTACGTTACTAACACGCGATAACAAGGCCTACTTTCTGGAACGTTATAGTGAGCGAAAGGAGTCTGTTGAAGAGCTTTCAAAGCGGGTTAATCAGAGAAGCATTTAATCATTTTTAGTACTCTTTTTTGTCGATTCTGAGTTAAGTTCTTTAACAAGTTCTTCAAAACTTGTTTGAATATCTGCTTTAGTTGCGCTGGATGCCACCTCAATTTCTTCTATTTCAAGAATTGGATTAATCGAGACATTAACAGGTACTGGGGCCAGGGGCTTGAACTCACCGAGATCCTCTATCGCGGTGGCTTCGCGTTGTTTAGATCGGATAACAGCAAAAATGCTGACCAGTGCAAAAGAAATACCGAGGGCGAGAAAAAAGCCTTGTGGACCCAACCAAGCCATGTAAAAGGCAGCAAAAGGCGCCCCAATAGCTGCCCCGGAGCCATATGCCATTACAAGTGTGCCACCTGCAGCTACCCTTTGGCTTGGTGTGAGATAATCATTAGTGTGAGTAGTACAAAGTGGATAAAGAGGCAAGCTCAGTCCACCAATAATGGCAATTTGTAGGAAAATCAGCAAACCTGAGGCATCAAAGAGTGAAGCACCTAATGAAGAAACAGCGCCAATAAAACAGGTCGCAATTATGACTTGTCGCCTTCCAAAATTGTCTGATAAACGTCCAATTGGATATTGCATAAGTCCTCCACCAATGATTAGGCTGCCCATAAAAATTGAAATTTCTTTTGTATTTAGTCCAATCGAAAATGCGTATACAGCACCCATTCCCATTATGGCTCCAGCACCAGTACCACTAGCAAATGTTCCCAAAACTCCGAGGGGTGACACTTTGATTAGCTGAATGATACTTACTGACTCATTTGTCTCGAAGGGAGGAGCACGGTTTATAGAAATAAGAATAGGTATTACAGCGACACTTATGAGAATTGAAATTAAAATAAATAACTGAAATCCTTCAGGACTTGCTATGTTTAACATGAATTGACCACCTGCTATACAGCCAAAAGTAATTAACATGTAAAATCCCAATAGTTGTCCACGCGTTTCATTTTCAGCTGTGTCATTAAGCCAGCTTTCTGCAACAACGTAGAGGCCAGCATAAGCAATGCCTGTGATAAAACGCAGGGCCCACCAAACCCAAGGTTCAACAAAAATATAATGAACAAGAATAGCAGTAGATGCGAGTGATGCTAGTGCTCCAAAAGCTCTTATATGTCCAACACGCTGAACCATTACTGGGACTAACTTAGCGCCAATAATCATTCCTACGTAATAACCTGACATTACCCAGCCGGTTGCTGAAATGCTAAATCCTTGATACGAAGCATGCAGGCCAAGCAATGAATTTGACAATCCATTACCAAGCATAATCAAGGCCATTCCAAGAAAAAGAGCCCAACAACTTGCAATGATTCTAATCATCGATGACTCCTTGACTGAAATTATTGATCTATTGGCTTATGCCCGATGTTTGAGTTTTCTACAATAATGAAATGAAGAAGTTAAAAATCTATTTTTTTTTAGTGCTAAAAATAGTTCTTATTAATGCTTGCTTAAAAAAAATTTTTATATGATAATAATAATCATTCTCAATAAAAAATGACGAGATTTTAGAATGATATATACAGCAAACGACATTGGTGAATTTTCAGTTCTAGGTATTTGTTACAATAATCCTCTTCATTTTGAACAAATTGTATCTGCTGCAAAAAATCTTATGCCTGAACAATGGTCTCCAACAGCAGAAGTGGTAGACGCTTCTATTGATCGTTGCGTAGATGTGGGTTATTTGAGTTTAAAAGAAAATAACCAATCTTTTTCAAAATTTGTTCAAATAACTGAATTTGGGAAAAAAAGACTACGTAGCTTAGTTTTGAAAGATCCCGGCGAAGAGATATCGTCAAGATTACCAGCTTGGGAGTTCTTGCAGTTTTGTTTTCTCGATTTTATTGATTGTAATGCTGCAAGAACTGTTTTATTTCGTGCTCGATCAAGACTTCAGCAAAGACTATCAAACTTTCGTCAACGTTCTGAAAAATGCCCACATACTGGTCGTTTTACCAATCTATGGCTTACGATAGAAACTGATAGACTCGAAAATTCACTTAAGAGCCTCAATCTAATTTGCCAAGAGATTGATGACGAACTTCAACTCACAAAATACGGGAGTAATCATCTTTATGATTAGCCGGTTAGAATGCCCACTCTGTGATACTACTTTCTTGATAGAACAATGGCATTGTAAAAAAGATATCTCGACTACTATGAATGCTTCTGGCACAAAAAAGCAGTGGGAAAATCCAGACTTGGCCCTCGGTTTTGAACAACCAGATGCGTCTTTAAATATTTTCCATTCTTTGTTTAAGATCATTGAGTCTAAAAATGTGTGATCTTTGCGATGCTGATGTATCCACAAGATCATCAACTGTTCGAAAGCGAATATGGGAATTATCTAAAGGGTGGCATTGCTCAATTATTGGTACTTGTTTAAAGCTTTCTGATCTTCGTAACCTTGGTCGAAAACTGAAAGTTCAGACTGTAAAAACATTGCAGTGCTCTGTGGATTATCAATTACATGGTCTATTTGTAAAAGAGGTTGGTGAGTCTAATATAGCATCAAAACTGATAAACAAACTTTTAGACAAGCGTCATGCTTCCTCAATACGTAAAGCCCGCTCTATGAGCACAGAGGCTGAGCTCTTTGATTATTGGTTTGACTCATTGAGCAAAGGGGACATACCGGGACCTTATTGGTCAATTCTTAGTCATCCTTCTTTGACTGTTAAACTGGCTGAAAGAATGTTTGCTGACATTCACATGCTTTCTCATATGGTTGGCGCTTCAAACCAGGCTGATATAAGAAAACTTCAATTGTTAGAGGAAAATCTCTCAAAAATGGAAGAGAAGGCTGTTCGCAAACAACGCCAACATTTAAAAAACCTAAAAGCACGTGATAAAATAGTTACTGAATTACGTTCTGAATTAAAACGAATTCAAGTAAAAAAAATAACAACTACAGAGCAGGAGACCATATTATCTCCAAATCGTGACCGTATTTACCAACTAAACCATGATATTTTGCAACTTTCTGCAAAAATTAAATCTAAAAATATGATTATACGCCAAAACCAAGACAAGGTCCGCTACTTAGAGGCATTGGTTGATGAGCTAAAGGATGAAAATACAAGTCTGGAATTGGCTTGCTCCCAGGGGGGGCCGTTTGCAGATGAGATAGAGACATTGAATTTGAATGGCAAATGCCTTCTTTATGTTGGTGGGAGACAGAAAACTGTATGTAGGCTGCGTAAACTTGTGGAAGATCTTAATGGTAGGTTTATTTATCATGATGGTGGAGTAGAAAGATCTATGAAAGAATTAGCGAGTGCTGTGACGCGTGCTGATGCTGTCGTTTTTCCAGTTGACTGTATAAGCCATGGTGCTGCTAATAAAGTTAAGCGACTCTGCCAACAGAACTTAAAGCCATTTATTACACTTAGAACGTCAGGAATTGGTTCACTTATTACTGGTCTTAAAGATGAAACACTTAATTTGCACTTACATCAGAGCACAGCAAACTAATTCTGAAATAACAAGTCACAACTGATTTTTTCTTATAAAAATTCCTATTTGCGCCAAACTGTTACAAACCACGGCTGTTTTCGGCGTGGAAGACCTGATGGTCTATAGTAACTTTGAACTTCACTAAAGCCGGCATTAGAAACATATTCTCGCCAGGTTTTTGGATTGAAGAAGCATCCATAACGGTCGTCGCTATAACCTTCATCATTATTTCCTCGGGGATTTGAACAAAATAAAACGCCAAGTGGTTTAATTGTCTTGAAAAGTTCGAGCAACACTCGTGGTAATTCACTGCTTGGTACGTGAAACAATGACGCATTAGCGAAAACACCATCATAACAGTTATTTGGCAAATCCAAGTTTAAAAAATTTTGATGAAGTATTTCGCAATTACAATTGGATCTTGCCATATCTACGAATTTTTTTGATCCGTCTAGGCCTGTAACTAAATGGCCCGAGTTTTGAAAAAAAAGTAAATCACGTCCTGGTCCACACCCAAAATCGAGAATTTTGTGAGGCGGGTTGCTTTTAATAGCCCCCAAGAATGATTGGTAATTTTGGCTGACATCATGATTTTGTGTATTTTCCCAAAAGTCTTCAGCTAATCGATCATAATGTCCTATAGTCGCTTCAGATATTCCTTGCAGTCTATTATTATTCAGAGTTGAGAATGTTTTTTTATTTATGACTTCTGTCAGTAATTTTTCTTTACACTCATTTGCTGAAAAAGAATTTCCCAGCGCAGTAATATTTAAATATTCATTTACAAGTTTGCTGTTCCAGCGTTTGCCCTTGAGGGTAGTGATGCCACTTGAGTTTAAATGACTTGCAATATCTTGGGGAGCAATTAAGCCATCAAGAATGGCTCTTTCAAATTTGATGATAAGCTGATGAAAGGGAATTTCACTTTTGTTTTGATTTTTTTTCATCAATAAAACTCGCAAACACAAACGGTATTATTTTTAAAATAAGGCAACCATAATCATAAGCTGCTTAATTGCTGGATAGTCATTTTTCGCAGTTAAATCAAGTTCCACAGAAAGTCTCATGGATTTCCTCATTAGCTTGAGGTGCGTTCTGAAAATTAACGTTTTTAGGCTGATCATCGAAGGGAGATGATAATATTTTAAGTAAATTTTCAAAAGGTTCCAGGTTCTGCTTAAGTGCAGCAACAATCACCTCTTCTACCCGATGATTACGTGGAATGTAGGCCGGATTTGAAGTGCGCATTATCCTCTGCCGTTCTGTATCATCTAATACCTCAAGATGAAGCCTTGCTCGCCATTTCTCCAGCCAATTATCTGCTGCCAAAGGGTCTTTAAATAGGTTGGTAAAAGGTTTATCCAAAGTTTGGTTTTGGAGATTTTTAGTTGCTGGAATATCAGAGAGACGCCTGAATGTGAGCGAGAAATCAGCTTTATTTACCGCCATACAGTCAAGCAGGTTTTGTATTAGATTAGCGTCACCTTTTTGATGATTTTTTAAACCAATTTTTGAACCAAAATTAGAGATCCAAGCTCTGTCATATATTTCATAAAAACAGTTTAGCTTTTCTGTAGCAACCTTGACCGCAATGTCAGTGTCTTCATTTATAAGGGTTAGTATGCAAGAAGCAAAACATGATAGGTTCCAATGTGCTATAGTTGGCTGTTTTGAATATGCGTATCGTCCCCAGTGATCAATGGAACTGAAAACCTTATTTGGATGGTAGGCGTCCATGAATGCACATGGGCCATAGTCAATTGTTTCGCCAGAAATAGCCATGTTGTCAGTATTCATTACACCGTGAATAAATCCGACAGCCATCCATTTGGCTATTAACTCAGCTTGCCGTGAAATTACTCCTTCGAGAAGAGCTATATATGGATTTGGTGAATCCCAAGCTTCAGGATAATGTCTATCAATTACGTGTTTTGATAGTAGTTTAAGTGCATCTATATCTTGGTTTGAAGAAAAATATTGAAAGGTGCCTACCCTAATGTGACTACTTGCAGTACGTGTTAAAACAGCACCTGGTAGCATGCTCTCGCGCATTACCATCTCTCCGGTGGTTGCAATGGCGAGTGCACGTGTTGTTGGAATAGACAGTGCTGCCATTGCTTCACTCAAAATATATTCTCGAAGAACTGGGCCTATCCAAGCACGTCCATCTCCATTTCGTGAGAAGGGGGTTCGACCTGCACCTTTGAGATGAATATCGTGACGTTGTCCGTCACGGCTGATGATTTCGCCAAGCAGAATAGCTCGACCATCTCCAAGTTGAGGCACCCACCCTCCAAATTGGTGGCCAGAATATACCATAGCGAGGGGCTCTGCACCGTTCGGTAATTGATTTCCAACAAGTATATTAGTGCCAGTTGGTGTTTTGAGTAAGTCTGGATTCAGGCCAAGGTGACTGGCTAATTTTTTATTTACTTTAATTAGATCAGGTTTTTGAACTGGTGTTGGACTCAGACGTGCATAAAAATGCTCTGGCAACTTTGAATAGGTATTATCGAATTGAAATTGATTGGAACAAGTCAAAACCACGCTAATTAACACCCCTCAAATAATAATCGTATTGTTTATTTCTGCTCAAATTAGCTATCTTAATAAGAATATCAGTTTGTCCGGTTCTCGCTTTTATTATTGTTTAATTTTGTCTTCACTAGGTAATCCAGCTTGTTTCCAAGCAGTTACACCACCCACCATGTTATAGGCTACCTGAACCATCTTTGACTGAAGTAGGAACTCCCCAATTTGTCTTGAACGAATTCCGTGAGCGCAAACAAACACCAATCGTTTATCTGTTTTAATTGGTATTGCATCAAAATCAAAAGATGACATTGGGTTGTGAATAGCTCCTGGAATAGAAAACGTAGTTAGTTCTCGTTGCTCTCTTACATCTATGAGAATAGCTAAATCATTATCGAGCCATTCTTTGACTTGTAGTGGTTCAATTTCGAACATTTTTATGGAGTCCTTTTTAAATTTAGAAAACAAACAAGGAACTGCTCTTGATAATTCCTCATTATTAAAAGTCACTACAAAAACTATTTAAGCCAGTAAACAAAAATATTCAAAATCAATCTTTACTTGCAATCAATCTAATGTTTGCGTAGTGATCGAAAATCTCTATGTCTGATTTTAGGTTAAGCAACATGTGTGTAATTGGTAATTATGTTTTTTTTTCTTGTTTTACAGCATCTGGCAGGATAAATGGCTCAGAGTTTTTACCATTAGTTTCAATGTAGAGTGATTGGCTGGGGAAAGCAAACCCGCTCCCTGCTGTCTCTACTATTTCTTTGATTGCATAGGCAAGACTCTCTTTGACTTTCAGCCACTCACCCCAGTCAGTTGTCTTGGTGTAGCAATAGAGCATTATATCTATCGAACTATCTGAAAATTTGTTTACCCTCACAAATAGTATGTTTTCTGGAGGTTTAACAAAGGCATCGTTTTTGGTTATGTAAGACTCAATGCCATCGCGAATGGATCGTAATTGATCCACCGAGGTGCGATACTCTAGTCCAATTGTCCAATTTATGCGTCGGTGCCTCCTCGATGAGAAATTAGTCACAGCTGTGTCAGATAATTGTGCATTAGGGACAAAAACAGGTGCACTATCTAAGCGGCGCACAACTGTAGAGCGAAAGCCGATGGTTTCAACAATGCCCTCAACAGTACCCTCTACTTTAATGAAATCGCCGGTGTTAAAGCGTTTTTCGGCGATAATTAGAATACCTGAAATAAGGTTCTTAAATAGATCTTGTGCACCTAAAGCAACAGCAACGCCAAACAAACCAAGGCCTGCTAGAATAGGACCAACCTCAATCCCCCAAATTTGTAGAATGGTTGCAGCACCAACAAAAATGAATGCTGCCTTTATAGCTTTAACAAGCCATTGAATCATGGCTTGGGTAAACACCTTTTCCAGGTTATTGAGGAACTTACTTAAAGGATCAATGATCCTAAAAAGAGCCCAGAAAATAGTAAAGGTGATTAGAGATCTTACAAAGTAGTCGCCTAGATTAGCGAGTGTCGTTGGTAATTTAAGATACTCAATTACAAAAAAGGAACCCATAACAATTGGAATAAAACGAATTGGATGTTCAAGCACTTCTATTGCTTGATCATCAAAATCACTCCCAGTCCGTCTGGCTAAGCGTTTTAAGAATGATAAAACAAAGTGAGTAAATAGGCGTCTTAAAATGAGAAACGTAATAAAAATAGCAAAAGCTATGACCAGACGGCCTATATCTATGCCCAAAAAGCCAGTCTTCCATACATCAAGAGTTAGTTGCCAAAAGCTCTGAAGTGTTACTATCAAGTATTCCAAATTATAAATCCCATTTTTTGGTTTTTTTACCCAGCTTGAAGTTTTACGTTATAATATTTTGATACAGACAAAAAATAAAATTGAGTGTTATCGCCATTTTTTAATGCTGTGGCGCAGCTACAATGAATGCCTCAATGGTATCATCTCCCAGTGCCTTGTGGGCTTCCAAGCGATGAATGCCCCTAACTAATACGTACCGACCTTTCCCTCGGCGCACCTTTATTGGAAGTTCTTGAGAGTCGTCCATTATTTTTTCTGCTACTAATTCAACCTTTGAGGTGTCAAGTTCCTTGCGTAGGCCTATTGGTACATAAATTTCTTTAATGTTTATAACAACAGCTTTAAGCAACTTAATGCTCCCTTTTTCGAATTATATTTATCCGTTTATTTATCTCTTATTGGAGATTGACCTTTAAACTCTCAGTTTGAACTTTAAAAAAAAATATTAACGATAGTTTCTCGTCCGTAATCCTTAACTTTTTAACGCAACGAATAACGTCCTTAAATACATTTTTAGGATATATGTATTTATTAATAATTCGAAAAACTTGTGTTTATTGTTAGTCTGCTTAAGTTTTATTTGTAATTTGACTAAATATTAGTAAGGAAAGATAGCACAAGCTTGTTGTCGTCAAGTGCAAAGATATTGGCGGTAACTACTCGAAACTTTGTATGTTTTTTATACATTAGTGTTTTTTCCCTCAGTATTAGGTCCAAGTTTGGTAAAAGAGCTTGAGACACTTAATTAAATATAACCCAAATATAAAAATTCTTGTGTTCTATAGTAGTTATATAAACTATCATTATATGCTGGTTCATTAACTAGAAAAAAATAATATTACAGTCCCTTTTTAACGGTTCTACAAGATCATTCTTACAATGATTCGTCCTCTTGCAGAATTAATTGCCAAGACTTAACATTGTTTTTCAGTTTTTTTGATGATTACGTAACATGAATAATAAAATTTCTGCTTTTCTCATAGAGTTTTTCCAAATTGGCTTTGTTATAGGGTTCAACTCTGGCCAGAGTGAGGATGAAAGTATATGAAAGGACTTCATGTTGTTGGCTTGAGCCACTCATATGGAAATAATTCGGTTTTAAACAATGTCTCCATCATGATCCCAGCTGGTGAGTTAGTGTGTCTGTTAGGCCCTTCAGGATGTGGTAAAACGACACTTTTACGACTAGCTGCGGGTTTGGAGGAAGTACAACAGGGAACGATTACCATAGATGATATTACTGTAGCTGGTCCAAAATTGCACGTTAATCCAGAACGACGCCAGGTAGGCTTTATGTTCCAGGATTACGCTCTCTTCCCGCATTTAAGTATTTTAGACAATATCACTTATGGCCTCTCAGGAATGGCCGCAGAAGAAGTTAGACTGCGTGCATTGGATTTGCTGGATCAGGTTGACATGAGTTCTTATAAGGATACTTACCCACATATTCTATCTGGTGGACAACAGCAACGCATTGCCTTAGCTAGAGCCCTAGCGCCAAAGCCAAAACTGCTACTACTGGATGAGCCTTTCTCGGGACTGGACGCTAATTTGCGGCAGACGATACGTGAAGAAACTTTGACAGTCCTTAAACGAAGCGGCGTTGCCACCTTAATGGTCACCCATGACCCTGAGGAGGCAATGTTTATGGCAGATCGAATAAAAATTATCGGTTCTAATGGTTGCATTCTTCAAGCTGGACGCCCGCATGATATATATTATCATCCCAGTCATGAATTCGTCGCTAAGATGTTTGGAAAGATGAATAGGTTTGAGGGGTTAGTTGAAAATGGTTTGGTGCAAACACCGCTAGGACCAGTTAAGACTAAACTTGAAAATGGCCTAGCTGTACAAGTTTTGGTTCGCCCTGAAGGTGTGATATTACAGAATGGAAATAGCTCGTTACCAAGGGTAGAAGTCACCTCAAGTCACTTACTCGGACATGATAGTATAGTTCGGGCTCGATTAGACAATGGTAAGGGGGGTGAAGTTTACGTTCGAGTTCACCACACATTTGAGGTTGAGTTTAAAGAAAATTTATCTGCTAAAATAGATCCTGAATATGCCTTTGTATATGCTATTGATGAACTTCAGAGATAAAGAAGGAGGTGCATAGTTGAATGATGGAGCTAACTGAAACTTTCGTATTGGAGTGCGAGGAGTTAGATAAGGATCACAAGCGCCTTGTTGAAATGGTAAACGATATTATTGAAAATATCGACAAAGGTAATACTAAAAATTGTAGTAAGATGGTTCATGACTTTGTAACTTTTTCCAAAAAGCATTTTTACCGAGAAGAGCAGTTCTTGGAAAAAAATGGGTACCCAGAAGTAGCCAAGCACCATAAACATCACCAAACACTCATTGCTAAAATGGAACATATTCAGGAATTTTCTACAACAGTCGAAACTAATGAAATGTCTCGCATAAGCCTAAAGAGAGAGTTAATATATTTGCTTATGGATGATCTTATTACTACTGACATGGATTTTAAGAGCCACATAAATCAAGCACATACTTAAGTGATTTCACGCAGCCTTTTAAGAATTTAACAAGACCGTACAATTCGTTAAATCTGTGAAGTTGTTGCTACGTTATTGTTTAGATAGCGTTTGAGGTCTACCAGCGTGAAATCCGTATTGTATCTGAAGGTGGCCACCCATCATATGTAGTTGAAAGTTTCGCCTATGAACACAAACGCAAAAACCAGCAAACGCTGAAGCATGAACTTATTTTCAGCCTCATGATTGAGTAATACTAGAACAAAATCTGGACACCCCTCTGTCGCCCTCTATGAGTAGCCAAGTGAAGACTGCTACTGTGTTGTCTTAATTACACTTTAAATTATCCAGCCTGTACTTTAGAGCACAATAAGGATACCCACAAAAAGAAATATTTTTTCTAGAAAAACGGCTTCTTTTTTAAAACGGGTGTGAGGTAATTATAGACGCTAGATAGACGGTGATGATGCTTTCTTCGCGAATACCGTAAAAGGTAAGAAAAAGTTGTTTTACTAGAGAATATCGATCACGTGATTATATAAGTCTGCAGGCTGTTTATCCGTCCGTAGAGGGAAACCATGTGAGTGATGAGTGGTGTAGCGAAATAAGAATGCGTCCGTCACGTTTATGATAGATAAACGTATAGTCGGCACATGTTATGTCGCCATTCCCATCCATAAAAAAGTACTGCCCCATGTCGCGATAGCAAAGCCCATCTGGATTTGGAAGTGGACCGACTGCGCTTTGAAAATCGACTTGTTTCCAACCACAATTGAGAAAACCTTTATCGTCTGGATAGTTAGGATCACCGCCTACAAAGTATGCGCGTACGCTCACACGATCGCACCGGATGATCTTAGATAAGGTTGGCTTGAAAAGAAGTGGCTGATTAGGCACCCCAAAATCATACAGATCTAAAAGCTGGTCCACGTTTTGTTCGGTAACGTGTTTTGCCCAAGTGCACTGTGCTGCATTGACTTCAACATTAGTCATAGACTCGAATAAAAGCTCGGAAATATTATTTCTCCACAAATTTTTTTTTAGTAGTTATTAAAGGGTTCAATAGTTGTATTACATGGTGTTCTATACATGTGTGGTTTCTTGATGTTATTACTTGGAAGAAGAACTCTTGCAACTGTGATATTTTAGTCAAGCAGATCAACGAAAACAACAAATTTAAAATACAGAGTCATTGATATAAATACCAAGTTCTATTCAAGCTTTGTTGTAAAACTTGTGTCATATTTCATGTCAAGATCGAGCCAGTGAACTTTTTGGTGTTTTATTTCTTGTGGAGAACTGTTGGGGTGGGCAACGCAAAGGGCACATAGGTGATCATCTGAAGGCATAAACAGGGCGAAGTTCCAGCTACTACTGTTATGAAGTAAGCATTCTTTGGAAAAAGAAATTTTAAGAGAATCAAGATTAAAGGCAAAAGTATCCAATGGTATGCTTAACCCTTTACCAGTAGCTTTCAAATAAGACTCCTTGAGGGTCCATAGTGAAAAGAATACTTTGCGTTGCTCAGTTGGTGGGCTAGCTTTAAAATAATTATATTCCTCATTTGAAAATTTTTTCTTTGCAATCTCATTAATAATGTTAGGACGAGATGGCCATTCCAAATCAACACCAACATTATTTTTTTTTGTTAGTGCGCAAGCTACCATGCCATTAGTGTGGGATATGTTAAAACGTATATTTTCATGATTCATTTTTTTGTGTATTTCCGGCCTGCCATGTTCACCGATTTTGAAAAGCCAATCTGCAGGTGCCACATTAGAAAAACATGAAAGCATAATACGACACAAAATATGAGCTGCCTGATATTCTAGTTTTTTTTGGTTCTGGGTGATTTGGTTAAGACGGGCTAATTCAACAGGACCAAGTATATGGGAAAATTTATCAATTTTTTTTTGGTCATTCTCTGTTACTGAAAGAGTCCAAACATGAACATCTTTTGGGTCTAGGGTGCTCATAGTCTTCTCCTTTCATTAGCGTTTCAAGTACGCTTATCCTTAACAGTATTTTTTAGTATAGGAAGTATTTCGGCACCAATAACAGAAGCTAGTATGATGCCGCAGCCCAATAAACTCATGAAGCTGAGTCGTTCTTCTAAAAATAAAGCAGCAGCAAGTGCTGCAAAAGGCATTTCCAACACAAGTATTAGTGCAGCGTCGGCTGGATGAGTATAGCGCTGGCCAACAACTTGAAGTGTAAACGCAATGCCAACAGATATCGCTCCCGCAAACAAGATTTCAGGCCAGAATGTTAAAATTACATCTATACTAGGGGTTTCATATATTAGTGTGCAGACCATACTGAGCAAAGCTCCCGCGCTAAATTGCACGCAGGCTAAAGTCAGCGGGCGTCCACTACTTGCAGCGATCACTCCAACTAAAATTACATGTAAAGCCCAGAAAAAAGAACTTAGGATCACCCATAAGTCGCCTGAGGCTATTTCACTTAATGTACCGCCATTTAGTAGAAATAGCCCACAAATACAGCCACATGATGATGGCCAGACAGACCAATGCGGTTGCTTGCGAAATATAATAAGTGCCAGACCTGGCACAATCACAACGTAAAGACCAGTCAGAAAACCAGCGTTTGTTACAGTTGTTAGGTTAATTCCTTTCTGCTGCAGAACCAGAGCTACAAAAAGAATAGCTCCAATGCAAAAAAAGATAATATAAATTTTGAAATTTATTGGATCATAGGACTTGGTTTTCTCGTATAACGCAAATGGAAGCACTACTAATGCTCCTAGCCCAAACCGTAATGCAGTAAAAGTGAATAACCCTAGTTGACTCTCATTAATAAAAACTAATTTTTGGACAACAAAAGTTGTACCCCAGATAATTGCAGCTATGAGTAGAACAAAATTAGCCTGACTTCTTGTCAAAGTGGCAACTCCCATTAATTTTTGATATACAGGTGATATCAAACTTTTTGTGTTTTTAGACCCTCAACACAAATATCTCAAAAATTTAATGACTCAATTTAACTTTTCTTGATTTTGTAAAAATAGAAAATTTTAATAATGCCATATTCAACAAGCATTAATTTTAAATTACAGCAATAAATATAAAAAATGTTTTTAAACAAAGTCGGTTTTTCAAGTTTTAGAATTGCTCCCTTTATAGGCCTGCTTTTTTTAATTATTGGTATTAAGAACTGATAATATTTTATAACTGAGGGTATTTGATGTTTAATAAAGAAACTAAAGAAGTAAAAACGGGTGATCAATTTGTTGAGCTGAGTAAAATATTAAATGCAGTCTGGAAAGTATGGGCTTAATTAATAATCCACATTTACCACCACACGTCAGGATAAAAAAGAATCGGTGAAGACAGGATTCTTCTCACCTCTGTTTCTGCATTATTGGATAAGTCAATTTTTAGACCAAATACAAATTAGTATATTAAGTCTAAATTAGTCCCACCATAAAAGAAGAAAAATAACTCCCATTGAGATAATATAGCACTTTTAGATCGCCTATTATCGAGATCTACTATGGTTTTTTGAAAAAATTGATTACTGGAGGGGTTCAAAGCTTTGTTTTTATAATTGCCGGAAAATGTGATTTGTTGATCTTTTTTTCAACTTGTGTAAATCCAAAAACTAAAGCTATAGTTTGCTTTTCTTTTCCTGAACAGTGCAAGGTGGTTTATGGTTCTTTTTAGCAAGAAAAGACAAAAAATTATTTTATGTCTATTGATTAATACAACGGAAAAATAGACCGTTATATAATATTACCATCGGCATAATCAGAAGGATAAGTTTTTTTTGTCCATTCAGCTACTTTTGGATGTGTCTTAACATTTAAGAAATTTCTTTTTAGATATGGAAATGGCTCGATTAGTGTTGTGGGGATATAGTCAATCATTCCTGATGTTAGCCATCCTAATAATCTCCATATAGCTATATCTGCGATTGTAATTTTTTTGCTGACAAACCACGTTTCATTTTCTTTCTCTAGTAATTCTTCCAGGTAGCTAATTTTTTTAATGAGCAATCCACAAGCTAATTTTTTACGCATTGATCTCTTGTTTTCCTCATTTCTTTCTCTCAAAGATGGGCCAAGTAAAACATTTATATCTGTAGCCATGTCAATGATTTGGTCAATTAATGCAGCATTTATTGCGTTTTTGAGAGGGTATAGGCCACTTAATTTTCCACAAAATCTTGATATGCCCGCTGTTTGGTTTATGCTCGTTCCATCGACATTCAGGCAAGGTATTTGTCTGAAGGGGATGATTGTTCCATCATCAAGTTTGCCTGTTTTTCGAGATCGCAGAAACTCATCACGGGTAATTCTAACATCTTGGAATTCTATGCCTCCTATGAAAAGTGCTAATCTTCCGACCTCAGCCCTCCAAAAAGGTGTGTCTAAATAAATAAATTTAATTT
>PBDF01000013.1 GCA_002717285.1 Magnetovibrio sp.
CCGTACTAAAAGGTAGGTTCCCACGCGTTACTCACCCGTGCGCCACTAGATCCGAAGATCTCGTTCGACTTGCATGTGTTAGGCATGCCGCCAGCGTTCGTTCTGAGCCAGGATCAAACTCTCAAGTTAAATTCCTCATTTGCAAAAGCTTTGAGGAAAATACAAAGATCAATCCCGTGCACAAACTTACATGTTTCGTATTACATTTTACGTAACTTGAAAGAATGCACACTTTAACGATTGTCTTAGATATATAAGCGCTAATCTAAGACCGCCGCCTGCGCATCCCTTCCAAACCATATTTACAATTTCAAAGAGCATTTTCTTCCAACTTTTATGAAGCACTTATAAACAGTGGAAGAGGCCGGTTTATAGGCCTGACAGGCCATACTGTCAAACCTTAAAACGATTTTTTCGATAATTTATTTTTAACAATAAAAATGTATGTATCATTACTATTATGAAGATGTCTAACACGGCTTGCAAGATGAATTAATTGAAACAATTCAAACAAGGCAGGTACTTTGGACAAAAAGATTTAGGACCATGACCGATTTTCCTTTGTGTGACTGGCAAAACACGCTTGAAATGTTGTAGAATTACCTAATAGATTCGCTTTAGTAAAGTACTCCTAAGGGCACGTTTGGAATAAACATGATAATGAAAGTTCACAGATTCTCTGTATTCACCCTGCTTCTGTTGTTTGCTCTTAACGCATGCTCAGGAATAGTAATGTCACCCGAAACAACAATTGATGATAACAAGCCTACTAGAGCTTCTTTTGCTCGCTTTCCTGACCTGCCAATGCCCGTCAAAGCGGAACTTAACATGGTTAGAACACTGGTGTTTGGCACCAATGATTCATGGATCGGCCGACTTGTGATAAGAGCATCGCATAGTCCAAACGATATGTTTGACTTCTATAAACAAGAAATGTCTGGCTTCGATTGGCAGGAAATAACATCAGTACGCTCTGACATTAGTGTTATGACATATTTACGAAATGATAGGGTAGCAACCATTCAGATCTCAAGGGCGACCATCAGTGGAGCAAGTGTAATCATCACAGTCTCACCTAAGGGGGCAGAGGAATTCCCACCGCCTCCTATAAAGTAAGTTTATTGATATATAAAATTTTATATTATTAATTTGGAACACACTTCTTTTTAAGTTTCTAATTAAAACTAAAAAATAAAAAAGCTTTTTTAATAAGGTTTTATGGCCTTCCCAAACAATTATACACGCTTACTACAACCAGAAATAAACTTTGGTTAGAATTGTGTCGTCAACATTGATGAAATAAAAAAAATTGTTAAACAAGAAAAAGCGTCAAACCATCACAAGCTTCCTGCTACTATCCAATCAAAGAGATATGTAAAATTCTGTATGCTAACACCTGTTAAAATCAGGATATAGCTCTAACTCATGTACTATTTGAAGAATAAACAAAAGCTATCTTGGTCTAGCTTGCGTTGATATATGTAACCTCACAAAATTGACGACGTTTTTTTAGTTGCTTACATAGTGCTTCGGCAGCAACTTTACCCATGAGAGGGCCAGCCTTAAGACGGAAAAAGACGCCTTTAGCTCCGAGTTTTGTTTCGATTATTTCAGATTTTAGCGAGGCAAGCTCAACTTTATGGGCACGACGTAGTTGTGCCCACCCACGCTCAGCATCCTTACGTGATTTATATGAGGCCAGATGTACGCCAGGTTGCCGCCTTTTTTTTTGTGAGAGCTTCTCACTATTCTTAGGGACAGATGTTATGGGCACAGCAGGCTTATTTTTTATGTCTGGGGCCGCTGGACTAATATGTCTTTCGATGGCAGCCCTTTCGCGAGCATATTCATCGGAAGTAATCAGTCCACTCTCTCTCAACTTTTCAAGCAAGCGTACGCTGTCTGCAGCCTCTAAAAGTCCTTGTGGTGGCCTGCCTGGGTTTGCAACTGAAATTGGAGCAGACGGCATCATAGCATCCAGAATCATAGCCCGCTCTGAGGCATGCTGTGCTACTGAGATTGCCCTCATTTCTAGTCCTCGTGCTATTGCTCGCAAACGACCAGAAATCTGTTGCGTACTTGGCACCGGACGGTCTAACCCAGAGGCTGGTGGAGGTGATGACAGCGGTAACAAAGCGCCAATATTTGCTTGCCTACGAGCATTATAGTCTTGGTCTGTAAGCAAACCTTGATCACGTAATGCAATAAGTGTCTTAAAGCGCGACACAATGTTGCTGTCTGCATCTGTAAGGTGCGGCGTTGAAACGCCATCAGAGTAGGCTTGGGGCTTTAACTCCTTCTCTATAGTGCGAGCTGTAATGGCACTTGGTACTGAAGCGCCTGAAATTGGCTGCGAACCAGCAGGCCTTTCTGAGGTGCTAGCACGACCCATTGATGTCAGTATCCCCCCACTCTCAATAAGCGCCAAATTGACACTCGCTATTTCAGATATTGGTCGGGTTTTTAGGCTTTTCCATACTATAAACTGTTTTTCGTCGTCAGGCCTAATAGCCAGCAACGCCTCATACATCTGCCGCGCCCGAGTGGTAAGACCATTATTTTGATAGAGCATGCCAAGTCCTAACAAAGCATGAACGTCTTGGGGATTCTTTTTTAGTGCTGTTTGAAAACGTTTTTCGGCCTCAATGTAATTACCTTTTGCAAGCTCAGCCAAGCCTATCTCTGCAGAACTATTGTTACTGGTAGCACCACCAGCCCAGAAACTCTCATGCAATAATTGAGAATTGAAAGCACCACCGCAGGACGACAGTCCAACTACAAATGTGATACAAACCGTAGACTTAATTAGTGCCCAAAGCACTTTGGTTCTTTTCACGATATCTAAACCCCAGTTACCCGACACACACGGGTATTAAAAAGTTCAATATATTACTCAACTATGCTAACCGGATTCGGCATAATGTCATAGAAAACCATGCAAATTTATTGCTAAATATATAACAAATCATTTACACAAAAAAATTGGCCCTTGTTTACAACGTAGATACCACGAAATTACCTTACCAGTTCAGTCATAAAAAATTCAACGCAACTGTTCACACCAACAAAGTCTTTAGCTACTTTGAGGACATCAGATACGAAAACAAACTTATTTATAACAAGTAAGAAAAAAGAATTAAGTTTTTTTATTTTAATTCAGATTATTAATTTTCTGCTCGCTCAACGGCACTTACTATATCACTTACTACCTTGTTTATCAGCTTCTCATCCCGACCTTCTGCCATTACCCTGATAAGCGACTCGGTGCCTGATTCACGTATTAATAATCGACCCGTACCTGAGAGCTTTTCCTCACCAACCGCAATAGATTTTCTAACATCCTCATCATTAAGCAGGCGCCCATCAGTAATTGCAACATTACGAAGCAGTTGTGGCAATGGTACAAAAGGTCGACACGATTTACTGACAGGGCTATCTGATTGAACAACAACAGCTAAAATTTGCAGGGCAGCCACAAGGCCATCACCAGTAGACCCATAATCACTTAGCACAATATGTCCCGATTGCTCGCCTCCTATGTTAAATCCATACTGGCGCATGTGTTCTACGACATAACGGTCACCAACCTGGGTCCTCACCAACTTAAGGCCAATTTCAGAAAGATAATTTTCTAACCCCAAGTTGGACATTACCGTTGCAACAACGCCTCCACCTTGTAACCGCCCTGTACTAAACCAATTTTGGGCAACTAACGCCATCAACTGGTCACCATCGACAAGCTTTCCTAGCTCATCAGAAATTAAAATTCTATCGGCATCGCCATCAAGAGAAATCCCAATATCCGCCCCATGGGTAATAACGGCTTCGCAAATGGTTTGACTGCAGGTCGAACCACACTTTGAATTAATATTGAAGCCATCAGGACTTACGCCAATTGGAATTACTTCAGCGCCAAGTTCCCACAAAATCTCGGGAGCAACCTTGTATGCTGCTCCATTAGCGCAATCTATAACAATTTTAATACCATCTAACGTCAAGCCTTTAGGAAAGGTTCTCTTGACATGTTCAGTATAACGCCCTTGTGCATCATCTAACCGCTTAGCCCGACCAAGCTTGGCTGGACTGGCAAGGTCACCACTCATGTCAGCTATGACACGTTGCTCTATTTCTGACTCAACGGAATCTGACAACTTAAAACCGTCTGGTCCAAAAAGTTTTATACCATTATCATGAAAAAGATTATGAGAGGCTGAAATCATTACACCGAGGTCAGCACGCAATGAACGAGTTAACATTGCAACGGCAGGTGTGGGCATGGGCCCCACTAAAAAAACATCCATTCCCATGGAAATAAAACCGGAAGTTAAAGCAGTTTCAATCATATAACCGGACAAACGAGTATCTTTTCCTATGACAACCCGGTGACGATGATCCCCGCGAGTAAAATGAACTGCTGCAGCCATCCCAACCTTCAGAGCAGTATCAGCTGTCATTGAACCAGCATTTGCTGTTCCACGAATGCCATCAGTACCAAACAATTTTCTGTTCATAATTTAAGTATTCCAGACGCCTACTATTTTTTCGCTCATAGGGTAGTTTTGATACAGAGTGAATTAACTTTTCATTTCAATTTGTTACCAGTGCTAGTAGCCAGCATTTTCATTAATGTAGAGTAAAAACTGAAGCAAAAAATTTTTGAACAAGAAGATCTGTGCTTTTACACGGGCGTGCACTTACATGAGTAATTTTAACCTGCTACCTTTTTACTTTCAGACTCAGTAGACAAGTATAGGCAATAACTGCAAAAAAATAAGAGCAGAAACTGTTGGTAACATATGGTGATTGGGTAAATTTTTAACCAAATAAAAAATGAATTTTGAACTGATGAAACAGATACTGTGGCAAATAGATGAGACTTATGCATATACAGTTTTAAGTAACATTCTGGATTTTAAAATGTAAAACTGACACCCTCTCTCAAATTAAGAAGTTAATTAAACTCTATAACGCCTATACCATTTTTTCCATTCATTCTGATTACATAGTTACTAATTTAGAACTATTCTTCAATACATTGCCAGACATCAAGAGCCTGCCGAGTTTCCCATACATCGTGAACGCGAAGTATAGACACGCCCCTAGCCAAGCCTGCCAATCCAGCTGATAGTGACCCAGGAAAGCGTCTCTGTGGGTCGTTTTCATTTGATATTTTTCCAATGAAACTCTTTCTAGAGACCCCTAACACTATTGGCCTGCCTAAGACTGTCAATGAAGATAGGTTTTTCAAAAGTGTCAGATTATGTTCATATGTCTTACCAAAGCCAATACCTGGATCAAGGGCTATTCGTTTCTTATCTATCCCAGCTCTTTGGCAAGCTTGGACACGTGAGGATAAATAGTCCTGAACTTCAACAACAACGTCTTTGTAAACAGGAGAATTTTGCATATTCTTAGGTTGTCCCCGCATATGCATCAAAATTACAGAAGCTGAGCTGGCAGCAATGACATCCATGGATTCAGGATCCCCCTCTAGGGCTGAGACATCGTTGACTATACTAGCACCAGCCTGGATGGCTAGTTTCATGACCTGAGCCTTTCGGGTGTCGACAGACACGCAAAGGCCTCTGTCTGCTAAGGCCTCTACTACGGGTATGACACGAGATAGTTCAGCATCAACAGAAACAGGTTCTGCACCTGGGCGCGTTGACTCTCCCCCTACATCAAGAATATCGGCGCCTTGTTTATCTAATAGGATTGCACGTTTGATAGCTAACTCAGTATTGAGTGTTTCTCCTCCATCAGAGAAACTATCTGGTGTTACATTAACGATACCTTGAATCAAAGGACCCTTAATGTCCAATCCCGCAAAAGTTGGATTTTTCAGTTGCCTGGTTGTGGTTCAACGTTACCGATACCACCCCTAGGCTTTCTTTTTTTTGTTGGACCGCTAGAAGGCACAGAGGAAGTGTGTCCACTATCAGCAGAGGTGTCATCATTTTCAGGTCGAAATATCTTTTCACCCTTGGTCAGAGCCAACACTTCTGAGCCGCTTAAAGTCTCATATTCTAACAAATTTTTCGTTACTACATCCAAATCTTTACGATGTTCTATGAGAATTTTGCGGGCTGTTTTTTCAGCATCAGTTATGAGCGATCTTATTTCATCGTCGATCATTTGAGCTGTCGAGTCTGAGACATTTTTATGCTGCGTGACAGACCTACCTAGAAAAATTTCTTCCTCATTTTCGCTATAACGAAGGGGCCCCAGCTTTTCGCTAAAACCATATTCTGTAACCATACGACGAGCCATATCTGTAGCTTGTTGAATATCGCTTCCAGCACCAGTATTGAGGTGCTCATCCCCGTAAACGAGCTGCTCAGCAACTCTACCTCCAAACATAATAGCCAAACGAGAAATACACCACACTTTAGAGTGACTCAGAACATCCCGTTCAGGCAATGACATGGTAACACCTAAAGCTCTTCCTCGTGGAATGATTGTAACTTTGTGCAAGGGGTCAGTTTCTGGCATGTATAGTGTTATTATGGCATGACCTGCTTCATGAACTGCAGTAGCTTCTCTGTCTTTTTCTGTCATGACCATTGAACGTCTCTCAGTACCCATCATCACTTTATCTTTAGCAGCTTCAAATTCAACCATAGTAACAACACGCTTAGATGCACGAGCAGCCAAAAGTGCTGCCTCATTAACCAGATTGGCAAGATCAGCTCCTGAAAAACCGGGTGTCCCACGAGCAATGGTGCGGCCATCAACGTCAGGGGCAAGAGGTACCTTCTTCATATGTACCTTGAGGATTTTTTCACGACCCAGAATATCTGGATTAGGTACAGTTACTTGACGATCAAATCGGCCAGGGCGAAGTAAAGCTGGGTCAAGTACATCTGGTCGATTGGTTGCAGCTACAAGAATTACTCCTTCGGTTGATTCGAAGCCGTCCATTTCCACCAATAATTGATTTAAAGTCTGTTCACGTTCATCATTACCCCCACCAAGACCGGCTCCTCTGTGACGACCAACTGCATCTAATTCATCAATAAAAATTATACAAGGAGCATTTTTTTTACCTTGCTCAAACATGTCTCTAACTCGCGAGGCGCCAACACCAACAAACATTTCTACAAAGTCAGAGCCAGATATTGTAAAAAATGGAACATTAGCTTCACCTGCAATTGCACGGGCTAGCAAGGTTTTTCCAGTACCCGGAGGACCAACTAATAGGCACCCTTTAGGAATTTTCCCTCCCAATCTTTGAAAACGCTGTGGATCTTTGAGGAACTCTACCACCTCCTCAACTTCCTGCTTTGCTTCTTCAACGCCAGCTACATCATCAAATGTAACGCGCCCGGCAGTTTCGGTAAGCATTCTTGCTTTGGACTTTCCAAATCCCATGGCTTTTCCACTTCCTCCTTGCATCTGGCGCATGAAAAAAATCCAGACTCCAATCAGAAGTAACATTGGAAACCACGATATTAAGACACTCCAAAAAGTGGGTACACCTTCTTCTGTAGGCTTGGCGCTAATTCTAACTCCTTTTTTACTTAATCTTTCCACCAAACCGGGGTCATTGGGAGCGTAAGTGCCGAACTTACGTCCATCACGATAGTGTCCGTTGATTGCTTGGCCAACTATAGTTACATCACTGACTTCATTACTTTCAACCGAGGTAAGGAAGTCAGAGAAAGCAATTGCTGACTGTTGTTCACGTTGAGACGATGACCCTTGGAATAGGTTGAATAATGCAAAAACCAATAGGCCAATAACAACCCATAATGCTAAATTTCTGGAAAAATTCAAAATTGCTTCCTCTCCGAGATACTAACGATTGCTAACAAATAAGCATAATTTCATATTATATAACATAATGATCGAATTTCATTTCGCAACCGAAAAGCCACTTCCGGACAAGGTTTGTCTAGGACGAAAAATCGCCCTAATAGAATCCAAGCCGTGCAAAACCATGTTTGCACGGCGATAATTCAAATTTGGAACAGCCAAGATTCCATGATTATCTACTAGCGTCGGCAAAGTAAAACTAACAGGATGTGGAACATGGGAATTTATAATTGAGGGGAATTCTCTACATAGATCACTCCAGCCTTTACGCCCAAGTGGTTGTATGTTCAGATTTGTATTGTCTGTAAGATTTAGACCTGTCAAATAAAGCTGGAAACGATTATCCCAGTTTGCAATCAAACTATCCGATATTTTCATAGATTCAGGAAGAGATCGCTCTTCACGACAAAGTAAAAAGATCATTGCTCCTGATTTACTGATCGTAAGTAATATTCTGCATCCTGCAAGAGTAGCGCCTTTCCATGATCCATTTGAGTTTTTGAGTGCTGATCTCATTTTTTTGTAAAGACCCTGTAACTTTACTAATCGAGGAGGATAGACCCCTCCCCCAACACACAACAAAGCACGAGTTAAAGCACGCAACAAAATTTCTCTCGGCCCAGAAAAGAGTATTGCCGCATCAAAACAAACATAACCTGCCGAGCCAACGTAACAACTTTTCGCAAGCAATTTTGAGGCTTCTGCTTCAAGATGAATTCTTGCATGTGCAATGCAATCTGCTGTTTCGCAAATTTTTTCTCGTGTTAGCCCAAGTTCTGAAAGTTTCGGAGATAAGTTGCGTATACGAACGCGTTCGAAATCCTCATTTTTATTAGAGGGGTCTTCCAGCCAAGGCTGAGTTAAGGCTTCAAGTGTAGCGTAAAGCCTACTTTTTGGTATTGTCAACAAAGGACGTAATAAGCGTACATGAGATTTCTCAATAACACTAGACATACCCGCTAATCCGTCAATTCCACTTTTATGAGCCAAGCGCAAAAGAAAGGTCTCCGCTTGGTCATCTTGATGATGACCCAACAGTAGATGAAAAACTTCATTTTCCCTACACCAACTCTCCAATAGATTATATCGTGCTATACGAGCGGCATCCTGAAGGCCATTTCGAGGTTTCTTGCTCTTCCAATTGAGTGTTATGTGCTCAATTGCATGCACTGCAAGCCATTCACCCAACTGCTTAATCTCGTCATCAGAACCTTTACGTAAGTCATGGTTAACACTAATAGCACTCAACTTACCTCCTCGCTTCTTAACCCAATTATTACAAAGCAATGTTAAGGCAAGTGAATCAGCCCCTCCAGAGACTGCAACCGCAATATGTGGTTTGTTCTCAAATGGCCCTACACTTGTCATGAAGCTATCTACTTCAGTATTGCTTAACGGGCCTGTTTTACTGTTTTTTCTGGGGGCCATGGCCCTATTTACAGCCTATCTTTTTACTTTCAAGTGTGACCTTTTTAAGGATTCTACTTGATGCTTTTGGAAAATCGTCAAGTAGTTTGGCAAATGACGCACATGCATCTTTATTTTTATCCAGTTTGGACAACGACATACCTAGTTTCAGAAGCATGTCAGGAGCTTTCGCAGCTGAAGCATTAGCCTGATAACCACTTATAAAGTATTCTGCAGCCTGAACATACCGACCACGCACATAATAACTCTCAGCCAACCAATAACGGGCATTATCTATCAGTTCATCTCCAGGATGTGCAGACAAAAATTCATTAAATGCTATTTCTGCCTGCTCGTAATCCCCTTTGCGCAGCAAAGTGACTGCAAAGGAATAACGCTCTGCTGGAGTTCCCTTAGGTAGTATTTCGAGATTCAGGGGTTTATTTTTTTTGGCTGATGTTTCAGACGTTTGTTCAATATCCATCGGTTGAGCAGAAGCAGATTGTTGTTCGTCATTCTCCACAACAATATTTGCTTTTTTTGTTTTGGTAATGGTGCCGAGAACTCCTGGCTTATTTGTTCCAGGTAATTCCTGTTGAACACTACCTGGTGAGGGAGAGGCTTTAATAGTTTGTTTGGCTCCGGTTACGCCATTCTCAAGAGTGCTTAACCGGTAGTCAAGGTCAGTAATTAATTTATCAAGTCGTAATCCAATTTCTACGATTTGTTGGGAGACAGTTTCTACCCTGCCTGTTGTTGCTCTAAGCTCGTCTTCAAGATCAATTAACCTCACAGCAACTCGCGCAGCAGCTGATGACCCAGTTATTTCACTACTTACATCACCTTCACGTGAAACCTGAATGTTCAATGTTTTAATATCGCGTTCAATACGCTGAAGGCGATCAAGAATGGGTTTCAAATCTCTGGTCTGGGCAAAGCTTGGTTCTAAAAACACTTTCCCGAAAAGAGTTAATACTAGGGCAACCAGGAGCCACATTCGCATATGAAACATCTTTTAGATCCTAGAACCAGGCTTTGTATATAAAGTAGTAGTAAAAAATGGGATTTCTTCTGTTTTTCCTATAAATAAAATAGGGCGCAAACCTAAACGGTAAGCGCCCTATCAAATTTATGCATTTAAGAAGGGTTCTTAAACAGCTTACCTTATTGCGTAACAGTAACGGAACGACGATTTTGCGCCCAGGCTGCTTCGTTTGAACCTTTTGCTACAGAGCGTTCCTTACCATAAGATATTGTATCAATACGATTCTCGGCAATCCCAAGTGCAAGAAGATAATCTTTAACTGAATTTGCGCGGCGTTCACCTAATGCGAGGTTATATTCACGTGTGCCACGCTCATCAGCATGTCCTTCAATAACCACTTTTACAGTTGCATTCTCTTTGAGCCAGGCAGCCTGCTTTTCAAGAACCTGCCGAGATTCAGCCTGCAGATTATATTTATCATAATCAAAGTATACCCTATCGCCAACATTTACCACTAGATCTTGCTGGCTACCTTTAACCATTGAGGGCGTCTTTGAAGAATACGCTTCGGTTAGTCCAGAACCACTAGCAGCTTTTTTTGTCGGAGCCGTCGGAGCCGTTTCGCATGCTGCAACAAGAGTTACCGCTGCAATCATGCCAAGGATGTTAAATCGCATAATTTTTCTCCCTCGCCGAAGCGAAATATAAAGACGATCCACCTTTGTGCAAATCGCGTAAAAAAAAATAGGTTATTACATTTGTTTCATAAAGCGTTAAAACACTTTATCCAAGTCTTTTTTTACTAAACAGTACAATCTTTGTAAACAATTACTCCACTAAGATTAAGGAATCAAAGGTGACCAAGCCGGATCAGAGCCATCTAATGGAGTAATAACTTGTCTCTCATTATGGCCGGTCAGATCTATAGAATATAATTTGGACTTTCCACCACTACCATCTACATTTGACCGACCCTGACGAAAAAACATCAATACTCTCCCATTTGGTGCCCATGTTGGAGCTTCCACCAAAAAATCTTCGGCTAACAATCTTTCACCTTTACCATCGGGACGCATTACACCGATGTAGAAACGCCCCCCCGTAAATTTTGTAAAAGCAATTAAATCCCCGCGTGGTGACCAAACCGGGGTAGCATATCTTCCTTTGCCGTAGGAAATTCTTTTCACATTGCTCCCATTTGCCATCATTACATAAATTTGCTGCGAACCACCACGATCAGAATTAAACGTTATAAATTTACCATCAGGTGAGAAACTGGGTGATGTGTCAATTGAAGAATGGTGTGTTAGACGCTCAGTAGCTCGGGTTTTAATATCCATCGTAAATATTTCAGAATTGCCATCCTTTGCCATGCTAAAAATTACTTTTTTGCCATCAGCCGAGAAACGTGGCGCAAAAGTCATTCCCGGGAAATCTCCAAGTATCTCTTGATGGCCTGTCTCGATGTTGAAAATATATACTCTTGGTTTATCTCCGAAATAAGACAGATAGGTAATATCTTGAGAGGTGGGAGAAAAGCGTGGTGTCAGAACGAGGGTGCTTCCATCAGTCAAGAATTGATGATTTGCTCCATCCTGATCCATTATTGCCAAGCGCTTGGTCCTCTGTGTCTGTTGTCCTGTTTCAGAAACGTAAACAATGCGGGTATCAAAGTAGCCACTTTCTCCTGTTATCCTCTTGTAAATTGCATCTGAGACAATATGAGCTACACGACGCCAATTATCTGGTGCTGTAAAATAAGCAAGCCCCTGCATTTGCTGCTCAGCGAAGACATCCCATAGACGAAATTCAACTCTAAGACGGCCATCAGGGACAAGCATGACACGTCCTTGTACTAAAGCCTGTGCGCTAATTATGCGCCAATCCCCAAACCTTGGTAAAGTATCTGTTGTGTGTTTACTTTGAATGAAAGCTCTTTTATCAAGAGGTTTAAATAAGCCTGAACGCTCAAGATCGTTAGATATTACCCGCGTAATATTTCGTCCATATTCCTGCTCAACAGCTTTATCACCTATGAAATCTGTAACTGCAACAGGCAATGGTTTAACGGTCCCTTGCGTTATGTCAATGCGCAGCTCAGCTGAAAATGCCATGTGAATTGAGGCAATAAACATCGTGGTGGTTAAAACACTTAAATACAGAGTTTGACTCCATTTTAGAATTATCATCCGCCAAGCATCTCCTTTGGATTAAATACAAGCTTCATTGTTTTCCATCGATTAAATTTTTCGCGCGGCAGTTTAAAGGGTTGGCAGTGTTTGTTTAATACTGCACGTAAAGCACTTTCAGCCATAGCTCGTAAGAAAGTATCCGCATGCAACCCTTTATTATTTATTTTTGCTTCACGAACAGTTCCATCTAAATTCATTGAGACGACAATTTCAATAATCATGTTGTGAGCATCTTTGGCTCCAGCAGGTGGGCTCCAACATTTGGTAATTTGCTGACGCACATGATCAATTTCACTAATAGACACTACCCGGGACTGATCGAAGCTACGCTGTTCATTTCCTAGAGCTTTATTGATTTGCTCCTCGAAGGAAGTCTTAGGACGAGCTTTTTTCTTTTGTGGCTTTGCCACTTTACCCTTAGCAGATTGAGTTGTTAAATCAGCAATTGTCCTCAGTACTGAGTCAAAATTGTTCTGCGGCCTTGGCTTAAGCTTTGGTCTAATTTTTACTAGTTCAACAGGTGCTTTCAATTTTTTCTTCACAATTGGCTTGGGCTTAGGTTTGGACTTGGGTTTAGACTTCACATCAAGCACAGGCACAACTATAGCATCTTTTTGTTTATCGGTATCGTCAACTTTTGTTTTCGGCCTCGAGTTTACGGTGACTTTAATATCAGTTTTTAATTGTTTATCGCTTGATTTTTTATCTTGTTCATTTTTTTTTGACGGCGCATTAGTTATATCTGCTACGTTCACTATTTCAACTTGTATTGGGGCTTCTATAGCAACATCCTGACGCAAGGATGGAATACCAAAGTATGCTATGGCCACAATGTTCAAGTGAAGTAAAACAGAAATAAAAACGCTAATTCCCATTATGAGTGACTACTTTGCTCTCTTTTTGAATGATGGTCCGCTCATGTGTTCGGTAATCAAAGCTACTTTCCTAAAGCCTGCTGAATTGACCGTTCCCATAACCTCCATGACACGACCATAATCGATAGTCTTATCACCCCGCACAAAAATACGTACGTCCTGATTATTAGCAGTTATTGCTAGAAGACGCGGCACAAGGCCTTCCAGGTCCAGCAGTGTTTCTTGCAAAAATATTTTGCCTTCTGCATCGATAGAAATTGCAAGTGGCTCATCATCACCAGGGACAGCTGCTGCCTTGGTTTTTGGCAAATCCACAGTAACACCTACTGTAAGCATCGGGGCTGTAACCATAAAGATAACCAGCAAAACCAGCATCACATCTACCATTGGAGTAACGTTGATTTCACTCATTGGTTGACGGCGCTGACGTTTTCCAACAGTAAAGCCTCCAGAAAACTTCGGGTTAAAAGCCATACTTTTACTTGCCTTCCTTTTTTACTCGACGGTCCAGCTGACGTGACAAGATCGCTGAAAATTCACTAGAGAAGCCCTCCAAGCGTCCAGCGTAACGATCAAGATCTGCACTCAGTTTATTATAGGCCACGACAGCAGGTATCGCCGCCAGTAATCCAAGTGCGGTCGCAAACAAGGCCTCGGCAATACCCGGGGCAACAACCGCTAAAGATGTGTTCTTAGAAACAGCAATTGACTGGAAGGAGTTCATAATCCCCCATACAGTGCCAAATAGCCCGATGAATGGTGCTGTCGATCCAGTTGTAGCAAGAAAAGACATGTAACTCTCAGCTCGGGCAACTTCCCGTGCCAAAGTAATTTGCATCACCCTCTCAATACGTTCACTCAAACTAACAGTTGCTGTAACACGATCTTCTTTTGGCACCTCGGCCCGACCCCATTCCCGCATTGCAGCAACAAAAACCGCAGTCATTGGATCTTTTGGTTGATCTCCAGTTCGAATATACAATTCATCAAGTGAAACCCCAGACCAGAAAACTTGCTCAAAAGTTGAAGCCTTTTTATTCAGCTTTCTCATAACCAACAACTTTTCAATGATAATTGCCCAACACCAAACCGAAGCCAGAATAAGAATGACAATTACAGACTTAACGACAAGGTCAGCGCGCATAAAAAGCGACAACATAGAGAAATCCAAATCACTTACAGAACCACTGAGCGTGGCAGCATCAATTATCGAGTTTTCCATAATTTACTCATTCTATCTTTCTTAAGTTAAACATATTGTTTTGAATTTGGAGCGCAATTTGATTGGTAATCGCGCAATTTTTCCATATGAAGTGATGCAAGCCAATTTTATATTTATATTGACAAGCTCAACACCTCTACATTTAATTTTTTGTTCACCGCACAAGGAAGCACCACCAACATGCGTTATGACTGAATGAACTTCCAGAGGGTCATCGAGGTATGCGGATTTTCTATAGTCGACTTGACAGTTTTTTACTGTCAAAAGGATGTTCTCTTTATTTAAAAGACAGCCACTTTCGATGCCAAGACCACGCAACATCTCAGTTCGTGCACGCTCAGCGAATTTTAAATAATTAGCATAATAAACAATACCGCCTGCGTCTGTATCCTCATAGTAAACTCGTAGGGGAAAAACGTGAACCTCAGTCATTGTGTGTCTCCTCCATCAGCTCAAGTTGAGCTGCCGATACCGGAGCTTTCATACCCAGATGGGTGTATGTTTGGCTTGTAAGAGCCCGTCCCCGCTGGGTGCGAATGAGTAGTCCTTGCTGAATTAAATAAGGCTCGATGACTTCCTCAATAGTGTCACGTTGTTCTGATAATGCAGCCGCCATAGTTTCAACGCCAACTGGACCTCCCCCATAATTGTCAGCAATGCAAATTAAGTAACGCCGATCCATAGCATCCAAACCCAGCTTGTCCACATCTAGTTTGTTCAATGCCAAATTAGCAGCACCCTGATCGATTATTTTTGTATTATCAACAACGGCAAAATCTCTAACTCTCCGCAAAAGCCTTCCTGCAACACGAGGCGTACCACGAGAGCGTTTAGCAATTTCCATGGCACCATCCTTACTTAGCTCTAATCCAAGAAGATTTGCTCCACGACTGATTATACTCTCAAGCTCATGAGGCTCATAAAAAACAACACGCAAGGGTATACCAAAGCGTTCACGTAAAGGGTTTGTAATCAAGCCTGATCGTGTAGTTGCACCTACAAGTGTAAAGTGCGGTAAATCTATACGAACTGAACGTGCTGCAGGCCCCTCACCAATAATAAGATCTAGCTGAAAATCTTCCATGGCTGGGTAGAGTATTTCTTCAACCACCGGGCTAAGACGATGAATTTCATCAATAAATAAAACATCATTATGTTGAAGGTTAGTCAAGATTGCGGCCAAGTCGCCCGCTTTAGCAATAATGGGACCTGACGTTGCTCTAAAACCGACACCTAGTTCGCGTGCAACAATTTGTGCAAGCGTGGTTTTACCTAGACCTGGTGGACCATAAAATAACACATGATCTAGGGCTTCGTTACGCTTACGAGCAGCTTTTACAAACACCGACAAGTTTTCACACAACTGGTTCTGACCAACAAACTCACTCAAATGTTGAGGACGTAAAGCAGAGTCCGCAACGTCTTCAATGTGGGATTCTGGGCTTATCACTCTTTTTTTATTCATCAACTCGGATCCTTTTTGACTGGGGCCAACTCAGCCAGTGTGGCCCTTATCAGATCTTCAAGTCCTATATTGTCATCCAGTTTTTCAATTGCTACGTTTACTGCTGTTAGGGAGTGAGATGCAGAATAGCCCAAATTAACAAGAGCGGAAACGGCCTCTGAAATTGTATTTGAGACTGCACGATTAACTTGCACTAAGTCCATATTAGAACCGTCTTGGCCTGCATCCAAGCCAGTAGAAAAGATAGCAACTTTGTCTTTGAGTTCCGTCAATAGCCGAACAGCCAATTTAGGACCCACACCCGGTGCACGAGTAATTGTTGTTTTATCTGAGGAAATGATAGCTTGAAAAAGTTCTTCATCTCCAATTACTGAGAGTATGCCAAGTGCTACCTTTGCACCGACCCCCTGCACCGTCGTCAACAACTTAAACCAATCACACTCGGATTGCTCGAGAAAACCATAAAGATGGATATGATCTTCGCGCACATGGGTCTCAATAACCAATGACGACATAACACCACTTTCCAAGTAGCTAAGCGTCCGCGAAGAACAAAATACCAAATAGCCAACGCCAGAAACATCAATAATGGCCCAGCCCTCACCTTTTAGATCGACTAGCCCTGTCAATTTAGCGATCATTGAACAAGACTTCCAGTTTTCAATAAGGATTCGGGACTACTGCGATGATGAGCATGACAGATTGCTACAGCTAGTGCATCAGCAGCATCAGCATTGGCTATTTCACAACCTGGAAGTAAGACTTTGATCATCATTTGTACTTGCTCCTTTCCTGCATGCCCAACTCCAACAACAGACTTCTTTATCAGGTTTGGAGAATATTCAGTAACTGAGCACCCTGCCTTAGCAGGAACCAACAATACAACTCCACGTGCCTGTCCAAGCTTAAGTGTAGATTTAGGGTTCTTATTAACAAAAGTTTCCTCCACAGCAGCTTCCACAGGAGAAAAAAATTTGATGACATCAAACAAATCATCATGTAATTCAACTAATCGATGCGCAAGGTCAGCCTGGTTGTTTGTTGCCACCACACCATTGGCAATGTGGATTATTCTATTGCCTTCAATTTCAATGACCCCCCAACCGGTTTGCCTAAGTCCCGGATCAAACCCGATCAGTCTCATTTCAATTGCCCCTTCATTTAGCTAAGGCACCTCAGTTGCTAAGACGTTCCATAATCTCATCAGAGACTTCAAAGTTTGAAGCCAGTCGCTGCACATCATCATTATCCTCAAGCGCATTAAGTAACTTCATTAATGTCGCAGCCTTTTCCTCTTCAAGCTCAGTTGTAGTATGCGGTCTCCAATCCAAACAGGCGTCCTCGGGAGAACCAAATTTCTTTTCCAAGGCATCACGAACTGTCCCCAGCTCATTAGGATTACAATAGACCTCGTGCATGTCATCGAGAGACTCTACATCAATTGCTCCTGCTTCGAGGGCTGCCTCAAACATTTCGTCAGCATTGATAGCAGCCGCTGAGAATTTAACCAGGCCAACCTGATCAAACATAAAGCCTACACTACCCGTTTCACCGAGGTTACCTCCATATTTGGTGAAGGCTGCACGAACTTCGGAAGCCGTGCGATTTCTGTTATCCGTAAGTGTTTCAACTATAATAGCGACACCGCCCGGTCCATAACCTTCATAACGAACCTCGTCGAAATTGGTATCGTCACCACCCCCAACCCCTTTTTTTATGGCGCGATCTATATTATCTTTTGGCATATTAACTGACTTGGCAGCCATAATAGCAGTACGAAGGCGTGGGTTCATGTCTGGATCAGGCAAACCCAATTTAGCTGCGACAGTAAGCTCTCTAATGTGCTTTGCAAATATTTTAGCACGCTTGGCATCTTGTGCGCCTTTGCGATGCATTATATTTTTGAATTTTGAGTGACCTGCCATAATTTTTTACATCAACCTCGTTAGTTCAGAATCAAATAGATGAGATAATAAATATCATAACATACTTATAAAAAACACGCATGAAATCAGACGTTGAGTGAACACATAATAAATTTTGTATTTTTATGAAAAATAGTATTGCAGGTCTTTAACAATCAGGCAAAGACACATAGAATATTTGGGAGACTTCCCCAAAAAAGTTTTTATCTGAGTATTTTTAGATTTGTTTTCATAACTAATAATTTATGGTTTCATACAATAAACAACATCTGTATTAATCTTTTAGAACCAAGTGAACACTAGTAAGTAATGATAGCCCCCATCCACACCATTCGCACAAGAAATAGAGCCATTGCCATTTCTGCCAGAAGCACTCATGTAGGCAAGGCCCCACTCAAGCGACCTCCAATTCTTATTGGTTCTATTGACTCTGCTAATCCTGTGTTCTCATTAATTTCAACAAAAACTCCGCAGAGTGTCGCTTCACCATCCATCGGCTCTATCCTTGGAGTGGGAACTTGCTTAGTAAAGCGAGCAATTGCCGACTCTTTGCGCATACCTATGACAGAATTATAATCACCACACATACCAACGTCTGTTTGATAGGCAGTTCCTCCCATCAAAACCTGAGCATCGGCTGTGGGCACATGGGTATGAGTACCGACAACAACTGATGCCCGCCCATCACAATAATGACCCATTGCCATTTTTTCACTTGTTGTTTCCGCATGTATGTCAATGAAAATAGCATCCACATCCTTACTCAGAATAAATTTATTCAACATACTGTCTACAGCCTGGAAAGGATCATCTAGGGAGTCCATAAACAAACGCCCCATTAAGTTCATCACCAAAATTGTTTTCCCTGTGACCGTCTCGAAAATACCATAACCAGCACCCGGTGTGCCTCTTGGGTAGTTCATTGGGCGAAGAAGTTTTGGATCACTATCTATATAGTTCATGAGTTCGCGTTGATCCCACACATGATTACCGGTTGTAATTACATCAACTCCAACTTCATAAAAACTCTTACAAATTTTTTCTGTAATGCCAAAACCATGAGCTGCGTTTTCGCCGTTAACAATAATAAAATCTGTTTTTAGCTGAAAACGAAGGCTTTCAATATTGTCAAGTATTGCCCGACGACCACTCTTACCCAAGACATCGCCGCACATAAGAATATTCATGAATTTCTTTCTTTTTAATAGCTAAGCCCATAGTGTCTTATTTGATAATGCACCTGTGGACCGTAATTTTCAAATCGCTTGCATTAAATCAAGTTCTGTTTGCAACGACTTCGGATCATGGAAGCTCACTACTTTTTTGTGCTCTCATAATTAGTTTCTGAGTGTCTTCAATTACCGCTCAGACAACAAAAACTATACCTCAATTACGAGCCTCACCTGTTCGTAACTTTCATACCGATAGTTTGTTCCTAGGTTTGTTTTATTGTTGTACTTTGTTTTTGGCAAATGCTTAACGTTACAATTTTTTACTAATTACAAACATTTTTTTGTTTACAGCACTGCAAAAAAACCACACACATCAAAAATAGCCATCTTCAGTTACAATAAAGTCTAGGCGTTCGTCAAATTTGTCACAAGGTACTGCATTAACTTGTTGCGCAGCAAAACCAATACCAATTGACACAACCTTATTGTCAACATTCTTGAGTTTTTGAAGCGTGCGATCGTAAAAACCTCCACCTTGACCCAAGCGAAATTTTTGTTCATCGAATGCTAGCAAAGGTACCAAAATAACATTTGGAGTAATTTCTTTGCATGTTGGTTTTGGTTGGAGAGTTTTAAAAGGACCCTCCATCAATTCGTCGCCCAGATGCCAACGCCGAAAAATCAATGGAGATTTTTTTTTTACAACAACCGGTAAGGAAACAATGCAACCCTTTTGATCCAGATCTCCAAGCAAAGGTGTGAGGTCAATTTCACTTCCAACAGCCCAATAGCCTGCTATGTTCTGTGTAAGCTGAGTCTTCAAAAGAGTATTGATGTTTTGAGAAAGTTTTTGTGAAGCCTCATAAGCAGATTCACTAAAGGCAATTAATCTCTCTGCCCTTATCTTTCTGCGTAGGTTGACCTTATCTATTTCAACTGACATTGGAGGTTACCCTCAAATATAAGATACTAAAACAGAACGGAGCCAAAAGGTCGTTGACGATTTATCCACCGTGGCCTGCAGTAGCAGGTGGGCGCCATATACCGGACCCACGGGTTCGGCAGGGACAGCTCCCTCGGTTTCGATATTGGCCCCAGGGATAATGTGGCCTGACGAGACTTACAGCAACCGTTCATATAATATATCTACGCCTCTTCGATGCTGGCTGCAATATTTTCAATACGTTCAGCCAAATTTTCCATTGCAACACAAACTTCTTCCTGATTGCTATTACTATGTTGTTGGCCCAAAAAACCAGAGGGTGACTCTTTTTTTGAGTATAAATCTGAGAGCTCATCAGTTAACAACAATGAGACCATTACCAATAATCGTGCCTCACCAACTTGACCGACAGCAGCAATTAACTCATTAAGGCGTTTATCAACGTATTTGCCAAGCCGTAGCAGATGCTCCTCTTGTCCATCATCACATGCAACTTGGTATTCTCTTTTGTTAAGTGTAATGTTTACAATAGCCATCGGCTTCTAGTCTAAGCTTCTTTAAGTATATTTTTTAAATTTCTTATAGCTCTACTCAAGCGCACATCAATAATGTTATTAATTTCCCTAAGCTTTTTGTTTTCTGTGATTAGGGTCGCAATTTGATCGGGATCTTCAGAATTTTTAGGTTCAGGCTGCTTAGTAACTACTTTTTCTAGTCTCAACAATGCTGCCTCCAGGCGCTCATTGGCAACTTTGTACCTGTTTTGCTCATCTTTTTTTTCTTCAAATGTTGCCACTCAGGAACCTCTCTAAAAGAAACTTTAGTGAATTTATATAAAATCTCTACAAATATTAATAGTATAATGAACATTAGGCCTTGCAACCAAAGTCCGTCAACAGGTGTCCGAAAATAAGACAGCAAGTGCCAAAACAAAAATTATACATTAACTTATATTTGCCTGCTCTAAAGAGTAGTATTAAGCCCTCAATAGGGTAATATAACCTACCCCCCTCAAGGGTGTTCGTCTAAAACATTACACATGATAATGTAGTTTTTTTATTTGTGAATTTTTCCATCAATTTATCTCTTAGGTCGGAGATAAGTCGGCGTTTGGAGTAATATCATGTCAGTTCGTGTCGCGATCAATGGTTTTGGCCGAATTGGTCGCTTGACCTATCGAGCCTTAATTGAGTCCGGTCGTGATGACGTTAAGGTAGTCGGCATAAATGACCTTGGCTCTACAAAAGCGAACGCCCATCTTTTAAAGTATGACTCAATTCACGGCACCCTAACCACAGATATTAATGTAAGTGAAAATAACATGAACGCCGGCCTTGGTGATGTCCAAATCACTTCTGAGACTGATCCCTCTGCCCTTCCCTGGGCTGATTTGGATGTTGACGTAGTTTATGAATGTACAGGCAAGTTTACAAATCGAGACAAAGCTGCTGAACATTTGAACGCAGGTGCTAAAAAGGTTCTGATTTCCGCCCCTGCTTCAGGGGTTGACATAACAATAGTGTACGGTGTTAACGAAGACTTGTTGACGTCAAAACACACTATAGTGTCCAATGCTTCTTGTACTACCAATTGCCTAGCTCCTGTTGCCAAGGTATTGAATGAAGCTGTTGGCATTAAAAAAGGTTTTATGACAACAGTCCATGCTTTCACCGGAGATCAACGCACAGTTGATACCCTGCACTCAGACTTGGGTCGAGCACGGGCAGCCTCGTTAAACATGATTCCAGCAACCACAGGTGCAGCAAGAGCTGTTGGTCAGGTTTTACCTGAGCTTGACGGAAAACTGGACGGGGTATCCATGCGCGTACCAACTCCAAATGTTTCAGTAGTAGATCTTTGCTTTCAATCCAATCGCAAAACCACAATTGATGAAATAAACGCTGCTGTCAAAGTAGCCAGTGGATCTAAACGATTTCAGGGTGTGCTCGGTTATACGGAGCTACCATTAGTTTCTAGTGATTATAATCACAGCTCTTATAGCTCTTTTTTTGCGGCCCCTGAGACCCGCGTTATGAATGGGGATTTCGTTCGCATCCTTACTTGGTATGACAACGAATGGGGATTCTCAAACCGCATGTCTGATACTGCAGTAGCCATGATGAATGTATAGCTGATAGGCCAATTTAAAAAACTAAAAGTAAAATTCGCATTATTCTGGTTTTTTCTTCAACAAAGGTTTATTTAATACTGGATGAATAATGCCATTATTATCTATAGTCTAGAACACGCTGAAGCAGCACTGAAAGCTGCAGTGGACGTGGACGTAGATGTAACTTTGATCAGTCCACCCGGAGCAGCGGCAACAATGGGAGCTACTGTATTTAGGGATATTGTTGCTAAAGCTGCCGAGAGATTTCCACAAGCCCGTTTTAAGAGTATTTTGGATTGTGGTGACGAACCTGGCATGGCATTAGGTGCCTTCAGGCACGGTATCAAAGGCGTACGAATATCAAATGAACCAAAAATAATTAATAAATTGGCAGACATTGCTAAACAGCGTGGTGGCTTTGTTTACACTACACGAGAAGACGAACTCGACCTCTACGATATGAGAGAACCCTCTGCGGCTTGCCGCACTTGGCTGACGAAGCCAGAAAAATTGAACTTAATAAATTGACTTCTCTAAACCGCACCCAGCTATATTTAATAACACCCCCACTACTTGATCTTGCTTCTTTTCCAAGAATACTAGAGCTTACCCTTGATGCTGGCTCGGTTGCTTGCGTTCAATTACGTTTGAAGAATGTCCCCAAAGCTAATATTTGTAAAGCTATTGAAATCCTTAAACCAATCACCCAAGATCGCGGTATTACGTTTCTTCTGAATGATGACCCTGCATTAGCTGCAGATACCGGATGTGACGGCGTACACATAGGTCAGAATGATGTCAGTTATGTTGAAGCTCGAAAGTCTATCGGCTCGGATGCTATAGTTGGCGTTACTTGTCATGATTCGCGCCATCTTGCAATGGAAGCCGCCGAGCAAGGAGCAGATTACGTTGCTTTTGGCGCATTTTTCAAGACAACCACAAAAATTCCAAAGTCACATGCAAAACTAGAAATACTCAAGTGGTGGTGTCAAGACACAACCGTGCCTGCAGTCGCTATTGGAGGCATCAATATGAATAACTGTCGCACAATCATTGAGACAGGTGTAGACTTTTTAGCTATTTCTTCAGGGGTTTGGAACTGCAAAGCAGGCCCCCAAGTAGCAATCAAGAACCTTAATCAATTGATTGATGAGGCAAGCCTACCTGGGTAAAATACCTCTGCCATTGCTTCACGAACAGCAAGCTGTTAGCTTCTAAAACAAGTTTTAAACAACAATCAGCATAGATAAAAAATATGAAAATCAATGGAAACGCTATACGACCTGGCATGGTAATTGAACACCAAAACCGATTATGGAGGGCTGTAAAGATACAGCACACACAGCCCGGTAAAGGTGGAGCCTATTTACAAGTTGAGCTGCGTGATCTTCGTAACGGAACAAAACTCAATGCACGCTTTAGGTCCTCTGAAACTGTTGAACGTGCCCACCTTGAACAAAAAGAGTACCAATTCCTGTTCGAAGAGGGTGGGACTTATACCTTTATGAATAACGAAAATTATGAACAAATTACTTTGGATAAAAATTTGATTAGTGATGATCAAGCACCCTATTTATTAGAAAGTATTATTGTCATAATAGAGAGTAATGACGAAGAACCAATTGGTGTTCAACTGCCAGAGCAAATTACTTTAAAAGTAGTGGAGGCTGATGCAGTTGTGAAGGGACAAACAGCGTCTTCTTCATATAAACCTGCTTTGTTGGAAAATGGTGTCAAAACCCAGGTCCCACCTCATGTTGGAACCGGCACTTCGGTGGTGATTAACACCAATGATGGATCATACGTCGAACGAGCAAAAGATTAAAATTAAAATGGCCCATCGTTCACCTCTGATTAATGTCATGATTACGGCAGCCCAAAAAGCATCTAGGAAACTTTTGCGTGACTTTGGTGAAGTTGAGCATCTACAGGTTTCGAAAAAAGGGCCCGCAGATTTCGTAAGCACAGCAGATAAAACCGCTGAAAAAACCCTACGCTCTGTATTAACAAAGGCTAGGCCCAACTATTCCTTTTTAATGGAAGAATCTGGAGAGGTCATTGGCCAGGATGTATCCAATGTATGGATTGTTGACCCACTTGATGGTACTACTAATTTTTTACACGGATTACCTCATTTTGCTATATCACTTGGACTTCAGCGTGATGGTGAGATGCTTGCTGGTGTAATTTACGAGCCAGTTCACGACGAAATGTTTTGGGCTGAAAAGGGCCAAGGTGCGCACTTAAATGACAGACGCATTCGTGTATCTGGGCGGAGCGTAATGAGTGAGTCCCTTTTCGCTACAGGAATTCCCTTCAAGGGAGCACGTGACCATCCTGAATTTTTGAGACACCTTGAAGCTGTGATGGCAGTATCAAGCGGTGTCAGGCGCTTTGGATCTGCGGCTTTGGATCTTGCATATGTGGCTGCAGGACGCTTCGAAGGCTTCTGGGAAACTGGCTTGAGTTCTTGGGATATGGCCGCAGGGATAGTTCTAGTTCGTGAAGCCGGAGGCTATGTTACAGAGATAAGCGGTAAGAAACAAATGATGAAAAGTGGTTCAATATTGGCGGCGAATGACCTGATTCATCTTCCTTTAGGAAAATTATTACGAAGCACCGATGTCAACAATACTTAATTATTGAAGGTAAAACAGTTGTGCCTGAGACTATGCTTGGTTATCCTACTGGTAATAATAAAAAAAACCAACATTATTTAGTCGTATTATAAACAGGGCCAGGATAAAACACATGTATTTCACTCATAACAAAAAAATATTTTCAAGTGTATCTCCTGAAAACTTGGTGAAATTGGCTTCCATAGTAATAGCTGTTTTTTTTCTTGGGCAGACAAAAGCTCAAAGTCAGTCCAACAACTTGTTGGACCACACTCATCCTAATGTAACAGTTGATTTAAGTGTGATATCAGGTAGCGGAAGTAACCAAATTTCTAATCTCGGAAATATTACTTTACCTAATCAAGGTAATCGTGAGCTTTTACGACCTGGAAACCAGACCCCCAGGTCCATGCTACATGTGCCAGTTGCAAAGGGTGCACCATCACTACAACTAAAAACAAAATCCAAGAATAAATTGGCACCCAAGTCTGTGCTTCATGTGCCGCCAGCTAATGTTAAATCAAAATCAGTGAAAAACAAAAAAGTGAAAGCAGAGCCTGCACCCAAAAAAGTTATATCAAAACAAAAAAAGAAAATCGCTTTAACGGCCACGAAGCCTGCTAAGAAAATTCCCCCTGCTTCTGCGAAAGTCTCATTGCCGGCAAAACCTACTAAACCTGAGCCCGTCCCTTCTTCTAAGGCACCAAAAAAATTACAAGCTAATGTTGGCTCAGTTACAGAAAAACCCGCTCCAGCACCTGTCAAGAACCTAAAACAAGCTGATCCACCCTCAACACCCTCGATAAAAGCCGCTCCAAAAATAAGTAAAAAGGAGTTATCGACACCACCAACTAAACCAATAGCAAAAAATAAATTATCTGAACAACAAGCTTCCATAACACCCACAGATAGCTCGGCTGGGTCTGTCAAGAAGCTCAGAGTTTCATTTGACCAAGACCAAACAAAACTTCCAATTAATTCTAAGAAGCCACTGATTTCTCTTGCTGAAAGTCTGAAAGGAACCACCAATCAACGCCTGCAGATTATGGCTTATGCTGGAGGCCCATCTCTATCATCCTCATTAGCACGAAGAATGTCACTATCGAGAGCGCTGGCCATTCGATCTTTTCTCATTGAAAATGGGGTTAGAAGCACCCGTATTGACGTTCGCGCACTTGGAAATAAAACAACAGAGGAGCCTCTAAACCGAGTAGACTTAAAAGTAACAGAACGATAATTTGCACATGAAATTGCAACATACTAAAAGAGTTTACAGACGATGACCAATCCAAGGCGTTTTCTGCTCAGAATGCTTCTTTTCTTAATCGGTGTTGGTCTTGTCGCAGGCTTCTTGTATGTGCCCCTGCAAAGAGCTTTTTTAGCTAACGGACCTTTAAATGGCATGATATTGACCGTTCTAGCTTTAGGAATAATTTATAATTTTCGTCAAGTAATCATGCTTTATCCAGAGGTATCATGGATTGAGGACTTTCGGCAAAATAGGCCTGTTTCATCACAAACACGACCGCCAAAACTTCTAACGTCAATGGCTACAATGCTTGGGGAAAATAGCAGTAACCGCTTGAGCCTCTCGACACTATCTATGCGCTCACTCCTAGATGGCATATATTCACGTCTTGATGAGTCCCGTGATCTTTCTCGCTACACAATAGGCCTGCTCATATTTCTTGGACTTCTTGGAACGTTCTGGGGATTATTAGGAACTGTCGCTTCAATTGGCTCAGTCATTGCCAATTTAAGTGTTACTGCGGATGCAACGACAGTTTTTTCAGACCTAAAGGCTGGTTTGGAAGCGCCATTATCTGGAATGGGCACAGCTTTCTCCTCCTCCTTGTTCGGCCTTGCAGGATCTTTAGTTCTGGGTTTCCTTGACTTACAAGCGGGGCAGGCCCTTAATCGCTTTTACAACGATTTGGAAGAGTGGTTGTCCAGTCTTACTAGGCTTTCCAGCGGATCACTCTCTTCCGGAGATGAGAGCGACCAATCCATTCCAGCATATGTTCAGGCTTTACTTGAACAAACAGCCGAGAGCCTTGAGAGGCTTCAACGTACACTAAGCAAGGGCGAAGAAAGTCGTGTTTCAGCTAATACTGCTCTCATGAATGTAAGCGAAAAAATAGGGGCTTTGAGTGACCACATGCGAACAGAGCAAGCCTTGATGATGAAGCTTGCTGAAAATCAGCTTGAAATGAAGCCAATCTTAGCTCAGTTATCCGAGAACAATAGCAATTCGAGTGGCAGTATAGACGAGGCTACCCGTAGTCATATACGTAATTTAGATATCTACATGGCACGCCTAGTTGAAGAAATAGGAACCGGTCGAGAAGACACCATTAAACAACTTCGCTCTGAAATAAAACTTTTGGCCCGTACTATTGCTGCCAGCAAGGGGTAAGCTATGGCCACACTTGCACAACGAACTCAACGAAACACCAATATTTGGCCTGGCTTTGTTGATGCGCTTGCAACTTTACTGATGGTAATTATTTTTTTACTTATGATTTTCGTTTTAGCCCAGTTTTTTTTGGGCGAAGCACTTATTGGTCGCAATGCTGCGCTGCAGAAATTGGAGACACAGATTTCGAGCATGAGTAACCTTTTATCACTTGAGAGAAAAGCTAATGAAGATATGCGTAAACGTGTCTCTCTATTATCTGATGAGTTGCAATCTTCAGTATTAGCACGTGATGAACTAAAATCTTCATTACAGTTTATGAGTAATAGAGCAGAAGATTCCGAAAAATTATCTAAAGATTTATCACTCAAGCTCACTAATGCCCATAACGAAATTAAGATAAACAATAAAAAAATTGCGCAAAATCTACAGAACCTTACTAAATTAGAAAATGATATTGTCGCCCTTCAGGCTTTGCGTGATGATTTGGAAAAACAAATTACAGGACTATCTGTAAAGCTTGACAGTAAAGATGCAATCATTGCTAAAGAACGCAATATTGCTGAAAGCGCCAATGCCCAAGTAGCACTCGCCAACCGTCAAATGGCTGTGTTGAGAGAACAATTATCACGAATTTCCGAGGCACTAGAAGTAGCGGAACGCAAAGCTACTGAACAGGGTGTACAAATCTCATCCATGGGGAAGCGACTAAATTCTGCCCTAGCAACGAAGGTCCAGGAACTTTCACGCTATAGATCTGAATTTTTTGGCCGGCTACGAGAAGTCCTTGGTAATCAACCTGGTATAAGAGTTGTTGGCGATAGATTTGTTTTCCAATCCGAAGTGCTTTTTGCCTCTGCCTCTGCTAATTTAGGCGAAGACGGCATGGTTCAGTTGAAACAACTAGCAACTACTTTACGAGAAATAACGAAACAAATCCCAAAGGATATTGACTGGATTCTACGAATTGACGGACACACGGATGGAATACCTATTTCAAATTGGAAATTTCCATCTAACTGGGAACTTTCTGCGGCCCGCGCAATTTCAGTAGTAAAATTCCTCATTAATGAGGGAATTTCTGCAAATCGACTAGTAGCAGCGGGTTTTGGAGAGTTTAGACCTCTCGATCGAGCTAAAGATGAAGTAGCGAATCGAAGAAATCGACGTATTGAGTTGAAGATGACCCAACGATAAGCGCAAGCATTGGCACGGGTTAACAAAAGGCAATACTGATGCAAATCCTCTAAATATTGGATCTTTGGCAGAGACCTGTGTGCTAAAGTAGTTTATTGTAGTATGGTTTTAAGGTGCGGTGCTTGCACAAGATAATATTACCGCTTAGTACTGCTAGGAACATTATCTGAAACAGCTATTACCTGTCTTTGTCTTTGCTCTTTGAAAAAAATCAACTTTTGAGGCTTTCGGCCCGTATACTAGGCAACATTTTCGCCTAAAATATCTCTGCAAATTTCGCTTTGATTACAGAAATAATTACATCTAAAAACTGTGCCAATGCTTTCAACACCATTGGAGTAACCCCAGGTGGCATAGGTTCCAATGTTGAGACTACTTAGCCTAGAGACCCGTAAACATCAAAAAGTGAATGACTTTAGAGAACCGCGGGAAAGTTCCTCTGCAAGTTTTTCAAATAGCTTTTCCCCATTCCGAGTGTCAACCCAAGTTTTAAGATCATCTTCAAGATAGTAATGACTTGCTCCGCTTAAAGGCGATGACATCCAAATCTCACAGTTAGGAGCATTCTTACTAATTACATACTGAGCTCCGTTTGAAAACTCAATATTGAGTATTCCCGCATTCAAATCCACATCTATTTCATCACCCAAATCATTGTCTATACGGTCCAACATTGTATCTAGTGTTTTCTGAGCAATAGTCTCAAATATTTTACCATCAGTTATCATACTTTTTCTCTTTTATTCATAAAAAGCCAAATCGAACAAATTATAAATCAAGCCATATCTTGAGTCATGTGCACCAGTTTGGATGATGACTTTTCGGATTTTTCCTCAATAATTTCAGAACATAAAATAACATATTAATACAGATACTTAAATATGGGTCTTGAACAGCACTACTTGTAAGGGTATATAAACGTCATTGTTTAGGAGCATTTAGAGTGAAAAAAGACATACACCCAGACTATCACGATATTACAGTCCAGATGACTGATAACAGCACATATAAGACCCGATCAACTTGGGGTAAAGCGGGTGACACAATTAAGCTTGACATTGATCCCAAAACTCACCCAGCATGGACGGGCGTGCACCGACTTATAGATAGTGGCGGACAATTAGCAAAATTCAATAAAAAGTTTAGTGGTTTAGGTCTCAAAAACGACTAACTTCTAAAAGTTGCTGTTCTGGTTGTAATTTTTATGAGGCGGCAACAGGTTATGAAAAATAAAACTCAATACGAAGTACTATTTAAACAAAACGGTCGCTGGGAAATAAATAGTCAATATCAAGCATCTGAAGAAGATGAAGCTATTGAAGAAGCTAAATATCTAGAAGGGCAAAAGCATATTGAGGATGTAAAAGTCATACGCGAAGTCTTTGATATCAAAAAAGGTACATCTGAGGAATTTGACGTATACAGACCAGGCAAAAAAAAGTATCGACCACCCAGCAAATACCCAAAAGAAAATCTGGAAGACCCAGAAACACCTAAAAAGAAAACATTTGCAAGAATGAAAAGAAAAGGCCCATCACTTCATTACACTCTAATGAATATAGTGGTAGTGTGTTTACTATGTATGTTTATTATTGCTGTATTGATTTGGTTTACTGGCAAGCATTTTTGGGAGTGGGTCGGTTAGTTTGTTGTAACAAAAAAACAAGTGCTATCTGCAAAATACAACTTTCTATTGAGCGCAAGAAAATGGCTATTTAAAAATACTGCCGATAAAAGATAATAATTGATCAAAGTGCAAAAATTACACTTTAAAGAAGCAACTTTTAGTAACCTTTTATATCTCAGAACCTTCTGAGAAAATCACAGAAAATTAGGCCAGAAAATAAATTTCTAAGAAAATGCACGCCAATTATTCAAACAAAAAAATTGTCAAAATTTTACAAATTACTGCGAACAATAAATTAAGGGCCACTAGAATTTAGTGACCCTTAAATGATCTTCCCTGTCAAACTTAATTATATATTATTTCAATATTATCTAACCATACTGGCGATAGCAAGGGCCCATAGCAATATTAGAAAGCAGACATAGAACCCTTTAACACGTGCTATGGACCAACATATTATAATTTAAAGGCTTCAAAATTAATATAGCTAAGCACTACACGCACCAGAAACATCACGATTAATCATGCTTCTAGCAAATATGCCCCAAGTCAAGAATTAAAGAAATTTTCAGCACTACTTCTTGCTTCTTTTTTTGCACTAATAGCCTTTTGCACTCGTCTAATTTCCCTCTCAAGTTCTCTAACATAATCACTTAAAGCCTCAATGGACATGATATCAAGATCTTTAATTTTTTCTTTTTCGACTGTGGGTTCTAAATCATCAGTATCCATTGAGAAATCCTAGTAGTTGCAATTTTTGTCACCATCTTATGATCATACAATTACTCTTAACAACTTTAAAGATAGCAAACTCCTATTTAAATATTCTCCCTTAACATCATAGCCTATCCGCACAAGCTACTGCTAACTCTGGACAAAAAAAAGCAAGTTAATGCTCGTGACTTAAACGTTTACTGAAACTCCGAAATACACTAAAAGTTTTTTTAAATAGTTTTCTAAAGAGCATGTTTTGCATGTAGTTTAACACAGATATAGGATACCAAGCGATGACTCATCCGCTGATGCCAAAAGCAACAGCCGTATGGCTAGTAGAGAACACAGCTCTTTCTTTTGAGCAGATTGCCGATTTTTGCGGCCTTCATGTACTGGAAGTAAATGCTATTGCCGATGACGAAGTCGTTGTTGGCATGCAGGGAATGAACCCAGTTTCTGCTGGTGAATTGACCTCAGAAGAAATAGAGCGCTGTCAAGCTGATCCCGGCGCTCGTCTCAACCCAGCCCCGAAACGCACTCCTGTAGCTAAAAAAAAGAGCGCTCGATATACCCCTGTTTCAAAACGCCAAGATCGTCCAGATGCAATTGCGTGGCTACTTAAGAATTATCCCGTGCTGAGCGATGCTCAAATTTCCAGGCTTATTGGAACAACTAAACCAACAATCAATGCAATACGTGATCGTAGTCACTGGAATACACCTAACATCAAGGCACAAAATCCAGTGGGCTTAGGGCTGTGTTCAGCCAAAGACCTTGAAAAGATAGTTTCTACTGCTCACGCACGCGCAGGCAACACTCGCAAACCCAAGAATAATGCTAACACCGTCCCAGAAACAATAAACACGCCAACTGTCTCTGAATCAAAAGAGGAACACACAGCTAGGACATACATTGATAATGTACCTGAAAATAATCAAAGCCTAAGTCTTCACGAAGATTCCAGTTCACTTCCTGAATCTAATAATGAAACCTGACTTCCAAAAATAACTAAAATTAACCCGCAATAATCGACTATAAATGGGGAAAAGATAAAATAAGAGCTTGTAAGATCACCAAAAACCAACAGAGACAATTCAATCTTGAGTAAAAAAACATTAGCTAAGTTTATTATCTAATAAATAGTTTTTTTTAGACCGTAAATATCAAAATTATTCAGATATCCTAACTATCTTCAATGTTGTCCAGAAACTTGATCACCCACCGAGGAGCGTATTTCCATCTCTATTGCTTGTATTTGATTTCCCACGAAACTTAGGTTGCGTACAAAATTGAGATTTTTTAAACAAAAATTGTTACTTTTGTAATCATGAATAATTTTAAAAGCATACAAATTAAACTCCGTTATTTACGTAATGAGCATCGTGATTCAAACATCAAAATTGACCAACTAACAAAAAATGGGAGTTATGATCAAATTCAGGTTCAACGTCTGAAAAAACGCAAGCTGTTAATTAAAGATCAGATTTTGGCAGTAGAAAAGGATATTCTGCCTAATATCATTGCTTGAATATAACTATTGATGAATTATTGAAAAGATTTCTAATTCCAATTCAAAGGCAAAAAAACTTATAAAGTGTTTCTCCAAAGAAGTCTCACCCACTCACGCTATATAAAAATTTCCTATGTACCTAATCTTGGCTGTCAAAAAAAACAAGACAGACCTAGTTGCGAGTAGTTGCAGAAACAATTCGTTTGCAAATTTTAAAAGGCTTCGGGTANTTGCTGAGACTTTTTCTAAGCTTATTACGAGCACCAAAAAAATTTAACACATTCGCAATACGGCGGTCTAAGAATGCCCTAGTGTCCGGAAAATCNCCTTGACCATCNCCCTCATCTGCAAGCCAGTAAAGTATAGTTGAACCTAAAACAGGGGCTAAAATTGCTCGTTTAGAGTAAAAGCTAAAATCAGTACTATGATCTCCAATCCCATACCATATCTCGCTGACAGTATTGTATGTACACTTTAGTGTTATTCCTGCATACAAGGGAGAAGAGAGAAAGCCAATACAGCTACGTACTGCTTCACGGTGTGGAGTCAAAACTTTCAAACGACACCAAACGCTTGTAGAAATACGCTCTCGTATCTTCAAAGAAGCCATATCCATTTTACCCATTTCAATAAGCATAGAGCGGTCAGCCCAGTTGGAAAAATGTGTCGCTAATTCACTTAGCCCACCAGGAAAAGTAAGTTCAAAAATTTTACTTTCAAAGTCAGATCGTTTTTCGAGATCTTTAGTCCCTGCAGCAATGGCAGCTTCGCTCCAGCCTTCAAAGACCACATGCGGTAAAATGGCTAACAAGAAAAGGTCTCGAATTTTATTTTTATCTCTGCTCATAGCTGTTTCTCTATACTTTCATCACTTTCTGCTGGTCCAGCACTTTTCATCAACTCTTTACTATAACCGAAAGTAGTAAAGTCTGAAATGCGTTGAGGGTAAAGAATACCGTCAAGATGGTCACATTCGTGCTGGACAACCCGAGCGTGAAAGTCTCTAGCCTCACGCTCAATAGGTTCCCCATTCAACCCAAAACCACGATAAATGATATGGCTATAACGGTTAACCAGTCCCATCATATCGGGAAGGGACAAACAGCCCTCAAAAGCCGGGTTATAAGTATTACCAATTACCTCTATTTCGGGATTGATTAGCACAGTCAGTGGCACTTCTTCGCAGTTTTCATCAAGCCCTGCAGCCTTATATCGATCCGGTGNAGATTGAGCAGCAGGCACCTTAAATATTACAAGTCTAAGTGGATTATGAACCTGNGGCGCCGCTAATCCAACTCCACCTGAGTCGTTCAAAGTATGAATCATATCCTCCACCAGACGGTGTATTTCTTGACCAAAAGGCCTGGCCACAGGTATAGATTTTGTACGCAAAATAGAATGCCCCATGCGGGCTATTTTCAGAACTGCCATTTTTTTTAATCACCCTTAAAATTTATAAATAATTCCACTATTCATACATGCAATCCTTCCCTTGCGTTAAAGTATATGTTAAAAGACCTCTCTTTTAGAAGTATTTAAATCCGTTAATTATTTATTTTATTGAAAGCGAGTGGGAATCCAGNGCAAGTCNCAGTCCGCGACAACAACGTCGATCAAGCTCTTAAAGTCCTGAAAAAAAAGTTACAACGTGAGGGCGTTTTTCGTGAAATGAAACTTCGTCGAGCATTTGAAAAACCCTCTGAACGCCGAGCACGCGAAAAAGCGGAAGCAGTCAGGCGTGGGCGTAAACTAGAACGTAAACGTTTGGAGCGTGAAGGATTTTAATCATTTATATCAATTAAAGATCAGTAAGATAAAGTTTGGGTTTAATCTTAATTCCCAATTTATCGTGGAACAAAACTNCTTCAATCTAATGCAACAACTATTTCCTCTGTCATTTTCTTAGCATCTGAAAACAGCATCATGGTCTTGTCATTGTAAAACAGTTCATTTTGTACCCCAGCGTAGCCAGTAGCCATTGAACGTTTAATAAATAAAACAGTTCCAGCCTTTTCGAGGTCAAAAATAGGCATACCATAAATGTCACTCGTCGGATCTGTCTTAGCTGCTGGATTAGTCACATCATTCGCCCCAATAACAAACGCCACATCACAAGTGGCAAATTCGTGATTTATCTCCTCCAATTCNAAAACCTCTTCATATGAGACATTTGCCTCCGCTAAGAGCACATTCATATGTCCTGGCATACGCCCAGCAACCGGATGTATGGCATAAGCTACTTCAACACCCTCTTGTTTCAGCTTGTCACACATCTCTTTGAGCGCATGTTGCGCTTGCGCAACTGCCATACCATAACCTGGTACTATTATAACTTTAGTAGCATTTTTCATTAAGAATGCAGCGTCAATTGCGCTACCAGATTTAACTGGACGTTCATCTCTTCCAGTAACCTCAGCTACAGCCGTTTCACCGCCAAAACCACCAAGCAAGACGTTAAAAATAGAGCGATTCATACCCTTACACATTATGTAACTGAGAATTGCACCAGATGACCCGACTAATGCACCAGTTATTATTAATGCCTGATTAGACAGAGTAAAACCTATGCCACAGGCAGCCCATCCAGAATAGGAGTTCAGCATGGATACCACAACTGGCATGTCTGCTCCTCCTATTGGGATTATAAGTAAAAAACCAATTATAAAAGAAAGTATAATCAAGGACCAAAAGACAAACTCTGCTTGGCCTTGAACAAGAAGAATAACCATGATCAAGGCGATTACAGCAAGCAGTGCATTCAACTTGTGTTGGCCTTGAAAGATNATAGGAGATCCTCCCATAATCCCCTGTAACTTAAGAAAGGCGATTACCGAACCTGAAAAAGTAATAGCCCCAATGACCGTGCCAAGAGAAAGTTCAAGTAAGGATAATCCAGAGATATTTCCAGTTACTCCAATGCCAAAGGCTTCCGGGTTGTAGAATGCTGAAATTGCAACAAACACAGCTGCCAAACCAACCAAAGAATGGAAAGCAGCTACCAACTGTGGCAATGTGGTCATCTGTATTTTTAAAGCGATAAATGTACCAATGGAACCACCTAGAAGAATCCCAAAAATAATCATGGAATAGCTTACGACACTTGGATTCAATAAAGTTGTAAGGATAGCAATAACCATTCCTACAATTCCAAGTGTGAGGCCCATCCGTGATGATTCTGGTGATGAAAGCCCCCTCAAAGACAAAATAAATAGTACTGAGGCAATAAGGTAAGCTAATACTGTCGCATCTGTAGTCATGAATTGCTCTTCTTAATTCTTTTTCTTTTTGAACATAGACAACATTCTATTGGTGACAATAAAGCCACCAAATATGTTTATCGATGCTAAAGTTACGGCCATAAAGCCCATAATCTTTGAAAAATCAATCTCCAACGGTCCAGCAGCAAGTATGCCACTGACTATGATTACCGACGAGATGGCGTTAGTTAGTGCCATCAAAGGGGAATGGAGTGCCGGTGTCACGCTCCAAACAACGTAAAACCCTATAAAACACGCCAGCACAAATACTGTAAACATAGTTAGAAAGTCAGCACCAGTATTACCCGGATCAGCAGCTAATTGGAGCGCTTGAGTGGCTATCCTGGACGCATCTTCGGCCAATTTTGCCGCGTCACTTGCTAGTTGTGTCGAACTTTCCGTTATAGTACCAACGTCCATAGCTACGCCTCCTTACTCAATAAATTAGTTTTTTCCAATTTACCATCACCTTTCTCTGCCGTTTTCCCTTCCGGTTTTGAATCAAGAAGCATAGGGTGTACCACCTTTCCTTTGTCTGTAATACATGTGCCTGTGATTGTCTCGTCCTTCCAATTGATATCAAGTTTATTAGTTTCTTTATTGATGTGTGGTGTAATAAAATTCAATAGATTAGTGGCAAAAAGATTACTCGCTTCTTTTGGCAACCGACCAGGAAAATTGTCAAAACCAATAATCTTTACTCCATATTTTTCAACTATTTGATTCTGCTCAGAAATTGGACAATTTCCACCAGCTCCAACAGCCAAATCAACAATAACTGAACCAGGCNTCATAGTTTTAACCATATCCTCTGTAATTAGCACCGGTGCAGGACGACCGGGGATTAGTGCTGTTGTTATGACTATGTCTTGTTTTTTGATGTGTTCAGATACAATTTGTTTCTGCTTTTTAAAATATTCAGGAGGCATTTGCTTGGCGTAGCCACTCTCCGTTTGTGCGTCTTTTTCCATCTCTGAATCAATTTCCAAGAACTTTGCGCCCAAACTTTCTATTTGTTCTTTTGTTGCTGGACGAACATCTGTAGCTGAAACAATGGCACCAAGTCGCTTGGCCGTCGCTATTGCTTGTAATCCAGCAACGCCAACACCCATGATAAAGGCTCTAGCTGGTGCAATAGTTCCTGCAGCAGTCATCATCATTGGAAAAACACTACCAAATACACCAGCCGCATCGAGTACTGCCTTATATCCTGCAAGGTTGGATTGTGATGATATGATGTCCATACTTTGCGCACGTGTAATACGTGGCATAAGCTCCAAATCAAACGTGGTAATACCAGCCTTTGCGAGAGCCTGCAGTTCCTTTTTTTTTGAAATAGCGCCAACACCGGCAATCAATAGCGTGCCTTTTTTTATTAAAGAAAGTTCGCTCTGAGTACCGGAAGTAGTTGGACAATTAATCTTCAAAATCAGATCAACATTCTTGAGGGCACCAGCACTATTTTTCGATATTGAGGCTCCAGCTTTCCTATAGTCGTCATCGCTAAAGGATGAGGAGCTACCAGCATCCTTTTCAATAATTACTGAAAAGCCAAGGCTAACAAGTTTTTTGACGACATCAGGAGAAACTGCAACGCGTGTCTCACCTTGACCCTCCTTTGGGATGCCAATCTTCATGTTAACAATTTCCTTTATTATAAAAATTACAGAAAACAGACACAATGCGTATTTAACTTTTAATATCTAACATAACAAGTGTTGCATTACAAAAAAGTGAAAAAATGGAACTTTCCACATTGTGGAATTTATAAATAAAGTTCTTTTAATTTTTTGTCCCAAATAAAATTAAATTTTCTTGAAGTATTTTGAATTCGATACCCATTAAGTAACAAGGTTCATCACAAAGCTATCATGCTGATAACATTGAGTGACCACTTTCTGAAGAAGAGTTTTTAAAATTCAGATAATTGAGTGACCTGTCACACATTACGCTAATGATTAAAACTAATCTTGTGAGGTAAAGACAATAATACCACGTAGCTTTTTGCTATCTAAATATTAACTTAATTGATTACTTAAAGACGTCACATCAATTGATAAATAAAGGTATTCTAAAATTCAAACTTTAAATGTTTATGATTGATTCAACCTGAAAATTGCTCCAATTCGTCAACAAATTCAG
>PBDF01000018.1 GCA_002717285.1 Magnetovibrio sp.
CAAAAAGAAATAATATCCCAAGAAAAAATGCGAATGAACGCATAGACGGAACCTTAAAAATCTTTCTTTCTTCTCCCGCCACCAACGCTTTGTTCATAACCCCTTTGTTGCCTGGTTCTCCCAGATCCGTCACCGCTTCCTCGACTGCCTTTATTGCCTGATTTTATTCTATCGTGTGTACTCTTCATATCCGCTTTTGTCTTTTGAGCACCTTTCAATGATTTCGATGAGAAATACATAACCGTACCAGCAACAACCTGTTTTGTAGCCGGGTGGTATGCCGCCCAATTACACATCCTCTTTACACCTTGAATGTTTAATTTTTCGGATACAGATTTAATTTGATCTTGTATCTTTTGACCCCCTTCGTAATCTTCTGATTGATCGGCTAATTCTTTCAGGCTTTCGGAAGCTTCTTCTTTTGATTTTGTTACGACAACTTCACCAACAAAAGACCGCATTTCTGCAAATGCATTATTTCTTGCAGATATATGACCAATCTTTAAATGCCGTGGCTTCGCGCTTCTTGCTTTTGATTGACCATAAGCGATAACGACAGAATTTCCCCGATCATCGGTCCTTACGTCTATCCCAAAAGACGAAATTAATTTCTTCTTTCCGGCCTTTGTCCTGCAACTTGGCGCTAATTGTTTTAGGGGTTTACCCTCACCAGGCTCGGTCTTTGGTAAAAGTGATGCATCGCGCATGCCCATCCCAGCAGCGATTTGCCGTGTTTTAGGGGAATGAATTGCCACTATACATATTTGTCCTTTTTTTCCTAACGGCGCTGATTCATGTATGAAAATCCGCCTTAAACCCACCAACTCATGTTGAGCAGCCGATTGAGTCGCATCGGAAAAAACTTCTTCACCTACGGTGTCTAAAACCTTTTCCTTAACTTGTTCCATAGCCTCTTGAGGGTCATCAGACAATTTCTGTGGCTCTGAGCCTTTTAATTCCTTATCAAGGCTACGATTAACTAATTCCAATACTTTATGGTAAGCTGAAGAGGCACCTCGTGAATCGGTCCGTTTTACTTTTCCATCCTCAAACTGTGTTCCTCGCTCATTATTATTAGTATCCTTCTGCTGCTCCACTGATGCATCTTCTTTTGAAAATAACTCCGCATTTTCCGCTATGTCTTGAAAAATCTCTCTACCAATGTCCAAACCTAGGGTTCTGGCCAATTCCGCCTTGGCTGCTAGCATTGCCTTTGTATATGCATTGCGTCGAGAAAGTATCCAATTATCGTGACCAGTCGGTGCGCTAATGTCCGAGGCTCCAACCGATGCATAGAATGTCGAACCATCGTCATTTTCATTTTCTTCAGCAGTAGTAATTCCTTGGTCTTCTGCCCATTGTTCACACTTTTCCCCCGGAATTGAGATGTTTCCTATGTCAAGACCGGTTTCGGCATCTTGGTTTTCTATATCATTAAGGTTCTGCGCCTGAACGCTCAATGAAAGCATCGCAAGGAAGGCACTGACGATACAAACGAAACATAACGATTTTATTATAGCAAACATCCTGAATCCCAATCTTCGAATCATACAATCAAAGGTAAAGTATCTTAACATATTTAAAATTTAAATCCATCGGGATTTCACATGCACCTTTTCAGTTGGTGATTTCTGTAATGTCGAAGCCGATGCTTTCACAAGATGACTTTCACCGTCGACGCTACGCGTGTAAATTAATTCACACGAACAAATATTTTTTTGCCATTCCTCTTTAAACATTTCCGCCAATTCATTTCGCACACCGAGCTTTGACGGCACGCCAAAATATCCAAATGAAACCCCTGAGAACTTGCATCGGATTAAGTATCGTGTGTCCTGGTCTGGCGAGAATACCTCTTTTAACGATCGCAGCAAAAACGTCCTCTCTTGTCGCCAACCTCCCAGTAAGGCTATCGTGCCATTTTCTTTGCTTTGCGGCTTTACTTTTATCTTCGCACCATCTTCCAAAATAAAACCTGCCACTGACAACGCGGACTTTGTCGCTTCAATTACAGACACGAGAAATGATTCCGTAAAATCGTATTGGATACCTCTATAAATATTTTTTAATAATAACCCCGTCTTTCTGTGAATTTTTGTATTTGCACTTATGCCATTTAATACTTTAAATCTTTTCGATAATTGTTCCAACTCTACAATATCAACAAGCTCTTTCTGCTTCGATAATTCCAACGCATTTTCCCACTTTTCCCTTACTATTTCCCGTTCACGCGCGCACTCAATTGTTTTACGGTTAATTTCGATAATATCATTCTGTCCAATATCACGGACTGGCAAATTTAAGCGTGAAAAACCGCTCTCAATTAAAACTTTATCAGGTTCTAGACCTACAAATGACCCAAATCTGCGATCAAGCTTTTCCAAATCTTTTCCGCCATCTTCAAAGGTGCTATCAACAGTCGCTAAATGCCAGATGTTCGACACTTTATCCGGACTGGAAGGATTAACCCTTAACGCTCTCCCTCTCATCTGATTGGAGAGCATGAACGAGCCAACATAACTCGCTAAAATAAGACTATTTACTGCTGGTGAGTCCCATCCCTCGCCGAGCAATCCAGCCGTACCTATCAGTGCATTCAAGTAGCCCTGATTGAACAGCTCCGTAACCTGCCGGATTATTAGAGCTTTCGCAGTGTCATTGCGTGGAGTAACAATCTGATACTTTTCTGAGAGAGATGGCAATTCCCGGCTGCTCAGATCAACAGCCACAAACTCGGCATTCCCTGGTAACGAGCCGTCTCGTAAAAGTTCCACAACCGATTTTGGTAATATAACCAATCGACCACTTACTGCACCAACCGATAATCCATGAACCTCAAGAGCTTTCTCAACAGAATGAAATATTGGATAAACACCAATAGTTTCCCATTCATCAGGCAGGACCGCATCATCTAACGCGTCATCACCAATCCAGTCTGTCAAAACAACAAGACGTAGAGATTGACCTAAACTTTTACTCTCTAACTCGGATATTGCAGTAATACTCTCAAGCTTATTTCCGCTCCATACCAATGCATCCTCAATGAAACGGGGATACATTAAAGCTGGAACACCATCGTCCATCGCACCGATCGAATTTAATTGATTTAAAACCTCCTCCTTCAGGCCCCGCGCATTGTCAAAAAATTCACTTCGCTCTAAAAATGCCTCTTGCAGAATAATTTCTAAGGATTGAATTTCACTATTCGAATTTTCATTCGAACTAAAACCATACTTTTTGGATATTTTTTTAGGAACATCAATATCATTTTCTTTAGCGTATTGAATTAATGCTAGAATATATTCAATTTTTCCCGCATCGATTTCGCCTTTATGCAATTTTGAAAAATTATTTTTTAATACATTAAAAAATTGATCATGTGATTTTAATTCGCATGAAAACTTTTTTACCTCTAAACGAAACTTTTCAATTTCCAAACAGCTTTGTTCACTTGGGGAATTAAAATACACATAATCCTGATGAGGGCATAAATTTTGGCGCTCTACTAGTTCCGGAATGGAAATTTCTGTGTCGATCTCGCCACAAATGTCTACAAATTGATCCCATTTACTTTTATCATAATCAAATGGTGGTGTAGCCGTCAAAGATACGGTATTCAGTCCGTCTATATTCTCCGCTACCCGTTTAACCGCCAAACCCCATGTTTCCGTCAAGTGATGAGATTCATCCAGCACTAGTGTTTTTACGCCGACGCGCTGTAAATTTTTAATCAGGTTTGGCAGAACTTTTGAAGAAAACTGCTCTCCATCTTCTTTGTCTCTCAAGCCACCCAGAGATTGGTAGGTAAGCACTGTCAGAGGCTTAACATCATTTACATCAATTGACGTTAGTTCATCTAGTAAGACTTCATCTGTGATAAATAAATTGGAAAATGCCTTTATCCATTGATCGCGAATAGCGGTGCGAGGAGTTAAAACCAAAGCATATTCGCCCAGCCTCTGAACAATTTCCAAGCCAAGCACGGTTTTGCCTGCTCCTGGCGCCGCAACAACATGAACGCATCCGTCCTCCAGATGATGATCCAACTCTTTAAGAACGCGTTCCTGATATGGACGCCACGATCCCGAAAATTTGACGTCAGGGTGAAATCCGACAGCCGGCTCTAAAGGCCTGTTGTGCGTGTTATTAAAAATGAAAAAGTCTTCGGGGACAGCCTTTCTTAACCAACTGGATAATGTTTCACGCACCTGCATGGCTCTCTCCCACTATATTTTTAGTCCCGCTAAAAAGGTTATTCAGTGATTTATTTTTTTTGACCTCTAATGTATTTTTACAGCTCCGGGTTTTTTCAGTATAGCCAAATTTAACAATAATTATCTTGCTGTCCCTTTCAGCTAAATGAAGGCACGGCGGGTACTTCCGGCATAGCAATATCTTTCTCAGCCGCTATCTTTCGGAAGTCATTGGCGGTAGCGAATAATTCAGGCACTGCCATAGCTGCTTTCGGCAATAGAGCCGGTATTGTGACAGCTACTTCCAAAGCAGCAAAGTCTCGTAATGATGGTATGCCTGCACTTGTTATCGACGTGCTCACTCTTACAAGGATCAAAACGCCTTCGGCAACTTTTACCAAGGCTGGGATCATTCTTTCACCTGCGCTCCTGACAGCATTCGAGGTTCTGGCATCCAACTCGCCACTTGCCATTAATTTATCGTTTATTTTTTTCTGAACAGTGGCACTGTTTTTGCCCGCCGTATCAATATCCGCGCCACCTATATCCTCGCCCTTTTCCGTTAAGTTTTTTGCCTCTTTACGAAGCAAGGCAGCATCTTGTTTTAAACCCAATGCATCTGCTAATTCCGCCTGGGCGTTCAATACATCAGAGGTCGCACTCGCCAAAGATGTCAGGCCTTTCTTGCCGTCATTGACGATCTCCGTCCAACTTCCGCCTCCGCCACCGCTCGCAACGGTTTGTACAGTTTGCAATACTTGTTGAGGCTGGAGGCATCCTGCCAAAAGCGTAATGGACATAAAGGTTACCCAAGTACCTAAAATAAGCCTGCGTGCTGGCATTACATTACCCCTCCAATTTGAGGTATATGTTTTTCAAACAAACCCATGCCTTCTTATAATCGTTATTATTTTTGTCTTTCGCAAATAAGTTTTCTTTAACTGCTCCGCGACAGTTTTGCAGCCGAGGGCTATTATTAACCAGTCCCGGAAAAATGATCCGCCGCCATCCAATGGAAATACCGATGAATTATTCTATAAAGAAATAGTGAACTCCGTAGGCGACTATAACTGAAAAAACGATCCGAAACCCAAAGTACATTATCGGAGCCGTCCGAAAGTTATCAGAAACACTTCTTGTTAATGGGAACAAAAACCACGCAACAATAAAAACCCCGGCAAAAATCAATCCATCGATGAAACTCATTTTTTAATTCCCTACTAAATTTCCAGATGAGATACGTTATGATATAACGCCGATTTTTAAAACACTCTACCAATCACTTTTTGATTTTTTCTTCAATTTTTCCATTCTTTTATTCATTTCCTTATCCGCTTGTTCGACACTTTTTCGTTTGAACCCTCCAGCACTTTTTTGCTTTGGGTCTGGCCGTAAAACGTAAAGATCGTTAGAAAGATCTTTAAAGGATTTGATTTTTATTTTTTTAATTAATTTTGCGACACTTGTTCTATCGGTCGACCTTAAGATTTGAACCACGCCGGAGAGGGTCTCTTCTCGTCCTAAAGACTCGTCCGTATCGGGGTCGTATAACCGCTTACCAAGTCTATAAATATTAAAGCGTCTACCCGCTTTCATTGCATCACCACCCTGATTGATGATGAGGTCCTTTCCGGTGACAGATATTATCTGTGGCGGCATTATCGAATTGACAATCGCTTCGGAAATATTGAGAGCAACTTTATCCGCTAATTTGCTGTAACTCCCGGATCCGTCGGAAGCTTTGAGCGTTTTGGAAAGTTTTATTTGATTCGTAGCAACATCAATTAACTTAATTGAAACTTCAGACAAACCATTATAACTCGCGAACTCCTTGCCAGAAAATTTACTCTTTCTAACGGACTTGCTGATACGATGCTGAAATATTGTAGGAAGCAGTATAAAGTCCACACTTACCTGATTTCCTAAACGAGCCATCTCCTCCATTTTAAAATTGCCACCCTGGAGAAGTTTCAGTTCGTCTGACGTATCAGATAAAAAATCCCTATCGATTATGGCAAATTTTCTTGTTTGTGTTAGCTGGTCTATAACCTTCGACTTGATCTCTCCTGCTGCCGATTGAACTTTCTTATTATTCAATTCCCTTTTGAGATAAATTTTGGGAACGGCAATCCGTAGCCGTTCGAGTTGTTTACTTGTTTCATATTTGGGTACGGTGACTTTTATCAAAACTTCGTATAAGGCAAGGTCTCCTTTGCCCTGTCCGGACTCTAGAATTTCGTAGCTTTTGATTATACCTTTCGTTGCGGTTGATATATTTTGGAGAAATTCTTCAGCTGATTCATAAGTTTCTTGATCACCCTTACTGCTTGTACTTTCCGATATAGTTGTCATTGAGGACGTCGCAACAGCTGCTCCATTAACCTGCATTAAAGCTTGTTCTAATGCATCCAGAATGGCGTCTTTCTCCTTTATACCGGAGCCTGATTTTTCAACAGTAATAAAACTGATCTGAGCCTTTAAATTTGTGGCCGCGCTAAATGATATAAGCGCAAAGATTACCATAAACAAAATTTTATCAAGATATACTCTATGACCCATTTTTAATTTTCCTAAAAAATAGAGAAGGAACAATATTTTCCTTCTCTATTATTGCGAATATCTTCTTTCAATTCCTCAGCTGAAACCGGGTGCAGCAGGGACTTCTGGCATTGCTATATTTTTTTCGGCCGCCACTTTTCTAAAGTCATTGGCGGTTTTAAATACTTCGGGCACCGCCTGAGCAGCTTTAGGCATTAGAGCGGGTATTGTTGCAGCTATGTTAAAAGCAGCAGCGTCATTCGGTGATGGCTGACCTGCACTTGATATTGAGGAGCCTACTTTTACAAGAATGCTTACACCTTTTACAATTTTACCCAAGGCTGGGATCATTTTCTTGCCTGCGCTGCCGACAGCGGCTGCGGTTTTAGCGTCTAATTCACCACTTGCCATTAATTTATCATTTATTTTTTTCTGTACGGAGGCACTATTTTTACCAGCAGTCTCAATATCCGAGCCTCCGATATCTTCGCCCTTCTCCGTTAAATTTTTGGCATCTCCTCGAAGCAAGGCAGCGTCTTGTTTAAAACCCAATGCATCCGCCAGGTCGGCCTGAGCGTTCAATAATATAGCCGTTGCACTTGCCAAAGAAGTTAGGCCTTCCTTGCCATCCTTAACGATCGCCGTCCAACTACCGCCGCCGCCGCCGCCGCCAAGGCCAGGTATTTTGTTATGAGTGAACCCAGTCAGTAGTGTGAATGACATTAGGGCAGCTACTGTGCCCAATAGTATACGACGTGTTTGCATAATATTCTCCTCATGTGCAGTTATCGGTTTGAGTTATAACCTATTTCTTTTGGTTTGCGACTTTTGTGCCGTATTTGGTTTTTCTCAATCGTAGTTTCAGCGTAGTCAATGTTTTTAATGGCAATTCTAATGTTGCCTTGACACTCGGTGCATTCGCATCATTGGCCTTTCATAGCTTTTTTCTGCAACTGCCCAAGTACCGTTTCTATAGCGAGGATCGCAGCCTCGTTGCCTGCTCGGATTTCCATTTCTGATTGATCCGTTCCAACGACCGATATCATCTTTTTGCGAACGTTCCCGACTTTTTTTGCTCTCTTGCAGCAAAGCAAGTCATACACCTCAAAGTTTACGAACGCTGTCAATTCCAGATCACCGGAAACTGGATCATCTTTGGGTAACCCGATGTCTATGACACCAACACCAAAAAACCGCACCTCTTCAGCTGTTGCGGCTCGGCGATATTGTTTTTGTACCTTTCTTGGAAGTTTTCCAGTTTTGTTGAATGCACCTTCGTCTACAAGTTCCTCCAGCGTAGGCACATCGTCTAACTCCTCATAGGGGACAACTTCATAATCTGCATTGATGAGCCACTCTTCAATTGCTGCACCAATGTCATTAGATAAATCGATATTTGGCTCGTAGGTAACTTTGGCTCGTCGAGTTTTCGTTTCTCTGCTGCCGCCCGTAGCTGTTCTGGAGAAGCTATTTTTTTCGATACCTTCGGCCGATCCGCTACCGCTTGATACTGCGGTCTCTCTGGCTTTTTCCATGGCATCGCTCTCAGAGATTTTAACCCGTTTGTCATCAAACCTTTTCCGTGTTTCCCCCGTTGCAACTCTGGCGATGAACATCGTCATAAATTCGCCTTCAAGCCTATTTTCGCCCGAAGCCTCATCAAAAATACGTTCAACTTCTGTTGTATCGATAGCCGCTGATATCAGAACCTTGTACTCTTTCGCCTCTTGATCGTCTTTTTCACGTTGTTTGGAAAACTCTGGGATTATTGTATCCAGGGTGGCTCTGAATTTTGCCTCCATCTTGGCAAACACAGATTTTCTGGCTGACGGCTGCCCCGACATATACTTCCTGAAAGCGCTGAGTTTGGCATTTTCAAGAGCCTGTTTTTTAACCTGCGGTGTTAACTCATTTTTATAAGTCAGTGCCCCGACACCCGTCACCCTCACTAATTCCGCCTTAGCATTTGCCGTAACAAAAAAAGCAACCGTTAGAAATGCTGCAATCATTGAAAATTTATAACTAGGCATTTTTTAATAGCTCCTGTCGTCTACTTTCTTGAACACTGGGAAAACTCCACTGAGATGGTCAGACTTTAGAAGTCTGCGTCGAATACCTCTTTCCGTAGCTTTTTGATTTCCTCTTTCACATCTTTCCCATCGTTGCCCTTCGCGTTTTTAGCGAGCCATTCCGTGCTTGGATCAGGCATTCCGAATTGTTTCGCCATATTTTGCAGAAGGCTGAATAATGACCGGGAAAAACGATAGCGCATATTAAGTTTTTGTTCTGAGCTCGTTACGCCACACGCATCTTTCATGATGGCGAATTTCAAATTTGTAACAGTATCAATTTCTGATGCAACGTTGAGTGTAATGGCAACCGCCGGGCAAATGGTTCTTTGTGACCCACGATTGGTTTCAAATAACTTCGCCATACGGACCAATATGTCTACCTTGAAAGCCGCAGCGGGTACCGTTAATTCTCTGGACCGGTCACCAAACTTTAGCTGTAATTTATTTTTGAGTGTGCTACTTCCGAGAGACATCGGTATAAAATGAGCATCAGTACGACCGACTAATTCGCTTTCAAAAAATTGGCCAAATTTTGAGCCAAAATACTTTTCATCTGTCGCAAGAAATGAATCCAAAGCTGCTTTAGTAAAGTCGACTTTTCCTATTTTCGTGAATTTTCCCGGTAAATTAATGGGGTCGAGACCCTTTGATTTTTTGTAGGCTTCATCAAAAAAATTTGCCTCACCAGTATTCGGTAACACCAGCCTTTGAAATAGATCCTCCTTGTCTTTTTCGGAAAATGGTGAGGACTGATCGTGGACCGCACGCACAGCAAAAGGTACGTTCTGTATGATCTTTCCAGTATTGAATTCGTAAATCAGAAATTGTCCAAACAATCGCCCAATGCCAAAGTAATTCTTGGTTTTCCAATCCTGATAAGTGCCAAAAAATTCGTTGCTGATAGAAATTACGCCAACAAGCCCTTCGACCTCTTTTGCTTTAATCTTACCGGTATTCAATTTAAACCTATCGAACGTCTTGTTTATGAATTGTTCCCGTGCAAGGTCGTCTAGGCATATTTTATTTGTTTCACAATTGAGGAGTTTACTCGTTGCGGGGTATAAGCTTTCACGCTCTTGCCAATTGCCCGAAAAGCTCACCCCGCCCCAGTACACAGGTTGCCCATTTGCTGAGAGGTCAGACGGCAAAGAAGAAACCGCGATTACTGTGATTAAAAATAAAAAAGAAATCATTTTTTGGTAAATAATTTTCTTTTTTATATTTATTTCTTTAAAATACATCGTATTTGCCTTCTTTATATTGAATTCTTTTACTCACAGAGTACTTGATTAATAACCTCGCTAACTCCGTGCTTAAAATACCCTCTGGCCCTTCTCGACACCGAAATTCAGAGATATATTCCGCAAAATTATGAATTACTTTTAGTTCACGACATGCATTTTCCTGGAGACCCAGCTGTATGAGCCCAAGTTTATCCTTTTCCACATTGTGGAAACGAATGATCTGGAACGTCTCTTTTGGTATTTTGGGTGTGGCTAGCACGACCTCAGGTTTTTCTTGGCAGGACCAGAGAAAAAGAATAGCAAGTGTTAGTATTGCACGCATAGCGCAACCCTCAGCTTAAAAAAGCTCACTTCTACAGGTCTATCGTCTAAATCCACCTGTGATAATTGTTCATAAAGTCAAGGGAAGCAAACTTTTATATTAGGCACTGATGCTTGTCTGCTTAACGGCAGGTAAATTTCCACCAGCTCTCAGTCTAGTACACGAGTAAAATTTCTGGAAAAATTTTATATCTTTTAAGCTTTTTCAGGCTCCTTTCAGCTAACCGCGGAGTGTCTGATCGGGTGAATTTGTTCAGACCGTTTAATGATTTACATTGCTAGATTGGCCGCACCACATAAAAGGAACCTGCCTCAGATTACCGTTATCATATCCAAGATTGGCATTCTAAACTATGTCAGCAGAAATCAATTTCCCACTTAAGTGACAAAAGGCGAATTATTCGTAGTTATATGCTACCATTTATAATTTGGCTTTGATTTGGCCGGGGAGCTTCTACCCTGCCGGAGGTTTTTCGCCTTGATTGTATAATTATTACCAGAAAAATTGAGAATATATGGCCAACCTAAAATATCCATCATCTTGTGGATGTTACGTTCGAGTTTTCGTGCTTCTATTGTAGTTTCGTACCACACTTCGGTATACAGATGTGATGATCGAACCAGTCGGTGGTCTGCGTAGCCCGAAAATACAACCAGATACTCTTCTATATCTTGATAATCGCCAGACGTGAAGCCATCAAAAACCAGCGTTAAACCTCGTTTTAGGCCCTCTTTTTCCGAGGTCATTCCATCACCATTCGCAGCCACGAGTTGCGCCGCTAATTTCTCAGAAATCAAGCTGCCCACTTCCTGCGCCAGTATTCGCGCGTCATTACCGACGGCCTCTAATAAGCAATCTCGGTTAACGCCTTTATCATTTGGAAAACAACTGTTTGGTAATAGCCAAACGTGATCGCGGTGGTTGGGTAATTTAGCCTCCCAGTTGCCAAGGCGGCGGCCGTCGGCGACGCTTAGTAGACGACCAACAGTGCGAAGCCGTAATTCGTTTTGGTAACTCTTGCGATCTAAATTAGCAAACACTTCAAAAAATCCGACCACGTCTATTGGCGGACTTTTTATTGATTTTGCAATGTCGATTAATTCGGCATCAGTTCTCCTAATTCTTCCTTTTGAATGCGTACGCAATGTAATCGCCGTCTCATCATAGACGTCGTATCCATTGTAATTTAATTGCGTAACAAGTTCATTCAGTATTCGAGTTGATATGCGGCTGTTACGGGGTAGGCTCTCCCGATCACCATCTTCAGCCATGATCAATATCGTTGGGCTTCGTGTGTCCGCATTTGCACAACCGGTAATACTGACAAAAAACAGCGCGAATCCGGCGATAAGCATAGATAAATTTTTCACTGTTTTATTACCCCTAAAGAAGTTTTCGATTTCATTAAGTGTTTCAGAACTTTTTCCCGGCAAGTCGACTACCGTTTGGAGTACGGAGATCCGGTAGGCTTGTAAGCAAGCGCCTTACGGTGTCATCAACCATTGATGGAAACATGTCGCGATCTCCAATAAAACGCCCTGCCGAAAATAAACCAACCGGGATACTGGCTGGAGAAATCGGTGCTGTACCGTCAGATCGACTGGCTGAATGTGCCGCTTGCCAGAGTTCAACGTCATCCTGCAAACGTATCATCCTGGTAGATAGAGATAGAGAAGCACTCGCCCATACGACTGCAAACGTAGTTTCAAAACCGCTTATTGTGATAACAATCGCAGTGTCACACCTTGCCAAATTGCTAAAACGTTGTCTCCCACTTGACGTGTCCAGATCTAACGCAAGATCACGGATCAGCCGATCCCTCTCATCTGGACCGATAACGCGTTGCACCCTGAACGTGAGTTGGCGCGCGAGCGCTGTTTCGATAATTTTTGCTCGCGATACCCCAATTTGATTTATTGGCGAAGGTAGAACAACTACACAACGGGGCGGTGTCCTATAAAAATTTGTACCGATGTCGTAATTGACGATGCGCTCAAATGGCATGTCATTATTTTTATCATCATGTGTCGCCTGCCTATATTCCACCTGCGCACAGCCAGCTGTGAGCCCGATTGATAAAGCTACAAGAATTTTTCTTATGCGACAGGAGCTAATCCAGGACATCAAGCTTTATCCAACCAAATAGGTTGTCTCCAGTTTTTACAAAACCCATATCTCCATCGCGACTGCGTCGAATGACAGTGACGGGTGTATCTGAGGCGAGCCACACTGAGGGCGGCAATCGATTGAGTGGTTTCGCGTAAAGTCCGAATGAGTTTTTTTTCGACCACCGCAGGCCACCTTCCAAAATGGCAGCGCTAATAAAACGCGGCTTAAAAGTGCTCAAATCAACGTCCGGTGTGAGAAAACGACGGCTCCAAGCTGAAGTTGCCGGAAATGCATCTATCGATGGTGTATAGTTACTGCCGTCGTGAATGAGCTCATATCGTAAGCGCTGCAGAATGCTGGACGGTGACACATATCCAGATGTGGCTTCTTCGAGGATTGCGAGGACGAGTTCATTTGCTTTTGCTATGATTCGTTCACTGTCAGAAGGGAGTGCGATGAACACCAAAGGTGGTGTCTTCGACCATCTATCACTTACCGTTTCCGGTTTAGATAGAGGCAGGTCACGTAATTTAACATGGAGCCCGCCTAGCTTAGGCTCAAGGTATTCTGCCAAGCACTCTGGCCCAAAAATGAGCGTTGGTACGGACGGTTGGATAGCAAAACTCGAGTTGCGCGGACAAGGGTTGTCAGGGCTTTCAGACAGACGGTTGACCCAAACAATACGTCTATCTACTGCTTCACCTGGCCGAGAAAGAAATTCTTCGATACGTATCGCCATCTCATTTGGTGTTGCATCATTATTGAGATTTACCGAATTAAAACCGAGCTTGTCCTCAAAGATTTCACGCAAAGCAATATCGCGTCCCCAGCCATTACTACCCTCATCATGAAGACCTATAAACGCCTGGCCAGCACCAAAGGCAGGACCTGCAAAGCCAGCGATTGCAGACAACAAAATCAGTATGCGTCGCATCATGTACTTTCTCCCACACGTCCAGTGCTATTTCGGCAAGTCCGCCGGAGTACCGACGAGAGATCAATTCGACCTCTGACCCCGCGTCCATCAGCCTTGATATCTTCGATTAATACCCTCTTCCCCTTGCGAGCATAACGTGCAGTGATGGATTTCGTTGACCTATAAAAGCCGTTAAGTAGTTTTTGTAGTCCGCCCATTAATAATGCGTCTGTTTCCCGGGGAAATAAGCGAACAGGTACACTACCAGCCGCATGGGGGTGCATTTTTACAATCCGGCGGGTCCATTCCCGTTCTGAAGCCGTGCTAAGATCACCGGACTGACGGACGAAACCACTATAATAATCAAGGTTGATTTCCCACGGAGCTCTCTGCGAGAGATGACTGTGAAGGTCACCATTCCGCGAGATTAACGCTACCACCATTCCGTAGCACTTCTCAAAAATCTCAAATAAGGCTTTTCGCTCCCGAGAATTGGCTGGCCAAGAAATATCGATACTCGGACCGTCGCCATGTTCTAATAGCCGCAGTAGCGGGCGTCCTGTATCAACAAGCGTTGACATGTTCTTTCGGCCAACAGTCAACTTTTGACCGTTTGTTAATTTTTTTGACCGCGAAATTATGTCTTTGTCTTCCAATGATTTACTTAGTTTGGCGGTCTGAGGTTTAACATCAGACGATATGGCCGGAGTTATTTCCTGAGGATTTGCCCGATTATCGGGTTTAAGTGGTGACGCCATTCTAGTTTTTAGCCGTTCGAAGCTTTTTACAGTCGGTTTAAGTGGCACAACTTTATTTTTTTGCGGCTCTGTTTTTCTCACCTTCGGTTGTAATGGCACTATATTTTTCGTGGTTTTAATAGGCATTTCGGGTTCTAACCGTTTCGCTATTTTGGCAGGAAAGGCCTCAGCTGCGATATCCGGCGGAGGCGGCAGCTCCACAGTTTTCATTGGTATTTTAACAATACTGGCACGCGGCATTATTGGGGCTTTATGGTCGTTTTGAGACTGCTCAGGTTCCGCATCAGGTACAAAATGCACTAACAATACAATTGCCAATATGACTGAGAACCCGGCTGAAAGTATATTTTCCAATCGCCCCATAGTATCAATTACCTAGACTGCTGAGATAAATGAGCTCCATATCGTCAACGAGTTTTGTCAGCTCGCTGTAACGTTCTTTAGCCGACATAAAACCTCCATCCTCAACCGAATTACTTTTGCTTGGAACAATATCTCCCAGAACTTCAGCCCGACGCTTTTTGGTAGCGCGGGATAGGGACTCGGACTTGAGTGATGCTACATTGTTAATGTCTGGTTTGGGTAGCGGAGTAACCTGAACCGGTCGGATAACTTCCGGTTTTACATTTGGGGGGGTTACCGCCACATCTTGATTTTGTACCGGAGCAGCCTTGACTGGAAGTGTAGATACCGGACTGGCATTTTTCACAACTGTTTTGGCCTTAACTTTTTGTTCCTCTAATGCATTCTTTTCGGTTGATTTGGCGACCCATGGAACATTTTTAGATGACGCTTCATATGCTCGCTCCGGTTTAACCGCAACTGCGTCAGAAACTGTTTTTCGTGCCTTTTGACGGAGGTTTTCTATTACAGATGCAGTGGCCTCTGAAAATCCGGTGTCGCGGGCAACATCTCCAGGATTTCCAAAAATTAAATAAAAAAGAGCGCCACCCACCACGAAATTGAAGAATAAAAAGCGCATATCTATTTCCTTGTTGGTTTGGCGAAGCTAACGGCGTCAGATTGTTGCCGTTCTTCAACGCGGGTGCGGGTTATTAATAATACAGCTCGCAATGCTGCAGAGACGGGAAGACCAACGACCGTCGACATAAAGGCCATGCTAAAGTGTTCTGTTAAGTCACCGATCACACTTTGTATTGCCTCGGGTGACAGGGTCTGTGCTGACAGGCTACCTATACCAAGACTTATTCCGAGCAGCGTATAGGTTAGCGCCAGCGTAGCTAATCCGCTTGAAGCCTGTATACCTGTTTCGAACCAGGTTCTATGACCAGGCGCACCTGCTGGTATTGTTTTCACTTGCACAATGCTTAGCAAAGCCGTGTATACCAACGCTGCAAAGAACAAGATGAATAAAATACCAAATATGCGTTCGGCCCAATCGATCACCTCCCCGACATCCATCGGTGTCATAAAGACTGCCAGAGCAATAGTAATGACGGCCAGGCCAAGCAGTCCCGAAAGCGCGCAAGAACCAGCACCAAGAGTTTTGGCGAGTTGTTGCATCGTCTAACGCCTACGCCGTGATGCAGCCATGAGCGACTTGGCAGAAAACCCAAGCTGCTCATACCAATGATCCGATACACTCAGGTGTTTCTCAGCCGCAGCATGGATGAGAAAACTGATGTCGTAATCCGCGAAGACCCTCTTAACGATGGGAGTATTCCGTCCGTTGAGGCTCTTATCTCGTAAAACGATACGCTCCAGATCAATTAAACGCTTTTGCGATAGCGTAATTTTGGAATGGCGCTCTTCCTGCGTCATGTTCGGGTCAAGCATTGTCTGCAACATGATAGCGCGTTCACGTTCCATGTTCTCAATGCTTCCAGCCATACCATTTGTGCTGAGAGCGGCGGCTAAGCCAAAAGCAAGTAAGGCGAGTGTTTTCTTCATAACAAGTTCTCCTTTATCCAAATTCTGTTGTTATGGCTCAGAACAATTTGACCGCAGGGATAATGTTGGGAGCGCCAATAGGTTCAGGCTTTATGTCATCGCGCTCTGTTACGATTTCCTGGAGGCCCATTGCATCCAGGGCTACAAGTTTCGCCATCAATCCGACAATTTCGCTCTCTTGCTGTAAGGATTGATAGTCGCCTTCTGCTTCTATCAAGAGTTGCCGCAAAAGGTCTGGTTTCGTTTTTGCGTCATCGCTGAGATCCAGTCCTGACCTGTGCGGATGTGCTTCGATTTTGGCGACCAGGGTATTAATTGCTGAGACATTCGCCGCATATTGCTCGGAATATTTGGATTCTGAACTCAGGCTGGTGGCGAAAATTTTGGTGTCAATCATCTCAGCCGATCGTTCTAAGCGTTCTCGCGCGGCTTTTTGTTTTTCTATCAATGTTGACTGTGCGGTTGTCTTTGCCGCGTTCTTCCGATTAATCTTATTCAATAGGCGTTGGTATACTTTGATGCGCGTCTTGAGATACTTTCCACGCATCTTGTGTTGCTCTTGTACCATCGTGATATAATCACGCTTTTCAGCTAAAAACTGATGTTTTAACTCAATTTGAACCTCACCATCTGCCTGATCTACCGCAGCCTGCAAGTCATGAAGAGTTCTCAGCTTCAATGAAATCTCTGCATCCGTGTCACGTAATGCATCGGCTAGAGGTGACGCTGAAAAATCTTTGTCGAGTGCCTTCTTTATATTTGCACTTGGCAGTTTAACGAGACGCTCTGAGATTGATGGTTTCCAGCCGGCATTCGCATTGGCAGATGCAGAATTAATATTCACGACTGCGCATGATGAAAGTAAAGCGACTGCGAGGCCAATACGGATACATTGCCTCGTTGTTTTGCAATTATGGGTCATATTTTTATTTCCTTGTTCTGGAAAAAAGCAGATGTTGGTCAATTTTTTGTCCAGTATTTGAGCCTTTCAAACTCAGTTTCCGTCTTGGGATTGATGTTCAACATTGTAAGTTCGTATGGATTCGGGATTGTTTTTTTGCCGGTTAAAATTGTCATTGAATCGATGAATGAGGCGCCATTCGGCAGATAAAGGTCATAGCCTTTAAAAGCCTTCCTGAATTTTTCTAGATTTTTCTGTGAGCTCGATAAATCACCGCCCTTGGCATAATTCACGATGCCGAGAGCATAAGCTCGCATGCGTTCCTCAACTGCGATATGTGACACTTCCGGACCGAGATCAGCTTCACACTTCTCAATCAAACGGGCACTTGCTATGTAACCACCGGAATTTCTTTTACTGCGTGCATCCGTATCCAATTTAAGTGCGTCGTCTACGCAGCTTCGGTAATTATCCATAGCGAAAATTTCTTTAAACCGAGCTTCACGAAAACCAATTCCTTCCGACGTATTCGGTATACTTTGACAAGCAGACGACAGAAGAATGGCTGAAAGACCCATAGCACCCGCCATTGATCTGAAATCGCATTTAAATTTTCTGGTAAACTTTGATTTAATACCGTGCATCGCTACGCTCCTTAATTGGTATCTGGAGGTAGCTATGCAGAGGTTAGGAGACTTTTTTTCGGATACCCCGATAACTTTCGGAATTTAAACCCTTATCCCGGATTTTGTGATCAATCTAGGCGGGGTACAAAATACCAATCTGGATACTTGTGATATGACGTCAGGATTATAATGAATTATTTAAATATACATTTATCGGATAAGCCTCGCGCTAACATTTTTTAATGTCAAACCGCGTTTGCGAAATTTCTCAGCAATTTCAAGGCGTGAAACTGTATTCATTTTAAATCGCGTTTCAGAAATTTGTTCGGCAACCCAACCATCAGAACCATCGATCGGATTGCTGCTTGCAATAACGAAAACATTGAGGTCATAGTCGGTGCTGAGGTATCGCGGCAATTCAATTTTCCACCGCAACTCCTGGCTACTCGGGCCTAAAGCGACAGTGTCAGAAATGTTTGTTTTACCAGTTTGATATCGACTGTAACGCCCCCAAAGGAAAGTATCTGCATCCCCTGCCACCGCAACGAACTCTAAACTGCATAGTTTTTCGAACTTTATAGCCTTAAATTCTTGTTCATTTATACGTTTTACTTCAAGCCTGACCGCATCAGTAACACCGAAACGTATGGCAGCACAACTCTGTCCCATTGGCGCAATAATTTTATATAAACGAATGCGAAAATCACTTCTTGGTGATGAAAGAACGTTGCGATAAAATGCAGCTTTTATGCGTCCACGATGCCCTGTTACTGCGGCTGTATCGAGTTCCTGTTTTAACTCGGCATATCGTCCAGATTGTTCTAGCGCGCTCCAGGACTTTGTTTCCAACCACAGCCAGACAAACCCACTCGATAAAGCGAAAATTAGAAGCGATAAGCATAGCATCACGAACTTTCCAGAAAAACCAAAGGTTGGGGACTTGGAAGTTCTTTCGGGAACGATGGTCGGTGCTATGCTTATCGCCGATCGCTTTTTTGGTTCTAAATCGAGTTTCGCAAAAGCATCGTTTATATGATTGCAAAAAGTAAAATCGACACCTGAGATTTCTGAAAAAGCAAGTGCTTCACGCTCGACTTCCTTTGGCAGAAAGACACTAACTTTTTTACCCTCATCAAGGAAATTGGATATTTTTTCATTCAACGCAATTAATTTTTTAGTTACGTGGTCAACTGAGAGGATCTCTAAATCGATATTTACTTCACCAGAAATAAACACAACATGATTGGTTGCGTTGAAATCACTTGCCAATTTTTCTTCTGCGTGAAGCGCGTGAGCAATGTATAGTCCAAATTGCCAACTGTAGCCGTCTTCAATAGTAGCTGACAGATCAACGCGATAGGCTCCGTGCCCAAAATCTCTATGCAGGACGCCACTCGGCTGCCGCACAAAATCGTGATAGGCAGAGCTTATTGGTAGCGTTTTTGCTTTTCCAGCCAGGCAAACCAAAGAATCAATATCCGGATCCTCCTTTGTGATCCGTTGAACTTCAATCGGGCCGCCCGTGGTTGCGATAAAGACGCCAACGCAAGCCCCCTCTGTCACCGCAAAAACACCTCGGTGTTAATATCGCGTAATGCTCGTAAAACCCTGGCATCAGCTTCAAAGAGTAGTTGTATCTTTCCGCCACGAGCTCTTGGTAGCATGACTTTTTCCGTTGGCTGTCCTTCTGGACAAACAAAAAGACAAGAGGGTGACGCGGTGATATCGCTAATTTCAATTATTACAAATATTTGTTTTGGGTCCGCACGCGACGACCGGAAAGTCAATTTGCAGCCATCAATTGCTCGGTTCGATATTTCTCCGCTACTCGCGGCGGCTACTTGAGGCAGGAAATATGGAGCCGTATTGCGAAGAAGCATCTCGAAATCACGTCTAACTCGGCTATCTTCCGACAACGCCATTAACAACTGATTACTCGGATTGTAACTTGGTTCCGTCGCATAAGCATATATTTCCGCGAAGGATATCATTTTATCCTCAGAAGGAAATGTAAGTATCTGGTCATGTAGTTCGATGGTATCAAGTGCATTAAAGACCAGCATCATTTCTTGATCATTCAATGAGGATTTATCCGTTGTCATTGGACCCTCCATAAAGGAATTTAAAATGTTGCGAGAAGACAAGAGAATCTTTTGTAAATTTTTGCGACCACTCCCTTTTTTCTGCAAAGTTAACGAAGGCCACTAGGTCGCGCCGAACCTTTATCAGGGACGAAACTGCATCGGCAAAGTTATCCACAGACAATTCATCGTCAATTTGGTCAGCGTTAAACCCCTGACGTGAATTGTTGCGGAATGCCTTCCGGGCATCTGAGAACAGGTTTGCCAGCGGATTACTGACATTGCTGTTATTATTCGCATAATCAAAAAATCTTTTCCGTGCGCGTTCTGCAGAGATGTTTACTAGCGATAAATCGGCCCATTCTGGTTCTTGTGCGTCAATTTCCGCCAATTCGCCAAAATCAATATTCGGCCTAATCGCCATCGCGAGTTCTATAGCTTCTGGCCTTCTCGCCATTAGGAGTACATGCAGTACAGCAAGCAGTGACCTATCAAAACTGCAACTTAAGTCTCGATAAATCTTCAGCTTATCAAGATAATTAGTAGAACCTGAATTTTGCAACAAATCGCAGGTGAGGCGCTTATGTCTCAGTGCATTCGTAATGCGGTTCTGAGCTTGGCCAAAAACTGCGTTGCGAAAGACCGAATGTGATAGTGCAACCGAGATCTCAGGACCATGACAAACTTCTTCCGCGGTTTCAGTTTCACGGCCATTTAGAAACTTAATCGTATTAAGCGGTGTTTCAGCTAGGGCGCGGAGCGGCTGCGTGTCATTTTCAACAGCCACAACTATTTCTTCTATCTTGTCAGGGTCAACCTCTCCGGCTTCTTTGTCTTTACCTAAGCTACTGGCATTTTCGAACTTTAATTTTTCCAAGCGGTGAGATATTGCTTTCCGCAACTCAATTCCAACTTTAAAAACACTCGAAAATAGCTTAAAATTGCTCTCATTTTTATCGCTCGACTGCTCAAGCCAAAAATCGAGCAAGGCAGAATTATTTATGTCATTTGGACTGCAGTTTTGCCCTATACGCTCTTTAATAAAGTTGGCGAGTAAATAGGATTTACTTTGATCGTGGGCAGTAGGCAAATGCTCGCGGAGATAATGATATAGACATCTTGAAAGGCCATTGGCACTCTCTGATATTGAGGCACGACTGGGGACCTGACCACAAAAATTACTGACATGTTCATGAACCGCCGTGTATCCAATACTCGTCAATAAAAACTCCAAGAACGCCGATAAATAGGGCATCCGGCCGAAAGTAACCGTGAAATCTTCTGTTTCCCTAGTCACAACGACGCCGTTCCCAACCGGTCGGATACCATCCGGCAGGTTTTTGCAGGATTGAATATATCCCTTGAACGCACTCGGCCGGGCAACTCCGCTATTGTAAAAAAGGTCCAAAAAACTGCCACCGCGTCGTTCACAAGCCGACGCAATAATGAGAAGATACGCGAGCTCAAGACAACTCTTGCCATAGGTACGACAGACAATCGCTTGAGAAATATCGCGAATTGTCTTTCCCGAAAACTTAAGATGCCCATCGGACGTGGTTTCTTCGCTCAATGTTTTAAGGATTTTAGAAAGGTTATCCGATTCCATCGCGATAACTCCCCTGCGTACATCTTACTACGATAGTATCTCCTCAACCGGAGTACCTTTTGAACATATTTTCGTGTGGCTGGTATAACGCGAGCATTCGGCAGATTGCCAACACGTGAACCGCCATTGTAGTAGGAAAGCGCAAGATCGACACGCCCTTGATAACGACTTAAAAGGCGCCGCATAAAATGCAGCCCCAATCGGATATTTATACGAACGTCCCAAAGAAGGTCCGGATGGATACCGTACTCGGATCGCGAAGTCGCTGGCATGACCTGCATTACACCGCGGGCACCTTTATGACTTTCAGCATTAGGGTTGAAGTGAGATTCGGCGTGGGCTACCGCGAGGGCAAGAGGGACAGATACGCCCATCTTGCGAGCTTCTTCTCTAATAATCTGGATAACGGCAGATTTCTCGGTCGCGCCGGAAGACACTTTTGTTTCTGCTACGCTCGCGTAATTAACGGCTATCATTAATATGAAGCCCGTCAGAATTTTTGAACCTGGCATTTTTGAAAACATTATCAAAACAGACCTCTTATTGTTTGTGACCACGGAGAAGCCGTTCTGGTATGTTGCCTGAACTAAAATCATCGAGGTTAGCAAGGACAGTGCGGTGACGTTCCTTGAATTGGCCATAAACATTGTCCGAGAATTCGACGTTGTTATTTTCGCGGGTACGATTGTTGATAAAGCTTTGTTTTTGTCTTTTTATTTCATTCTGGCCGAACGCATTACGGAAAAATTTATCAAATTCAGGCTTATAGCGAGCTTGGGTCTTCACGTTTAAGACTTCACGTTTTCTCTCCTCAAGAGCGTTGCGCGTGACAATCTCCTCAGCAAAACCTCGTTCCGAAACTAATGCCCTTCGGGCAAATCTGGCTGGATCATTGGAGACAGACATGACTTTTGCATATCGTTGAAGTGCAGAAGACCAATCGTGACCAAAATGTCTGAAAAAATCGCCCAGCGCTCTCAAGCCAAGACTGATATTTGTTCGGGCGTCCCATAACTCACTTGGTTCAATTCCATAACTCTGCGCCACATCCGGAGAAATACTCATTAGGCCTCTTGATCCCGAGGCATTTTCGAAATTCGAACGGAACCCTGAAGTTATTGCAGCAACTGCCAGCGCCATAGAAGGCGGTACTATTGTATCGGCTGCACTCTCCGCAACTAGTTGCTTTGCATTGCCAACGGTCAGAGTGTTTGACTGCCCCGCAGATGCAAAAGAGTAACTAAGAAAAAAAATAGCTACTAATATAGCCAAAACACAACTTAGTTGAGAAAAGGGCGAACGGACAAACATTCTACTTCTCCTTTACATTTTTACGATTCAATGCGGTGAGCCACTCCTGGTTTAACATCGAAATAACAAGATTTTGCGAGTCGAAACGCATTCTTGCACTCAGCGTTTCAGCCATTTCGGTATCGGGTGATATAGCCAATATGATACGCCCACTTGAGTTGATCGAAAGAGGATTGATGGGTGCTAAATCGTTGTCGTAAAATATTCCCTCATGATAAATGACCAACGTGTCGTCAGTAATAGGTGGATTTTTGGAAGCTGGCTTTCTGGTTTTGTTTTGTGAAAGTTTCACCAAGATGGATTTATCAAGTTCCTGCGATACTGTTCGCTGGTTCTTGTGATGGACTGCGCCCATACTCACTATGGCTAAAACCATTATACTAAAGAAAGCCATCGCGAGCGCGAGAGCAACTTCCGTCATCGCATTGCCGTAATGGTCTTCACGCATTTAATAATCCTCATATAGCCTTTCAAAAGGTTATGCAGGGATCAGAGGGGTATTTCAGGAAAAATGGTGAAACACTTGATTTTCGCATCATAAAACTTGGAGCTTATGTCCCTGAAATGGATTACTCAAAGCTATCAAGAGCTTAGCCTAGCAAGATAAAATGATGGGATGGCGAGAGTGAATCAAGAACACCCGGAAATACGTTTCTTTAATGTGCCTCTTAACTATCAGAACTTCATAAAAGCTCCCACGACCACGGCGTGGATACACACCTTCCACTCGTCTGTTTCCTCGTGAATCATGCAACAGTGATCGCGATTGCGCCGTGACGTGTTTCAGCAAATTGCTGCCCAGATGGAGATTAGCGACAGCCACGACTTTTAAGACGAGTACAACACTTACAAGATGAGCATTGAGGTGTCCGCCGCCTGGGGCAACCAGCGGTGACCCAGAAGATCCCTGGCGGCCGTCGTCGCGTGACGCGGATGAAGCCGCACCTCCCGCCTCGCGAGCCGGACGCGCTCGGAGCGACTTAAATGCGGATACTGGAGAGGATGGGGGACGTGCTGATCGTCTCACTGATCGCGAGCTTCGTTTGGTTCGCGGTCTATGCCACCGTTCTCGATATGGCTTTAGGGTCCTAGGAGAACTGAATGAACCCACGAGGCTTATCACGGTCATGCGCGGCGGCGTACGTGGGTTGCTCTCCGCGCAAGTTCGATCAAACTATAAGCTCGCGAAAAACTGCGCGAAGACGCTCATCGCTCACGCGGCCCGCAAGGGGAAACCCCTCTCTGGGCTCTCCCCCTAGAGGTAAAGAGGTAAAGACATAGGAGGAAACACTTTCGCTTTTGCGAGAGCGTCCTGGCAATCCAGAACCCAGAGAGGTAACTCCGAGCCGAGGCATTGACCCCGTTGCGGTTCGCGGAACGGAGGCTCAAAGTCCTTGTAACAGACTGATGGCCAGACCGATGGCTCCGCCGAACACGCCGCCCCATACGACAAGCCATCCGAGATGCCGCCGAATCATTGTCTGGACGATCTCTTTCACATGCTCAGGCGTCAACTCCGCGAGGCGCGTGTCGATGATTTGCGCCACCTGATCGATCAGCGATTGCGTAAAATCCTCTCCGTCTTGGCCCTTCACTCCGTCGCGGGCTAATTCGGAAATGATGTCTTTCAGCTTTTCGGTGACCGGTTCCCGCAGCGGTTCCAAGGCTTGGGTTCCGCCGACCATTGCCAGCATCGAGCCCAGCTGCGATTCCGCGATTGCGTCGGTCAGGCCGGTAAAAACACGGTTGAAATCTACTTTCTCGATCAGGCCGTCTGAACCTCCACCTCCGTTTGCCGCGAAGAACCGTTCGATATGTTCGCGGGTGAAAAATTCGGAGATGATCA
>PBDF01000014.1 GCA_002717285.1 Magnetovibrio sp.
GAAGTTGAAAAGTTGTTTTGGTAGTCTGCATGCACTGCTTGCTATAGGCTTGTATTTAAATGTTATGCGTCTAGGGGCATAGCTCAGTTGGTAGAGCGACGGTCTCCAAAACCGTAGGTCGCGGGTTCGAACCCTGCTGCCCCTGCCATCATCCGGTGGTTTCGGTTGAGGGTTGTTGACGTGAAAAGGTTTTTTTATTTGATGGTTAAGAATAGTCCAGCTAAATTCGTTCAGGAAGTTCGTCAGGAAACGTCAAAAGTGACCTGGCCAACTCGTAAAGAGACGGGAGTGTCCACGGCCATGGTTTTTGTCATGGTTATTGTCGCTGCAATATTCTTTTTTTTGATCGATCAGATTTTGGCATTAGGTATTCGCACAATCTTTGGTCTGGGAGGCTGAACATGGCTATGCGCTGGTATATTATTCACGCTTATTCCGGCTTCGAACAGAAGGTTGCGGCGTCCATTTCAGAACAAGCTGTTCAAGCTGGTATGGGAGATAAGTTTGAGCAAGTACTGGTGCCCGTGGAAGAGGTGGTTGAGTTACGCCGAGGAGCACGTGTGGCTGCAGAGCGCAAGTTCTTTCCCGGTTATGTAATGGCCAAAATGGAAATGACTGATGAAACCTGGCATTTAGTCAAGAATACGCCAAAGGTTACTGGGTTTCTTGGATCCGGCGGACGCCCATCTTCAATTACAAATGCTGAGGCGGAGCGAATTTTACATCAGGTGCAAGAAGGAGTTGAGCGTCCAAAGCCCTCCATTATTTTTGAAGTAGGAGAACAGGTTCGTGTTTGTGATGGACCATTCAATTCGTTTAACGGCATAGTGGAAGACTTAGATGAAGAACGTGCAAGGCTCAAAGTGGCTGTCTCTATTTTTGGCCGTGCAACACCTGTGGAATTAGAGTATTCTCAGGTGGAAAAACTTTAAGATATTGCTTAACAATAGTGTGGAAGGTCTGCCATGACCACACCACGCACTCATGATAGTAGATTTAATTGAGGTAGATAATGGCAAAGAAGATTAAAGGCTATGTTCGGCTACAAGTGCCAGCAGGTTCAGCTAATCCATCTCCACCAATTGGTCCGGCATTGGGCCAAGCTGGTTTAAATATTATGGAATTTTGCAAGGCTTTCAACGCTGAAACTCAAAATATGGAGAAGGGCATGCCAATTCCGGTTGTTATTACTGCATATCAGGACGCAACATTTGATTTTGTTACCAAGACCCCACCAGCAAGTTTCTTTCTTAAGAAAGCAGCAAAGTTGACCAAAGGTTCAGGTGAGCCCAATCGTAATACCGTTGGGAAAATAACAATGGCGCAGGTACGTGAAATTGCGGAAATGAAGATGGTTGATTTGAATGCTAACGATATGGATGGGGCTTGCCAAATGATTAAAGGTTCTGCTCGTTCCATGGGTATTGAAGTTGTTGGGGAATAGAGTAATGACTTCACCTGGAAAGCGCCTAAAGAAAGCAAGAGGAAATGTTGATCGCACAGCTTTTTACACACTAAGTGACGCTGTGAAAATCGTTAAAGAAAATGCTAATACTAAGTTCGATGAAACCGTAGATGTTGCACTCAACCTTGGTGTTGACCCCAAGCATGCAGATCAAATGGTAAGAGGCGTGGTATCTTTGCCCCATGGCACAGGTAAAAGTTTGCGTGTGGCAGTTTTTGCAAAAGGCGATAAAGTTAAAGAAGCAGAGGAGGCAGGGGCTGATCTTGTAGGCTCTGATGAATTAGCGGATCAGATAAAAAAGGGTAACATTAATTTTGACAGACTCATAGCAACACCAGATATGATGGCGGTAATTGGTCAGCTTGGAAAGATTTTAGGCCCTAAAGGTCTTATGCCAAACCCAAAGCTAGGAACAGTTACAATGGATTTAGCTTCAGCGGTAAAAGCCATAAAAGGCGGACAAATTGAGTTTCGAGTCGAAAAAGAGGGTATTGTTCACGCAGGGGTTGGAAAGGTGAGTTTCTCTGCCGAGGCCATAGGTGAAAATATTTCCACTTTCATTGGCGCTATTAGCAAGGCAAAGCCCACAGGCGCCAAAGGTACATATATGAAACGTATTTCCATCTCTTCAACGATGGGACCTAGCGTAAAGCTTGATATTAGCAATTTGGGAGTTTAATTATAAGCAATTCTAGTTTGTGTTTTTCAAGACACTTTCTGGTTAGGGTGTGTAAAATACCACACTCGACCTGTCCAAGACTGTAGGCGGTGGTATTACAAGCTGTAAGGCCTCCATAATGGTATTTTCCACCTGCACAGACAGTACAAAAGCCGTTTTGTAAACGGGAAGAACTGGCGTACTGGACAGGCTTAGCGGCACTTTTCCGACTTATAAGAGTGCCACAAGTCCAACGGTTCCCTCTTGTGGACTCGTAGATTGCGAGAGTTACAGTTGGAATCATAAAAAGCTGGAGAAAAGACAGTGGACCGAGGACAAAAAGAAGAACTGGTTGCTACAATGCATCAGACCTTTGAGAAATCTGCCATGGTGGTCGTCACTCACTACAGTGGGTTGACGGTAGCTGAGATTAGTGTTCTTCGAAGTGAGATGCGTGCGGCAGGAGCTAGTTTTAAAGTGACAAAGAATCGGCTCACACGGCGTGCCATTGACGGCACAAAGTATAGCACCCTAAGCGACTTGTTTAATGGGCCAACTGCGATTGCCTATTCAGATGACCCAGTCGCACCCGCTAAGGTTGCTGTTAAATTTTCTAAGTCCAATGACAAACTGGTTATCCTTGGCGGAGCACTTGGCGAAGAAGTTCTGGATGTGAATGGTATAAAGGCTCTTGCAAGCCTGCCTGGAATCGATGAACTTCGTTCCAAAATTGTTGGTTTGATCAGCACCCCCGCAACTCGCATAGCCGGTGTTTTAAAAGCGCCGGGTGGGCAGGTTGCGCGAGTTATTTCCGCCAAGACTAGTGAGGGTGGAACAGCTTAAATCAACCGGCTCTTACAAATTTTTATATGACAGTTCAATCCCTAGGAGGTTAATATAATGGCTAATCTTGATCAAATCGTTGACGATCTTTCAAATCTGACCGTCATGGAGGCGGCAGAACTTTCTAAGCTTCTTGAAGAGAAGTGGGGCGTTTCTGCTGCTGCCCCTGTTGCGACAGTAGCAGGTCCTGCTGCAGTTGCTGAAGCCAGCGAGGAAAAGACTGATTATGATGTTATCTTGACTGCAGCTGGTGACAAAAAAATAAACGTAATTAAAGAAGTTCGAGCTATCACAGCTCTCGGCTTAAAGGAGGCTAAAGAACTAGTTGAATCTGCACCAAAGCCTCTTAAAGAAGGTGTTAATAAAGAAGAGGCCGAAGAACTGAAGAAAAAATTGGAAGAAGCTGGTGCAACAGTAGAAGTTAAATAACGTTGGGTGAACTAAATATGCTCAGCAAACCTAGAAAGCGTGCCGACAATAGATATTTAATCAATCGTCGGTATGCCAAGTTTTATGGAATTGTAGTCATCTGTTCAGATGGGCTTTACCGAAGCCGGGAAACATGGATGCCGTTACCTCAAATGACGTTAAGCATGGGACTACCGTCATTAGCGTCATGAAAAATTAAAATTGAACACATACTTAAACTGCGGTGGTTGATTATGTGTTGCATATAGAAAAAAGTTGTAGGGACAGTTGATATGGAAATCTCCTATACGGGCCGTAAGAGGGCACGAAAATTTTTTGGCAACCTTAAAGAAGTTGCCTCTATGCCAAACCTTGTTGAGGTTCAAAAGGCATCATATGACAAATTTTTTAGAACGGAAATGACCGTTGAAGAACGTGTGGGCTGTGGCCTTGATGAAGTTTTCAAGTCAGTTTTTCCAATTAAGGATTTTTCCGAACGGGGAACACTAGAATATGTAGGGTTCAAATTTGAAGCACCTAAATATGATGTTGAGGAGTGTCAACAGCGTGGTATGACCTTTGCCGCTCCTCTAAAAGTCACACTGCGTTTGGTGGTGTGGGACATTGACGAAGAAACTGGGGCGCGCTCCATACTAGATATCAAAGAACAAGACGTGTACATGGGCGATATGCCTTTAATGACTGACAATGGTACTTTTGTTGTCAATGGTACCGAGAGGGTTATTGTTTCGCAGATGCATCGTTCTCCCGGTGTATTTTTTGATCATGATAAAGGTAAAACCCATTCATCTGGAAAATTTTTATTCGCTGCACGCGTCATACCCTACCGGGGTTCTTGGCTAGATTTTGAGTTTGACGCCAAAGATTTAGCCTACGTGCGTATCGATCGCCGTCGCAAATTACCCGTAACAACACTGTTGATGGCCCTAAACAATGATAAAACCGATAAATTGATAGCTAAACGAGCCAAAGACAACAAGACAGTTGAGGCAGTTGAAAAAGAAGGCTTTTCGCCAGAAGAAATTCTCTCTTTTTTCTATGATAAGGTTTTATATACCCGAGTAAAGAAGGGTTGGAAAACGCCTTTTGATGGGGATGTTTTACGTGGTGTGAAGCTAACTAGTAATCTAGTGAACGCAAAAACGGGAAAAGTTGTTGCGGAGACTGGAACCAAGATGACTCCTCGTCTCATACGTGAGTTGGCAGAAAAGGGAATGAATGAGCAATTGGTCTCTGACGAAGATTTGATTGGGCGTTATATTTCTGTTGACATGTATAATGAGAGCACCGGCGAGATTTATGCTGAGTCTGGAGCTGAGTTAACAGAGGACCTTTTAGAAACACTTGCTCAAGCAAAATTTAACGAAATTGAAACGTTGGCTATCGATCATATTAATATTGGGCCCTACATTCGCAACACTTTAGCCGTCGATAAAAACACCCAGCGTGAGGAAGCGTTAATTGACATTTATCGTGTCATGCGTCCTGGTGAGCCTCCTACCCTTGAAGCTGCTGAGGCATTGTTCGAGAGTCTTTTCTTTGACTCGGAACGTTATGACTTGTCCTCAGTAGGGCGTGTTAAAATGAACTCTAGATTGGGCTTTGAAACTGAAGACACAGTAAGGGTTCTTCGTAAAGAGGACATAATGGCTGTGGTGAAAACCCTTGTAGATCTGAAGGATGGTCGAGGAGAGATTGATGACATTGATCACCTGGGTAACCGTCGTGTTCGCTCGGTTGGTGAGTTGATGGAAAACCAATATCGAGTTGGTCTACTTCGTATGGAGCGTGCTATTCGTGAACGTATGAGTTCTGTCGACATTGATACTGTCATGCCCCATGATTTAATTAATGCTAAACCGGCTGCTGCCGCAGTTCGTGAATTCTTTGGCTCTTCACAGTTATCGCAATTTATGGATCAAACTAACCCGCTTTCAGAAATAACTCATAAACGACGTCTTTCTGCACTTGGACCTGGTGGATTGACCCGTGAACGTGCCGGCTTTGAAGTTAGAGATGTGCACCCAACACACTACGGTCGAATCTGTCCAATTGAAACTCCTGAGGGGCCTAATATTGGTCTAATTAATTCGTTGGCTACTTTTGCTCGCGTCAACAAATATGGCTTCATAGAAACGCCATACCGTAAAGTTGAAAAAGGAAAAGTAACTGCTGACATCCATTATATGTCAGCTATGGAGGAAGGCAGATATACTATAGCTCAGGCAAATGCGGAAATTGATTCCAAGGGTAAGTTTGTTCAAGATTTGATTAGCTGTCGAAAAGGTGGTGATTTTGTTATGGTGCTACCTGAAACCATTGATTTTATGGATGTTTCGCCAAAGCAACTTGTCTCCGTTGCAGCGGCACTAATTCCGTTTCTTGAAAACGACGATGCCAACCGTGCGTTGATGGGTTCAAATATGCAACGTCAGGCAGTTCCTTTACTTCGTGCTGCGGCACCACTAGTTGGTACTGGTATGGAGGCGAAAGTCGCTGAAGATTCTGGTGCCACTATCGTTGCAAAGCGTTCGGGTGTAATTGATCAGATCGATGCAACAAGAATTGTCGTCAGGGCAACGGAGGAAACCTCTCACTCTGCAGCTGGAGTTGATATATATAATCTGCTTAAATTTCAGCGTTCCAACCAGAACACTTTTTTGCATCAGCGTCCACTAGTCAAGGTGGGTGACACAGTTAGAGCTGGTGACACCATTGCTGATGGACCATCAACAGATTTTGGAGAATTGGCTTTGGGGCGTAATGTTCTTGTCGCCTTTATGCCATGGAATGGCTATAACTTCGAAGATTCAATACTTATCTCTGAACGTATTGTTAGAGATGACGTATTTACCTCAATTCATATTGAAGAATTTGAGGTCATGGCCCGTGATACCAAGTTGGGTCAAGAGGAGATCACGCGCGACATATCTAATGTCGGTGAAGAGTCACTAAAGAATCTAGATGAAGCTGGTATTGTTTACATTGGTGCAGAAGTTAAACCCGGTGACATCCTTGTTGGAAAAGTAACTCCAAAGGGTGAGAGTCCCATGACGGCAGAGGAAAAACTTTTACGTGCTATCTTTGGGGAGAAAGCTTCGGATGTGCGTGACACATCCCTGAAACTCCCTCCTGGCGTTAGTGGAACAGTTGTCGAGGTGCGTGTCTTTTCTCGTCGTGGTGTTGACAAGGATGAACGAGCGCTAGCTATCGAACGCTATGAAATAGACAGACTGGCAAAAGATCGTGATGATGAAAGGGCAATTCTGGAGCGAAGTTTTCTATCGCGTTTGACAGCTTTATTGATCGGTAAAACGGTAGTGAGTGGGCCTAGTGGTTTGGATGTCAATGTGAAGATTACCCAGAAAGCTCTGGACGAATTCACAGCTGGTCAAATTTCTCAGATTGTAGTCTCAAATGATAGGGCTATGAAAGATGTCGAGGAGCTAAAGAGGCATTTTGAAGAAAGTATTGCTGCACTTCAGGCTCGTTTCGATAATAGGGTTGATAAATTACAAAGCGGTGATGACCTCTCACCGGGCGTCATGAAGATGGTAAAAGTGTTCATAGCGGTTAAGCGTAAATTACAACCAGGTGATAAAATGGCTGGTAGACACGGTAATAAGGGTGTTATTTCACGAATCGTTCCTCAGGAGGACATGCCTTATCTTGAAGATGGGCAGCCCGTTGATATAGTCCTTAATCCCTTAGGCGTACCATCGCGCATGAATGTTGGTCAGATTCTTGAAACACACTTGGGCTGGGCAAGCGCAAAATTGGGGGAACAGATCAGTAATATGCTTGATGTAGTGGGTGAGGATGTTGATATTGCAAAGTTGCGTGATCAGTTGAAAGATATTTATGGAGACAGGGAATACAAAGATAGAGTTGCCTTGTTAAACGATGATGAGCTGTTGGAAATGTCCAATAATCTCAGACCCGGTGTGCCCATGGCAACGCCAGTGTTTGATGGAGCACGTGAGGTAGATATAAACGAAATGTTGGCAAAAGCTGGTCTCAATGCATCGGGTCAGATGACCCTTATTGACGGGCGAACAGGTGAAGCTTTTGATCGTAAGGTGACAGTAGGCTATATATATATGCTTAAGCTTCATCATCTAGTTGATGATAAGATCCATGCTCGTTCGATAGGCCCTTACTCTCTTGTTACTCAGCAACCACTGGGTGGTAAAGCACAATTTGGTGGTCAGCGTTTTGGTGAAATGGAAGTATGGGCTCTTGAGGCGTATGGCGCATCATATACTTTGCAGGAAATGCTTACTGTAAAATCGGATGATGTTTCTGGCCGAACTAAAGTATACGAATCTATAGTGCGTGGTGACGATACCTTCGAAGCCGGTATTCCTGAATCCTTCAATGTTTTGGTCAAGGAACTACATTCTCTTGGTCTTAACGTTGAGTTGCATTAATGGCCCGAGAAGGAGAGTTAATATGAATGAATTGACGAAAGTTTTTGGGCAGGTTAGAGGCGCTCAGCAATTTGATCTTATCCGCATTGCAATTGCATCACCTGAGCGTATTCGTTCGTGGTCATTTGGTGAGATAAAGAAGCCTGAAACCATTAACTATAGAACGTTTAAGCCGGAGCGAGATGGCCTCTTTTGTGCACGTATTTTTGGCCCAACCAAAGATTATGAGTGCTTGTGTGGTAAGTACAAGCGAATGAAATACAAGGGTATTACTTGTGAAAAATGTGGAGTTGAAGTAACCTTACAAAAAGTTCGGCGTGAACGTATGGGCCATATTGAACTGGCCTCTCCAGTTGCTCATATCTGGTTCATGAAATCATTGCCATCGCGCATTGGTTTGCTGTTAGATATGACTCTTAAAGACCTTGAGCGTGTTCTTTATTTTGAAAATTATGTGGTGGTAGAACCTGGCTTAACACCATTGCCTTTGCACGGGTTACTCTCTGAGGATGCTTACCAGAACGCAATCGATGAGTATGGCGATGATTCATTCAGTGTTGGTATTGGAGCAGAGGCTATAAGAAAAATGCTGGAAGCTCTTGATCTTGATGATGAATTGTCAATTTTGCGTGCTGATCTTAAGGAGACTAATTCTGAGGCCAAGCGCAAAAAATTTGTCAAGCGCTTGAAATTGGTGGAGTCTTTTGTTGCTTCCGGCGCTCGCCCAGAGTGGATGATATTGGAAGCCATTCCAGTTATACCACCTGAACTTCGTCCATTGGTGCCTCTTGATGGGGGTAGATTTGCTACCTCAGACCTCAATGACTTGTATCGCCGTGTCATCAACCTAAATAATCGATTAAAGCGTCTGATTGAGCTCCGTGCACCTGAAATAATTGTGCGTAATGAAAAGCGTATGTTGCAGGAGTCAGTTGACGCCTTATTTGATAATGGACGTCGTGGCCGAGCTATTACGGGTGCTAATAAGCGTCCACTTAAATCACTATCTGACATGCTTAAAGGTAAGCAGGGACGTTTTAGACAAAATCTGCTTGGTAAGCGCGTCGACTATTCAGGTCGATCGGTTATCGTTGTTGGCCCAGAATTGATGCTCCATCAATGTGGTTTGCCCAAGAAAATGGCACTCGAATTATTTAAGCCTTTCGTGTACTCAAAGTTAGAATTGTACGGCATGGCAACAACCATTAAAGCTGCTAAGCGAATGCTTGAGAAGGAACGGCCTGAAGTATGGGATATATTGGAGGAAGTTATTCGTGAGCATCCTGTGTTGTTAAATCGTGCACCAACTCTTCATCGTCTTGGTATTCAGGCTTTTGAGCCAGTACTCATTGAAGGCAAAGCAATTCAGTTACACCCTTTGGTTTGTGCTGCATTCAATGCGGACTTTGATGGCGATCAGATGGCTGTTCATGTGCCTCTGTCTTTAGAGGCACAGCTTGAGGCTCGCGTTTTGATGATGTCAACTAATAATATTTTGAGTCCGTCCAATGGTAAGCCTATTATCGTTCCATCACAGGATATTGTCCTTGGCTTGTATTATCTGACCATGACTAGAGAAGGCGAGAAAGGCGAGGGTATGGCTTTTGTTAATGTTAGTGAAATCCAGCACGCTCTTGACTCTGGCGTCGTTTCAATGCACGCAAAAATACAGTGTCGATATCAAACCGTGGATGAAAAAAATAAGCCTATTACGACCCGCGTGGAATCCACACCGGGACGTATGATTTTGTCAGAAATTTTGCCGCGTAATCCAAATATACCCTTGGATCTGATCAACAAATTGTTGACAAAGAAGGAGGTCTCTACAGTACTTGAACAGGTATATCGCCACTGTGGCCAAAAAGAGACTGTAATTTTTGCTGATAAGTTGATGGGGCTCGGTTTTGCAAATGCCTGCAACGCTGGAATATCATTTGGTAAAGATGACTTGGTTATTCCAGATGCTAAGGTGCACTTGGTCTCTGATACTGAAACAAAAGCAAAGGAATATGAGCAGCAATACCAAGACGGTCTAATAACTCAAGGTGAAAAATACAATAAAGTTGTTGATGCTTGGTCCCATTGTACAGACCAAGTTGCGGATGCGATGATGAAACGTATCTCTACCCCAGAAGATGGTGAGCAAGTCAACGCTGTATATATGATGGCTCACTCTGGTGCCCGAGGTTCGGCAGCTCAAATGAAGCAGCTTTCTGGTATGCGTGGCCTTATGGCTAAGCCATCTGGTGAGATAATTGAAACCCCAATTATATCAAATTTTAAGGAAGGTTTGTCTGTACTTGAATATTTCAACTCGACCCATGGCGCACGCAAAGGGCTTGCCGATACAGCGCTAAAGACTGCTAACTCGGGTTATTTGACACGTCGTCTTGTTGACGTTGCTCAAGATTGCATCATTGTTGAAAATGACTGCAAAACCAAAAAAGGCTTAACAGTACGTGCAGTTGTAGAAGGCGGTGAAGTTATATCACCTTTATCAGAACAGATACTTGGCCGAACTACAGCCGAACAGGTTATTCATCCTGCTACAGGAAAAATCTTGGCTAAAGTTAATGTTTTGCTAGACGAAGACACTTCCATGGCGATTGAGGAGGCAGATGTTGAAGCTGTAAAAGTTCGCTCAGTACTTACCTGTGAGGCAATTAAGGGAACATGTGCAGCTTGTTATGGTCGTGACCTATCGAGTAATACAAGGGTTAACTTAGGAGAGGCCGTTGGTGTTATAGCAGCTCAATCCATTGGTGAACCCGGTACTCAGTTGACCATGCGTACATTTCATATTGGTGGTGCGGTTACTGGTGGTGGTGAAATCTCAAAGATTGAGGCTACTGGTGATACTACAATTCAATTAAAAAATTGTTCAACGGTCAAGAACAGTTCTGGCGGGCTTGTAGTTATGAGTAGAAATGCCGAATTAAACTTGATTGATGATAAGGGGCGTGAACGGGCACGTCATCGCCTTCCCTACGGTTCCAAGTTGCTGGTCAAAGACAAAGAAACTATCAAGCGTGGTACTAAAATAGCGGAGTGGGATCCATATACCCTACCAATCATTACTGAAAAAAGTGGTATTGTAAATTATATGGACATGATCGAGGGGCTATCCATAGACGAACGTGTTGACGATGCAACCGGTATTGCCTCGAAAGTTGTAATTGATTGGAAGTCTCAGCCAATAGGTGCAGATCTCAAGCCTCGTATTACATTACGAAATAAAAAAGGTAAGGTTGTTATGATTGATAAGGAAATGGAGGCTCGTTACTTCATGTCCGTCGATGCTATTTTGTCTGTTGAGGCTGGGCAGGAAGTCCATGCTGGAGACGTATTGGCGCGTATTCCTAAGGAATCTGCAAAAACTCGTGACATTACAGGAGGTTTACCACGCGTGGCTGAGCTTTTCGAGGCTCGTAAGCCAAAAGATTTTGCAATTATCAGCGAGATTGAAGGTCGTGTAGAATTTGGTAAAGATTATAAAAACAAGCGCCGCATTGTTGTTGTTCCGGTTGATGACACTTTGGAGCCGCATGAGTATCTTGTGCCTAAGGGTAAGCACATAAGTGTTCAAGAGGGTGATTACGTTGAAGTTGGCGATTCTTTGATGGATGGCAACCCGGTACCACACGATATCTTACGTGTACTTGGAGTTGAGGCTTTGGCTGATTATTTGATCAAAGAAATACAAGACGTCTATCGTCTTCAGGGTGTGAAGATCAATGACAAGCATATTGAGGTGATTGTTCGTCAGATGTTGCAAAAGATAGAAATTACTGGTGGTGGGGATACCACCTATTTGATTGGTGAATTGGCAGATCGCCTAGAATTTGAGGCAGAAAATATAAAAACTAAGAAAGCTGGTGGCAAACCAGCTGTGGGTGTTCCAGTACTCCAAGGTATAACCAAAGCTAGTTTGCAAACTAAGTCATTTATTTCAGCTGCTTCTTTTCAAGAGACAACTCGTGTACTGACAGAAGCCGCGGTTTCTGGAAAAACTGATAGTCTTATTGGGCTAAAGGAAAATGTCATTGTAGGTCGTCTTATTCCAGCAGGTACTGGTAGCGTGATGAATAATCTTCGCAAGGTTGCGTCTGCTCGGGATGATAAAATGGCGAAATTAGCAGCTAAAAAGGCCTCTGAAGAAAGCACTCCAGCTATTGGGGGCGCTGAAGTTTCTGCCGAGCCTGAAGAGGCCTAGAGATAATGATTTTTTGCTCACTGACTTTTAAAGTTTTTTTGAAAAGAGTAGCGGGGGTATCTTAGAAAATTATTTTAGGGTTTTTTTTGGTGCTTTAAAAAACAAAGATCAAACAACTTAGGAGCACCCTAGTAAAACACAGATTCTTTGCTTGACTGCATGGAAGTGCCTCACTATTGTGCGCCTTCCTCCGTGGGGATTGGTGGTAAGCCGTTCGGTTTAGACGCAGTCTCCTTGGAAAAGTGAAAAATTTAGTTTTCGGGTCCGCTTAGACATACTTTGTCTTTAGTTGATTCAATTGTTCTCTTTAAAGAGAGAATGTTGTTCGGCACGGGGTTAGTCTCGTGCTTGTGTTATGAGGTGGTAATCAAAGAATGCCAACAACAAACCAACTTGTACGTAAGCCTCGTAAGGCACCGTTTGTGCGAACAAAGGTTCCTGCACTTGAATCCTGCCCCCAAAAACGTGGGGTTTGCACCCGTGTATACACCACCACGCCAAAGAAGCCCAACTCGGCATTACGTAAAGTTGCTCGTGTCCGCCTAACAAACAGTTTTGAGGTAACAAGTTACATACCCGGAGAGGGGCACAACCTTCAAGAACATTCCGTTGTTTTACTTCGCGGCGGCCGTGTTAAAGATCTCCCTGGCGTCCGTTATCACATTATTCGTGGAACTCTCGATACTCAGGGTGTTTCTGATCGTCGTCAACGTCGTTCTAAATATGGCACCAAGCGACCAAAATAAGGATTAATGTAATATGTCACGTCGCCATGCAGCCGTTAAACGCGAAATCCTTCCTGATCCAAAATTTGGTGACCTGGTCGTGTCCAAATTTATGAATAATTTGATGCTTGATGGGAAAAAGTCCGTAGCTGAAAAAATTGTTTACGGAGCTTTTGACATAATACAGCAAAAGACTGGTGGCGATCCATTGGCAGCTTTCCATGAGGCAATCGATAACGTCAAGCCCTCTGTAGAAGTTCGTTCTCGTAGGGTGGGTGGCGCTACATATCAAGTTCCGGTTGAGGTTCGTAATGAACGAAGACAGGCTCTAGCCATTCGCTGGCTCGTCTCTTTATCACGCAAGCGTTCTGAAAATACAATGACGGAGCGTCTTTCAGGAGAATTACTGGATGCAGCTAACAATCGGGGAGCAGCGGTCAAGAAACGTGAAGATACGCATAAAATGGCGGAAGCTAATAAAGCCTTCTCCCATTATCGCTGGTAAGCGTGTTATAGGATTAGATAGATATGGCTCGTGAAACTCCTCTAGAACGCTATCGTAACATCGGCATTATGGCTCATATTGATGCCGGCAAAACGACTACGACTGAGCGTATTCTCTATTATACCGGTATTTCTCATAAGATAGGTGAAGTGCATGATGGTAACGCTACCATGGACTGGATGGAGCAAGAGCAAGAGCGCGGTATTACTATTACCTCAGCTGCTACAACCTGTTTTTGGAACAATCACCGAATTAACATTATTGATACTCCGGGCCATGTTGATTTTACAATTGAAGTTGAGCGTTCTTTGCGTGTACTAGATGGTGCCGTAGCAGTTTTTGACAGCGTGGCCGGTGTAGAGCCCCAATCTGAGACCGTTTGGCGACAGGCAGATAAATATAATGTCCCACGCATGTGCTTTGTAAACAAGATGGATCGCACAGGTGCCGATTTTTATCGGTGTGTAGAAATGATGGTTGATCGCCTTGGGGCCAGTCCTATGGTGCTTCAATTACCAATAGGATCTGAGTCTGAATTCACAGGTGTAATTGATCTGGTCAAAATGAAAGCAATTATCTGGAAGGACGAAAATTTGGGCGCCGATTTTGAAGAACGAGATATTCCAGCTGATCTTGCTGATCAGGCTGCTAAATATCGAATTCAGTTGGTAGAGGCTGCTGTAGAGGTCGATGACAATGCAATGGAAGCATATTTGGAGGGCCATGAACCCAATGAAGAAACATTAAAGAAATGTATTCGTATTGGCACTTTAGCAGGTAATTTTGTACCTGTGCTAACTGGTACTGCTTTTAAAAATAAAGGTGTTCAACCACTACTGGACGCCGTTGTAGATTTTATGCCAGCACCTACCGATGTCGCTGCCATTCAAGGTGTCAAGGCAGGCACGGATGAAGAAATTGAGAGACATAACTCAGACGACGAACCATTTGCTGCCCTAGCATTCAAAGTTATGAATGATCCTTTTGTTGGCTCTCTTACTTTTGCTCGTATTTATTCAGGTATTCTTGAAACCGGTGGTTCTATTATGAATACAGTAAAGGACAAGAGAGAACGCGTAGGTCGGATGTTGCAGATGCACTCTAATTCTCGTGAAGATCTCAAGGAGGCACGAGCTGGAGATATTATTGCTCTAGCTGGTCTAAAAGACACCACAACAGGTGATACATTATGTTCTGTCTCTGATCAGGTTATTTTGGAGCGTATGGAATTTCCTGATCCCGTTATTGAGGTTGCAGTTGAACCGAAAACAAAAGAAGATCAAGAAAAAATGGGCGTAGCTCTCTCTCGTTTGGCAGCCGAAGATCCATCATTTAGAGTGTCCTCTAACATAGAAACAGGCCAAACAATTATTAAGGGCATGGGTGAATTGCACTTGGAGATACTCGTTGATCGTATGAAACGAGAATTTAAGGTAGAGGCAAATGTTGGTGCACCACAGGTGGCGTACCGCGAAACCATTTCTAAGCTTGCTGATATTGATTATACACACAAAAAACAAACTGGTGGTTCAGGCCAGTTCGCTAGAATTAAGATAAAATTTGAACCACTTGTTCCTGATGAAGATACCCCAGTATCCGGGTTTGTTTTTGAAAGTAAGGTTGTTGGAGGTAACGTACCCAAAGAATTTATCCCCGGGGTTGAAAAGGGCTTGAGTAGTGCAATGGAAGCAGGCGTTATCGCAGGTTTTCCTGTCATCAATGTCAGAGCCGAGCTGTACGACGGAGCTTCTCATGATGTAGATTCTAGCGTTATGGCCTTTGAGATTGCTGCTCGTGCAGCGTTTCGTGATGGTATGCGTCAGGCTGGCCCAAAGCTTCTAGAGCCTGTTATGCGAGTTGAAGTAGTTACCCCGGAAGATTACATGGGAGACATCATAGGTGATTTAAATTCCCGGCGTGGTCAAGTTGGTGACATGGATCAAAGGGGAAATGCACGAGTTATTACGGCAACTGTTCCACTAGCCAATATGTTTGGTTATGTAAACACATTGCGTTCTATGTCTCAGGGGCGTGCTCAATACACCATGCATTTTGACCAGTATGTAGAAGTGCCACAGCAGGTCGCAGAAGAGGTTCAGACAAAACTGGCAGGCTAAAGTAGGGTTAGATAATCGGAGTAGCAATTATGGCTAAAGAAAAATTTGAACGGACTAAACCGCATTGCAACATTGGCACGATTGGTCATGTTGATCATGGTAAGACGACGCTAACTGCAGCTATC
>PBDF01000015.1 GCA_002717285.1 Magnetovibrio sp.
ACTATTAAATCCATTCAATTTTTCTTTTTTAATGAGCTCATTCCAAATAATTGATATGGAGAAGTTTTCAACTTTTTTTTTAACAAGTAAATTTTTGTTTAATATTTGACACCCAGTATAAATAAATTCTTTATTACCATTAACTTCAATTAATTTATCTTTCAAATTAAAATCACCCATAAATGTTTTATCGAAACTTAGTTCTTTTTTAACTAATAGAAGAATATTATCTAAATTTTCCGTAAAATATATATTTTCCATTTCTTTAATTTCATTTAGATAATTTTCACTCCAAAAAGTATCAGGATTAAAAATTAAAAAATCATTTTCTTCTGATTTCTCCATCATATTCAAAATTCCACCACCAGTATCTAAAATCTGATCACCATCTTTAACAATATTGATATAAATAGGAAATTTTTTTTTTTTTTTGAATTCAGTTATTTTTTCTTCTAAATAAAAAGTATTAATAATTATATTTTTAATGCCCAGTTTTAAAATCAATTCAATATTTCTCTCTATCATTGTTTTTTCTTTAATTTTCAGTAAAGGTTTTGGCGTTTCCAAAGTAAGAGGATTCAATCTTTTGCCAAAACCGGCACACATGATTAATGCTGTATTTATTTTCATTTAATTTTTTTTTTAAGATATTGATTAAATAAATCAGTTAATTCATAAAAAATCATATCCTTTTTTAATCTTAGATTTATTAATTTCCAAGCATAAGGAATTAGTTTTAAATAATTTTTTTTACCATCTCTCTTGGCAAGTCTTGTAAATATCCCAATAATTTTGAGATTTCTTAAAACAGATAAAATTTTAAAATCATTCTTAAATTGATTTTTATTTATTCTTTTTTGATTATTTATATAATAATTATAAATCCTTTCTTTTTGTGAATCAGAAGTTTTAAATCTAACATCATCAATTAATGATGCTAAATCATATGCCTTATTACCTATCAATGCATCTTGGCTGTCTATTACTCCTATTTTTCCTTTTACTATCATTAAATTTGAAACATGAAAATCTCTATGAACTAAAACATTATTTTTTAATTTTAGATTTGAACATAATTTAGAAATTATTTTTTTAAACTTTTTATTGAAAACTCTTTGATATTTCTTATTCAAATTTTTTTTAATATACCACTCATTAAATAAACTTGCTTCTTTAATTAATATTCGTTTGTCATATTTAGGTATTCTATAATTATTTTTTTTAAAATCTTTGACCCTTCTATCTTTGATCAATTGTAATCGATTTAATATGTCAATTATTTGCCTAAAACATTTTATTAAATTAATTTTTTTTTTCCTTAAAAGATTAAAAATTGTATTAGTTCCAAAATCTTGTATTTCTATAAAATTCTTATTATATTTCTCACTTAATAACCTTGGTGCTAAAATTTTATTTTTAATAAGTATTCTGTTTATTGCATCATAAATGACGAGATTTTGTTTTTTTTCTCTATTTGCTTTTACTATAATAGATGATGAATGATTTTTTATTTTTCTATAAAAAGTTCTAAACGAAGCATCACCTTTTATTTTAATAATAATTTCATTTTTTTGCATTATTTTTTAAAAATTTAGAGATTAATACCTTTTATTTTAATAAAACGTTTTTTGAAATCCTCACTGTATGTAAATTTTAACTCTATACAATTTCTTGGTTTTTTTTGAATTATTTGCGGCCATTCAATTAATGTGATTGAATTTGAGTTATTAGCGAATAAATCTAAATTTTTAAGATCTTTAAAAGTTTTTATTCTAAATAAATCATAATGATAAATTTGTATCCGATCAATTTTATATTCGTTAAGTAAATTAAAAGTTGGGCTAGTTACCTCTGATAATTTTATCTTATTTTTTTTTTGAAAATAATTTATCAAATATTTTATAAAAGTTGTTTTTCCTACACCCATTTCTCCTTCTAAAAAAACCACATCACCAATTTTTAATTTTTCTTGAAATTTTTGAGCTAATTTCTGAGTTTTTTTTTCTATGGATATATCTATTTGATCACTGTTAGTAGCGATATGCATTAGGTTTGTAAGGACCTTCTACTTTAACACTTATATAGTCAGCCTGTTCTTTGGAAAGTTTAGTTAATTTTGCACCAACTTTTTTAAGATGGAGTGTTGCTACCTTTTCATCTAGGTGTTTTGGTAAAACGTATACCTTATTTTCATAGTTTTTAGAATTATTCCAAAGTTCTATTTGTGCAATTACTTGATTTGTAAAAGATGCACTCATCACAAAACTTGGATGGCCTGTAGCACAACCTAAATTCACCAAACGGCCTTGTGCCAAAACAATTAAACGTTTGCCATCAGGAAATTCGACCTCGTCTACTTGTGGCTTAACATTGTGCCATTTGTAATTACGCAATCCTGAAACTTGAATTTCCGAGTCAAAATGACCAATGTTGCAGACAATTGCTCGGTCCTTCATTTCACGCATGTGGTCAAGGGTGATAACATCTTTATTTCCAGTACAAGTGACAAATATATCAGCTTGAGCAGCAGCTTCATCCATAGTAGTGACTTCATAGCCTTCCATTGATGCCTGTAATGCGCATATGGGGTCAATTTCAGTAACTAAGACACGGGCGCCTTGATTGCGAAGGGAGGCAGCAGAACCCTTTCCTACATCACCGTAACCACCTACTACGGCAATTTTCCCAGCCAGCATAACGTCAGTTGCACGTTTAATACCATCAGGAAGACTCTCGCGGCAGCCATATAAATTATCAAATTTAGATTTTGTTACTGAGTCGTTTACGTTTATTGCGGGTACTTTGAGAGACCCTTCTTTGACCATTTCATAGAGCCGATGAACGCCGGTGGTAGTCTCTTCAGATAGGCCTTTAACATCATCCAGTAGGTCTGGATATTTTTCGTGCATCATTAAAGTCAGGTCACCTCCATCGTCTAGAATCATATTTGGACGCCAGCCGTTAGGCCCTTCAATAGTTTGCATAATGCACCATAAAAATTCTTCTTCTGTTTCACCCTTCCACGCAAATGTGGGGATTTTAGCCTGAGCCATGGCAGCAGCTGCCTGGTCCTGGGTTGAGAAAATATTGCAAGAACTCCAGCGTAAATCGGCCCCCAGTTCTACTAGAGTTTCCATCAGTACTGCTGTTTGTATGGTCATGTGCAAACAACCAGCAATACGAGCTCCTGAAAGAGGTTTTTTACCTTTGAATTCCTCACGTAGTGCCATAAGACCGGGCATTTCTGTTTCAGCGATAGTTACTTCTTTTCGGCCCCATTCAGCCAGTGACATGTCTGCGACTTTATAATCGGTGAAATCGCTCATAAGGAAACTCTCCTGATGCTTGATATTTACTTAAGACGGCGGGTTTAACAGGGAAACTGCCGCTTCGCAAGTCCGTTTTATTTGGTGCATTAAACTTGCAGTTGAATGCCTTCTTCGTGTTCATATATTAAACTCACTTTGGTGACGGTCACGTTGGAGAGTCTTTATTTTATTTTACAGGCCAGGGGCTACAGAATAAAGATATACCCTATGACTAAAACTATTTTGAGTTTTGATATTAGATGTGTGGTGAAAAATTAATCATTTGCACTTGTTTCAGTGAAATTTTATATCTTGTTTCTTATTCCTCTTCAAACTTACTTTTTACTAGATCTAAAAGAGCTTGAATAGCAGTTCGGGCATCTTTACCAGAGCAGTGGATAATTATTTCACTACCTTCACTTGCTGCGAGCATCATTAATCCCATGATTGAATTTCCAGAAACTGTCTGCCCTTTGCGGGTGACTGTAACATCAGCTTGAAATTTCCCTGCAATTTTTACAAATTTAGCAGCGGCTCTAGCGTGCAGACCACGTTGATTCAAAATAGTAGCAGTACATGTTAATTGACCTTTTTTTTCCGTAATTAACTGTGTCACCTTTACTCCTGAGATATTAATTGTTTGGCAATGTTAATGTACTTGCGACCTGCTTCTTGGGCACCATTTACGGTATCTGTCAGGTTACTCGATTTTCTTATTGAGGCTATTTTGATAAGCATGGGAAGGTTGATGCCAGTTATTACCTCCACATTTTTTTTATTCATGACAGAAATAGCAAGATTTGACGGTGTGCCACCAAACATATCAGTAAGTAAAATAACTCCTCTGCCCTGATCAACCTCTTTGATTTTTTGAGTAATCTCAATTCTGCGTTTTTCCATTTCATCGTCTGGTCCAATACAGACCGTTGCAATCTGTTTTTGATCACCTATTACATGTTGTAAGGCGCCAACAAATTCATTAGCTAAATTACCATGTGTGACTAATACCATTCCAATCATATTAAAATGAGAATCCCTTGTCGAAACTATTGCAAGTGTAAGAAGATCTTATTCTTATGACTATGTCTTAACGTGAGATTACTGGGAAAAAAAGACATAATGATAATTTATTTGTTTAAATTTTAGGGGACATTAGAAATTTCACCTTTGAGCTGGCGTACAATAAGGCGCACTTTAGCAGGGCTAGATGCCTCAAGTGGAAAAATACGGAAAAGTGGAACGTTTTTGCCCAAAATCTTCACGCTTTGATTTTCAGGTCGGCGTTCTATCTGTTCAGGAGTAACTAGATCGATGACAACACCGAGTTTTACTTGTTGTGCTCCACCTATTTTCAAAACACCAATTCCTCGAACCTCCAGTAAATGCTGTATGGTTTTTGGCGCTCGGGCAATTAATGTCTCGTTTTCAATAGCTAGTTCTGTGATATCATCAGATATCAGCTTTGCACCGTTGTCAATTAGCCTTAAGGAAAGATCTGATTTTCCAATACCTGTGGGTCCCCGAAAAATAACTCCTAGACCTTCCACCTCGACACAGCTTCCAAGCACTTTTTCACTAGGAGATTTTATCATTATTTTAATGAGTGACCACTACTATGATTTTGAGATAATCTAAGTTATTATGTTCAGAATAAACCTTGTGGCATAATGCTTTCAATATTAATGCGCGTGCCTTGTTTTATTTTTGTTTAATTTCATAGAACCAACATCTTCGATGTGAACAAGGACTGTAGCTTGTCCAGCATTCTCAAATGTAAGGCTAATGGGGAATTTGTCTCCTTTTTTCAATAAAGAGTTTAAACCGAATAGCATGACATGTAGGCCACCTGGCTTGAGTGATGTGACTTTAGTGGCAGGAATATTGATGTGCTTTAAGTGCCGCATTTTTATTACACCATTTTCTATAAGATGACTGTGTAGTTCACCCCTTTTAGCAATTGGTGTATGCACCATAATCAGCCGATCACTTATAGAACTAGTATTTCTAATTTGGAGATAAACGGCACTTGGGCGTTTAATGCTGGTTGAAGTGCGTCCCCATGCGTTGGATAAGACAAGGTCTCCCACCCTGATAATGTCTGCAGCATATGCAGCATTTTGGACAAAAAAAATCAAACTCACAAAGAATAAAATTTTTTTAATTTGATTTTTCCTTTCAGGTTTTGAAATTAAATATCATAGTCGTGGAAGCAGGGACGAGCCCATCAAATATTCATCAACAGCTCGTGCACATTGCCGACCTTCGCGAATGGCCCAGACAACAAGTGATTGGCCTCGACGCATGTCTCCTGCTGAGAACACTTTGTCAACAGTTGTCTTATAGCAATTTTCCCCCTCGGTTGTTGCCTTAACGTTTCCACGTTCATCATAATCCACGCCAAAATCGTTCAGCATGCTTTCATGAATAGGGTTAAGAAAGCCCATAGCTAGTAGGACAAGATCAGCCTTTATTTCATAATTACTTCCCTTGATAGGTTCAGGTTTTCCATTAGACCAGTCCATCTGAGCAACCTTGAGGCTGGTTATTCTTCCATCTTTGCCTTCAAAAGAGGTTGTGCCAACAGACCACTCGCGCTTGCAACCTTCTTCGTGTGAAGTAGAAGAGCGTAATTTTACTGGCCAGTTAGGCCACGTCACATCTTTGTTTTCTTTTTCAGGCGGTTTTGGCATAATTTCCATTTGGGTGATTGATGCTGCTCCTTGGCGGGCAGAGGTGCCAACGCAATCAGCCCCAGTATCACCACCACCAAGAACAACAACATGTTTGCCAGTTGCTAGAATTTCTTGGACATTCCCTAGTGGCTCTCCTGAATTGCGGCGATTCTGTTGAGGAAGAAACTCCATTGCGAAATGAACACCATCTAGATTGCGTCCAGGTATAGAAAGGTCCCGTGGCTTTTCTGATCCCCCAGTTAACACAATAGCGTCAAACTTGGCCAAAAGGCGCTCCGGCAAAATATTATCTCCAACGTGAGAATTTGGGCGAAACTCAACACCCTCGGCTTGCATTTGGGACAAACGCCTGTTGATAAGGTCTTTGTTAAGTTTAAAATCTGGGATGCCATATCGCAGTAGGCCACCCATTTTTGAATTCTTTTCAAATACAACAACAGAATGCCCGGCTCTCGCAAGTTGTTGCGCACAGGCTAGTCCAGAAGGCCCAGCACCGACAATGGCAACCCGTTTCCCAGAGAGTCGTTCGGGCGCTTGTGGTTCTAACCAACCCTCGGCCCAGGCACGATCAACAATGGCACACTCGATAGATTTGATAGTAACAGGCTCATCTGTCAGGTTAAGCGTACATGCAGACTCACATGGTGCGGGGCAAATCCGACCTGTAAATTCTGGGAAATTATTTGTTGAATGGAGAACTTTTGAGGCTTCGTACCAATCCCCAGAGTAAACTAAATCATTCCACTCTGGAATGATATTGTTGACAGGGCAACCATTATGGCAAAATGGAATTCCACAGTCCATGCATCGTGCACCCTGGTTTTTTATTTCATTCTCACTGAGTGGAACCATCATTTCATCATGGCTTTTCAGGCGTTCAACTACTGAGGTGTATGAGCGATCTTGACGCTTAAATTCCATAAAACCAGTTGTTTTTCCCATTATTCGGCTCCTACTGCCATGTCAACATCATCTTGCTTTCTTGCCTTGGCCTGTATTTCAAGTAATGCACGGCGATAGTCTTTTGGCATGATCTTAATAAATTTGGGAAGAAAACTCTTCCAGTTATCGATAATAGTTTTGGCTCGTGGTGAGTTAGTGTACTCATAGTGCTTTTTTATAAGTCCACGTAAACGTTGTGAATCGTGATTAATCATATCGCCCATTTCTTTATCTGAAACATAATTGTTGTTGTCTTCTATTCGTTCAAGATCTACCTGAGCCATATTGCAACGCTTTGCAAAAATACCCTTCTCATCTAGAATATAGGCGATACCTCCAGACATTCCAGCAGCAAAATTTCGTCCTGTTGACCCTAAAACAACCACACATCCACCAGTCATGTACTCACAGCCATGGTCTCCAACCCCTTCGACCACAGCTGTAGCACCGGAGTTTCTGACAGCAAATCGCTCGCCAGCAATTCCACTAAAGTAACACTCACCTGAGATTGCTCCATAGAGAACGGTATTTCCAACTATAATATTTTCCTCTGGTATGATGGGGCTTTCTGAATTCGGGTATATAATAATTTTGCCACCAGAGAGGCCCTTGCCAACATAGTCGTTAGAATCGCCTGCTAACTCGAGGGTGACGCCCCGGGACAGCCAAGCACCGAAACTCTGTCCTGCAGTTCCAGTTAGTTTAATGTGGATGGTGTTTTCCTCTAAACCACCGAAGCCGTATCGTTCTGCAATTCGACCAGATAACATCGCTCCAACTGATCGATTAACGTTATGGATTTTGCTCTTTATGGTCACAGGTTGACCACTTTCGATAGCCCCTTTCGCTTGTACTAAGAAGCTATTATCTAAGCCTCTTTCTAATTCGTGATTTTGGCTTTCACAGTTAAAGATAGCTACGTCTGGCCCTGGATTTGGTGTTGCAAGAAGTTTAGAGAAGTCTAGCCCTTGCGATTTCCAATGCTTAATGGCTTCTGATTTTTCAAGACGTTCGGAATGGCCCGTCATTTCCTGCATAGTTTTAAATCCCAATTCAGCCATTAACTCTCGAACTTCTTGTGCGATGAAGGTGAAAAAATTTACAACGTGTTCAGGTTTTCCTTTAAAACGCTTACGCAGTTCTGGATCTTGCGTTGCTACACCTGTTGGGCAAGTATTAAGGTGGCACTTCCGCATCATAATGCAACCCTCCGAGACTAACGCACCAGTAGCAAAACCAAATTCATCAGCGCCGAGAAGTGCACCAACTACTACATCACGACCGGTTCTTAGTCCTCCATCTACTTGTACTGCTATACGTCCTCGTAAGTTGTTCATAACCAATGTCTGTTGAGTTTCGGCTAGGCCAATTTCCCATGGACTTCCTGCGTGCATGATTGAGGTTATCGGGCTAGCTCCTGTGCCACCTTCAGCCCCTGAAATGGTGACGTGATCAGCATGTGCCTTTGATACTCCAGCTGCTACTGTTCCGACCCCAACTTCTGAGACAAGTTTTACCGAGACACGTGAATTTGGATTTACGTTCTTTAAATCATGAATTAATTGTGCGAGATCTTCAATAGAGTATATGTCGTGATGTGGTGGTGGAGAAATTAGACCAACACCTGGTGTTGAATGACGGACACGGCCAATCCATTCATCAACTTTGTGGCCGGGCAATTGCCCACCTTCACCGGGCTTTGCACCCTGCGCCATTTTTATTTGAAGGTCATCTGCATTAACCAGGTATTCGCCGGTAACACCAAAACGTCCCGAAGCTACTTGCTTAATTGCGGAGCGCATGCTGTCTCCATTCTTCATAGTTTTAAATCTTACAGCTTCTTCACCACCTTCGCCTGTATTAGATTTTCCTCCCAAACGGTTCATAGCAATAGCAATGGTTGTATGGGCCTCCCACGAAATAGAGCCAAAGGACATGGCACCACTTGCAAAACGCTTAACTATTTCAGAAACCGGTTCAACCTCTTCAATTGAAATTGATTTACCCTTGGTAAAACTGAAGAGACCCCGTAGGTTCTTGAGTTTTTGATCGTTGTCATTGATCATTTTAGAATATGTCTTGAAACGAGTGTAGTCATTGCTGCGCACTGCGTGTTGTAGAGTTGATATAGTTGATGGTGTCCATACGTGTTCTTCGCCACGAGTACGGTATGCAAGCTCACCGCCAACATCTAATGCATTGGTATAGATTGGCGCAGTTCCATATGCATCGCAATGGCGAGAAAAAGTCTCTTCAGCAATTTCGTTGAGGCCGACACCTTCTATTGTGGTTGAAGTGCCAGTAAAATACTTGTCTACAAAAGAACTTGATAGGCCAACTGCATCAAAAACTTGGGCTCCACAGTAGGACTGGTAAGTAGAGATTCCCATCTTTGACATAACCTTCAAAATACCCTTGTTGACGGCCTTGACGTATCGTTTATGGGCTTCAGCCTCACTAATATCTTCAGCAAAGTTGTGACGCATGTGAGAAAGTGACTCAAATACTAAGTAAGGATTAATGGCTTCTGCTCCATAGCCAGCCAATAAGCAGAAGTCATGAACTTGGCGGACTTCGCCACTCTCAACTACTAATCCGACTTCGGTACGCAGACCTTCTCGAATTAGATGGTGGTGAACTGCTGCAGTTGCTAGCAGGGCTGGAATAGAGACTCTATCCGCATTTACGCCACGATCGGACAAAATTAAGATGTTATGGCCTTTGATTACAACTTCTTGAGCTTTTCTGCATAATTGATTGAGAGCTTCTTCCATGCCTTCAGCACCATTAGCTGCAGGATAGCAGATATCTAATGTGTAGGTGATAAAGGCTTCTTTTACGTTGTTTCCAATGCGACGAATTTTTTCTAGATCAACATTAGAAAGAATAGGTTGTTCAACCTCCAAACGCATGTGATTGCCACCAGTTTCCATATTAAGGAGGTTCGGCCTCGGACCTATTAGAGATACCAAAGACATAACTGATTCTTCGCGAATTGGATCTATCGGAGGGTTGGTGACTTGGGCAAATATCTGCTTGAAGTACGAATAAAGCATTCTCGAGCGACTTGAGAGAACGGCTGGTGGAATGTCGCTTCCCATGGAGCCTAATGGGTCAGAGCCTTCGATAGCCATAGGAGTGATATAAAATTTTACATCCTCTTGTGTATATCCGAAGGCCTGTTGTCGATCTTGAATGGTTTCTTTATTTGGTGGCATTGGTGAGACTTCGTCTGGAAGATCATCTAGTAAAATTTGGGTTTTGTTGAGCCATTTCTGGTAGGGCTTAGCCTTGGACAAAGTTTCTTTTAATTCAGCATCGTCCACGATCCGACCTTCTTCCAAATCTATCAGCAACATTTTGCCTGGCTGTAAACGCCATTTTTTTACAATTGCGCTCTCCGGTATAGGTAAGGCCCCAACTTCTGATCCAACAATGACCTTTTCATCATCAGTAATAATGTATCGGGATGGGCGTAAGCCGTTTCGGTCTAGAGTGGCCCCTATTTGACGGCCATCTGTAAAGGCCATGGCAGCAGGTCCATCCCAAGGCTCCATTAAAGCTGCATGATACTCATAGAAAGCCCGACGTTTCTTGTCCATTAGAGTGTTGCCAGACCATGCTTCAGGTATCATTATCATCATCGCGTGGGCTAAAGAATAGCCCCCAGCTACAAGTAATTCTAAAGCATTATCAACGGTAGCTGAGTCAGATGCGCCATCACCAATCAAAGGCCATAGTTTTTCAAGATCTGGACCAAGAACTTCTGAACTCATACCATGTCTACGGGCATGCATCCAGTTGATGTTTCCGCGTACTGTATTAATCTCACCATTGTGGCACAAATAGCGAAAAGGCTGAGCTAATGGCCAGGATGGGAAGGTATTGGTGGAGAATCTTTGATGGACAAGCGCAAGCGCAGACTGGCAACGATCGTCGTTTAAATCTGTGAAATATTTACTGACGTTACAGACTAGCATCATCCCCTTGTAAACTACAGTCCTAGATGACATTGAGGGTATGTAGAAGTCTTCCCTGTCCTCTAGTTCAACATCCCAGACTTTGTGGTGGACCTGTTTGCGAATGACAAATAGCTTACGTTCAAATGCGTCGGCATTGGTGCAGTTCCTGCCACGACCAATAAATATTTGGCGTATGACGGGCTCAATGGGTTTTACGCTCTCGCCAAGAACACTATTATCAACTGGTAAATCTCGCCAACCGAGAATATTCTGCCCTTCTTCTGCGACGACTGCCTCAAACGCTTTTAAGCAAGCCGTTTGGGTTTTTTGATTTTGCGGTAAAAACACCATTCCAACGGCATAATCACCAACTTCGGGTAGGTTAAACCCCAATTGGGCACATTCTTCGCGGTATAAAGTGTCGGGTATTTGTAACAGGATGCCAGCACCATCACCCGCTAATGGATCTGCACCAACTGCTCCACGATGGTCCAAATTGATAAGAATTTGTATACCTTGCTGTACAATTTGGTGGGACTTACGGTTTTTGATGTCTGCGATAAAGCCCAGACCACAGTTGTCATGTTCATTTCTGGGGTCGTAGAGCCCCTTTTTTTGTGGCAACCTGTGCGCTTGGGGCCAAACTGGTTGGCTCATAGGATAAATCTCTTACTATTTAGTGCAAATACAATTTGGAGCATTAATTATTATGATTATAGTATAGCTTTTCAATTATAAAAAATGAAATTTTGTTCGCATTGCGGTTATGCAAAAAACGCATAATATAATATATGATTTAAACAATCTTTTGTAGAATTTGTTCACAACTGGGTGTTTTAAGCCTAATTTATTTGAAGCTCAATAAATAGAAAGGTATAATGTGTCGATACTACATATTGTGGTTCTAGCACTTGTTCAGGGCGTTACTGAATTTTTACCAATAAGCTCTTCGGGGCATTTAGTACTTGTGCCAATTTTTACGAGTTGGCCGGATCAAGGTCAAATCATTGATGTTGCAGTGCACCTAGGCACGTTAGGTGCAGTTCTTTTGTACTTCTGGCGTGATGTATTTGCTATGTTGAGGGGGATAGTGATTGCTGCACGGGGACGCAAAGATCCCCATGCTAAGCTTGCTGGACTGATTGTGTTGGCGACAATCCCAGTTTTTTTAGTTGGTTATGGTCTCAAGCACTACGGTGTGGATGGATTGCGTTCTTTGAATGTAATTGCTTGGGCCACACTGGGTTTTGGTATTGTTTTGTGGCTCTCAGATAAGGTTGGTATGACCTTACGTCGGGTAGAGCACATGGGGGTTAGTGATGCAATCATAGTTGGTTTTGCTCAGGTTCTTGCATTAGTGCCTGGAACTTCACGTTCGGGAATTACAATGTCTGCCGCAAGAATTCTTGGCATGGAAAGAAGTGCTGCAGCCCGTTTTTCGATGTTGTTGTCCATACCAACAATTATTGGAGCAGGCACCCTTTCAGCATTAGAAATATATAGCATTGGTGACATATACTTAACAGTTGATGCCTTCTTCGCTGCAGCTCTCTCTTTCTTATTTGCGATGGTTGCTATATCTTTTTTGATGAGTTGGCTCAAGAGGTCTAGTTTTGCTCCATTTGCAATCTATCGAGTCCTTCTTGGTGGCGGCTTGCTCTGGCTTTCGTATGTATATTTAGGTTAATAGCCTGAGTTTAAATCAACTAAATTGTCTGGTTTCTCACTACGGCGTATTCGGCGGATATTCTCAGCAATTTGTTCTGCAGCTGATCGAGCTGATGTGATGCTTGCAATGTGCGGTGTGACTATAATTTTTGGGTGATCCCAAATTAGACTATTTGTGGGTAGTGGTTCTGTGTAAAAAACATCTAGTGCCGCACCGGCAATATGACCACTATCCAGCGCCACTAGTAAATCGTCTTGATTGATTAGGCGTCCCCTTCCAGGATTGATTACATAAGCGCCAATCGGTAACTGGTAAAGTGTTTTTTTGTTAATTATTCCCTGCGTCTCAGCCGTTAACGGCAACAAGCAAATAAGAATATCAGTACGTTTGAGAAAATCCTCAAGGCTATTTTTGCCATAGAAGGACTCAATGTCTTTAACGTGTTTCTTGGTGCGACTCCAACTAGCAATTTTAAATCCAAAAGGAGCAAGGTGATTCGCCGCATCACTACCCAAGGTCCCCAGTCCCATGATCCCGACACGCTTTTGTAGGGTATCTTCTTGATCTAGTTCTTGCCAATTGTGATTGCGTTGCATCTGGTCGTATATGTGGAATTTGCGGTGAAAGTGGAGAACTCGGTGAACGACAAATTCACTCATGTGTCGAGTTAAGGTCGGGTCAATTAAACGAATTAGAGGAATATTTTTGGGGTATGTTTTGTCGGCCAGAACAGCATCGACGCCAGCTCCTAAGTTAATAACAGCTTTAAGGTTGGGAAAGTGATTTAGGCTCCCCGGCTTCGGTTTCCATACTAACGCAATATCTATATCTCCAAGTTTATCAAGTTCGCTTAAGCAATCGGGCCAAACATGGAAATCATTGCTAAAGTCTACCTCCGGTAGAGCTGGTATTAGTGCGTCACGCCAGCGATCTGCTGGGTCAGAAGGGCTAATGTAAACTAGGGCATTAGTCATTTTTATATCTCAATTACCTATTTATTGTCGGCTTTTATTTCAAAAGCTGCAGCCATTAGCGCACGTGTGTAAGATTCTTTAGGATTGGTAAAAATTTCTGCTGTTGGACCATGTTCAACAATTCTGCCCTTTCGCATGACGGCAATGTCATGTGAGACCGCACGGACTACCTTTAAATCATGGGAGATGAACAAGTAGGTTAGTCCGTGGCTCTTCTGTAAGTCGCGAAGTAGTTGGACGATTTGTGCCTGCACAGACATATCTAGTGCACTTGTAGGCTCATCTAAAACAATAAAATCTGGATTAAGAACTAGGGCACGTGCAATAGAAATACGTTGACGCTGGCCACCAGAAAATTCGTGCGGGTAACGGTTCATCATGTGTGGTTCTAGTCCTACTTCAACTAGAGTTTTAACAATTAATCGGCGGCGTTTATTTTCGTTTTTAACTAGTTTATGCGCATTTAGCCCTTCACCAATTATTTCACCAATAGAGAGCCTTGGGCTCAGGGAACTAAAAGGGTCTTGAAAAACAATCTGCATGCGCTTACGCAGAGGGCGAAGAGCTTTTTTTGACATATTATTTAAATATTTATTATCAAATTTTATTTCACCTTCGCTGTCTTCTAGCTTGAGCAAAGCTCGAGCCAACGAACTTTTACCTGAGCCTGACTCGCCGACCACACCAAGGGTATGCCCTTTTTTGATGGATATTGTGACACTATCAACTGCTTTAATGTGTCCCGTAGTGCGCTGCAGCAAGCCTTTCTTGATGGGGTACCAGACTCTAACATTTTTACTGCTTATCAGGACTTTTGCATTCGGGATTGCGCTTTCGGGTCTGCCTTTGGGTTCAGCGCGTAGCAGTTGTTTAGTGTAAGAGCTTTGAGGTTTCTCAAAGACTTCTTTAAGAGGGCCTTGTTCAACTATCTTACCACTATTCATAATGACAACTTTGTCCGCCATTTTGCGAACCACGCCGAGATCGTGGGTAATTAGTAATAATGCCATGCCAAGCTCATTGCGTAGTTTATTCAATAAATTAAGCAACTGTGCTTGAATTGTTACGTCGACGGCAGTAGTGGGCTCGTCTGCAATAAGAAGATCAGGTTCATTTGCAAGTGACATTGCAATCATGATCCGTTGCTGCTGTCCACCTGAGAACTGATGTGGAAGATCGTTCAGCCTTTCAATTGCTTCCTCGAGCCCAACCAGATTAAGTAGCTCTATAACCCGAGCATTTGCTTGGGTTTTGCTCATCATTTTGTGAACTAACAATACTTCACTAATCTGCTTTTCTATAGAATGCAGAGGGTTCAATGAGGTTAGTGGTTCTTGAAAAATCATTGAGATTTGATTTCCTCGAATTTTGCGCATTCTTGTCTCATCTGCATCAATCAATTCCTCACCGGCAAAAATAATTGAGCCAGACGGATGGTGGGCTATCGGATAGGGAAGGAGTTTGAGAATTGACAAGGCGGTCACGGACTTACCTGACCCCGATTCACCAACTAAGGCGACTGTTTCACCTTTGTTGATCTCTAGTGATGCGCCTTGCATAGCCTTAATTTCTTGTGTACCCACACCAAAGGACACGCCTAAATTTTTTATTTCAAGTAAACTCATTTAAAAGTTTTTCTTGGATCAAAAGCATCACGGACTGCTTCACCTATAAAGATTAAAAGACTCAACATCACTGCAAGTATAAAAAATGTAGTCAAACCAAGCCAGGGTGCTTGTAAATTGGCCTTTCCCTGGTTGAGCAACTCACCTAGTGATGGCGATCCTGCAGGTAAGCCGAAGCCTAAAAAGTCAAGTGCCGTAAGTGTTGTTATTGAGCCGTTCAGTATAAAAGGTAAGAATGTTATGGTTGCAACCATTGCGTTTGGTAAAATATGTTTAAACATGATAGTCCAATCGTTAACACCTAAGGCTTTAGCAGCGCGAACATAATCAAAATTTCTGGCGCGAAGAAATTCAGCACGTACTACACCTACTAGCGTCATCCATGAGAATAATAGCATTAGTCCCAGTAACCACCAGAAATTGGGTTCGACTATACTGGCAAGAATAATCAAAAGGTAAAGAGTTGGAAGGCCAGACCAAATTTCAATGAAGCGTTGAAAAAACAGATCTGTTAAGCCACCAAAGAAACCTTGTACTGCACCAGATGCGATGCCAATAACAGAGCTAAAAAAAGTTAGAGTTAACCCGAAAAGCACTGATATACGAAAACCATATATTAGACGTGCAGCAACATCACGACCCTGATCATCTGTGCCTAACCAATTTAGATCTGATGGAGGCGCAGGAGCAGGTAGCGTTAATTCGTAATTGACTGTGTCGTAACTAAAAGGAATTAAGGGCCAGATGATCCAGCCCTTTTCCTCAATCATTTCACGCACTTCAGGGTCTGCATATTCTGTAGCAGTTTCGAGGAAGCCACCAAATACTGTTTCAGGGTAATCAACAATTATTGGAAAGAAAAACGTGCCTTCAAACCTAACTAGAATAGGTTTATCGTTGGCAATGAATTCGGCAAACAAGCTTGTAAAAAAAAGGCCTAGAAATATCCATAAAGACCAGAAGCCACGTTTGTTTGCTCTAAAGTTGGTAAGCCTTCTTTTGGTGAGTGGGGACAATTGCATGTTGCTCAGATCTCACGCCTATCAAAATCAATACGTGGGTCAATAATGTGATACATGATATCACCAAGTAAATTCAGCAGTAGTCCTAGTAGGGTAAAAAAATAAAGAGTTCCAAACATAACGGGATAGTCCCGATTAATTGCCGCTTCAAAACCTAATAAACCCAGTCCATCAAGAGAAAAAATTATTTCAGTCAATAAAGCACCGGTGAATAAAATGCTTACAAATGCACTGGGGAACCCTGCCACAACAATGAGCATAGCATTTCGGAACACATGTCCATATAAAACTCGGTTTTCCCCCAGGCCCTTAGAGTGGGCGGTGATCACATATTGCTTATTAATTTCATCTAGAAAAGAGTTTTTGGTTAGCATAGTCAACCCAGCAAAACCGCCAATAACCATTGAAATTATAGGAAGCGCCATGTGCCAAAAATAATCTGTTATTTGTCCGAGTGTTGAAAGCTGACTAAAATTATCAGATGTTAAGCCGCGAAGCGGGAACCAATCGAGGTAGCGGCCACCAGCAAAAAAAACAATTAATGCAATGGCAAATAAAAAAGCGGGGACCGCATTGCCTACAACAACAATAGCACTAGACCAAACATCTAAGGCTGATCCGTCGCGCACAGCCTTTGCAATACCCAGAGGAATGGAAATTAAATACACTAATAAAGTTGTCCAAAGCCCAAGTGAAATAGAAACGGGTAATTTATCAACCACCAGCTCAAAGACACTTCGATCACGAAAAAAACTGTCTCCAAAATCGAAGCGCAGGTAGTTGCCCATCATCAAAAAAAAGCGCTCATGAGCAGGTTTATCAAAACCAAACTGCTTCTCAATTTCCTCAACGAATTTTGGATCTAAGCCCCGAGCGCCTCTGTATCTAGTTTGTTGTGAAGTTGCAGTTGTTAATCCAGATTTCTCAGGGTTGCTTATCTCACCACCAGTCCCACTAACTCGTGCTGTTGCTTCTACGCTATTACCTTTTATTTTTGCCAAAGCCTGTTCTACTGGCCCTCCAGGAGCCGATTGCACAATAATGAAGTTAATTACCATTATGCCAAATAGGGTTGGGACTATTAAAAGTAAGCGACGTAAGGCATACGATAGCATGAGTTAATTAGCCTTAGTAAAATTTTGGTTACTCTTTGTTTTCTCATTTTTTTTAGCGTCAACCCACCAAGTATCAAACTGTGTACCTTTCATCGGGATAATTTTTGGATGTTTTAGTTTACTCCAATATATAAGGCGATCGTAGTTGAGATGCCAATGTGGGATAACATAATGCCCCCATTGAAGGACCCTATCTAATACTTTAGCTCGAGTTACTAGGTTTTCTCGATCAGGCGATGCTATTAAGGACTCTATTAATTTATCAATCACAGGTTCACTGATACCAATAAAATTGCGACTGCCATTTTGATTTGCCGCTGCAGTACTCCAGTAATCTCTTTGTTCATTACCAGGCGATAGAGAGGCACCCCAAACTGATACTATCATATCAAAGTCAAAAGTTTCCAAACGCCTTTGGTATTGCGAGGAATCTACAGTTCTGACCCGGGCTTTAATACCCAGACGTTCTAAATTTTTGGTGAAAGGCAGAGCTATACGTTCAAACATAGGGCTGACCAATAGGATTTCGAATTTCATGACAGTTCCTGTTTTCATATTAACTCTTTTTTTGTTTTTTATGGTCCAGCCTGCTTCCTTCAAAAATTTGTCACCGATTTTTAAGTTGGCACGTATACGGCCATCACCATTGGTCTTTGGTGGTTGGTATTCATCGGTAAAAACCTCTTTCGGCAATTGATCGCGGTGTTTTTTTAAAATAGCGAGTTCAGTTTTGCCTGCAAGACCAGTAGCAGCCATTTCTGAATTACCAAAGTAGGAGCGTGAACGTGTATACTGTCCATAGAAAAGGTTACGATTGGACCATTCAAAGTCAAAAGCGTATGCCAGAGCTTGCCGTACTTTGGGGTCTGAAAAGATTTCTCTGCGAGTGTTAAATACAAATCCTTGCATGCCTGCAATACGGTCATGTTTGATTTCTTTCTTTTTAACTAATCCTTTTTTTAAGGCAGGGAAGTCATATGCCGTTGCCCACAGTTTTGATGAATTCTCAGCCCTAAAGTCAAATTCTCCAGCTTTAAAAGCCTCTACCAGAACAGTTGCATCTCGGTAATAATCGTACCGGATAGTATCAAAGTTATCGAACCCCTTTTTCACCGGAAGATCTTTTCCCCAGTAATTACTGATGCGTTTAAATTTTATAAATCGTCCCGCCTCAAAAGTTTCAATCATGTAAGGCCCGCTCCCCAAGGGTTTTTTCAACGTAGTTTTAGAAAAATCCCTGTCCTGCCAATAGTGTTTTGGTAAGATTGGTATTTGACCGACAATTAGAGGGAGCTCTCTATTCTCTCCGGGTTTAAAGGAAAAGCGAACTGTAAGAGTGTTAATTTTTTCAATTTTAGCAACACTACTGTAATAATACCGGTAAAATGGCTGACCTTTCTCGATTAAGGTATTAAAGGACCAGATAATATCGTCAGCAGTAATTGGTTTGCCATCGTGCCAGCGGGCCTTTTTTCTAAGCACAAACTGGACCCATGAACGATCTCTTGGGATTTCTATGGTTTCAGCTAGAAGGCCATATACAGAAAAAGGCTCATCTGCACTAGGCACCAGAAGTGTGTCGTATAGCTTGCTTAAACCGGCTGCAGCCTCGCCTTTAATAATAAAATTGTTGAAGCTATCAAAACTTCCTATCGTGGCTAATTTGACATCACCACCTTTTGGTGCATTTGGATTCACATAATCAAAGTGTTTAAATCCGGTGTTATATTTTATTTTACCATGCATTGCCTGCCCATGGACGGGTATCGCAATAACTGGACTAGTTATTGTTAAGAAAAAAATAGTGCTTATTAAAGCGGTGACGATACTTATCAAGTGTGATGCTCCTAATTTTTGTACAAGGAAGATTTTATAATCCTAACACAGGTATAATAAAAATTTGTAGCTTTGCTCAAAGCACTATCCAAGTTCCAATTTACCAATATTCTATAAACACCTTACTTGGGCCGTGCAAAAAGCTCATTTACTTTCATGAAAGTGAAGTTAAAAGGTGAAGGTTATAATTCATAATTTTGTATAGTTTTGATACTTTAGTCGTATAGCTGTGGACCATTTATGACGTCTATTATTTTAGAAGCTGTGAATTTGTTTTGCAGTATATTGATTAAGGATCCGTATCTTTTTCGCAGGGATAGTAGTGAAACGATCTTCCAGAGATTTACATATTCATCAGGGTTTATCTATTAATTAGAATGCGAACTTCTTCAGCTAGGGCCTGCCCACAAGCCGCAATAACACGGCCATCTGATTGCATACTAAGAGGCTTTCCCTGCCAATCGACCATACAACCTCCAGCACCAATTATAATGGGAACTAAAGCGCAAAAATCGTAAATTCCCATATTAGCTTCAACAACTAAATCACAGGTGCCATTTGCAAGAAGGCCGTAGGCATAGCAATCTATTCCATAAAGTGTGCAATATGTCTTTTTTCTTACTCGTTCAAAGGCTTTAAAGTCATCTTCAATAAACATTTGTGGTGATGTTGCATATAGCCAAGCCTCTCCAATGTTTTTACATGAACGAACCTGAACGCTTCTGTCGTTGAATAAAGTTGTTTTGCCCTCGCATCCTACCCACCGCTCATTTAGTGCGGGCATATCAATGATACCTATTATTGGATAACCATCTTTAAGAAGAGAGATAAGTGTTCCAAATAGAGGCATTCCTGCAACGAAAGACCTAGTTCCATCAATTGGGTCTAGTGCCCAAACATATTTGGCATTGATGTTTTTATCTTCAAATTCCTCACCGATTATTCCATGCTTAGGAAAAGTCTTTTCAATTAGGGTGCGCATGGCTTTTTCAGCTTCCCTGTCCGCAATAGTAACAGGAGTTAGGTCCTTTTTTGTGAAGGCTTCCGGGTTTTGCCTGAAATATGGCAATGTGATAGCGCTTGCGGTATCAGCTAGTTTTTTGGCCAATTCTATTTCTTTACAGTACATTACTCAGTCTTCCGAAGTTTTGTGTTATCGCTTAAGGTCATCGAGCAAGCTATTATGTTCGTATGCTTAACTGGACTTTTGTGCCTCTAATAGACATTCGTGTTCCCGTTATAAATACTCTTTGGTTTTTTTTAAAAAGTTATCTAAAACGGCAAAAGTCCGAGTGCTACCCTTTTCGTGGCATAATACATACCATGAATTTGGACTATCCCTGTGTTTAGCTTTTTTGTGGCATGACAGGCTTGGCAATTGCGAAATGCCTTCTTGCCTGCTTTTGGATAGTATAAAGCCAAAAGACGAATGGTATTCTTGTTGGATAATTTTTTCGAGGACAAAGTTTTTTTACACCTTGCGTCATAGTTATAATATTTGGTTGAATTGCAAGTTCGTCAATAATGTTTACTATTATAATCACCCCCCTTGCAGTAATGGTGGAAAGGAAAATTTTTTTACAAATCCGGAATTCATAAAAAGGCGATCCTTTGATTTCTTTCCGGCTACTGCAAATCCTAATTTTAAAAAAGTTTTAGTATAGCACGTAATTAATATACTGAGCTTCAACAAATTCAGAAACTGTGGCGTTTTTTAAAAATGACTGAAAATGAAGTATTGCACAGCAGTCCAATTAATCCGCTGGTTGTTATCCCAGCAAGGATGTCATCAACAAGGCTTCCGGGAAAGCCTCTTGCTGACATAAATGGTATACCCATGATTGTGCAGGTCTGGCGACGTGCAATTGAAGCAGATGTTGGGCCCGTGGTTGTAGCTTGCGCCGAACAGGAAATTTATGATGCCATAAGTGACGTGGGTGGGGCCGCAGTTTTGACAAATCCCAATCATCCCTCTGGCTCTGACAGGGTGTATGAAGCTCTCTGTGCTTATGATACTGGTGCTGACTTTGATGTTATAATTAATATTCAAGGAGATTTACCAACAATTGAGCCTAGTGCTGTACGTGCAGTTCTTCAGCCGCTGGTTGATATTGAAGTAGATATTGCAACTTTAGTTTGTGAAATCACAGATGAAACAGAAAAAAATAATCCAAATGTGGTTAAGGCGGTGGTATCATTCCCTCATAACACAAAAATTGGCCGTGCCTTATATTTTTCCCGACAGCGTGTCCCATCGGGGGAAGGCCCATTATTTCAGCACATTGGGCTCTACGCTTTCCGTTATGAAGGACTTAGACGTTTTATTGGTCTCAAGCCGGTGCCACTAGAACGCCAGGAAAGGTTGGAACAACTGCGAGCCATAGAAGCTGGTATGCGTATAGATGTGGCACTCGTTGACACTGTGCCACTTGGTGTCGATACTTCAGATGACCTTGAGCGAGCGCGTCAGATTCTTTCGAAAATATGATGATTAAGGGCTGATAATATGACTGCTTCAAATAAAAATATTGCTTTTCAAGGGGCACCTGGAGCCTACTCAGACTTGGCTTGCCGGAGTGTACGCCCTGAAATGGAGTCTCTTCCCTGCCATACTTTCGAGGATACCTTCGCCGCTGTTCATGAAGGACGGGCCAAACTTGCAATGATACCAATTGATAATTCTGTTGCGGGTAGGGTTGCGGATATTCATCATTTGCTACCTGAGTCAAATTTACATATCATTGGAGAGTATTTTCAGAGGGTAGATCACCACCTGCTGGCTATTCCAGGAACAAAAATTCAAGATTTGACCCATGTCCATTCCCATCCACATGCGTTGCCACAGTGTCGCAATGTGATACGTGAGCTTGGCCTTGAGCCAGTAGTTTATGCTGATACTGCCGCTGGGGCAAAAATGGTTTCTGAAAAACTAGACCATTCCCAAGCAGCAATCGCCTCAGAGTTGGCAGGAAAAATTTATGGTCTTGAGTCTCTGCGTGCAAATATTGAAGATGCAGAACATAATACAACACGGTTTTTATTAATGTCTCAAGAAAATAATTTTCCGGAACTTGATGAAAGTGATTGGGTTACTAGCTTTATTTTTAAAATACGTAATGTGCCCGCAGCCTTGTATAAGGCAATGGGTGGCTTTGCTACTAACGGCGTAAATATGACCAAATTGGAGAGTTACATGGTCGATGGGAATTTTTATGCTGTTCAGTTTTATGCTGAAATTGAAGGCCATTTGGATGAAAAAAGTGTTCAGTTGGCAATGGAAGAGCTTAATTTCTTTAGCACTTGGGTAAAAATTTTGGGTGTTTTTCAGGCAGATACTTTTAGGCAGCTTCAAAAAGACTAGTTGTCATTTAGCCAGTCATTGATTAGCCAGAATGCAATTGAGTCCCTGCGGGGTAATTGTAAACCAGAAGATTCAGCATTCTTTACGACACTTTTTGGAAACCAACGCGCATCCTCAAGTTCATTGGTATCTATATTGATTTTAGTTGTTGTTGCTCGGGCTCTAAATCCCAACATTAGTGAAGATGGAAAGGGCCATGGTTGAGAAGCTCTATACTTTATATTATCAACACTAATGCCAGTTTCTTCATAGACCTCTCTTGCAACGGCTTGTTCTAAGCTCTCACCTTGATCCACAAAACCGGCAAGTGACGAGTACATACCTTTCCTAAAATTGTGGCCACGTCCCATAAGGCACGCCCCTCCATCAGGCCCAGGTCTGGTTACAAGCATGATTACTGCAGGGTCCATTCTTGGGTAATGCTCACGTCCACAATCGTGATTGGTGCATAGACGTAAACGTCCTCCTTGTACAGATACGCTGGATGACCCACAGTTGCTACAAAAACGATTGTTGTAGTGCCAGAACATCAACCCGCGAGCAAGGGCTAGTAACGATCCTTCACGTTTGTCCATGAGCATACCAACCTGTCGTAATTCAATAAACTTGGCCTGACCCATAAAGGCAGCTAGAGAGGGAAGCGGACATTTAGAGAGGTCAATTGCAAAGTACGCACTGTTATTGTCGTCGCTGATATTGATACTATCCAATCCCAGAAATACAATTTCGTTGGAAATTTCAAGTAATGCGTGGGCATGGTTGCCTGTGAATATTACAGCTGTTGGGTTGTTGTGATCCAATACTAGGTTTTGATTTTTCCACACTGGAACGATGCGAGTATTTCGATTAAGTAGGCGTGCATTGAACCAACTATCATCAGTCAAATATCCTGGTGGCCTAAACAAGTCTGTCTTTGAGTAATACAATAAATCTAACATACAAGTGGTCTAAATAATAACGGCTTTATTTCATAAGAAGTTGAAGATTAGGAAAAGAACCAATAGCAAATTTTAACGAGTTTAACTTTTTAAAAACATTTTTGCACCACATATAGTATTGAGATATGTGTATTTATACATATTATGTTGATATAATTGCCTGAGTTGATAGTTTTGGGTGATAGGCACTGCGCAATTTCAAGTTTTTTGAGGGTGCGCTAACGGGGAAATGATTTTTACGTATGCTGGCTTTCCGGCCATCTGCACTTGCTCTTGTTTTGCTCGCCTTGTCTTCGTGTGCGTATGCACCAGGCAGCAAAGGGTTCCCTTGGGACATTAATTTCTCGGGTTTTGTGTGCAATCAGAATCCAACTCAATTTATAGAGGGTGTTGACTGGAGCCAAGCCAAAACGATAGATCTTAGGATACGTCAGGGTCATTTTTCCCCCACTTATTTTAGTTTATACGTTGGTCAACCCTATCTTTTAAATATTGAAAATGCTGACGATGTTGATCATACATTCATGGCGTTTGACTTTTTCCGTGCTATTGCTGTTGCGGGTGTAGGTACTCAAGGGGCTGATTTTAAAGAAATTAAGTGTTTGGCCGGAGTTACTGTTCCACCACAGACGAAGACTTCACTACGTCTCGTCCCAATTAGAGACGGCACCTATGAATTTGATGATGAATCTATCATAAATTCTTTGGCAATGACAGGTGGCAGCGGGGGTTTTGTTTCCATAGAACCTCCCAGAAGGAACTTGAAAAGTTCACTTGAGCACTCGGCTTTGATTAATTATGAACGTGTTTTTTCTCAGAGGGAGCAAATTAAATTAAATGGATTAGATAGTAGCATTAATCCTAGTTATACTCCGAACTCTTCTTCTAAAAAGCCTTCTGCAGATAAAAACACTCCTCAATTCAAACCACCGTCTAAACCGTCTAAGGATGTAAAAAATAAACGATCAACAGATTTAAATTCTTCTACTAGAAAGCCATCTAAAAAACCAGAGAGTCTTGACGATGAAAAGCCTTCTAAGTCATCACAAACTAAAACTAATTTTGTGGCACCAGAAATTCCTCAACCGAAAAAGAGTTCGAGTGAGAAGCGAGATAACTACGTGCGTGATCAAACACAAGATGTTTCGACTGATTTAGAAGGTGGAATAGGTGCAAAAAAGACCTTTGAGACAGTACCCGAAGTTGAAAAAGCTTCCATAGACCCTGTTAAGAATAAAGATGTTTTAAAGTCTAAACTTCCCCAGGCTAAGCCAGCAGAGGATCATTTTTTTGAGGGTCCTTCTGCGGATATTTTTTCGGATCCTCCAGATAGTGTTGGAATTCGGACAGACACAAAAAATAATAGTGGTGATTCTGGAGAAGATAAGAACGATAGTTCGAGCTAAAAATTTTTTTAAGTTGGTTTTTTCCCCGTTGCCAACTTAGAATTTATTGACGGACCCTTCCGGTGAACTGCTATAGTACACGCGGAAGATCGGTGTTGGGCGAACTGTTCGTGAACCCGGTCAGGTCCGGAAGGAAGCAGCCGTAACGAGTTCTGTTTCGGGTCAATACTCGGTCTTCCAACTTTTTTTCTTCGTTCCCGCTTTTTCTGGGTTATTCTGGTCGAATCATGACTGAAAATACTAGACTTCAGACACAAAAAGATTACACGGTGCTTGCACGCAAGTATCGCCCAGGATCATTTGATGGCTTAATTGGTCAAGAACCAATTGTTCGTACACTTACCAATGCTGTCGAGGCAGGACGTCTTGCTCAAGCATTTATTCTAACCGGTGTTAGAGGTGTTGGTAAGACAACTACAGCGCGCATTATAGCTCGGGTTCTAAATTGTATTGGGGAAGATGGTAATGGTGGCCCGACTGCGACACCGTGTGGAATATGTGAGCACTGCATTGCTATTGTCCAAGACCGTCACGTGGATGTGCAAGAAATGGATGCAGCAAGTCGTACTGGCGTTGATGACATTCGCGAATTAATTGAAAGTGTTCGCTATCGGCCGTCTATGGCTCGATATAAGGTATATATTATTGATGAAGTACACATGCTCTCCAAAAATGCCTTCAATGCGTTGTTGAAAACGTTAGAAGAACCACCTGAGCATGTAAAATTTATTTTTGCCACAACTGAAATTCGTAAGATCCCAGTAACAGTACTTAGTAGGTGCCAGCGTTTTGATCTTAGGCGTGTTAATGAAAAAACACTATTTGACCATTTTAGAAGCGTTGCAGATAGTGAAGGTGTGGAAGTCAGTGAAACAGCTCTGGACCTAATTGCGCGAGCGGCCGATGGTTCTGTCCGAGATGGTTTAAGTCTTCTTGATCAAGCTATTTCCCATAGCACAGGATTGGTTGATGACAGGCAAATAAGTGAGATGCTGGGCCTTGCCGATCGCTCACAAACATTTTTGTTATTTGAAACAATTTTAATGGGCAAAATCGGTCCTGCACTTAAGATATTTGAACAGCTTTACACAAGTGGTGCGGATCCTTCTAGGGTAATCGAAGACTTGCTAGAAATTACCCATTTACTCACCCGCATAAAAGTTACCCCCAGCTTAGCTGAAGATCCTGGAATTCCAGAAATAGAGAGGGTTAAAGGTAAAACTATCACTAGTAAACTTACTATGGCTTCTATTGCCCGAGCATGGCAAATGCTACTTAAGGGCTTAAGTGAAGTTCGTGTTGCTCCTTCACCAAAGCAGGCAGTCGAAATGGTTTTGGTGCGACTTGCCTACTCAAGCGATTTGCCAACCCCAGCTGAAGCTTTGAAGGCTATGCAACCCAACTCAATAGGTCCCTCCTCCCAAACAAGCATGAAGCAGTCTGCGTCGTTATCTTCAAGTCAAGGGCAAGAGCATTCACATACTGCTATCAAAGGTGTAGACACACACCAAGCACCTCAATCTAATTTTATTGCGGAGTCGAGTTATACTTCATCTGTTGTGGTAGCACTCCCCAAGTCTTTTTCTGATGTGGCTGAGCTTGCTGGTGCAAAAGGGGAGGCTTTATTGCGTTCTGAAATAATCAATAATATGCATCTAGTTAGCTTTGAGAAGGGCCGTATTGAGGTTGCCCTCGGCCAGCATGCAAAAAAAGAATCACCTTACAAAATGGCTAAATTTCTTAGTGAGGCGACTCCAATACGGTGGAAAGTAAGTATCTCTAGCCAGAGGGGTGATCCGCCTCTTCAGCAACAGTGGGACAGGGATAAGGAATTAGAAAGAAATAGCGCTGAGGGCCATCCATTAGTTGAATCAGTACTTAGAACGTTTCCAGGCGCAACTGTTGAGTCAGTACGTACTACAGATGATCGTTAAGTATTTAAATTATAAACCACCATGTATCAAAATATTGTATTTGTATAAAAGATTGAACCGCGTTTTTATGAATTTTGATCTAGAGTAATAGAAATATTATCTCTGATTATTTGGGCTGTAGAGGGAAATTTGATGAAAAATCTTGGCGAAATGATGAAATCGGCACAACAGATGCAGGATAAAATGAAGTCCATGCAGGAAACTTTATCTAAAATGGAAGTTACTGGGGCGGCGGGTGGTGGCATGGTTGAAGTAATTCTGTCTGGCAAGCACGAGACTAAAGGCGTCAGAATTGATCCTTCCTTAATTGTTGCTGAAGAAGCTGAAGTTTTAGAGGACTTAATTGCTGCTGCTTGTAATGATGCAAGGATTAAAGTAGAGAAGTTAATGCAAGAAAAAATGAAAGAGCTAACTGGGGGCTTACAACTTCCACCTGGAATGTCTTTGCCGTTTTGATACTATGGCTGAAAATCAAATAAAAAGTCTTATTCAACTCCTTGCAAAGCTTCCAGGCCTCGGACCACGCTCATCCCGACGAGCTGTATTGCATTTAATTAAAAATCAGGAAACTTTGCTTTTCCCATTGATGCGGGCACTAGAAGATGCTGCACAAAATATTACTCAATGTTCGGTATGTGGTAACATAGACACATGTGACCCTTGCAATGTTTGTAAAAATCCAAAGCGAGAAGACGCTCAAATTTGTGTTGTTGAGAATGTCTCTGATTTGTGGGCTCTAGAGCGTAATCCATCTTTTAGTGGACGTTTCCATGTTTTAGGCGGAACTTTGTCAGCTATTGATGGCGTAGGACCAGAAGATTTGAATATCCCTGCCCTAATTAGAAGGGCCAAGAAAGATATTGTGATTGAGATTATCCTTGCTACTAGTGCTACCGTTGATGGTCAAACTACAGCTCATTACATTGCTGAGCGACTGATTGGCTCAAACGTAAAAATATCAGGACTAGCCCATGGCGTCCCCGTCGGTGGCGAATTAGATTATCTGGATGAGGGTACTTTAAGTGCAGCTTTGACTGCGCGCCAGCCCGTATAGAAACACCATTAGGATGCGTTTTTTGCTAATAAGTCATCGCCCTGGTAATTTGGCTTTATTTTGCCCACCGGGTATAGGTAACAATTGGGGCGAGGTGTTGTCTGAGTTGGATAAATTACAAGCTGTATCTTCACCGAACTGTATTTCCTCCATTCGATGACCTCTTGTTGTTACTTTCTTTGATGAGGTTTGAATTTCCTTAATGTCGACTTGAACATTATCAAAATGCCGCGCTAGGTTTTCAATACGTTTGTCCATTCGCTCAATATCTTTTAGTAGATTTGTAACTTCTACTTGAATTAACCCGGCCTGTTCACGCATGTTGGCATCCTTCAGTACTGCACGTACGGTATTTAAAATAGCCATTAAAGAGGTTGGCGAGACTATCAAAACTTTTCGTTTCCATGAATGCTCAATGGTATTCTGAAAATTGATATGTAACTCTGTAAAAATAGACTCGGATGGAAGGAACATTAATGCCGACTCAGCTGTTTCACCTGGGATTATGTATTTACTAGCGATGGCTTCAATATGCTTTTTTATATCAGCACTAAACGTGCGTGAGGCTTGAACAAGAGCAGCATTGCCCTTGGCATCATTGAGTGCACGATAACTTTCAAGTGGAAACTTGGCATCAACAGCAATAAAGCCAGGTGGATTAGGTAGATTAAGCAGACAGTCGACACGCTTTCCATTAGAGAGGGTTGCTTGAAATTGAAATGCTGATGGAGGTAACATTGATGATACTAAATCATTCAGTTGTATTTCTCCAAATGCACCTCGAGCTTGCTTGTTTGAGAGAATATCCTGTAATCCAACCATTTGCTGTGATAAATTTGTTAAGTTTTTTTGGGCTGCATCGATAACGGCAAGTCGTTCATGAAGGTCCCCTATAGATTTCCCCGTTTTTTCTGTGTGAGAACTCAGACCATCTCCGATTCTCTTTGATACGGCTTCTAGTCTTTGCTCCATGGTCAAATTAGCTTGTGCATGAGCACTTGCCTGTGCCTCGCCCATTTGGGCGAGGCGTCCAGTCATTTCAGCCTGTGTCTCTCTCATCTTTTGAGCCATTTTAAGCGCTCGAACTTGGCCAGCACGTAAAATTATTACTGCTATTATGACAACTGCAGTAGCAAATAGAACAGTAATTAGGGCCAAAGTTTCCATTGTCATTTTATTGCTTTAAAATTTAAAAAACAAACTTGCCTGAAGAAATCATGATAGGCAAATGTTTAGAGTTTTTTTATTTACATAAAAAAAATATTGAAGCATAAGAATTTTTTGCTTGTAACTAGACTTGCTTTAGATGTTTTGGAATTTTATTAACGAATTGAACAAAAAGAGATTATTTCTTAATGACTATTCACCCAATCCTCATTGCACCTGACCCACGTCTTAAGATAAAAAGTAAGCCTGTGAAAGAGGTTGATGATGATATTCGTCAACTTATGGACGATATGCTGGAAACTATGCACTCTGCACATGGTATTGGTTTAGCGGCGCCCCAAATAAATATTCACAAAAGGATTATTGTGGTTGATATAGTAGACGAAAACAATCTCTCTCAGCCTATCTGTATGGCTAATCCAGAAATCATAGAAGTTTCAGATGAAGATTTTTCCCATGACGAGGGTTGTTTATCATTACCTGAGCATTACTCTGAGGTAACTCGCCCGAGTAGTGTGCGTGTTCGTTACCTTGATAAGACAAATAAAGTTTGCGAGTTGGATGCAAGTGGAATACTTGCTGTGTGTGTACAACACGAAATTGATCATCTAGATGGTATTTTGTTTGTCGATCACATTTCATCACTCAAGCGTAACATGATTTTGCGTAAATTGGTTAAGTTGAAGAACAGGAATTTATAATTAAGTAATGTCGACTCTTAACCTTATATTCATGGGAAGCTCAGATTTTTCAGTTCCATCCTTAAAGGCACTACTTGATGCGGGTCATCAAATATCTTGTGTTTATACGCAACCGATTCGCGCAGCTGGGCGTGGGCAAAAAAAAAGTTATTGTCCGGTACATATGTACGCCTATGAACGAGGCCTGAAAGTAAGAACTCCAGAAGATTTAAGTGATGATAGGCACCAGGAGGACTTTATTGCCTTAAGGGCTGATGCTTGTGTTGTTTGTGCGTATGGTACAATTTTGCCAAAGCGAATTTTGGAAGCGCCGCTTTTAGGATGTTTAAATATTCATGCATCATTGCTACCGCGTTGGCGTGGCGCTGCGCCAATTCAACGTGCTATAATTGCAGGAGACAAAATAAGTGGGGTCACCATAATGCAAATGGACGAGGGACTTGATACTGGCGACATACTTTTAAGTGAGGAGACGCAAATCACAAAACTTACCACGGCTGAAGAACTTCACAACCAGCTCTCTAAATTAGGGGCGCAGATGATTGTGAGGGTTCTAAAGGGTGGGTACACTCCAATAGCTCAACCCAATTATGGTATAACCTATGCAGCAAAACTGGATCGCAATGAGGGGCGTCTTGATTGGAGTATGTCAGCAGTAGAATTAGAGCGTAGAATTAGGGCTTTAAACCCATGGCCTGGCGTGTGGTTCGAGTATGCTGGATTGAGACTCAAGGTGTTGGCAGCAGATGTAAATAAACAATCTGGCGAGTCAGGAACTGTATTAAATAATCAGTTCAGTATTGCTTGTGGGAAGGGGGCTTTGAGTGTGAAACTTATTCAAAAACAGGGAAGGGTTGTAATGAAAGCGGAAGAGTTTCTCCGTGGTTTTGATCTGCCGGCTGGGACACGGCTGACTTAAATTTTTAAATTGATAGTCATCTTTAAATTGTAATTATAAAAAAGTGGGTGCTTTTTTATTGATTGTTAATTGCTTAGTTTAGACGTTGTTATTGTCTAAGACCATTAATTTTATTCCTTAGGCACACTTCAAAAAAGAAACTGTTTGGTAAAGCTAATTGAGCTTGTATTGCCAAGTCACTATTGCTAACAGTCTCAAAGTTTTAATCGTGCCCATTAATTTTTTTTGTTACAAGAAAGGATATTTAACCTTGAGTTTAAATGCCGAGATACAAATAAAAGGCCTAAGAATGAGTGCATCACTTATGACTAGTTCTCTTTGATTTTCTTGTTCAAAATTTAGAAGCAGGTATGACCCGTTTTAAACTTGTAATAGAATATGATGGTTGTGGTTTCGTTGGTTGGCAACGTCAAGAAAATGGTCTTGGGGTTCAGCAATCTTTCGAAGATGCAGTATTTTCTTTTAGTGGCGAAAAACCTCGGGTTTTTGGTGCTGGACGGACAGACTCGGGCGTTCATGCACTAGCCCAAGTAGCTCACTTTGATCTTCATGGAAGGTATAGTGTCGATACTGTAAGGGATGCTTTAAATTTTTATCTAAAAGATGTGCCCGCAGTAGTTTTGGAAGTTAGCATCGTGAGCCCGGAGTTTCACTCAAGATTTTCCGCAATCGGTCGCTCATATACTTATCGTATTACAAACCGTCGGGCGCCACTAGCCGTTGAGAAAGGGAGAAGCTGGCGGTTGCCTAAACATCTTAATGAATTAGCTATGCATGAAGCCGCTCAGGTGCTTGTGGGAAAACACGATTTTACCAGCTTTCGGGCAGTTGTTTGTCAGTCTGATACTCCAGTAAAAACAATAGACAGGTTAGATGTGAAAAGAGAGGGAGATCTTGTGCTGGTTTATGCACAGGCACGTTCGTTTTTACATCACCAGGTGCGTAACTTCGTCGGCTCTTTGAAGCTAGTTGGTGAGGGTAAATGGAGTGCTACTGACTTGAAAGCCGCACTTGAAGCACGTGATAGAAGGGCGGCTGGACAAACTGCCCCTCCTGATGGGCTCTACCTGACTGGTGTATTTTATTAGTTTGGAATGGTTTAAAATTTCACCAACTAAGCAGATCATTTAATATAGAAAAGTATAACTATAACTTATTTTTTTGGTTCCTTAGCTACAATCAGTAATTCTTGTTTTCTGTGATAGGTTTATTCCTCATACTCTAATTATCCATGAGGCAACCTGCTTATGGGTAGTTTGTACAATTCAGAGTAGCCTATCCGCATATCCCTTGATTAGTATGCTTAACGCAAAATCAATTGCTACTATACTTGCCGCAAGCTTTCCAGGAATCTTCAACGTTGTTTTAGTAACAAACCAAGTGTAGATCACAAAAAACACCAATATGCCGAGCCCCAGAAATCCTGCACTAATAGGTGAAAATATACCATTGACTGATAGTATCGCTATGGGTAGGTAAATTAAATTTTGTATTACTGCCGCCCAATTGTAGGCGATAATAAAACGAATGTATTCCTTACGTCTCTTTATTGCAGTGACTAAAAAATCTACTACCACAGGAAAGGCTAACCAGGAGATAATGTAAAAAATAGTTTCAACGTAAATAAAGCGTGTTGCAGAGGTTGAAATCTCGCCCACATTATAGCGCATTACAAGGAGCCCAGCGTAAAATGGTGCTATTATCAATGCTGCATTGAAGGATCGCCAGAAGGCCCCTTTTGTATTTCTAAAGTAGGATAAGCCAGACGAATCTAGTAGAGCAAATCTGTATGCACCGTATAATGCGCGTGCAGTTTCACCAGATGTGATTGCCATCAGTCCGTAAAATAGGATTCAAGTATGTAATCATAGATGTCTGTAAGTGTGTTGATATCGTTTATTGAAGCATTCTCATTAGCCTTGTGGGCGGTAGCGTTGATCATTCCGAATTCTGCAACTGAGCATACATTTTTGATAAAGCGAGCATCAGAGGTGCCCCCAGTAGTACTTAATTCAGACCTTCGGCCAGTTACATTTTTTATTGCGTTTTGGATGATATTACTGAGAAAACCCGGCGGGCTCAAAAAGGATTCTCCTGAAATTGTAAAATCTAAGCTAACTTCTGTTTTATGCTCGGCTGCGATTGTTTGGACGATTTTTCTTATATGTTGTTCAAGAGAAGCGCCAGAGTGAAGATCATTAAAACGTATGTTAAAACCAGCATGTGCATTTGTAGGAATAACATTCGTTGCCCTATTACCTACATCAACAGTTGTAATTTCAAGGTTTGATGGTGGGAAGTGATCAGAACCACTATCCAATAATTCTGAATTGATTGCGCTGAGAATCGTAAGTAATACTGGAACAGGATTGTGGGCAAGGTGCGGGTAAGCAACATGCCCTTGGGTTCCATGAACAACAATTTTTCCATTGATTGAACCGCGTCGGCCGATTTTTACAGTATCGCCTAGTACTTTTACGCTGGTTGGCTCACCGACTAAACAAGCATCAATAGTTTGGCTTTGCCTGACCATCCAATCCAGCATTTTTTTTGTACCATTGATTGCGGGCCCTTCTTCGTCACCGGTAATGAGAAAACTGATGGAACCTTTGAAATCAGTTCCATGTCGTGCAATAAAACGAGAGGCAGCCGCAGTAAAGCAAGCTATGGCACATTTCATGTCCGCGGCTCCGCGCCCATGCAGTGCTTCTTCGCAAATTTGGCCACCAAAAGGGTCTATGGTCCAGTCGTCACGATTACCTATGGGTACTACGTCAGTATGGCCGGCGAAGCAAAAGTTTGGAGCAGCTGAACCTATGCGAGCATAGAGGTTGTCTACATCTGGGGTCCCAGATTCGCTAAAGGGTAAACGGTAGCATGTAAAGCCAAGGTCGTCCAAGGTGGCTTCAAGTAGATCCAAAGCACCAGCATCAACAGGAGTAATGGATGGACAGCGCAATAATCCTTGGCTGAAGACAATTGCATCAATTTCATTCACAGCAGTGTCCTCTAGTCTCTCAAAAGCTCGTTGATTGAGGTCTTGGCACGAGTCCGCTCATCAACTTTTTTAACAATGACGGCACAATATAGACTTGGAGCAGGTGAGCCATTCGGCATAGTTTTGCTCGATGGTGTGTTTCCTGATACGACGACTGAATATGCTGGAACACGGCCGTAGTGGACCTCACCAGTAGCGCGATCGACAACTTTTGTTGATGCACTGATGAAAACGCCCATGCCAAGAACTGAACCTTCTTCGACAATAACACCCTCAGCAACCTCCGCACGAGCACCGATAAAGCAGTTGTCCTCAATGATGGTTGGCCCAGCTTGAAGGGGTTCAAGTACCCCACCAATTCCTGCTCCTCCAGATATGTGGACGTCTTTACCAATTTGTGCGCAGGAGCCAACTGTTGACCAGCCGTCAACCATGGTACCGGAATCAACAAAAGCCCCAATGTTTATGAAAGAGGGCATAAGGACTACACCTTGAGAGACATATGAGCCGCGACGGACAATGCAATTAGGAACGGCTCGAATACCTGAGTCGCGAAATTCAGACTCATTCCAATCCCTAAATTTAGATGGTACTTTGTCAAACCAATGAGCTCCATCTGCACCACCAGAAATCATTCCCATGTCGTTTAAGCGAAATGACAACAATACAGCTTTTTTAAGCCACTGATTTACGTGCCACTTGCCCAGGCTCTTGCGCTCAGCTACACGGGCTTTGCCTGAGTCAAGGAGGTCTAGGGCATCCTCAACAGCATTTCGTATTTCTCCAGTAGTTTCTGTATTGATGTTATTGCGAGCTTCCCACGCGTCGCTTATAATTTTTTCTAACTGATTACGATTCATTTTCAACTCAACAGACAATAAAAACTAGGTAACAATTTTGCAGGCGTCAGAACATGCGATAAAGAGAGTATGAATGTCAATACAAGGACACAATATTGTTTAACCAAGTCGTTAAATTGTCAATTTCATGGTGAACATGCTTTCCTTTTGAACTTTCCTGCCCCCATTGCGTGTTAGTGCGAACCCAAACTGTGGTCATGCCAATATCTGCTGCTGGTTTCAAATTGCCGGCTATATCCTCAAACATTACTGTGAGTTTTGGATTGAGTTCAAATTTTTTTACAAACATTTGGTAGGCTTCTGGTTGTGGTTTAGGAATGTAATTACTGGCAACAATGTCATAGATATCTGTAAAATGATGACTGATTCCAAGACGCTCAATAACACGCAAGGTGTGTCCCACATCTGCATTTGTGAAGATAATTTTTTGCCCATTAAGTTTTTTCAAAGCCTTATCCAGGATTGGGTTGGCTTTTAATTTCCGGAGGTCAATATCGTGAACGTAGTCAAGAAATTCTTTTGGATTAACTTCATGGCGGTCCATTAGGCCGCGTAAAGTTGTTCCATATTCTCTAAAATATTTTTTTTGTATTTTAAATGCTTCGTTAGGTTCTACTTTGAGGAAACCAGAAATAAAAGACTTCATTCTTAAATCAATTTGACCAAACAAGTTGGTTGTTGCGCAATAAAGAGTGTTATCTAGGTCAAAAACCCAGGTTTCTATTGATTTCAGTTGGTCTATTGATTGGGGCATATTGGTATTGCTGATACAGGGGTCTAGATGCAGGTTTTGTTCTTTTGAATGGGGGCAGTAGTAATAGTTTGTTGATAGGAAATTCAGAAAAACCTTATTTAACGGTTAGTCAAAGACCGCTAAATTGAGTTTTTTTGTTTTACTCCTAATATTAAATTTCGTTTTCAGCCTTTCTATAAAAACCATGTCATGTGGCTCAACTGATGGAGATAGAGTTCAAAACAACAACTATTCGTTGGTTAAATTTTTGATATCAATTATTGAAGTTCTTGTGTTTTTTTACCTTGGTAACGCCCTTTTGACAAGGGATTAGGAACATAAGGATCGAGATTAATAACCAGAATGGGTTAAGTTTTTCCACGCAAAGGTTTTTAGAAAACTCACGGCACGGTATTTCCAAGATTTTTCAAGTTCGCTTCGAGTTCATCAATATTTTTTGCTTTAACAATGCTCAAGGCTATGGAGTAGGAAAAGCCTGACCGTGCTAACGCAGCAAGCTCTTTCTCAAGATTTTCCTGATTATTTACATCTCTTCGATAAGGACCAAAACGCCGTTTGCGTGCGTAGGCAATTGCTGCGGGCAGATCAGGCGAACCAATCTCATTTTCTAAAGCCTCAATTGTTTTATCAATAATTTTTTTTGGCAGCGATTTCTGAAGAAGACGAAAGCGTATGGTACGTAGTGATTTACCTCGTCTGCCCATGCTTGCAGCTTGGGTTTGGGCGTATGCCTCATCATTTAATATGCCATTTTTTAAATAGCGCTGGATTAGATCCTCAACAAGCTGAATACAAGCTTTAACGTCTGTATTATGGTACTTTGACGCACGAATAATTTTACGTTCAAGAACTTTCCTCAAGTTTTCAGAAGACGATGCATATCTCCCCAGATAATAAAGTGCAGCACTTTCAATGGAGGTGGTGCTTACTTTACGCGGAATTTTAAGTCGTCGTGTAGTTCTACCAGATTTGCTGTTAGATTCAGTCATACTCAGTTAATGTTTTTTTATTTAGTTCTAATTTAGTACATATTATATGAAAAATTTAAACAAAGAAGGAACAAAAATGAAGTCACCCCTATGGGAAAACCCAGGAGGTCACAATTGGCTTGGTGTGTGGACACTTTATATGCGAGAAGTTCGCCGTTTTACTAAAATTTATACTCAAACTATGTTGGCACCTGTAGTGACAACTCTTTTGTTTTTGGCAGTCTTCTCGTTGGTCATAGGGCCACGCTCGAATAGCTTTGTTGGCGAAGTGCCTTTTTTAGAATTTCTTGTTCCAGGATTAATCATGATGGCAATTGCACAAAATGCTTTTGGTAATACCTCGTCTTCGATTGTTATAGCTAAGATACAAGGTAATATTGTTGATACTTTGATGCCTCCATTTAGTGCAAACGAATTAACTCTTGCTATTGCTTTCGGCGGTGTAACTAGAGGTATTGCTGTTGGCATATGTGTTGCTTTAGCTATGAGTTTTTTTACTCCTAGCAATCTGCATAACTTTGTATTTATTCTATTTCACGGGTTTATGGCGTCGTTGATGTTATCCTTGTTGGGGCTCATAGGTGGTATCTGGTCTGTCAAATTTGATCACATAGCTGCGGTAACTAATTTTGTAGTTACGCCTCTATCTTTTCTTTCAGGTACCTTCTATTCAATCCACCAACTACCTGAGGTTGCTCAAAAAATTGCCTATTTTAACCCATTTTTCTATATGATAGATGGCTTTCGGTATGGTTTTATTGGGGCCTCTGATGCTGAACCTATGCTCGGTTTGGTCGTAATGATATTGATGAATATTTTGCTTTGGATGATATGTCATTATATGTTTAAAATAGGATATAAATTAAGAGCTTAGTTCTTGTAAATGCTTTCCTTAGTAACATTTGAAATCAATACTCCGTTTTTTAATTGCTATCTTAGAGGGTTAGTTTAATTGCGGGCTCATTTTTTTGATACCTTGGAGGCTTAACCTGTGATTTCAGCTGTTATGCCAACATATGCAAGAATGGATATATCCTTCGTGCGTGGGGAGGGTGCATATCTATTTGACTCTAATGGTAAGCGCTATCTAGACTTTGCAACAGGTATTGCTGTAAACGCTCTTGGCCATTGTCATCCACATCTTGTTGAAGCAGTACGAGAACAAGTTGGAAAATTATGGCATGTTTCCAACTTGTATCACATTTCAGGACAACAAAAATTAGCTCAGCGCTTAGTTGATGCAACTTTTGCTGATAGTGTTTTTTTTGCTAACTCTGGCGCCGAGGCTGTTGAATGCGCCATAAAAATGGCGCGTAAATATCAACACGATAATGGCAAGTCTGAACGCTTTCGTGTAATAGCATTCACCAATGCTTTTCACGGACGAACCCTGTCCACTATCGCAGCAAGCGGACAAGAAAAAAATCGAGCTGGTTTTGCTCCAAATATGGAGGGCTTCGACCATGTTTCTTTTGGCAACTTAAATGAAGTACGTGCCTCCATTACAAATGAAACTGCAGCGATACTTATTGAACCTATCCAGGGGGAGGGTGGAATACGTCCTGCTAGCCCAGAATTTCTGAGAGGCCTCCGTGAAACGGCTGATGAATTTGGCCTACTTTTGATTTTTGATGAGGTTCAGTGTGGTGTGGGGCGTACCGGAAAATTATTTGCTCATGAGTGGGCTGGTGTAACTCCTGACATAATGTCAGTAGCCAAAGGTCTCGGTGGAGGTTTTCCCGTGGGTGCTTGTCTCGCCCGTGAGGATGCAGCTGCAGCCCTATGTGCTGGTTCTCATGGTTCCACCTTTGGAGGTAACCCGTTAGCTATGGCAGCGGCCAACGCAGTTCTTGATGTAATCAATACACCCGAATTTCTCAAAAATGTGAATGATGTTGCTAAAAAGTTTTGGGCTCAATTAATTGATCTTGCAGCTGCATATCCTCGTGTTATTGAAGAAATTCGTGGTTCAGGTTTGATGATTGGGGTCAAATGTAAAGTAAATAGTTCAGATCTGCGTAGTAAATTGCTTGCCTCTAGAATGTTGTGTGTTGGTGCAGCGGATAACGTTATTCGTATCCTGCCACCACTTATAATAGAAAGTAGTCATGTTGATGAAGCTATGAAAATTCTTCATAAAGCGTGTGCCATGATCGATAGGGTCTCCTGACATGACAGGTATAAAACATTTTTTAGATTTAGATGCCTGTGATTCTGATACGCTACGTAGTATTCTTGATAAGGGCGTTTCTTTCAAAAAGGGTGTGGAAAATACGCAACTTCTGAAAGATAGGACCTTGGTTCTAATATTTGAAAAGCCTTCAACTAGAACGCGCGTTTCTTTCGAAGTTGGTATGCATGAATTAGGTGGTCGTGTAATTGTTCTAGAAGGCGATGCGTGTCAATTGGGACGAGGTGAGAGTGTTGCTGATACGGCGCGAGTTCTCTCGCGTTATGTTGACGCCATTATGATCCGCACAGATGACTCTGATAAGCTTTATGAGCTTGCCGAGAACGCAAGTGTACCTGTAATTAATGGGTTGACCGATGATAGCCATCCCTGCCAACTAATGGCTGATGTTATGACCTTTGAGGAACATATGGGCCCTATAGCTGGGCGTACAGTAGTTTGGTGCGGAGATGGGAACAATGTTGCAACATCTTGGATTCAAGCAGCGGTACGTTTTGGCTTTTCCTTGAGGCTTGCTTGTCCAAAAGAATTAGAGCCAGATGCGAAAGCTATAGAATGGGCTATAGCTGAAGGTGGTGATGTCCTGGTGACCGCGGATGTAGATAGTGCAGTTAAAGGAGCTGACTGTCTGGTTACTGATACTTGGCATTCTATGGGTGCTGATGAAAGCCAATTTCGCCACAATATTTTGGCCCCTTACCAAGTTGATCAACGTTTGATGAATTTAACTAAAGCGGATGCTCTTTTTATGCATTGTTTGCCTGCTCATCGCGGAGAGGAGGTGACAGCTGAAGTTATTGATGGACCTCGTTCTGTCGTTTGGGATGAGGCTGAAAATCGCTTACATGCACAAAAAGGCATATTAGCTTGGTGTATGAGTTAACGCACTAAGATATTTTTTATAAATAATTGAAATAATTTTGCGCTCCCGTTGGAATTTTTTTGTACTTTTTTTTTGTCCAAGAAGTTGAGTTTATAAGTTTTTTTTAAAGTAAAATTTTAACTAGAAGTTTGGATTATTAATAAACTCTTCAAGCCCTATCTTAAAAAAAGTTTTGCCGGCAGGGGGTCTCAGCGGTTATGAAGGCCAATGTGTGGTTTTGTTGCAATCTATTCATATGGGGTAAATGCCCCACCAGTAGATACTGAAGTGCTTAAATCCATAAGCCTTGCCATGGTTCGACGTGGACCGGATGGAAGTGGCTCTTGGTTATCAAATGACGGTAGTGTTGGTATGGCACACAGAAGGTTAGCTGTTGTTGACCTCAGTAATCAGGCGGCTCAGCCAATGATGTTAGAGACATCGATAGGCCGGCTTCATATTACTTATAACGGTGAAATTTATAATTTTAGAGAGCTTCGACGTGATCTCGAGGATTCCGGTCATCATTTTAGAACGACTTCTGATACTGAGGTTTTGTTGCACCTATATGCAAAGTATGGCCGTGATATGGTTGAACGATTACGAGGAATGTTTGCATTTGCCATATGGGATGAAAAACGCCAAGGGATGTTATTAGCAAGAGATGGTTTTGGCATCAAGCCACTTTATTATTTGGAGCAGGATGGGATATGCACAGTTGCATCTCAAGTTAAGGCAATATTGGCTGGGCTTAAGACACAGGGTGTTCCACGTCCTGACTATGATGCAGCTGGACATGTAGGTTTTTTTCTTTTTGGTAATATTCCTGAGCCACATACTCTCTACAAAGGGATAAAGGCCCTTGGGGCCGGAACGACTCTTTGGATAGACAGAAATGGCCCTGGGCAGGAAAAAATTTTTTTTGATGTTTCAAGTTTTTTAGCTGATCCTGATCGACAGTGTTCAAATGAAAATCTTGGCGATTTACTTCGTGACAGCGTATCTCATCATTTGATTGCTGACGTTCCTGTTGGGTTATTTCTGTCCTCAGGGTTGGATTCGGCAACCCTTGTTGGGCTGGCCTCTGAGTTGTCAGAAACAAAATTAAATACGCTGAGCCTTGGTTTTCAAGAATTTAGCGGTAGTGCATACGACGAGGTGCCACTTGCAGAAGCAGTTGCAGCTACCTACGGCACAAGTCAGCAATCTGTCAGAGTTACAGGTAAAGACTTTGCTGATGATATAGATGATCTGTTCTTGGCTATGGATCAGCCTAGTATTGATGGAGTGAATACTTATTTTATCGCTAAGGCTGCAGCATCGAGCGGACTCAAAGTGGCTATCTCTGGTCTAGGTGGAGATGAGATTTTTGGTGGTTATGATAGCTTCTTAAAAGTTCCCAGGTTAGTAGGTAGCGTAGGTCAAATACCCGGCATTAAGGATATAGGACGTATGCTTCGCTTTTTGTGCACACCTTTAACTACAATAGGATTGCCTCCAAAAGTCCCTGGTTTGTTTGAGTACTCTGGAAGTTTTGGAGATGCTTATTTACTTCGCCGTGCCCTCTATATGCCATGGGAACTGGGTTCAGTACTTGATGAGGACATGGTTTTTGAAGGTCTTAAAATACTTCAAGTGCGCCAACGACTTCGCTCAAGTCAGTCGATGATAAGGCACCCCAAGGCAAAAGTAAGCGCACTTGAAATGTGCTGGTATATGCGTAATCAGTTACTACGTGATGCAGATTGGGCTGGTATGGCTCATGGTATAGAAATCAGGGTGCCGTTTGTAGACACGGAGTTGTTTAAGGCGTTGTCTGGCGCTATTGCCACAGATCGAAGGCCCGGAAAGCAAGAAATGGCGGCCACACCTAGAAAAAAATTACCGAATTCGGTTATAAATAGGCCAAAAACTGGTTTCTTTGTACCTGTGAGCAATTGGTTGGAAGGTGAAAATTGTAAGAAAGGTGGTTTGCGTGACTGGGCAAAAAAAGTGTATCAGTCTCACACATCATAATGCAAAAAATTTCAAATCAGAAACTGAAAAAGCTTTTTTGCTGTGAGTAAAATCTATGCAAAGTAATTAAGTTGATTGTAATGATCCTAGAAGTTAGGACTTCTTAAGTACATCTTTAAAGTAATTAATGGTTTTAACAAGACCCTCTTCTAATTCAGTTTGAGGTTGCCACTTAAGCTTTTCCTTTACAAAGGATATATCTGGGCAACGCTGGGTTGGGTCATCCTCAGGCAAGGGTTTTTCAATAAGAATTGATGATGTTTTGGTAAGTTTAATAACTGTCTCAGCAAGTTGGCGGATGGTGAACTCGATGGGATTTCCTAAATTTACGGGCCCAGTTACTTTGTCATCTGCCTCCATCAAGCGTATTATACCTTCAATTAAATCATCTACGTAACAAAATGAGCGGGTTTGCATTCCGTTTCCGTAAATTGTGATGGGAGTGCCTTTGAGAGCTTGGACAATAAAGTTTGAAACTACTCGTCCATCATCTGGCACCATGCGTGGTCCATAGGTATTGAAGATTCGTGCAACACGAATACTTAGATTATGTTGTCGCAAATAATCAAAAAATAGTGTTTCAGCGCAACGTTTGCCTTCGTCGTAGCACGCTCTTGGTCCAGTTGTTGATACAGATCCGCGGTACTCTTCAGTTTGGGGGTGAACTTCCGGATCACCATAAACTTCACTGGTCGACGCCTGAAAAATTTTAGCTCCGGTTCTTTTTGCCAAGCCCAACATGTTTATAGCACCCAAAATAGAAGTTTTGGTCGTTTGTACGGGGTTTTCTTGGTAATGAATGGGAGATGCAGGGCAAGCAAGATTATAAATTTCGTCAATCTCAACGTATAGCGGAAAAGTTACATTGTGTGTTTGAACTTCAAAATGAGGGTTTTTTATAAGTTCAGCTATGTTCTTATGAGTGCCCGTATAAAAGTTGTCGACGCAAAGAACATCGTTCCCATCGTTTAACAGTCTTTGGCACAGGTGGGAGCCAAGAAAACCAGCGCCACCAGTAACTAAGATTTTTTTTCTCGTTGGCATGTCGGTTAGTTATCACATAAACGTAAAAACAAGCACCAGAAAAAAAAAGACTTCAGAAAAGAATCCATCATCAATCTTTTGTTAAAAATGGTGCTGGTCAATTGTAAGACAAGCATGACTTTTAAAAAAAATATAATACAAACAAGACATCAAATTTGTTTTTTTTTGCTATAGAAGTTGCATGCTATTGCCCTAATCTTTGTTGCTAACTCCTGCCTCAGTAAAAGTTGCCATGCCATTATGGCATGAAACCGCTGCTTTAAGGATACTGACAGCTAGAGCTGCTCCTGATGCTTCACCAAGGCGCATTTCAAAATCAAGTAGGGGTATTTTTTTTATGCGCTTGAGAAGAAGGCGATGGCCTGGTTCGCTAGAGGCGTGACCAACTAGACAATGATCTAGTGAGCCAAGAAACGTCGATTCGAGAACGCTAGCGGCAGCTGTACATACAAAACCATCTAGCATTACGGGTACTGATTTTTGGCGTGCGGCTATGATAGCACCTACTATAGCAGCGAATTCCCGACCACCTAAGCACATTAAAATATCTAACCCGTCATTATAATTGTGTGCTTTAACTGCTTCGTCAACTATTTGGGTTTTTGCAATTATTGCTTCTCCTTCGATCCCAGTTCCGGGCCCAGTCCAATCATTAGCACTTCCACCATACAAAGCATAACAGATAGCGGCAGCAGATGTAGTGTTGCCAATACCCATTTCTCCCAGGCACAAGATATCTAACGTTTCGTCGACCTTATCCATGCCAAAGCAAATAGACTTGAGGGTTTCAGACTCGGTCATAGCAGGGCCTTCTGAAAAGTCTGTTGTAGGGTTATCTAGATCAATGGCATCAACTTTCAAGTCAATGTCAAAAGTTTTACAAAGCTGATTAATAGCTGCGCCCCCAGATAGAAAATTACCCACCATCTGTTCTGTAACTGCACTTGGATAAGCCGAAACACCTTTTTGGGCGATGCCATGGTTACCAGCAAAAACCTGAGCACGGGCACTTTTAATTTGCGGGGGGTGACGGCCTTGCCACGCAGCGAGCCAATGGGATATTTTTTCCAATCTACCCAGGGAACCTGGTGGTTTAGTAAGTTGGGGCTCACGTATAGTAGCCTTAGAGAGGGCCACTTTGTCTTGACTTGGAAGGGATTTGAGAAGATTCCGAATATCATCAAGAGATTTAATTGAGGAAGATAACACGGGGAGTTCAACCTTTTGAATGTTTGAAATATTTATTTTTAAGATAACCTAAATTATAAATGTAATTTAGAAAGCGATAGTGAAACTTATACAATGAGAAAAATAATTTGATAAGCAGAGAAAACAACCTAAGCATTTTTTATCGATGGGTAGAAAGCGCTCTTTTGGCAGTAGCCTTCTTGACTCGCATTCCTATCAGGTTGAGTGAGAACAACGAAAAACAAAAATTGGCTGACGTCATGTGGGCTTTTCCTCTAGTTGGTGTTTTTGTGGGTGGGGTAGCCAGTTTTGCAATGTGGATTGGCTATGAAATTGGCTTGAGTCCGTTGGTTTGCGGCTTAATTGCAGTCGCAACTCAGGCTCTAATAACTGGCGCACTTCATGAAGATGGCCTTGCTGATGTGGCAGATGGTTTTGGCGGTGGTCATAAGATCGTTGATAAATTAAAAATTATGCGTGATTCGCAAATTGGAACCTACGGTGTTCTCGCACTTATTTTTTCCATAACTTTTCGTGCCGGTCTAATTGCAGGCATGACGTCACAGACAATTGCTGTTATTGCTTTGCTTAGTGCTGGAGCGGTTTCGAGGGCCTTAATAGCATTAGCAATGAACCAGTTAGAACTGGTTCGTACTGATGGACTTGCCTCTCAGGCAGGACAACCAACAAACGAATCTACTTTAGTTACTCTTGCACTTGGTGGAGCTATAGCTTTTTTATTGCTTGGTGCTGCAGGCTGGTTTGTTCTTGCATTTGCTTTTGGTGCGACGGTGTTAATGGGTCTCTATGCAAAGCGTCAAATCGGGGGACAAACTGGTGATGTTTTGGGTACAGTACAACAGGTAACTGAAACGGCTGTTTTGCTTGGTGTCATTTTGGTAATGTAGGAAAAGATATTGGAAAAAGATACGCGCTGGTGGTGGGTTCGCCATGCACCTGTGGTAAATCATGGTGAAAAGATATATGGTCAAACGGACATTGATTGTGATGTTTCTGATGTTGCCTCGTTTGATGGTCTTGCAGCCCAGTTGCCTAAAGATGCAGTTTGGTTAACGTCGCATCTTTCAAGAACTATTGATACTGCAAATGCCATATTGGAAGCTGGGAGTGCATTTTCAGTTAATCCAGAAAAGTTTATTACAGAACGTGATCTTGCCGAACAAAGTTTTGGTGATTGGCAAAATAGTAGTTGGAATGATCTCCACGCTGAGGGTGGGTTAGAATATAAGGCCTTTTGGAAAAACCCAGGTTATGAAGCTCCTCCAGGTGGTGAAAGTTTTGTTGATTTGATAGCACGCACTAATTCGGTTATTGATCGCATAAATAATAGCTGCTCTGGTCGCGATATTATCGCTGTTGCTCACGGTGGTACCATCCGTGCTGCAATAGCCTTAGCCTTAAAATTAGAGCCTGTCATGGCTTTAAGTGTAAAGATAGACAATCTAACTTTAACTCGGCTCCATTTTGTATCGAATGGGCTTTACCGTGGTCAGGGTGGTGTCTGGCGAGTTGAGGGAATAAATCTACCCCCAACTTAGTGGGGTCTATCTTTGATTTTGTTGTAGTTGTGTGAGGAATAATTAATTTTGTCTGTTAGCCTTCCATCCATCACCCTTGTTCTGGGTGGCCAGCGCTCGGGTAAAAGTAGCTATGCAGAAGGTCTAATCTGTTCTGGCCAGGATGCACTTTACCTGGCAACTGCGCAAATACTGGATAAAGAAATGAGAGAGCGTGTTAGAATACACAAAAATCGTCGTAATAAAAATTGGATGACGGTTGAGGAACCATTTGACCTTGCTTCTGCTCTTCAGATGAATGACAAGTCAGGCCGTCCGATACTTATAGATAGTTTAGGTATGTGGATTTCTAATCTCCTTGCTTATGAAAGAGATGTAGAAGAGAAAATAATAGATTTAGTTGAGGCGACGAAAACGGTTAAATCACCTCTTGTTTTCGTTTCTGACGAAGTCGGACAGGGTATCATTCCTGACAATGCACTATCTCGACATTTTATTGATAAGCTTGGTAAATTAAACCAACTGCTTGCAGATCACGCCGATGTTGTTATTTTTGTAACGGCTGGTTTACCTATGTACTTAAAAAGATAAAAGAAAGATATTATGAAAATTCCCGCAACCGTCATTACTGGTTTTCTGGGTGCCGGTAAAACAACTCTAATTCGTCATTTGCTAGAAAATACAAAAGGCAAGCGCATAGCTCTGATCATCAATGAATTTGGTGACATGGGAGTAGACCGAGAACTTTTGGCTGGTTGTGATATTGAAGGTTGTGAATACGAAAATATTGTAGAGCTTGCCAATGGCTGTATTTGCTGCACAGTTGCGGATGATTTTCTTCCTACTATGGAAACGTTGCTGGATCGTGACGATCCACCTCATCACATAATTATTGAAACCTCGGGTCTAGCATTGCCAAAACCCCTTGTTAAGGCGTTCAATTGGCCAGAAATACGTTCAAGGCTAACAGTAGATGGGGTTGTCGCAGTAATAGATTCACCTGCTGTTGCCGAGGGCCGCTTTGCTGATGATGAAATGGCTATTCAAGAAAAGCGGGAGGAGGATCCATCTTTAGATCATGAAAATCCCATAGAGGAAGTTTTTGAAGATCAGTTGTTATGCGCTGATTTGGTTATTCTTAATAAGGCTGACATTATTGGAAAAGAGGGAGTACGAAAGATTTCAAAAGATCTTTCAGGTCACTTGCGACCAGGTGTCAAGGCAATAGGGGCCATTGAAGGTGCAATTGATACTAGCATTATACTTGGGCTTAATGCAGCCGCTGAAGAGGATATTGAACAGCGACGTTCGCATCATGATGGTGAAGATGGGCATGACCACGACGATTTTGAAAGTTTTACCGTTGAGCTTGGTGATATATCAGACCCAGAAAAATTTGAGGCATTATTGTTAGAATTGATAGAAAAGCACGATATTTTGCGGCTCAAGGGTTTTTTACATGTGCCCGATAAAAATATGCGTCACGTAGTGCAGGGTGTTGGCCCACGCATCCAGCGTTATTTTGATCGCATCTGGGAACCAGGTGAAGCACGTAGAAGCCGACTCGTCGTTATTGGTCAAATTGGTCTAGACCGAAGCGCAATTGAAGACGCTCTACTGGCTTAAAATGCACCTGTTAGCTGCCACACCGGGAGGAATATCTGATGGATCAGAGGCTATTGACCTTGGCCAAAGTCCAGCTGATATTGTTATTTTAAGCGCCGCTGATAGCGAGCTAGCCAGCTTTAGTGGGGCTTATGCGAAGATGGGTAATGATGCCCCAAGTCTTCGTTTAGCAAATTTTTTGAACCTCGGGCATAATATGTCAGTTGATTTGTATGTAGAAAGCGTCATTGTTGGTGCCAAGCTGGTTATTGTACGCCTGCTTGGTGGGCAGAGTTACTGGTCTTATGGGGTTGAGCAAATCTCTGCTGAATGTTCTCGAAGAGGAATACCTCTTGCTTTGTTACCTGGTGATGATCAACCTGATGCGGAGTTGGTAACCTTATCAACTTTGGGTTCACAAGCTTGCCACAAGCTCTGGCAATATTGTGTTCACGGTGGTCCATTTAACGCACAGCATTTTTTAAATTTTGCCGCATCAATTATAGATAAAAGATTTAAATGGTTGGAGCCTCAGCCATTACTGAGGGCAGGGGTGTATAAAGTAGGTGAAGGAAATGTTGAATTGGGTGTTCTTCGTCAGGACTGGTTGGTTGGTCAACCAACTGTTGTTTTTGTATTTTACCGTGCGCTAGTTCAAGGGGATAACACAAAAGCGGTCGAGGCGCTGATTTCAGGTTTGCAAGATGTTGGATTTAATGTGCTCCCAATTTTTGTTGCAAGTTTGAAGGACCCGGTGGCATCAGCGATCCTTGAAGAGTTGTTATTGGAAGAAGTGCCTGATGTGATTATAAATAGCACAGGTTTTGCTGTTTCATCACCTGGTGTCTCCCGTATTCCAACGCCATTTAATCATTCAGGTGCTACTGTTTTACAGGTAGTTTTTTCAAGTTCTAGCATGGAATCCTGGCTTAACGGCCTTTATGGGTTGAGTGCACGAGACATTGCAATGAATGTGGCCTTGCCGGAGGTAGATGGCCATGTGCTTAGTCGTGCCGTTTCATTTAAAGGCTCGAGTAGGCGTGACGAAAGAACTCAAACTGATATTATCACATATGAGCCAGTGCAAGACCGGATTGATTTTGTCTGCCAATTAGCGGCTAATTGGGCAAGATTGGCACGACTCAATGTGGCAAGTCGTTCTATCGCTATTATCTTAGCAAATTACCCTAACCGTGATGGTCGTATTGGTAATGGAGTTGGACTGGATACACCTCAGGGAGTTATCACAACTTTAATTGCAATGAAAGAAGCCGGTTATGATACGGGAGAGCTTCCTGTAGATGGCGACAAATTGATTGCACAATTAGAGGCAGGTCCAACAAATCAGGGGGTTAAGGGTAAGTTTTATGAGAGATTCACTATGGCTAATTATCAGCTATTTTTTGAAAATTTATCTGAGGAGGTGCAGAAAGCTGTGCGTGATCGGTGGGGCTCACCAGAAACAGACCCAATGTTTGTCTCTGATAAGGCTGGTTGTGGCCATTTTGCTATCTCTGCATTTAAGCTTGGTAAAGTGGCTATTTGTCTGCAACCTGCACGAGGTTACAATATAGATCCAAAGTCTTCGTATCACGATCCAGATTTAGTGCCACCCCATGGATATCTCGCATTTTACGGTTGGCTCAGATATGAGTTTGGTGCTGATGCAGTAATTCACTTTGGCAAGCATGGAAATCTGGAATGGTTACCCGGAAAATCTTTGGGCCTGTCTAATCAATGTTTTCCAGAGGTAACTCTCGGTCCTACTCCTCATCTGTATCCCTTTATTGTAAATGATCCCGGTGAAGGGACTCAAGCAAAGCGGCGGGCATCTGCAGTAATTGTTGATCATATGACACCGCCCCTGACCCGTGCTGAGAGCTATGGCCCACTTGCTGATTTAGAGCTTTTGGTTGATGAATTTTACGAGGCATCAGGTGTTGATCCTCGGCGTTTGCGTGTTTTGCGCAAGGAGATACTTACTCTTTGCACCGTCTTGGGTCTTGATGTGGATTGTGGTATGAACAAAGTCGCGGATGAAGACGCAGCAATGGTAAAACTTGATAATTATCTGTGTGAACTGAAGGAAATGCAGATTCGTAATGGGCTTCACATCTTTGGGGTTGCCCCAAAGGGCCGTCTTCTTGACGATCTTCTGGTGGCTTTAGTTCGAGTGCCAAGGGGCTCTGGTAATGCGGGTGAGGCGTCCTTACTTAGAGCTCTATCCAATGATCTAGATCTTCGGTTCGACCCGCTTGATTGTGAAATGGCAGCAGCATGGCAAGGCCCAAAACCGAAAATCCTCACTGGGAAGGGTGCATGGCGATGCTATGGGGATACTGTTGAGCGATTGGAGGATCTTGCTTCTAGATTGGTTTCAGGTGAAGAAAAATATGAGGCTAGCTGGTTGCAAACCAAAATGGTTCTTGAAAATATTGAAACAAACATTAGGCCCTCTGTAGAGTCGTGCGGCTCAGCAGAGGTAGCTGGTTTGCTTCGTGGTCTGGATGGACGTTTTGTTGAGCCTGGTTCGAGTGGTGCACCAACACGTGGCCGTTTAGACGTGCTTCCTACTGGCCGAAATTTTTACTCCGTAGATACACGTACTGTGCCAACGCCAGCCGCGTGGACGTTGGGCTGGAAATCAGCCTCGCTTTTAATTGAAAACCATAAACAAGAACACGGAGAATGGCCAAAGACAATGGCTTTGTCAGCATGGGGTACATCCAATATGCGTACTGGGGGAGATGATATTGCCCAAGGATTAGCATTAATGGGGGTCAAGCCAACTTGGGATACGGCATCCCGTCGTATTACTGGTTTTGAAATTTTGCCGTTGTCAATACTTGATCGTCCTCGCGTTGACGTCACGTTGAGGGTCTCTGGTTTTTTTCGTGACGCTTTTCCAGGATTAATTGATTTGTTTTCTTCCGCTTCACGCGCTGTAGCTGCCCTAGATGAAGGGGAAGTTGATAATCCTCTTTCAGCTCATGTCATGGGTGAAGTAGCTGAGCTTGTTGAAGAAGGTATGAGCGAAGATCTAGCTAAAGAGCGAGCAGGGTACAGAGTGTTTGGTTCCATGCCCGGTGCGTATGGTGCCGGCCTACAAGCGTTGATAGATGAAAAGGGTTGGGATACTGAGGCAGATCTTGCTCGTGCTTATGTTGCTTGGGGTGGGTATGCTTATGGTGAAGGGGCTTCGGGTGTTGTTGCGCATAACATTTTTGAGGCGCGTCTCAAAAAAGTTGAAGTAGTGATACATAACCAAGATAACCGTGAACATGATTTGTTGGATAGTGACGACTACTACCAATTTGAAGGTGGTTTGACAGCCGCAGTCAGGGAGTTATCAGGAAATCAGCCCAAAGTGTATCACAATGATCACTCGCGACCGGAAACACCAAGAATAAGAACTCTAGAGGATGAGATAGGTCGAGTTGTCCGTGCTCGAGTGGTGAATCCTAAATGGATAGATGGGGTTATGCGCCATGGCTATAAAGGGGCTTTTGAAATGGCAGCGACTGTAGATTATTTGTTTTCTTTCGCTGCTACTGCCAAATGTGTTGGTGATCATCACTTTGATGCGGTGTTTGAGGCCTATATTTCTAACGATAAAGTTAGAGAGTTTATTGAAGCACATAACCCAAGTGCTTTGAGAGAAATGGCTACCCGCCTTTTGGAAGCACAAGAACGGGAGCTGTGGAATCCGCGGTTGAATAACACTTATGATATTTTGACTAAATTGAGTGACCACAACAGGAGATGAAAAGTAAATGATCAATACAGACAACACACGTCACAGTGAAAAAATGGCAAAAAAGAAGGCTGCTCGTGACAAAATTCTGGCTACTAAGACGAAAGAAAAAGGTTTATTGATTGTTCACACAGGAAAAGGGAAAGGAAAATCAACCGCGGCCTGGGGTATGGCTATGCGTATGATAGGTTACAACAAGAAGGTTGGTATTGTTCAATTTGTAAAAGGTGCATGGGAAACCGGAGAGCGGAGCGTTTTTGAGAGATTTCCTGATCAAGTTACTATCAAGGCTTTGGGGGAAGGCTTTACTTGGGAAACTCAAGATCGAGAACGTGATATTGCAGCAGCAGCCAAGGCTTGGGAAGTAGCTATGGAAATGATAGCAAATCCGGAATATTCCATGATTATTCTTGATGAAATAAATATTGCTCTACGTTATAATTATTTGTCTCTGGAAGATGTAATTAAAGGCTTGGTAGCGCGTCCACAAATGCTTCATGTAGTTGCTACAGGGCGTAATGCCCATGAGGAGTTGATTGATGCTGCTGATCTAGTTACCGAAATGACTTTGATTAAACATCCGTTTCGAAACGGTATTAAGGCTCAGAAAGGGGTTGAATTTTAGACCACCTCCTTTTGTATGTTTTGTGTTTAGATTTAGAACATTAGGTTTCGAAGATAGGTTTAGGAAGTTGTTAATGAGAAAATCTACTCTATTCATTGCCTTGTTTTTAGTTTTAGCACTAAGTAGTTGTGCTGAAATGCGGCGTGATAAAAATTCAACTGCGGTAGATGTGGTTAATCAGGCGACTGAGACTGTACAACGCTTCAAGAGAATGCCTGATCTAAAGGCTTTTGCTGATCATATGCCAACAGCACGAGGAATTGTTGTGCTGCCCAGCGTTATTAAAGGTGGATTCATGTTTGGGGGAGAGGGTGGAAACGGCGTCTTGATGGTTAAAACTCAGGATGGTTCGTGGAGTCCACCAGCTTTCTATGTTCTTGGAGCTGCTAGTTTAGGTATTCAAATGGGTTTGCAGGATACAGAAATCATTCTTGTGCTTCGAAGTAACGGTGCAGTTAGAGCAATTCTTGATCATCAAGGTAAGTTTGGTGCGGATGCTGGGCTTACTATTGGAACGATTGGCCAAGGAGCCGAACTCTCGACTACTGCCAACATAGGGTTAGATATTTTAGCATTTGCAAACTCTAAAATTGGTTTTTTTGGAGGAGCAGCTTTTGAAGGGGCGGTATTGGCACGGCGTGTCGACTTGAATGAGGCATACTATGGCAAAGGTGCAACTCCGCGCAGTATAGTTTACCAGGGTCAGTGGCAGAATCCCCATGCGGATGCGCTCAGGTCTGCACTAGCAAGCCCTTGATAAAAAAAAATGTTAGTTCTAATCGTGCCATAATGTTTCAGGGCACAGGTTCAGATGTAGGTAAATCACTTCTTGTAGCGGGATTATGCAGAGCTTTCAAGCAGCGCGGCTTAAAAGTACGTCCTTTTAAGCCGCAAAACATGTCAAACAATGCAGCTGTAACAATCGAAGGAGGTGAAATTGGACGAGCTCAAGCCCTGCAAGCAAGGGCTTGTGGACTTGAGCCTTCGATACATATGAACCCAGTATTGCTGAAGCCAGAGAGTGAGACTGGAGCTCAAGTAATTGTGCAAGGGAAACGTGAGGCAACTCTAAAAGCCAAAGATTATCATACTTTAAAACCAAAACTTTTAGAGCGAGTACTTGATAGTTTTTATCACACAAGAAATTTATGTGATTTAGTTTTGGTTGAAGGCGCTGGTAGTGCGGCTGAAGTCAATTTGCGGGATGCGGATATAGCTAACATGGGGTTTGCCCTAGCTGTAAATTTGCCCGTAGTATTAGTCGGTGATATCGACCGAGGAGGTGTAATCGCCTCTATTGTTGGCACAGAGCAACTCTTGGAAAAAGTAGAACGTGACTTACTAGCGGGATATATCATTAATAAGTTTCGAGGGGATGCATCATTATTTGCGAGTGCAGATAAAATTATCAAAGAAAAAACAGGTCTTAATTCTTTCGGCCTGGTTCCTTATTTTTCAGAGGCAAGATTTCTACCCAAAGAAGATGCCATGACTTTAGATGCTCAAGAAAACGATACAGCATCTAAAGATATTTGTATTGCCGTGCCCAGGTTATCTCGGATTGCAAACTTTGATGATTTAGACCCATTATCTGCTGAACCGGATGTTACTATGGTGATTGTTGAGGCAGGAGATCCTCTCCCTTGCAGCGCTGACTTAATTTTGATTCCCGGTACAAAAGCCACCGTGGCAGATCTTGAATACATTCGTGCGCAAGGCTGGGATATAGATATAGCGGCCCATGTGCGTCGAGGTGGTATGGTGGTTGGACTGTGTGGTGGCTACCAAATACTAGGTAAACGAATTTCAGATCCAATTGGTATTGAAGGAGCTATAGGCGAAAAAGAAGGCCTTGGTTTGCTTGATGTTGAGACAGTTCTTGGTAGTGACAAAACGCTAGAAATTGTTTCAGGTGTACATATTGCAAGTGGTGAAAAAATACACGGATATGAGATCCATATTGGATCAAGTGAGGGGCCAGATCGATCTAATCCTTGGATATGTCTTGATGATAAGCGCGTGGAAGGTGCACTAAGCCAAGATGGTAGAGTCATGGGCTCATACATACACGGAATTTTTGCTGCTGATGGTTTCCGTCAATTTTTTTTAGAGGGTTTGCACAAGGGGAGGACTAACACAACTGCCTACGAAGTGATGGTTGAAAACACTCTTGACAATTTGGCAGAGCATCTTGAAGAAAATATGGACCTCGATGCACTTTATGCTGTAACTAAAAAATAATTTGCACAGCTTTTACAGAAAAAGAGAGTCCATCAGTATGGAAAAGGTACTTATTCTAATTTAGCCTTATGACTGCAAGCGCAGCAACCCAAGCACCGTTGATTAAGGCACCTGAGACATAAAGATAGAGCATGTTTCGGATATCTTTGACCCCCGTGCGTGCGCTGCCATCGCCTAGCCATGGATCATTCACAATAGTATTATGGTAGTGTCGAGGTCCAGCAAGGGCTAAATTGAGTGCTCCTGCCGCAGCACCCTCTGGCCAGCCAGCATTCATGGAACGGTGTTTACCAGCATCCCTTAGCATGATTTTAAGGGCGTTTAATGGGTGGGCTTTGGGAGTGACAGTAGCTGCAAGAACAAGAAATAAACCGCTTAATCGTGCTGGGATTAAATTTAGAATATCATCAAGGCGGGCAGCGGTCATGCCAAAAGCGCGGTATTTTGGTGTCATATGGCCGATCATAGAGTCCATTGTGTTAACAGCCTTGTACACCAATAAACCAGGTAAACCAAATAAAACATACCAGAAAACTGGTGCGACTAGCCCGTCAGAAAAATTTTCTGCGCATGACTCAATTGCGGCACGGGCAACACCATGCTCATCTAGATGTTTTGGGGAACGCCCGGCAATGTGTGAGACTGCCTCACGGCCTTTCTCTAAACTTTTCTCAAGCCCTATACCAACCGCCCTGACACTATCATATAGTCCCCGTCCAGCAAGCATCGCTGTGAGAAAAAATAACTCCAATATCCAGCCAAGACTATGATTTTGCGTCAGCCAAGACGCTCCCCAGCCAACTATTGCGGAAAGAATCACAATGATAAAAACAACAAGAGCGCCGCGAAAGGCGCGGTCTACATTTGACCTATTGTCCCGATTTAATTTGCGGTCAAACCAACCAATTAGCATGCCAATTATCTCTACTGGATGGTGGAATTGTTTAAAAGGAAATTTGGTCTCGCCTAAATAACTATCTAGCAAAAGGGCAATCAATAATAATACTAACGGATCAAAGCCGTATACAGTATTTGCGAATCCAAATGTAAACATAAACGACAGTTTGCGGTTTGAAGAAGATTGCGTCAAACTAAATTGAAGTGATGACAACGCTAAATTTTTAGTATAACTTAAAAAAGATAAAGCGGTTTTTTTTGACCGGCGGCAATGACCAGTCAACGTCCCGCGGAAAACAATTACAACGCTCGAAGGCAAGGACCAAGCGCGTGGACGACACCTCCCTAGAAATAAAAATGGGCCAATTTTTTTGGGAACTTGTTGTCCTGTTCTCTGGCTATGTTGTTGCAAACAAAATTATCGCTGACTATTTGATGCATAAGTGGCCTAATGAAGTTCAAAAAAGCTATGTGGTGTTTTGTTCATCCTCTCCAGACATAGGCCAGCAAAAACGTAAAAAACGCTCAACAAAGCTAGTTCTACTACCTGTCAGGTATCGCATATTGGACAACCGTGCTCAAGACACTAATTTCCACAACCACCTTCTTGATGATCTGACCTAATTCAAATAACAATTGTCAATGAAATGAATCTTGATTATGTCTAGAATTCCAATTTGCTTTGAGTATCAGAAAGATCCGGAGGCCATCTATCGTGAGTCATTTTCTAAGATCAAAGATGTATTAGGAGAAATTACTTTTCCTGAGGATATTGGTCCCGTGGTCCGTCGTTTGGTTCATGCATGTGGTATGCCTGATATTGTTGACCATCTTGTTTATACTAAATTTGCTGGCAAAATAGGAAGAGAGGCTCTGCAGGCTGGCGCAGCAATTTTGTCAGATTCTGAGATGGTCTCTGCAGGGATTATCCGTGATCGTTTACCAGCTGAAAATCAGGTAATTTGCACCCTTAATGATCCCGCAACGCAAGACCTTGCAAAAGAGAACATGACAACACGTTCAGCTGCTGCACTAAAATTGTGGCTGCCTTACTTGGAAGGTTCAATTGTAGCTATAGGTAACGCACCGACTGCACTTTTTCGATTAATGGAAATGATTTCAGACGGTGCCCCTCGACCTGCTTTGATATTAGGATTTTCTGTTGGATTTGTTGGTGCTGAAGAATCAAAGCAGGCGCTTGTGGATCATGCCAGAAGTTTAGATATTTCTTTCATTACCCTCAAGGGTCGGCGCGGTGGTAGTGCTATGGCATCGGCAGCAGTAAATGCTCTTACAGGTGAGTGAAAATTATGAGTGCATGGATTACGGTTATTGGTATGGGTGAAGATGGTATGCAAGGCTTGAGCTCTCACTGTATCTCAATGATACAAAAAGCTGAGGTAATTTTTGCTGGTGAACGTCACCATTGTAAGGTTCAGAATACACAGGCAGAGGTTCTTGACTGGGGCAAGGGGTTTAATCATGCTTTAAAAGAGATTGAAGCACGACGTGGCAAAAATATTGTAGTTTTGGCTTCTGGCGACCCCATGAACTTTGGCGTTGGATCCGTTTTGGTGCGAGTCTTTGGTAAAGAGGCCGTGAATGTGTACCCCGCACCTGGATCATTTTCTTTGGCTGCATCACGCATGGGTTGGCCAATTCCTGAAGTTGATTGTCTGACCATTCATGGGCGCCCAATAGAAAACTTGATTAAGTACTTTTCCCCAGGTGCTCGACTATTGATCTTATCCCATGACGGGTCAAGTCCAGAGAAAGTTGCAAATCTTCTTAATGTAAAAGGCTACGGTAAAAGCAAAATAAGTGTTCTAGAACATTTGGGGGGGGTTAAAGAAAAAAGAATAGATGGTAGGGCTGTGTCTTGGAATTATAGATGTGCGCAGGCTTTAAATACCCTAGCTGTAGAGTGTGTTGCTGAAGCAGATACCGTTGCACTTTCACGAGTACCAGGCTTACCGGATGAAGTTTTTGAAAATGATGGTCAACTGACCAAGAGTGAGGTCCGCGCAATAACCATAGCACAATTGAGACCGCTTCCTGGACAGGTGCTTTGGGATATTGGTGCGGGATCAGGTTCAATTTCCATTGAATGGCTCAGGCTAGGTGGCCATCGCAAAGCCATTGCTATCGAGAGAGACTGTAAACGTATTTCAATAATGAAGCTTAATGCTGCAAATTTGGGTACAATGGATCTAGTCATAATTGAAGGTGATTATCATTGCGTAAAAGATGATATTCCTTTTTCACCTGATGCCATATTTATTGGTGGTGGTGCATCTGACATTAGTTTACTGAGATCTGCATGGAAAGCTCTTGGGCCAAAAGGCCGAATTGTTATTAATGCCGTCAGCATAGAAGCTGAGCAGAGCCTTCTGGCACTTCGAGAAGAAATAGGTGGCCAGTTAAGTTGCATTTCAATCAAACGTGCCACACCTATTGGAACTTTTAGTGCTTTAAAACCGATGCTTAGTGTAACTCAATTTGTTGGGATAAAACCTTCATGAGTGGCGTTCTTTTTGGGCTAGGCCTTGGGCCTGGAGATCCAGATCTTGTAACTATAAAAGCAGCAACTATAATGCGGGAAATACCCGTCATTGCTTATGTAACCCCAGTACGAAGTGGCAAGCCCTGTACATCTTTTGCACGATCAATAGCTGAGCCCTATTTGATCGGTGAAAAGGAAGAAATAACTATTGCTATTGAAATGCTTGATGACCCAACACGTGGAAGACAGGTTTATGACGAGGTTAGTGACAAGATTTCTTATTATCTTGATTCAGGCAGAAATGTTGCAGTTCTGTGTGAGGGAGACCCGTTGCTTTATGGTTCTTTCATGTACATTCTTGATCGAATTAAAGATAGCTACAAAGTGCTGACTGTGCCGGGTGTAAGCTCCTTGAGTGCTGCGGCAGCGGCTGCCAATTTGCCATTGGTTACTCGGCATCAAACTATTTCTCTTATTCCCGCCACACTAAGTGAGAGTAAAATCAGAACCTGTTTATTAAAAGGGGATAGCATAGCGATACTTAAACTTGGGAAAAATATCGTAAAGATAAAAAAAATCCTCAGTGATTTAGGAAGATCTTACGACGCAGTCTATGTTGAGCGAGCTTCAATGATGAATCAAAAAATATTGTCTCTTTCAGACGCCCCTGATAATGCTCCTTATTTTTCTATCATCCTCTTGACTTGTGCGGAAACAGAATAATGACAGCGATTCTGGTACTAGATCAAGCTGCAATAAAACTTGCACAAGTCATTAAATGCACAATTGGCAACGCCTGCATCTATGGCCTAGTTAATCGGGTTGAAGGAGCTGATGAAAGCTTCAAAGAGACGGTATCGCAATTGCAAAGCTTGTATCAATCTGGTGAAAGTATTATTGGTTTGTGTGCAACCGGTATTCTTGTGCGTGCCTTAGCCCCTGTGTTGAAAGATAAGAAGTATGAGCCTGCAGTCTTAGCTGTGGCAGCAGATGGTTCGGCAGTCGTGCCAATTCTGGGGGGCCATAATGGTGCTAATAGTTTAGCTAACCAGATAGCCACGGCTATTGGTGGTATCGGAGCAATCACCACAGCAAGCGATATTCGCCTTGGAGTTGCTATAGATGATCCACCTGAAGGGTGGAATGTTAACAATCGGAATGCTGCAAAGGGTATTTTTTCCCGCATGCTAGCAGGGAAACCAATTCGTTTGGAAATTAGCTCTGGTGATGTTAGGTGGTTGAAACAATCAAATATAAAGTTTGATGATAATGCAGAAGGGCCCTGCATACAAGTAACAGAAAAGGTCATCGCCGAGCCAAAAAGCAATTTGGTTCTACATCCTCCCGTTCTAGCTTTGGGTGTTGGATGCGAACGCAATTGTGACCCTGAAGAGCTTGAGAATCTCGTTCGTGAAACTCTTAAGGATGCAGGTTTATCTGCAAGTTCGATCAGCTGTGTGGCCTCTCTGGATCTTAAAATGGATGAGTTGGCTGTTAATGAGTTAGCTGCGTCCCTTGGGGTCCCGGCTCGTTTCTTCTCTGCCAAAGAACTTGAAGCGCTAACGCCGTATCTTGATAATCCGTCAGAGACAGTTTTTGACGCTGTGGGGTGCCATGGAGTTTCAGAGGGCGCTGCTATTGCAGCTGCTGGAAGTAAAGCTACACTTCGGGTTGGAAAACATCGTTCTTTAAGGGCTACCTGCGCTATTGCAATAAACCCAGAGGGCATAATAGGCAATCAAGTTGGCCGTGGGCGCGGTCACCTCAGTATCATAGGGATAGGCCCTGGAGCTGATGGCTGGCGCACACCTGAGGCGACGGCCTTACTCTCTGCTGCTAGCGATTTGGTCGGTTATAGTTTGTACCTTGATTTGGTTGGAGATTTTATTGTGGGTAAAAATCGCCACGTGTCTGAGTTAGCACAAGAAGAAGAGCGAGTTCGGCGTGCACTTGACCTTGCCGCCAAGGGGCGAAATGTTGCTCTTGTGTGTTCGGGAGATGCTGGTATTTATGCTCTAGCTACCTTAGCATTTGAGCTAATTGATCGAGAAAATAAGACTGAATGGAACCGTATTTCAATTCAGGTGACGCCGGGTATCTCGGCTTTGCAGGCTGCTGCTGCACGAATCGGTGCACCTATTGGCCATGATTTCTGCACCATATCTTTGTCAGATTTATTGACTCCATTTGAGGAGATAGAAAAACGCATCCAGACAGCGACAGAGGGCGATTTTGTTATCGCCTTCTATAATCCAGTTTCAAAGCGAAGGCGTTTTCAATTAGCTAGGGCTAAAGAGATACTAATATCGGCACGTGGCCCTAACGTGCCTGTGGTGATAGCGCGAAATTTGGGTCGTGAAGAAGAAAACATCGATGTTATAAAATTGGGAGAATTGACGCCAGATCACGCTGACATGGTAACAATTGTATTGGTTGGTAATTCTCAATCACGTTTGATTGAACACGGAGGAAGATACTGGGTTTATACCCCACGGGGTTATGCGGTGAAAATGATTTAAGGAGCAATATTGATGAGTGTTCACTTTATTGGTGCCGGTCCGGGCGCCCCAGATTTGATAACTTTACGTGGCTTGAAACTTATCAAACAAGCCGGTGTGGTTCTTTATGCAGGTTCTTTAGTTCCGGAAGCTGTTATTGCTGAAGCATCAGCCCAAGCAGTAGTTAAGGATACCGCTTCCATGCATTTAGATGAGATTATAGATGAAATGATAGCGGCTAATGAAGTTGGCCTCGATGTTGCCCGTGTTCATTCCGGTGATCCCTCTCTTTACGGGGCTATAGCAGAACAGATGCGCCGTCTTGACAATTTGGGTATTGATTATGATGTTACGCCAGGTGTATCGGCATATGCTGCCGCATCAGCTGCCATAAAGTCAGAGTTGACTCTGCCAGGCATTAGCCAAACAGTAGTACTAACTCGCACAGCAGTTCGAGCATCAGAAATGCCAAACAAAGAAGATTTAAGTACATTGGGAAATAGTGGCGCCACTTTGGCTATCCACTTGTCTGTAAATAATATTAAAAAGGTAGTTCGAGAGTTGCTACCTAACTACGGTAAAGGATGCCCTGTTGTGGTCGTCTATCGTGTCAGTTGGCCTGATGAAAAAATTATTTACGGTACCCTTGAGAATATTTGTCAAAAAGTAAAAAAACAAAAAATAACTCGTACTGCTCTTATCTTGGTTGGAAAAGTGCTAAGTGATGATACGTTCGATGATTCGAGGCTTTATGCTGTAGATCACCATCATGTTCTTAGACCACGCAGTAAAGAGTTTTCTAAAGCATCTGTTCCAACCACTTAAAGGCATCTTCGAAATTTTCCACATGTTCACCCGGTTCTGGAAGGGGGCGGCGAATTAGGACAATTGGAATACGTTTTCGTATAGCTGCAATGATTTTAGTCTCCGTCGCATCCCCGCCGCTTTGTTTTGACAGTAAGGTGTCAATAGCGAATCTTTCCATCAAGGCAAGCTCTTCTTCTAAGCTGTAGGGTGGACGGCCAGTAATAAAAGTAAAATTCTCTGCAAAAGCTGACCTGTCAGCTTTTTCTATGACTCTAATAAAGAATTGAATATTAGTAAGTTTTTGTAGTTTATCAAGATCGCCATGACCGGTGGTAACGAGAACCCGTTTAGCAATTTTTTGCAGTATTAGCGTTGCATGAGCCATGTCATTGGCTTCAACAAATTTAGTACCTGATGGCAAATCCCAGGGAGGCCTTCTAAGAGATAATCTTGGTGTGTCCGTACATATACAAGCGTCATATGCGTTGGCAGAAATTTTTTTTGCGAATGGGTGAGTAGCATCTATCAGAAATTTAATTTTTTCTTTAGTTATATATTCAGCTAGACCAGCACTTCCACCAAAGCCACCAACCCTTACAGTCGTGACAAATTTACGAATTGGTTTTGTTCGTCCTGCTATAGAATAAATTACCTCAAAACGTTCGGAAAAATGTGCGTGGACTTTTTCCGCTAATGAAGCCGCCTCACTTGTGCCGCCTAAAATTAGTATGCGTGAAATTTCAGTCATTGGCACGTCCAACGAGTTGGCCGCCTCTGTCAAAAATACAGACTTCAACCTCAACAACACCATCCAACATTTTAAGAGCCTCCAGTCTAGCTTTTTCTGCTATCAAATTAGCTAATTCTAGGTTTTCGGTGTGTGCAAGATCAAGTACTGCCATAGCTGTGACGGAGTCCTCGGCAGACTGTTTTATTTCTTCTCTGGCGCCAAGCTCGTCAAAGCACGATGCTAGTTTTTTGAAGTCTAGTTCTGAACGAGCTGAGTGTAGATCCATGTGGCCTTGTGCTAACTTTGTCAGCTTTCCAAATCCACCTGCTAGAGTTAGCTTTTTTACTGGGTGATGGCGGAGGTATTTAAGAACGCCTCCAGCAAAGTCACCCATATCAATTAAAGCTGAGGGTTCAAGTTGATAAAGTTTCTTGATTGCCTCCTCCGATGTGTTGCCAGTAGAAGCCGCCAGATGCGTTAGTCCCGTGGCCCTTGCTACATCAATTCCTCTATGAATAGAATGAATCCAGGCAGAGCATGAATATGGTCGTACAATACCAGTAGTGCCTAATACTGAAAGTCCTCCTGTAATGCCCAATCGACCATTCATTGTCTTCTCAGCGAGATCTTTGCCCCCTGGAATAGAAACGGTAACTTCAAAATCTACAGCTTGACTTTTATATTTTGCAACTTCTTGTATTACATCACTAATCATTTTTCGTGGTGCTGGGTTAATGGCAGGCTCTCCAATAGGAATTGGTAGTCCTGGTAGGGTTACTGTCCCAACCCCATCACCAGCATAGAAAGTAATGCCGTTGCCGGGCTGCCCTAGTTTAATGCATACAACGATTTCAGCACCATGGGTAACATCTGGATCATCTCCGGCATCTTTTATAATTCCTGCGCAAGCCATGTCCTTTTTGAGTACATGTCTTGAGAGGTGGAAAGTGGGTTTTTCTCCGTGTGGTAGTTGTATTGAGACGCTTTCTTCAAATTTTCCTTGGATAAGGGCAATCATGCAGGCCTTTGCAGCCGCAGTAGCACATGCCCCTGTTGTCCATCCTGTACGAAGTGCTCTTCGTGGTTTGAAAGTGCCCTGTTCCATAGGTTATTCTACAACTTTCTACAATATTAAGAATGATCTTTTAAAAAAATTATGAGTTTTTTTGTTGTTTGACCTTGAAGGGTGGTGCTGGAAAGTTATCATGCACATAGTAAAGTAAAGAATGTTCTTCAGCAGGCAGAGCAAGAGAACCGTAACCATGGAAGAGAATAAAAAACGTAAGTCTAGTAAAGAAAAAAGTAGAGTAACAGTGAAAGTTAAGAAAAAGGCTGCTACGCCAATTTCTGAGAAAAAAGATGTGAGCCTTAAGAAAAGTGTACAAGCTTCTGTTTCTGAGAAAAAAACTGCAAGCCCAAAGAAAAAGGTTCTCCCTATTAATGACACAGGGAGACGGACCCCGGAGAAAAAAATATTTATTATCGGGGTCGCTTTAATTAGCGTTTTTTTTCTAGTTTGGGGGACTTATGTCGGGCCAAATTATTTTCCCAAACAAGGAGGCATGGAGAAAACTAAGGAAGTTACAGTTCAAAGTATAGGAGTGCCACAAATAGGCGGTTCTTTTCAGCTTGTTAACCAGGATGGTAAAATTGTTACTGAGGCGGACTTTATAGGAAAGTACATGCTTGTATATTTTGGCTATACATATTGTCCAGATGTATGTCCAACGTCACTAACAGTTATTGAAGAAGCGCTTGATATGTTGGGTGATGAAGCAAGTCAGATCACGCCTATATTTATAACGGTTGATCCTGAACGTGATAATCCTGAGGCTATGAAGTTGTACGTGGAGCACTTTCACCCGAGACAGGTTGGGTTAACTGGTTCAGTAGAACAGGTCAAAGCGGTTGCTAAGGCATACAAGGCATATTTTTCCAAGTCTGGTGATGGTTATGATGATGATGACTATCTGATAGACCATTCATCAATCACTTACCTGATGGCTCCAAATGGTAAATTTATTACTCATTTTAGTCATGGAGTTGAGGCTCAGTCTATGGCTGAAAAAATTTCGGAAATCCTTAAATGAAGGCCCCAACAGGTGCGGTTAAAGGTCTTATTATTGCCGCACCATCCTCTGGTAGTGGCAAAACCGTCCTGACGTTGGGTCTGTTGCGCTATCTTTCTATTATTGGAAAATCTATTACATCGGCAAAGGCAGGCCCTGATTATATTGACCCAGCATATCATACGGCTGCCACTGGTATGCCCTGTTATAACCTGGATCTTTGGGCTATGAGACCCTCTATACTTTATGAAGTCGCTACCCTCGGTTCTGCTGATGCCATAGTGATATGTGAGGGAGTGATGGGCCTATTTGATGGCGCTATTATGGAGCAAGCTTCAACAGCTGATCTTGCTCAAGTTACTGGTTGGCCTGTAGTATTAATCATTGATGCTGCAGCCCAAGGTGCCTCAGCTGGTGCAGTGCTTCGAGGTTTTGCTACTCATCGTCCAAATTTTTCTCCTGTTGGTGTTATTTTTAATCGTGTTGGCGGCATACGCCATAAGGATATTCTTCGGAAGGCTGCAATTCGCGCTGCGCCAGATGTGAAGATTTTAGGCTTTGTACCTCGGTCAACTGACTTAAATCTACCTGACCGCCATTTAGGGCTCATTCAGGCAGTTGAGCACGCTGACCTTGAAAAATTCCTTGATTCTGCTGCAAATTTGGTTGAAAAAAATATTGATATTGATGAGTTTTTATCTTTGGCTCGGCCCTTGAAATTAAGTGGTGGTGTTTCTTCAAGTCCAATCGCTCCTTTGGGACAACGGATTGCCATTGCAGACGATCAAGCCTTTTCATTCCGTTACACAATAACTCTTAATGGTTGGAAAAAAGAAGGAGCTGAACTAAACTTTTTCTCTCCCCTTCTTGATCAAGCACCAACTGTGGATGTAGATGCAATTTATTTGCCTGGTGGCTACCCAGAACTTCATTGCCATCGTTTAGCTTCATCAAAAAATTTTATGCACGGACTTAGAACGGCGGCAGAGAGAGGAGCAACTGTGTATGGCGAATGTGGCGGTTACATGGTTTTAGGTAAAGGTTTGATCGACATGGAGGGAAAATACCATCCTATGGCTGGGTTGCTTCCTCTTGAGACATCTTTTGCTCAGCGCAAACTTCATTTGGGATATCGAGAAGTAGAACTAGATACCGAGGCAGTACGTGGTTCAGGTGGCATTCTGGGAAGCGCTGGCCAGCGGTTTCGTGGCCACGAGTTTCATTATGCTACTATTTTTGACCAAAAAGCAGGCACTCCTCTATTCCACTCATATGATGCTGCTGGTAGCCGGCTTGGTCCAGCCGGTCTTGCCAAAGGACGAGTTATGGGATCATTCATCCACCTCATTGATCGTAAGGATGGTTAGATTGACTAAAATTATGAAAAAATTGCCATTTTGGCGTGAAAAAAAGTTAAGTCAGATGAATTCACAAGAATGGGAATCCCTGTGTGATGGTTGTGGTAAATGCTGTCTGGAAAAGCTCGAGGATTTAGATACGGGAGAAATAAACTATACCAACATTGGATGCGAACTTTTGGATGTAAAAGGTTGTCGCTGTATGAATTATGAAGAGCGAGATCGTTATGTTCCTGATTGTGTGCGGTTGAACTCGATAAATATTGCTTCTTTAAAGTGGATGCCATCAACTTGCGCTTATAAACTACTATCCGAAGGAAAAGATTTGCCGGATTGGCACCCATTGATAAGTGGCAACCCAAATTCTGTTCACGAGGCTAAGGTGTCTATTCGTGGCCGTGCAATCGCGGCAGCTGCAGCAGGTGACCTAGAGGATCATATTGTTCAGTGGCCTAAATAAACAATGCTACTGTAATTTATGAGGAGAAGACATTTGAGTGATGACCAAATGCTAAATACTTTCAGGGGTGTTTTTGCAGCTGCGTTGACCCCATTGAAAAGTGATTTAAGTGTTGATGATGAGAGATTAGTTAGTCATTGCCGTTGGTTACTTAAGAATGGTTGTAATGGTTTAGCTGTATTGGGTACCACGGGCGAAGCTAATTCATTTAGTGTTTTTGAGCGCATCAGAATTTTAGAGACCTTGAATGATGGAGGAATTCCAGGTGAAGCCCTGATGCCCGGTACTGGTTCTTGTTCTTTTACTGATACGGTAGAACTTACTCGACGGGCAGTTGAGCTTGGAGCTGGAGGGATTCTTATGTTGCCACCCTTTTATTATAAGGAAGTGAGTGATGAGGGACTGTTTGCCTCATACTCTGAGGTAGTTGAGCGTATCAGCGATGAACGTCTCAAGATTTATTTATATCACTATCCGGAAATGTCAGGGGTATCTATAAGTTTAAATCTCATTGAGCGTCTTTTGAAGCGGTATCCAAATACCATAATGGGAATAAAGGATAGCTCTGGTGATTTTAAAAACATGACAAAACTAGTACAAAAATTCCCAGATTTGGATGTTTTTAGTGGTTCTGATGACTTGTTTTTACCGTTGTTGAAAAAAGGTGGGGTGGGTTGTATTACCGCAGTTGGTAATATAGCGTGTAATCTCTTGGCCCGTCTCTATAACTCTTGGTACGATGGTGATGATGCGTCAAAGGATCTGCAAACCCAATTAACTAGCATAAGAATGGCAGCCCAAAATTTTCCTTTGAGTGCGGGGTTAAAAATAGTGCTTGCTCATTTTAGTGGTCTCAAATCATGGCGTCTTGTGCGCCCTCCTCTGGTTGCGTTGGATGATGGTCAAATGATACAATTAGTTAAACTTCTTGAGGCAGCTGGTCATAAATTACCCCAATTAGACTAAGTTATGTGCAACTAAATGGCTTTTTCTTAGTGAAAAGAAAAATAAAAGAAGAACTACGTTCCTTTGAAATTGAAGGTCGCCAAATACCTTTAATTTTGCGTCGTCACCCGTATGCTCAGCGTATGATCTTACGCCTTAATATAGATGGTGATGGGGCAGTTATAACAATTCCCATGAATGCTAGCTCTGCAGATGCCTTTGATTTAGTTCGTCGAAAATCCCACTGGTTATACCATCAAATGAATAAATTGGGAGATCGAATATTTTTTGGAGATGGTGTGCAAATACCATTTCAGGGTATGAAGTATGTAATTCGTCATCTTGAGGGTAACTGTGAAAAGATATGGATTAAAAATGGTGAAATCAATGTTTCTGGTGAAATTGAAAAATTGAGCAGTCATCTCGGCTTTTGGTTAAAGAAACAAGCTCACACTACTATCATTCCCTTAGCTCAGTACAAGGCGAGTCAAATCAATAAAACAATATCACGGGTTACTATTTGCGATACTCGTAGCCGATGGGGCTCTTGTTCAGCCAAAGGAAAATTATCTTTTAGTTGGCGTTTAATAATGGCGCCCCCAGAAATATTGGATTATGTGGTAGCCCATGAAGTTTCTCATTTGGCCCACATGGACCACAGTTCCAGATTTTGGGCTACTGTTGAAATATTATCTAAAAATGTAAAAGAAGGTCGATCTTGGCTTAAAAATAATGGGCTTGCTCTGCACCGTATAGGTTAAAAAAAGGAAAAAATATGAAACAAGCAAACCACACACTCTCTATTCAAACCGACGGCCAAGGTTTATATGAGTTTACAAATGATGTGTTGAATTGGGTTTTGAGTCAGAAGATAGATAGTGGTCTTCTGACCGTATATTGTGCTCATACATCTGCTAGTTTGACCATTCAGGAAAATGCAGACCCAGATGTGCAGCACGATTTAAAAACTTTCTTTTCACGATTGGTACTGGACGATCCAATGCTTTATCGCCATACCTGTGAAGGCCCTGATGACATGCCAGCGCACATTAAAAGTGCCCTGACGGACGTATCCCTATCAATTCCTGTAAGCAATGCACTACCAGTATTGGGAACCTGGCAGGGAGTTTATTTATTTGAACACCGCAATCACCCTCACAATCGAAATATTATGTTACAGTTAATGGGTTCGTGACTAGTGGTTGTGAGAAGCATTCATTATACTTGATCAGCTACTTGCAAGTACAGCAACCACAAATAACTTAGAACCGGAGGTCAGTATGCGGCCATTTTTTTTGTTTACAATATCAGTTACTGTAATTTTCTTGGGTATTTTTTTTCAAAAGGTAGAGGGCGAAACTCTTAAACAGTGTATGGAAAAGTGCGTTGTTTACGAAGGCGGTATTTCTAAAGTTAACAAAACTACATGTAAAAGTCGATGTGGCGCCGCAATTGTGGAAAAATCTCCAATTGGGAAACGCGATTGTATGATTGATTTTAAATTGTGCAACAGAACTTGTGGCAAAGAAAAAATTGGGCAGTTAAGTCCCTGTCACAAACAATGCAAGGTATTATTGAGAATGTGTACTTAACACGTTTAGTACAGCTATTAAAATTGTGAGTGTTAAATCCTTGTTGAAGATCCTGCCCACATCGATAAGCTAGAATTTTACCGTTACATCGCCTATGTTGGGGAAGTTTGTAACGATTTTTCGTGCTTTTCCCGCTTGATGTAATCCGGTCCATGAGCCTGTTGTTATAATTTGACCGGCAGTAATACCAGACCCTTTTTTTCGCATGTGATTCGCTACCCAAACGATTAGACGAAAAATATCAACCGCATTGTTTCCCCCTTTGTGTGAGTACAAAAGCTTATCATCAAAATACATCTCTACAAGTTGATCTGCGACTACAAGACTAGGCCACTCGCTCCAGGGTTGACCAAGAATCAAAGCCCCATTTAGGATGTTATCAGCTAATTTTGTCATGACATCCAATTCATCTGCGTTAACAAAGCGGGTTTCATTGACTTCAATGGCTGGAAAGGCCTTGTCAATAGCGCCAAGAACTTCGTCCTTACTGTATGGCTTAAGACGTGTAGGTAAATCACTGGCAAATTGAAAGGCTATTTCAGATTCCATGCCTCGCATGGAAAATTTTTGTGGGTCAAGTCGGGCTGGTGATTTATAAATAGTTCCTTCAAGCAAGGGAGCACAAATGGGTTCTGCCGTTGCATTTTTTGCCCCAACTTTCCAGCCTAGAACAGGTCCTAACTCGGCGGCGACAGCATCGTGAATGGCATAAACTTCACTCATGTTGGAAGGCCGACAATTATCTGGTAATTCACTTATGGGTCCTGACACACGAGCGTCAATTAAAAGTTTTGCTACTGTCAAATGAGGACTACCGTTTGATTTCATTATGAAAAACCCCTAAAATTCAAGACTATTGACCGGATCGCTACCAGCTATTTTGTATGTTTGTTTAACTTATGTAAAAACTGGCAAAAAAGATTTTGATCATTATCGTCACATCTATTTATGCGTTTTTTACTCTTGTTAATTTATTTACAAAAGTTTCTCGTAGCGTTCAAGGAATGCCGCACTGGTTCTGCTCAATGATGATTCAATCAGGGTGTCATTGGGACGAAGAACTTTCATGCGTTGTTGATTTTCGTTTAAGGGGGCCAAATTTTCTGCAAGGCTTACAGCCTCCTGAGTAGCCATAAGGATGTCATTGCCATCGGGAGCTATGACATCATATGGTTGTTCATTAGGAAAACAAATCCCAACTCTATCCATGATATCCCGTTGTTCAGAAAACGTAAGGTATTTTTGATTTCTCTGTGACTTCATAACAGCAGGTGCGCATACACAAAATGGAGAAAACGGTGGGTGAAGAGGCTGCCAATTATTTGTATAGACAAAAGGTACTCCCATTATCTCGGCAAATTGGCATATTCCGGATGGGCCGGTGATACTAAAATTTGCATTGCTGAATAGGATTAAGTCATTTTTAAAAGTTGCTAGTGGGCTATTGGCATAATTAACGACGTCAACACTAGAGAATGATTCTGGGTAACGTTCGCGACCTGCTAGAACAAGGATGTAGCCCAAATCTTTTAAATAGCGCATCGCAGGTAGGTAAGTGTCAGGATTGATTGCGTTTGCACCTCCAGATGAGGCAAAATCCTTATATTGTATTAAGGCGATTTTTTGATCTTGAGCATTTATTAATCGTTCTAGATCCTCGGTCATGGGAAACCTTTGTGCCATCGGCATGGATTTGTATGTTTCCATTCTTCGACTATAGTAGGCTTTTTGCGCGTCAACTATTGATTGAAGTGTGATGAGTTCATAACAAAAGTATTTGTTTTGAACAAATTTTGGAAGACATGGGACCCCATTAGTTGGCCCTATTTTTGAGCTTGATATTCCAACATCAACGGTCAAGTCTGGACGATAGTGTGCAATGAAACTGACAATTTCTAAGGAATTAGGAGATAGTATGTAATTAGAGCAAAGAGTTTCTCCATACATGTCTGCGATTCCACCGACAAATTCTTCATTGGGCCCCATATATATGTGTGCCCCGTCTGGCGCTATTTCTTCTGTTAACAGCATGCGTGCATAATTATCGAATTCCGCTAATACATGTCCAATTGCATCAAAGCCAATATTTATAATAAGTTTGCCATTATTACTTTCCAAAAAATCCACTGCATTTGATACAGAATTAATCTCAACTTTTGCCATAAACCTGACCCCTGCTAATTTGATATTTTTTATTAACTATGAAGTTGAAAAAAATTGTTTAGTTGTGTCTATTCCTCAACCTGAGTATATCTCAGGGAAGATGCTTCTAATCTTCTTAAGGGAGGGCCTCTGCAGCATACTTATTATTTTGCTAGATGAGCAAACTTTTTCAAAAGTATGTCGAACCTCAATATCAAAACTAACAGCAGTCTTTTTTTCACTGGCAAAATTTTTATCATCTATTGTTAAATATTCCTGCCCCTTGAAATACAGTGAAGGCTGAATATCTCTAAGCAGCTCCTCAGACGAATAAGCTTGATTTATTACGACGCCAGAAACCGACTTGAGGCTACTTATAATTTCAGCGCGCTCATTCTCGAAGATGACGGGGCGACCTGCTCCTTTGTTGACAAAACGATCACCAGTAACACTTACAAACAATAAATCGCATTGATCTTTTGCCGCCTTAAAGTGTCGAATGTGTCCAACATGTAAAATATCAAAACAACCATGGCACAATCCGACAACCAAACGGGCCCTCTTGGCGTCAAGTGTAATTTTTGCAATTTCAGTTCTGGTGTAGACAGGCATATCATCCAATCCTGTTCTTTATTTAGTAGCGATGTTAAAAATATCCATATTCAACTCGTCAATTGATGAAACGGTTATATCTGCTCCGTTATCAATTAGTATGTTTGCATTATTTTTCCGAGCAACACCAATCACAGTTTTTATTCCAGCTCTCTGAGCAGAAATAACACCTGAAATGGCATCTTCTAGAACAACGCACTCCTGTGGCTTTCTGCCCATTAGCTCTGCCGCATGTAGGTAAAATTCAGGATCAGGCTTTGATGCTATACCATGTTTTTCAGCAATCACTCCATCTAAGATGTATTTAAAACGTTTGGCAAGGTCGGCTTGTTCCAAAATGGCACGTGCGTTTTTGCTTGAACTTGCTAATCCCATTTCAGCGCCAAGAGTCTCAAGTTTTTGCATAAGTCTAATGGCGTCTTGAAAAATGGATAGTCCATCTTGTTCCAATACATTTCTAAAAATTGTGTTTTTTTCATTACTTATACCTATTATTGAATTGTATCCTTTGTCTAAAACTTTTCCTACAGGGACCTTGATACCACGTGACTTAAGAAAACTCTTGATCCCAGCATATCTTGTTTTTCCGTCTAAGTGCTTGGGGTAATCTTTGGTCATAATAAACGGCATTTGTGATTTATTATGAGTTTTAATTGTCCTCTCTAGAACAGTCTTCCAGGCCTTGGAATGAATTGTTGCTGTGTCTGAAATAACCCCATCTAGATCAAATAAAACAGAAAAAAAATTCATTGATTAAAACTGAGATTTTAAATTGATTTGGCCTCTGAAGTTGCAACTATTTAAAAGCTGCCGCCACCATGAAGCACTTTGGATACTCTGTTGGGTTTCGTCCCAAGTCTTCATCAACTCACGACCATGTACATCATTGGTTACACCTATCTCCAAAAAAATATTGTTGTTACGACTAACACGTTCAACTTCAGAAATGGCTAGTGGTAGTTGTTCTAGCCTCAAATGTGGGAGTGTATCTTTTGAGATAACTAAGTCAAAACTGTCTGTTTTCCATGGTAACTGTTCACATGAACCTTGTACCAAGAATTGCTTAGTTTCAGCTAGTGCATTTTTTACAGCATAGCTGCTGAGGTCAATTCCAGCTATAGACATTCCTTTTTTATAAAACTCATAAATTAAAAACCCCTTTGCACAACCGATTTCAAGAACAGAGTCTCCTGGTTTAAGTTTGTAATAATTAATTATTTTGTTAACACATTCTGCATATCGCCCATCGTAGTGGTAACCTCCATACCCAACACCATAATTTATATCATCAAAATAACTATAGCCGTATTTTTGGAAGTCCTCCCGTTTTGACTGGTTAGGAACAAAGTCTCTAATTTTTCTCTTTCGTTCGCTGGAAGAACGTAAATTAAATGGTTCAAAAAAATTGATCTCGCGTATTTTTTTAGGCTTAAATGAAGTTAACATGTGAGGGTGGTTCATCAATTAATTTGAATAAGTAACGATTAGCTTCATCCATTCGGCAGTTTTTACGGCATTTTGTGATATCTAACTCTTTGGTAACATATTCAAAATTTTGCCTTCGTCTTTCACCAGCCCAAATTTCTTGAAAAGTGTTTTCATTGATATTTCCAAACTCAAACTTTTTGTTCAGTAAATATGCGGAACATCCCGAGACGATACCACTAGCCATGATGTAGGCCCATAAAAAAGGCGTAGAATGACAGCGTGTATAGCGATCGGCCTCTGTGTATTTTCTCATCGTATGAGAGCGGAAAATGACATTAAAATTTTCTGTTGAATACTTCTCTAGTTCCTCTCCCATTTCCAACCATGACGTATAATCAATATCTAATGAGTTTTTGCTTGAGAGATGTTGCGAGTAGGGTTTAACTACTAGATAATCTATACCAAGTTCATCTCTGCAGGTCATAGCTAATTTGATTATTTCATCAGCATTATCTGGTAAAAGTAAGATTTGTGCACCCAGCGTGCATTTGAGGTTTTTAGTTCGGCGTCTTTCTGAAAGTGCGGCCAAATGTTGCTGTGCTTTTAAAAAATCTTCTGGTTTGGTTTGATGAATTTTAGCGTAGCTCACAGCAGTGCCAGCATTCATAGAAACTTTGATCCAAGATAAATTTGGTAAGGCTACATCGAGAAAGTCTTTGGGCATTATGGAGGCGTTAGTTGTAATTGAGGCATCTATACCAGTTTTTTTTGTAAGATGAATCATTTCAGAGATGTCAGTGTGTAATAGTGGTTCTCCTTCACCAGCAAACATTATGCTTTTGACACCTAGACGTGACAGCTCTGGAAGGCGTTTGCTCATCACATCAATTGACAATCTGTTTGGCTTGTAACCAATGTAATCTACGCTACAGAAAGTGCATCTATGATTACACGCCCCTATTGGTGAGACTTCTACGTAGATAGGATAGATGTGTTTGGCTTTTTCCCAGTCTGCGCCAGCTTCTACAACCTGTGCGACGCGGCGTGGGTGATAGAAAAGTTTATGTCCATCAATCTGATTTGGGTCTGCCATGTAAAATCAAATTCTCATTTAAGTTGTGATATTTTGGTATTTTAGAAAGTATAATGTAAGATTAACTGTAACTATGCGTAAAAGTCTATGATCTGTTGGCATATATAACGGACGTCTGTTTCTGAAATGTGCTCTGCGGCTGGGACACTAATGATTTTTTTCACCTTTACTCTACTGTTTTCTAGGGAGCCATGTACCCTACAATTTTGCGAGGCTGACTTTAGGTCTGGTAATAAATAAGGATAATGAACTTTCAACTCGGTGCCCTTTTCGGACAATGACCTAATTAGTTTATCACGTTGATCTACAAGCATCATGATCCAATTATAGGATGGATTTGCATCTTTGTGTATTATAGGAAATTCAACTATGCCGTGTAATTCGGCCTTATATATTTCAGCAAGTTTGATACGACGTTGCATTTCTGAGGGATAATGTTCAAGCATGGTATTCAAAAAAGCCGCGTGCAATTCGTCGAGACGGGAGTTAATGCTCCAGAAGTCACACTCATTACGATTCTTGTGTCCATGATTCCTTGCTAGCTTTAACCATCCTAGATCCTCATCACGTTGAGCTAATATAATCCCACCATCCCCAAGGGTTCCAAGATTCTTCAGAGGGTGAAAACTGACTGTGCCTAGCCGGCCAAAAGTTCCAACTGCTTGGCCGTTTATATTTGCTCCATACGCTTGTGCGCAATCTTCAATGACAGGAAGATCATAACGGCTTGCAATATTCATAATTTGTTTAATATCTGCCGGGACCCCGGATAGGTGAACTACTAATATTGCACGAGTTTGCGGTGTAATAGCCTCCTCTATTTTTTTGGGGTCAAGATTAAGGCTTTCATCAACGTCGATACATACTGCTGTTGCACCAGAAAGCGCAATAGATGAGGCTGTAGCAAGATACGACATTGAAGTGGTGATAACCTCATCCCCTGGGCCAATTCTTAGTGCTTTAAGACATAAAATCAAAGCATCAGTTCCATTACCAACACCCAAAGCACCATTGGCATTTGTATGGTGTTTAATTAATTTTTCAAAACGTGCCACTTCTGGCCCGAGAATGAATGTCCCACTGGCCAATACCCTATCCAAATCACTGTGAAATTGTTTTTGAAACGGTTGATATTTGGAGGTTAAGTCCAAGAAAGTAATTTTTTTTGTCTTCATAATATTAAAACTTCATGGCTTATGTTTATAATTTTGTGAGAGAGTGCCTATCACATCATGATTTTGATGGTGCCAATTGGCACACCTTTTTAATCCTTCATCAAGGCTGATTTGTGCTTGCCAACCGAGCTCTTTTGTTATTTTTTCTGGATCAAGTAAATAAGCATGATCCTTTCCTAACCTATCATCGACAACTTCAACTACATTATCAAATTTTACATTTACGCTTTTACACACCTTTGAAACAAGTTCACGTATCATGATCGTTTGTTTGGTGCAGATATGGTAGTCCGTCCCATTATTTCCTTTTTCACAGATAAGCATTAAGGCACGAGAGACATCTTCAAAATGAATAAACGTTCGTAGGGACAAACCACCACCATGTAATTGTAATTTCTGCCCTGTGAGGCAACAAATGAAGGTTCGTGGTATTATTCGATATAGCTGCTGTCCCTCGCCATATACGTTGGCTGAGCGGGTTATTATCATTGGCAGATTATATGTCTTCGTCCATAAGGCAACAGCCATATCACCTGCCGCTCTTGATAGTGCATAAGGCGTGCTGGGAGCATAATTTCGATTTTCTACGACCCAGTCAGGGGTCGAGCCATATACTTCTGGCGTCGTAAAATGAATATAGCGATCCAAGAAGTCTAAATTGCGAAGAATTTCTAATAGAGCGGTTGTTGCCACCACATTTGTTTGCATCCAGTGAGTTGGATCTTTCCAGCTTTGCGCGACCATGCCTTGTGCAGCAAAGTTTAGAATAAACTTTGGTCGGTGGAACTTGATCAACTCCTTCAGAGCATCCAACTCACTATTGATGTCTATTCTATTAAAAGTAAGCCCCTTAGCACTTTTCCACCTGTAGGGTAGGAATATTTTGTGGGGTTCTTTAGACCTGCTTGTGGCAATTACTTCATAGCCAAGCTCCAAGGCATGAGCACAAAAACTTGCCGCTGTTGGGGAGTTGCTTCCTATTACTAAAATTTTTTTTACGCTCAAGTTTAACCTCTGACTTTTTAATAAACAGGGGCTCGCTCAATTAGCATAGCCTCTTTTGTACATATTGATTAGTTCAGGAGGTATGCCCCACTCCAGAGCCCCAACCTTTTCGTGCAACTCTTCGAGTTCTTTTCGGAATCTATCTTGAATTAGTCTTTCCAACCGGATATTTGAGGGCCTATATCCATGTTGGTAATGCTGGCTAATTAGGTTTTTAACTCCAATTTCTATGGCATCATCACGACTTAGTTCTCGTATAAGTTCCCGTTCTGGGGCAAAAACATTAAGTCTTTCGTCAACGTGTTCGTTCATCATTAGTGCCGTCATTATTTGTGAAATTAGGGGGGCCAAGTGAAATCCGTTGCGTTTTGTTCCAGTTGCAATAATAAGATTTTTAACAGATGTTTTCCCCAAGAGGGGGTAAGTGTCCTGAGTTGTTGGGCGCCAACCCACATTAACTCGCAATAGCTGGGCATCGAAGAAATTTTTATTTATTTCCTGTACCGCGCTTTCAAGCAAATTGCTAACACTGCCAACCCGTGCATGAAAAAAAGGGGCAGGCGATAAAAAATTACTAGCTCCAACTATAATGTGGTCATTAACTTGTTGTTGCCCTTTAAATAAAGGGGTTGTGTAGATCCCACAGGCGCCTCCCCTGTTTGGTGTGCGAATGCAGTTATTAAAAGCTGTGTCTGGTGCTTTAAGCTCCAAGGAAACACCAATACCATGAAATACGGGCTGGACATTAAGATCAAACTCACTTTGCTTCAAAACATTACCTGCCATAGAGCCATTAGCTAGGAGAAATATGTCACCTTTGATTGCCACACCGTTTTCTAGAACCACTGCCACAATGCTATTTGTAGCTAAAATTAATTTATCTGCTTTGGCATTAATGAACTTTATTTGTGGGCTGTTAATTAAAATGCTATCGAGCTTTTCAATTACCATGCGTGGATTCAACCAGCCTTCGTTATGAATGAGGAGTGCCCTTATTGCTCGACTTTTTTGTGCGGGAGAATAATTTGGAATATCTCTAGGATCAACAAAATCAAATTTTTCGTTGTAAGTCTCAAGTGCTCTTACGATAGAATCAAAATTTTGATCATCAAGACAATCTGCTGCGGCATTATTAATGACATAAGTTCCTTGGTTTAAGAAGCCATCGTTATGAAATTTGTGCTTTGCGTAACCAACTGGAAGTTGTTCTTTGGCTGCCTGAGTGAGTTCCAATTCAAAATTTGGCCACATTTTTGTTGCCTGACGGCTCAACTCAAAATGATACATATCCGTGTCAGATTTGAGAGAATGAGATTCAATCTCACCAAATGAGTTTAACATTGCGGCGGCTGCTAGTGTTGCTGAACCAGGACGATTTTTTGGCCCGATAATGCTAATGTTATCAGTCGGAGCTAACTTTTTTAATAGCCTAAAGGCTGTAGTTAGAGCAATAATTCCGTTGCCGATTATTATGTGTTCCATCAGAATGACCTTGCATGAATGGACTCCTTAGGAACAATTGCTATACTTTTATTTACGTGTGAGCAATTGATACTTTGAGTAAGTTTAGTGTAAATTTCTTTGGCAAGTTTTTTTGACTAGCGTTGTTTAAAGAAATTCAGGAGCTACTTTTGTCTATTAATATTTCTGTCCCAATCGCCCCTGGCGAATTAATTGACAAGATTACGATATTGGAAATCAAGCTAGAACGAATCAGCGCTCAGACAAAGTTAGTAAACATAAAAAAAGAGTTAGATGTTCTGACAAGTGCCTACAATGAGTCAATTCCGATCTCAGATAAGTTGAAACAACTAATGAATGAGTTGAAATCAGTAAATGAGGATTTGTGGGACATAGAGGATGACATACGGAGCTGCGAACGCATAGAGGATTTTGGTGACTCATTCATAAAACTTGCGCGATCGGTTTATATTACAAACGACAAAAGAATGGGGATCAAGCGTGCTATAAATGATTTACTTGGATCGGAAATTGTTGAAGAAAAGTCATATGTAGCTTACTAGATAACAGATTAAAATCTACAAGTGTAAATGTTTTATCAATACTTCCAAGAAATACAGCAATCAACAGGCAGAATGTAGTGAGTAGTGTTTTCATTCTTCAACATTAATAAGAAAATGTTGGAACGAGCAGGAAAAACGTATTTAATATCTTAGAGAAACTTGGGGGGGATTTTGTATAAATTCTTGTTTATTTTTATCCCTTTAGTATCCTTTTGGAGGGCTTTAGACCAATCCAACACTTGGTGAATTAACCTCTAAGTCATTGATTTTATTGGCGCGCCCGGAGAGACTCGAACTCCCAACCTTCTGATTCGTAGTCAGATGCTCTATCCAATTGAGCTACGGGCGCTGAAACAACGTCATTTTTGTACAAAATTTCACTCAACAAAGGGTGGCGACACTACTCTAGAGGTCTTTATAAGGCAAGTAATTAGCCACAGCTAATTTAAGTCTCAGAAGATAAATGAAAATCTGTACTTGTCGTGTCATGTTCCTTTGAGTAGTATATTTAAAATAAAAAGTTAGGGGTAATCTCTGCCAATTATAATTTTTATGCTTTTTTTGCGTATTTGTTGCTATAATGTGTTAAAAGCATTTTTTTAAGCAAAGGCCTTGTTGCTGAAATGAATTTGTCAACGATCCCGAAATTATCAGGATTTCAAGCACTAGCTGTGGTGTTAGCTGTGCTGCTTCCTGCGTGTTCTTTTACAGAAGAAGCATTATTTCCCTCACTCACAGGTAAAGATCCTGCAGGTGGTCCTGCTAAATCAGCTAGTGAGGGAACTAAACCTCAACAAAAAGTTGTTGCTCAACCTAAAGCTCAGCTAGCTCTGGGAAGTGGTAATTTTCAACCACCAGGGGTAACACCCGGTGTTTCAACAGGAACTTTTGTTGGCAAGAAGGTAAAGGAGCTTCGCAGTGAACTATCAAGGCTGCAAGCATCAATATCAACGCACAATGGCTCTTTGCAACAGTTACGTGCTCGCATTGTTCAAGATGCCCAACGTTATCATGCAACAGTTGCTAGTATAAACACCCGACTTCAGGTTGGTACCACGCCAGGTAATCCTATTCTAGTTCAACAATACAATAGTGCTGGTGCTGATCTAGAGAGAATTAGTACCGATACCAGCGAATTAAATCGGCTGGCAACTGCTGTTTCTGCTGATTCTACTATGTCCGCATTCCTGTCCGAATCAACTCGAGCCACATTGAGTGTCTCAGGAGCTGTTGATGAAGATCATAAACAATTGGCAATTTTAGAGGATGAGGTTAACCGAACTGTTGTTTTGATTGAGCGTTTGCTCAAGGAATTAGCTGAAGACGTTAGGCGCCAAACTAATTACGTGGCGACAGAACGTTCAAACCTTAATTTACTCAGCGCTGGTATAAAGGGTGGTGAAATATATGGCGCAAGTTTGGCCAACCAAGCGGTTATTGCAGCCGCTGGTAATTCTGTTTACAAAGGTCCAGCGAGAGCCACGGATACCACAGGGCGACGCCCGCTAGTTGTTATTAGGTTTGACAGACCAAATGTTCCTTATCAACAGGCACTTTATGCAGCTGTGAGTCGCGTTCTTGAGAGTCGTCCAGATGCAGTCTTTGATCTTGTCGCAGTAGCCCCAAATACCGGTGGGCCTGCCAGGATTGCTCTAAATTCCAATAAGGCTCAACGTTTCGCCGAGGGTGTTTTACGTGCGCTTATTGAAATGGGTTTGCCACCTTCACGTGTAGCCATGTCAGGGAAGACAGGGAATCAATCTAAGACTAATGAAGTTCATTTGTATTTAAGATGAGAGTTGGTCTAGTAAAACCTCTCTTTGTAGTAATTTAGTAGAGGTAATAAATTTTTCATTATTATCCATGCTATGGTGTAGGCTTTACCGCTTAAAGAATTTTTCCTGTAAGCCATATAACAAAAAATGTAACGTATTGCTTTACTAATTGTTATAAGAATTAAAAAGACCATAAATTGACTTCAAAGTAATTCCACTACTACTGTTAGAGGATTCACCAACAACTGGCACTTATGTTATTAGTAGGGTCTGAATTCCGTATCGTTGAAACCATAATTTAGACGTGCGTACTTGTTACGCGCTAAAGGGGAATAGCTTGTGGTCTCGCCAATTTGGAAGATATACTCCAAGTGTCCATTTGATCAGTAAACCTAGCACATTTCCAGTTGTAGCAACGAGCAGGAGAGTAACTGCTGTGCTTTCCCCAGTAGCATAAAGGGCACTGAGAACAACTTCAGAAAAGAAAGGTAATATTGTTGCCGCTAGAAAGGCGCTTAAGAACACACCAGTTAAGCCTCCCATTTGCTCAGGCCGGCACGTTATCGATTAAGCGTACTTTTCCTATTTTTGCGGCTGCCAGTACACGTTTTACGTGGTTTGGGCCAGCACATGGCTGTAACGTCTCGGCGTCGAGAACACTGAAATAGTCAACATCAGAGAACCCTGAATTGAGCAATTCTTGACGACCCCAAGTTTCCTGCGTAGTTATATTGGCCCCTTGCCTGATGTGCTTTGCTACCGCCTTAAGTGTTTTATAGAGTGAAGCTGCTGCCTTGTATTCAAGTTTACTTAAAAAAATATTACGTGATGACATAGCAAGGCCGTTGTGCTCTCGTACTGTTTTAACACCCTCAATAATGGTCTTAATATTGAGATCTTGAGCTATGCGTTTGACAATCAATAATTGCTGGTAATCTTTTTCACCAAAGAAAGCCCTATCTGTTCCAGTTTGATTAAGCAGCTTTAGAACAACAGTTGCAACACCATCAAAAAAACCAGGACGGTGTGTCCCTTCTAATAGATCACTCAAACCATCAACCCTGACATGAGTGGAAAAGCCATCTGGGTACATTTCCTTGATGTTTGGGACAAATAAAAGATGTGCGCCAGCCGACTCTAATTTTGCTACGTCTTTTTGCTCGTTTCGTGGATAGAACTCAAAGTCCTCCCCGTCGCCAAATTGTCTGGGATTAATGAATAGTGAAACAATTGTGCGGTCACAAGTTTTGATAGATTTTGAGACTAAGGCCATATGACCTGAATGAAGTGCCCCCATTGTTGGGACTAGACCTACACTATGGCCTTCATTCCGCAAGTTTAAAATTTGTTTACGTAAATTACTAATGCTACGCACAACTTTTAACATATAGAGTTACCTGACTCTTTTTTTATTGTTTGATGGCTGTATGTTAAAACAATGTTCTGGTCCAGGAAACTTTCTAGAACGAACATCCTCAGAATATTGTTTTGCTGCAACAGAAATTTGTTGCCCTAGGTCTGCATACCGTTTGACAAATTTGGGAGTAAAGTCTGAGAACAGTCCGACTAAATCTTCTGTGACTAAAATTTGTCCATCACAAGCTGGGGATGCCCCAATTCCAATGGTTGGTATATGAATAATTTCTGTTATCTTTCTTGCCAGAGGCTCGACCGTGCCTTCTATTACACTAGCAAATGCACCTGCTTCTGTAACTGCAATTGCATCAGCTAATATTCTGTCAGCCTCTTGGTCATTCTTGCCTTGTGAGTGAAACCCCCCTGTTGTGTTGATTGATTGGGGTAATAAACCGACATGGGCAAGGACAGGAATGCCACGCTCGGTTAAAAAAGAAATGGTTTCTGCCATTTCAATGCCCCCTTCAAGTTTAATGCCATCGCAACCAACCTCCTTCATAACTTTAGAAGCATTTCTGAAGGCAATTTTGGGACTTTCTTGATATGAGCCAAATGGCATATCTACAATGACACATGCTTTTTTTGATCTGCGCATTACTGCTTTTCCATGTGCAATCATCATGTCGAGTGTAACGCTAAGTGTGTCGTCTAAGCCGTAAAGAACCATGCCAAGCGAGTCTCCTACTAACAGTAGGTCGGCATGATCATCAAGTAATTGCGCGGTGAGGGAAGTATAAGCAGTCAGACAAACTAGTGGGTTACCACCCTTTCGGGCACGTATGCCAGTAACAGTTATTTTCTCCTTTTCTTTGTTGGCAATCAAAAAACATTTCCTTTTTGGTGCAAGAGACAAGGGAGTACTTACCTCTAGGCTTATTGACTAACGATGAAACCGCGTTTTAAAAGCCCAGTAAAGCACACCGGAAAATAAGACCAGCATCCACACCACCTTGTATTCGCTGAATGATTTTATTAGGCTATCTATCATTTGTCTTACTTTGGCTTAGAGAGAAATAACTGAAGTAACCTGATGCGACTAGATTAGATTGTCGTTATGATATCTATTATTACTGTTACCAACTTCAGGTTGAAATATTAATACTCAATCACTATTTTATTTTATCAAATGTAATGATATTTTTCCATACACAAAAATACCTGAAAGATTTAAGATATTAGTATGTTTTTTTATAGCCTACCATTAAAGTAGATTACTTAGTCAACATGTGAAAGTAAGAATGTATAAACCTTTCCATATAGCTTTTGAAAAAGGGTCTCAAACATATCGATCGTCTATGGTAGGGATATATAAATTTCCGAAAATGCGCCCCAAAGAAAGACCTTTTAATTTGACCCCCGCAAGCTATCACTTGATTTAAGCGTCAGTAACGCCAAGGAGAACATCTGTTGGATACAACAAATTTGGATGCGGGCATTTGGAAGTCAGCACCAGGCAAGGGTCGAAAAACCCCCAAGGGAAGACAGCTAGAAGATACATCGGTAATACAAATCCGTGAGTTGCTTGGAGAGCGACCCCGAGAGGGACATCTACTGATAGAATTTTTGCACCTTATTCAAGACCAATATGGTTATTTATCATTACCGCACATGACAGCCTTGGCTGATGAGTTAAGACTAAGCCAAACAGAAGTTTATGAGGTGGCTACATTTTATGCACATTTTGATGTAGTACATGAAGGGGAGGCGCCTCCACCAGCTTTAACAATTCGTGTTTGTGAGTCTTTGGCTTGCGAGCTCGCTGGCGCACAATCTTTACATAGCGCACTACTCAAAGGACTAGATCCCAAGAAAGTTAGGGTATTAAGAGCGCCGTGCATGGGGCGTTGCGACACAGCCCCCGCACTCGAAATTGGTCATAATCATATTGACTTTGCGACTAAAGAAAAGGTTGAGTCTGCCATTGCATCAGGTGATACACATCCGCATGTAACAAATTATCAGAATCTAGAAGAATACCTCGCTGATGGAGGATACACTAAATTAGAAGAACTAAGAAACGATGGGGATTGGAAGCTTGTTCAAGATCGTGTAACTCAAAGTGGATTGCGTGGTCTTGGAGGCGCTGGTTTTCCATCCGGGGAAAAATGGGGTTTTGTTCGATCATACGAAGGTCCAAGGTTCCTAGCAGTAAATGGTGATGAGGGCGAACCCGGAACATTTAAAGATCGCTTTTACTTAGAGCGAACGCCCCATTTGTTCCTCGAGGGAATGTTAATAGCAGCGTGGGCTGTTGAAGCAGAAACGTGTTTTATATATATGCGAGATGAATACCCTGTTGTCCTTGAAATATTACGTAATGAAATTGCAGCGCTTGAGGCTTCTGGCCTTGTATCCAAAGGTTATATTGATTTACGCCGGGGGGCGGGTGCGTATATTTGTGGTGAAGAAAGCGCAATGATTGAGTCTATTGAAGGAAAAAGAGGTTTACCGCGGCACCGTCCACCCTATGTTGCGCAAGTTGGTATTTTTAATCGTCCAACCCTAGTTCATAATATTGAAACGTTATATTGGATAGCTAGAATTTGTCGTGAGGGACCTGAAATTTTTTCATCGATTGAAAAAAATGGCCGCCGTGGATTGCGTAGTTTTTCAGTTTCCGGACGTGTTGCCAAACCAGGAGTGCATTTGTTACCGTCGGGCTCAACAATTGTTGATATTATTAAAGCAGCTGGTGGAATGGCAGATGGACATGTGTTCAAAGCCTATCAGCCGGGGGGCCCATCATCAGGTATTTTACCGGCTAAACTAAATGATATACCTCTGGATTTTGATACTTTGCAGCCACATGGCAGTTTTATTGGATCGGCTGCTGTTGTTGTCCTCTCAGATAAAGACAGAGTTAGGGATGCAGCTCTAAATATGTTACGTTTTTTTGAAAATGAGAGTTGTGGACAATGCACACCGTGCAGAACTGGATGTAGTAAAGCTGTAAAGCTAATGCAAGAAGATAAATGGGACCAGTTACTTCTCAATGATTTGAGTGACGTGATGCAGGACTCATCTATTTGTGGCTTAGGTCAGGCTGCGCCAAACCCAATTCGTTTAACCATGAAACATTTTCAAAGTGAGATTAGTTAAGGTGAATTATGCTTGACTCCGTGCCGCAGAAAAAAGTGACATTTACTCTCAACGGCAAAGATGTGACTGTCATTGAAGGAACTAGTATTTGGGCGGCGGCAAAGGCTGAAGGTGAACTTATTCCTCATCTTTGTCATAAACCTGAGCCAGGTTACCGCTCTGATGGTAATTGTCGTGCGTGTATGGTTGAGATAGAGGGTGAAAGAGCTCTAGTCGCATCTTGTATACGAACCGTTCAAGAAAATATGGTAGTTCATACCAATACAAATCGTGCTAAAAGATCGCGAGCTTTGGTTGCGGAGCTTCTGGCAGCTGATCAGCCAGCAAAAGCTCATGACGCCTCCTCACACTTTAAAGAGATGTTAGAACTCAACGGTATTGGAAAAAGTCGCTTTCCAGCCAAGGATCCCTCGCATGTACCACTTTTAGACGATAGCCACGTTGCTATGCGGGTAAACTTAGATTCGTGTATCCATTGTAATTTGTGTGTTCGCGCTTGTCGGGAAGTACAAGTTAATGACGTGATAGGTATGTCAGGAAGAGGCTACGAGGCCCAAATTGTGTTTGACATGGATGACCCGATGGGAAAGTCAACATGTGTTGCTTGTGGTGAATGTGTGCAGGTTTGTCCTACTGGTGCCTTGATGCCTGCAACAGTTCTGAATGATAACCAAATTGGTGATAGGGCAGACTATGATCGCGAAGTTAAATCAATTTGCCCATATTGTGGAGTTGGGTGTCAGTTATCTTACAAAATTAAAAACAATAAAATAAAATACGTCGAGGGTGTGAATGGTCCAGCTAATGAAAACCGTTTGTGCGTAAAAGGTCGTTTTGGATTTGATTATGTACATCATAGTCATCGCCTTACTGCACCATTAATCCGTCGTGATGATGCACCACCCAAAGGTCTTAACGTTGACCCTTCAAACCCATTCACACATTTTCGTGAAGCAAGCTGGGAAGAGGCGTTGGACTCAGCTGCAAAAGGTTTGGCTAAAAATAGAGAAATTTCTGGCACCCGCGTAGCTGGATTTGGGTCTGCAAAATGCTCAAATGAAGAAGCATACTTATTTCAAAAATTAATACGTCAAGGTTTTGCTCATAACAATGTTGACCATTGCACTCGACTTTGTCATGCGTCTTCAGTTGCAGCATTAATAGAAAATATTGGTTCTGGTGCGGTAACAGCGACATTCAATGAAATAAAAAATGCTGATGTGGCAATCGTGATTGGTGCTAATCCAACTGAAAACCATCCAGTTGCAGCGACCTATTTTAAACAATTTGCCAAGCGCGGAGGCAAGCTAATTGTGATGGATCCGAGAGGGCATGGATTGAAAAGACATGCAACTCATATGTTACAGTTTCGTCCAGGGTCAGACGTTGCGATGCTCAATGCAATTATGAATGTGATAGTTGAAGAAGAGCTTTATGACCAACAGTACATAGATGGATATACTGAAAATTGGGATGCTATGAAAGAGCATTTGAAAGATTTTAGTCCAGAAAAAATGTCTGAATTTTGTGGGATTGATGTTTCGACCCTTCGAGCTGTCGCCCGTGATTTTGCGCGTGCAAAGTCAGCTATGATTTTCTGGGGTATGGGGGTATCTCAGCACATTCATGGAACTGATAATTCACGTTGTTTGATTTCTCTCTCGTTGATGTGTGGTCAGGTTGGTCGTCCTGGCACGGGGTTACACCCATTGCGGGGCCAGAATAATGTACAAGGGGCTTCAGACGCAGGTCTAATCCCAATGTTTCTTCCCGATTATCAAAGTGTTACAGATGATGGTGTTCGATCAGCTTTTAACGAGATCTGGCAATCCGAAAATATTTTAGGAGAGAAAGGCTTGACAGTTACCGAAATTATGGATGCAGTTCATGATGGTGATATATCGGCAATGTATGTTCTGGGTGAAAATCCTGCAATGTCAGACCCGGATGTTGAACATGCCCGTGATGCATTGTCTAAGCTTGATCATCTAGTGGTACAAGATGTTTTCCTTACTGAGACTGCGAATTATGCAGACGTTATTTTACCAGCCTCGGCATGGGCAGAAAAAACAGGAACAGTTACAAACACTAATAGACAGGTTCAGATGGGCCGACCTGCAATTGCGCCCCCTGGCCAAGCTAAAGAGGATTGGTGGATTACAGTAGAACTCGCTAAAAGATTAGGCCTTAATTGGACATACACTCATCCAAGAGAAGTATTTTCTGAAATGAAACGTTCAATGAAGTCATTAAATAATATCTCTTGGGAGCGTTTGGAAAAAGAAGATGTCGTTGCATATCCCTCTTTAAATGAGACTGACCCGGGTCAGGCAATCGTATTTGGGGATGGTTTCCCCCGTGCGGACGGTAGGGCGCGCTTTACTCCCGCAAAAATAATTGCCCCTGCGGAGACGCCAGATGTAGATTACCCACTAATACTTACTACTGGGCGCCAGCTTGAACATTGGCATACTGGTTCAATGACGCGTAGAGCACATGTTCTTGATACTGTTGAGCCACAAGCAAATGCATCACTTAATCCAAGAACAATGAAAATAAATGGTATTACGGCAGGGGACATGATAACCATAGAAACTCGCCGTGGTTCAATTTCTATTATGGCACGTGCAGACAGAGCAATATCTGAGGATATGATTTTTGTCCCATTTGCCTACGTTGAGGCTGCCGCAAATATCCTTACAAATCCACAGGTTGATCCCTATGGTAAAATACCGGAATTTAAATTTGCTGCATGCAGAATAACTAAGGTCAACGTTGTGGCAGCACAATAAACAACCTAAACAAAAAATTTATTTAATGACTGGAAAAATATAACTATGTCAAAGTTGGTAGCACCACACGGTGGAGAAGATCTTAAGTCCCTGCTGGTTCCGGAAAGTGAGCGTGCAGCTGAACTGAAGAGAGCTGAAACCTTGAAACAGGTTCACATGACATCAAGGGAAACTTCAGATGTTTTGATGTTTGCAATGGCAGCCTATACACCATTAAATGGTTTTATGGATGAAGCTGACTGGAGAGGGGTCTGCTCTGATATGAGACTGTCCAATGGGACTTTTTGGCCCATACCTATAACCCTTTCGACAACCGAAGAGATTGCAAACAATATTACAAATCATGAAGAAATTGCCCTTGTTGACTCGGAAAGTGACAAAATTATGGCTCTCATGCACGTTAGTGATAAATTTGGCATAGATAAGAATTTTGAGTGTCAAAATGTTTACGCAACTTTGGAAGAGGCACATCCAGGCGTTGCCAAGGTGATGGAGCAAAAAGAGGTGAACCTTGGCGGTTCTTTGCGGGTACTAAGAGAAGGTATATATAAAGAGCAGTTCCCGAACCTGCATTTTAACTGCGCGGAAGCTAGAGCTTTGTTTGATGCACGTGGTTGGTCTAGGGTCGCAGCTTTTCAAACGCGGAATCCAATGCATCGTTCCCACGAACACCTTGCCAAAATTGCCATAGAAATCACAGATGGTGTTTTTATTCATCAAGTTCTTGGAAAGCTTAAAGTTGGTGACATTCCAGCCGAAACCCGTACCAGAGCAATTCAGGCTATGATTGATAATTACTTCGTTGAGGGCACAGTGATTCAAGGAGGTTATCCTATTGAAATGCGTTATGCGGGTCCACGTGAAGCTTTACTCCACGCACTTGTTCGACAGAATTTTGGTTGTTCCCACCTCATAGTTGGGCGTGATCACGCTGGTGTTGGAGATTATTACGGGCCTTTCGATGCACACCACATATTTGATACTCTTTGGGATGGAGCACTTAAGACTCAGGCTCTGAAAATAGATATTGCTTTTTATAGTTATTTATGCGGTGGCATGGCCACAGGGCGAACTTGTCCTTCTGACGAGAGCCAGAGATTAAATATTTCTGGAACTCGACTGAGGGAAATGCTGGTGAATGGCGAAGAAATCCCAGAGGAGTTTAGTCGTCCTGAGGTGGTTAGAGTACTTCAGGAGTTTTACGCAAACGAAGACTTATAGGATTAAAACAGGCCGTCTATTACTCCTTCACTATTGAGTGCAATTGAGTTGGCTGCTGGGATGCTTGGTAGACCTGGCATGGTCATTATTTCGCCACACACTACTACCACAAATCCTGCACCAGCAGATAGCCTTACTTCACGTACAGAAAGAACGTGGCCGGAAGGTGCGCCCTTGAGCTCGGGATTTGTTGAAAAACTATATTGGGTCTTAGCCATACAAACAGGTAAATGACCATATCCTGTATTTTGGAGTTCATCGAATTGATCACGTACTTTCTTGTCCGCAACGACATCCTCCGCTCCATAAAGCTTTGTTGCCACCGCTCTTACTTTTTCCCACAAAGGTAGAGAATCTTCATAAAGTGGTTTGAGCTGACTAGTGCATTCATCAGCCATCCTTGCAACGTACTCGGCTAGCTTTGTAGTGCCTTTTGAACCATCAGCCCAGTGGGTGCAATCGATGACTTCAACTCCCAGACCATCAACACCATTACGAACGGCTTCAACTTCTGCATCTGTATCAGAGGAAAACCGATTAACTGCAACTACTACTGGAATACCAAAGGACTTGACGTTGTGAATATGACGATGGAGGTTTTCACAGCCCTCAGTAACAGCATTAACATTTTCCGTACCAAGATCGCCCTTCTCGACACCACCATGCATTTTTAATGCACGTATGGTTGCCACGATGACGTTCGCACTTGGGCTGAGGCCTGCCAGTCGACACTTGATGTTAAAGAATTTTTCTGCTCCAAGGTCGGCTCCAAACCCCGCTTCTGTGACAACATAATCAGCAAGTTTAAGTGCCGTGCGAGTGGCGATAACTGAGTTACACCCATGCGCAATGTTAGCAAAGGGGCCACCGTGAATAAAAGCTGGATTATTCTCTAGGGTCTGCACCAAGTTTGGTTGAAGTGCGTCTTTCAAGAGAACAGTCATTGGCCCTTGAGCTTTTAGATCTGATGCGAGTATTGGTTCACGGTTACGCTTGTAGCCAACGACAATACGTCCAATACGCTCTTCTAAATCAGCGAGATCTTTTGCTAGACAAAAAATAGCCATAATTTCCGAGGCAACGGTGATATCAAAACCACTTTCTCGAGGAAAACCATTGGCCACACCGCCAAGGGACGTTACAATGCTCCTTAAAGCACGGTCATTCATATCTACAACCCTACGCCATGTTACTCGGCGAGTGTCAAATTCAAGTTTGTTGCCCCAGTAAATATGGTTATCAATTAATGCAGACAACAAATTATGAGTTACGCTTATGGCGTGAAAATCTACAGTAAAATGTAAATTTATGTCCTCCATTGGAACAACTTGGGCGTACCCTCCACCAGCAGCGCCACCTTTCATGCCGAAACAGGGACCAAGTGAGGGTTCACGAACACAAATTGTTGCCTTTTTCCCAATCTTGTTTAGACCATCACCAAGCCCAACGGTTGTTGTCGTCTTACCTTCACCAGCTGGTGTTGGTGTGATTGCAGTTACTAGTATTAACTTGCCATCAGGCTTACCTTCTAGTGACTTTATGAAATCGTATGACAGCTTCGCTTTTGTTGGGCCAAAATGATGCAGCTGATCTCTTGGTATGTCTAGTTGAGCACCTATTTCCTCAATAGGCTTCATAGTCGCTTTACGTGCAATTTCTATATCGGACACTTTTTTTCCTCGGCTCGGTTGTTAAATATAATTTGTTAATTTTGATTCTAAACTTCAGGAACCTTAAGACCATGTTGCAGACAAGTAGCTGCTAGGGTGTTTCTAAGTAAACATGCAATAGTCATTGGCCCCACACCTCCTGGTACAGGGGTAATTGCACCTGCTATCTTGGCTGCACTAGTAAAATCTACATCGCCAACCAGTCTTGTTTTGCCGGCACCTTTTTCAGGTGCATCAATACGGTTAATACCCACATCAATGACGGTTGCCCCTGGTTTTATCCAATCGCCAGGAATCATCTGTGGACGCCCGACTGCTGCAACTAGTATATCAGCTTGACGGCATTCATTTGCTAAGTCTTTTGTTCGCGAATGGGCGATGGTGACAGTACAACTTTGTGATAGAAGTAATTGAGCCATGGGTTTTCCAACAATATTTGAGCGACCCAATACTAGTGCCTTTAACCCTGAAAGATCACCCAATCTGTCTTTTAACATCATGAGGCAACCCAGCGGAGTGCAGGGTACTATAGCATTTGCATCTCCTGTTCCAAGGCGACCAACATTAACTAGGTGAAAACCATCTACATCCTTGTTGGGGTTGATAGCCTCCAACACGGCAGCTTCATTTATGTGTTTGGGAAGTGGCAGTTGAACTAATATTCCATTAACGTTCTCATCAGCATTTAGCTCATCAATTAACTCAAGAAGTGTGTTTTGTGTAATATCACTTTCGAACCTTCGTTCGAAGGAATTCATACCAACTTCTAATGTCTGTTTCCCTTTGTTATGAACATAGACTTGAGACGCGGGATCTTCTCCAACTAGTACAACGGCAAGACCAGGTGTTATATTATGATTTTTTTTAAGGTGGATGACTTCCTCTTTAATTCGTTCACGTAATCCTATAGAAAAAGCTTTACCATCGATAAGTGTCACATCACTCATAACTAAGTATTTTCCCTATCCTTAACATAAAAAAAATCAAACATTTTTTTTGTTTCACATATGTTTAACTTTTGTGGGGATACAAATAAAGGCACTCACAAAAAAGTGAATTTTTTAAGGTATTTTGATGCTGTGGCTACTGATACAGCCAATTCATCTTGATAATTATTAGTCTTCTATCAAAAGAACAATTCACTATCAACACATTGATATGAAGTTTATTATTTATTTTCTAATGATGTAATATTATTATTATTTTTAATTGTTATTAGTAATTATTGTTCAATATACATAAAAATTTCTTTATAATCTATAAAACAGTATTGCCATATCTATCCTAGTGCTTTTTTAAAATATTTTTTTAATATCTGTTAACATTAACATTTAATTGATTTTAAAATTTGTTGACTAAATTTTTTTTGGAAAATACCTTGATGTTTCTCGCTAATTTATCCCACAAACGGACACCTTTTTAGGAGGCTACTAGCAAGGTATTTGTTAACGTTGCTTTTCAATATACTGTTGGTGGTACTCCTCGGCCTTATAAAAAGTTGATGTTGGTTTAATTTCGGTGACGATTGGCTTAGACCACAAGCCTTGATTTGATTTAATAGAGGCTTCAGCACATTTTTTTTGTTCTTCGTCGTGAAAAAAAATAGCTGAGCGATACTGGGTGCCTACATCCAAGCCTTGCCTATTAAGAGTTGTGGGGTTGTGACAAGCCCAGAATGTATTGAGCAAGTCTTCATATGAAACTATGTCTGGATCATAAATAAGTTCAACAACCTCCGCATGTCCGGTCTTGCCGGTACAGACATCTTCATAGCTTGGATTATCAAAACTACCGCCTTGATACCCGACTGTTGAGGATTGTATACCGTTTATCCTTCTGAAAGTTGCCTCGACACCCCAAAAACAGCCTGCTGCAAAAGTTGCTTTTTTCATTTTTTACTCCTGACTAAAAGTAACTACATTACGTTTATAAATATGTAGTTATGACTTATCTCTGCGTCCACCCCAAAAAATAATCACGTAGACCAAAGCTTACTTGCGTTGGGATGGTTTACCAGCGATAACTCAGTACTAAAGTTGATTGGAGGTTATTTATGCCGAATAAGAAAAAAATTCTAATAACGCGAAAGTTACCTGTTGCAGTTACAAACCGTGCGAAAGTTACCTATGAAACTACACTTAATAACGATGACGTGCCATATGGTGCGGATCAAATGATTGAGTTCTCCCAAGATAAGGATGCAGTGTTATGTACACTTACGAATGACATGTCGCGTGGCGTAATTGAACGACTACCGGAGAGTATTAGGGCTATAGCTACGTTTTCAGTTGGATATGAGCATATTGACCTTGAGGCTGCTAAAGAACGAGGAATTATAGTAACTAACACTCCGGGCGTTCTGACGGAGGCAACGGCGGATATAGCAATGTTGCTAATTTTGGGTGCTTCAAGGCGAGCACGTGAAGGTGCTGAAATGATTACAAGCGAGTGGAGCGGCTGGACTCCAACCCAGTTGATGGGACTCTCAATGCAAGAAAAACGTCTTGGTATTCTTGGCATGGGGGATATTGGCAGAGCTTGTGCCCTGCGTGCACGGGCATTTGGAATGAAAATTCACTACCATAATCGAACCCGTTTAAGCCCGGAACTTGAAGAGGGTGCAACTTATCATGAGACGCCAGAAGAGTTGTTGAAAGTTAGTGATTTTCTTTCTCTGCATTGCCCTTTAGCACCTGATACTAAGTATTTTTTAAATGAAGACCGTATTGCATTACTGCCTGAAAATTCAGTAGTGATAAATACAGCACGAGGCCCAATAGTAGACGATGAAGCTTTGATAGAAGCCCTCAAATCAGGCCGTGTTGCTGCAGCAGGACTGGATGTATTTGACGGGGAGCCAAAGCTAAATCCTGGTTACTGGAACTGCAAAAATGCTTTTTTACTACCTCATCTTGGTAGTGCAACAGTCGAAACACGAAATGCTATGGGTTTCACGGCTCTTGATAATTTGGATGCCGTTTTTGCTGGAGAAGAACCACCAAACAAACTCGTTTAAAATAAGCTCCCGGTAGCTGCACTTTAATGAGTCATTTAGGTTCTGTTCACAACTGAAAACGGAAAAAGAAAATAGGTTTTATTAATATCCTAGTCTGCCTGAAGCATTTTTAAAAAAAACCCGGAGAGTCATGCTCCGGGTTTCTAGTAATAACTTAAAGTTTAATTTATCTGCGTTCACCAAATAATCTGAGCAACATGACAAACAAGTTGATGAAGTCTAGATATAGTGTTAGAGCACCCATGATAGCCTTTTTTGCCACCACTTCCGAGGCATCTGCCTCCAAATACATGGATTTAATTTTCTGGGTGTCATAAGCGGTTAGGCCAACGAAAACTAGAACGCCAATAACGGAAATTATGAAGTGAAGAGCTGATGATGCTAGAAATATATTCACGACACTGGCAATAATAATACCAATTAGACCCATCATCAGGAATGACCCCATACCACTAAGATCTCGTTTGGTCGTATAGCCAAACAAACTCATTCCAGCGAATGTACCGGCAGTGATGAAAAATACCCGCGTGATTGATGCTCCAGTATAAAGTAAAAAGATGTTTGCAAGTGATAGTCCCATGATCGCTGCAAAAGCCCAGAATACAGCCTGTGCAGTCGACGCTTGCATTTTATTAATACCAAATGATAACACTAAAACAAAAGCTAATGGAGAGAACATAACTAAGTAAGCGAGTCCGGTTGGTTCTACCTGACCTGACGGACCTAGAGAATAAAGGGTATTGATTATGGCTGGAGTATTAGCACTGAAGTAGGCAACTATGCCTGTAAGAGTTAGTGCCGATGCCATGTAATTGTAGATGCGCAACATATACTCGCGCAGTCCTGTGTCTATTTCAACACTTGCTTGTGCCCTTGATGTTGACTGAGTGCTTAATGTGAACCTGCTATTAAAATCGGACATTTAGAACCTCTTTTTTAGAAACGAACTTATCATTGTTTAATATGGCAGTAAAACATAATAAATCAAGGATTTGTCGATATTTGGACAATAAACTTATCTGTTACGTAGATGTACCGAAGATTTTTCCCCTAGTGCTTTCCATGTGCCAAGGTATCCAGCAAACACAGTTACAAACAAACAAATGATTACGGTTGTAATTACCACTTGTGGGTAGAAAGACCAGTTGATGTGCATTAGGAAAACTATGACTGCCCATGCTGTAAGGGTGCCTATTGTTGTTGCAATAATGCCTGTTGTTACACCCAATATACTGTATTCAATAAAGTAAATTTTAACGAGGCGATTGCGAGTTGCCCCATGAACCTTAAAAATTATGGTGTTATAAATACGGCCGCGTTGTCCTGCAGCAATTATACCGGCCATGACCAAGCCACCCGTAAAAATAGTGATCAATGTTGTACCGCTGATGGCACCAGACACTCCCTTAAGTATGTTGGCAGCTGCTTCTAGTGCTTCTCGAACTCTGATCGAGGTAATGTTAGAAAAGCGCGAGGAGACTGTATTTTCCATTAAATCTTCATTTTCTGACGAGACCTTCACAGCTGCGATATGAGTATGAGGCGCTCCCTCCAAAGGACCAGGTGCGAAGATGATTGCAAAATCAAATCTAAGTGAACGCCAGTCAATTTCGCGTAGAGAATTTATGGTACCCTTAACTTCTCGGCCCAATATGTTCAAAGTCAGACTATCACCGATGTCGACGCCAAAGCCTTTGGCAAGTCCAGAGTCTAGTGAAATTAATGGAGGACCTGAATAATTTTCTGGCCACCACTCTCCCTTGATGATATTTGACCCTTCCGTTGGTGTGGCTGATGATGTTAAAGCTCGGTCCCCATTTATTGCCCATTGTGATCCTTTTTCAACAGTCACATTTTCTACAGCTATGCCATCAATTTTTACAATACGTCCACGAAGGCTGGGCATACGTTTGAAACCATTAGCACCTTCAATTCCCATAATAATTTTATCAAACTCAGTTACTTGTTCGGGCTGAATATCAATAAAGAAAAAAGCGGGAGCTTTCTCAGGCAGCCTTTCATTAAGTTGGTGAGTCAGGCAAGACTCAATTAGGACTACCGCAACCAGTATTGACATTCCCAAACCCAAAGAAAGAACAATGCTTAAGGTGTTAGTTTTCGATTTATGAATGTTATCGATAGCAAGACGAAGTTCAAAGTTTTTTGGTTGTCGAAATCGGGCAGCACAACGAACAAGTATGAGAGCACCAAAGCGAAGCAGTACAATTGTTAGTAAGGCACCGGATACAAACCAGCAAGCGAATAAGGTGTTGCTTGTGCTAATCAGAGTTAATGTTGCCAACGCAATTATTCCCACGGTAGTTCCTAGCTTTATGATGCGGCCCGGCTTTATATTTGTTGGCTGAATGCAATTTCGGAAAAGGGTTGTAGCGGGGATTTTTATAGCTTGGCCAAGTGGTAACAGGACAAATGTTAATGTTGTCAATAGACCAAATACTGCAGCTTTAAGTAACGGTGCTGGATAGATGCCAATATTTGGTGTAATGGGTATTTGCTCAGCAAAAATAAGGAGCCCAATAACTGGAATTGTTGCTCCAAATAAAAGCCCAATGATTATACCGAAAGAACCAAGGGCTAAAATTTGGAGAAGATAGATCTTAAATATGAGGTTTCCCGTTGCGCCTACACATTTAAAAGTTGCGATAGTGGCAGTTTTACTCTTGAGAAAACCACTAACAGCATTGGTGATGCCAATTCCACCAACCAGCAAAGCAGTTAAACTAATAAAGTTAAGAAAAAGCGTCATGCGCTCAATAAAACGTCTCACTCCAGGAGCAGCCTCATCGGGCCCACGCACTCGCCAACTCGCTTGCTCAAATTTGTTATTCAATTTTTTACGCCATTCTTCGTAATTTGTCCCTTCTTCCAATAAAACTCGGGTGTGGAAGCGAACTTGGGATCCAGGCTTTAGCAGTTTGGTGGCCTTTAAGGCTGCATTTGAGACCATCAGGCGAGGGCCAAACGTTAGGACACTTGCAGCCTTGTCTGGTTCATGCTTGATGGTAGCATTTATCTTAAATGTGGCTTCACCAACTTTAACACTATCTCCAACATTTATGTTAAGGCGTTTCAAAAGGTTGCTATCAACAGCTGCACCAAAGGATCCGTCCGCTTCTTTTGCAAGCGCCGCAGTAATTTCAACACTTGGTGTCAATTTCATTTCCCCATTCAAGGGGTAACCCTTATCTACACCTTTTAATTCAACCAGAGTACGTACTCGTGATTTTTTAGATTGGTTCTGAACAGGTGATGCCATGGCACGTAGTTCTTGTATCTTTGACATTGCAAACGAATTCTCAATGAGATACTGATCTTGTTCTGTCGTGTTGGGCCTGTTCTGAGAACGCAGGTCAACATCACCTCCTAAAAGAGATTTTGCCTGTATATTTAGGCCAGCAGTAATGGAGGAACTGATGGTTCCAACACCTGCAATAGCTGCAACACCGATGCCTAGACAACCAAGAAAAATTCGAAAACCACCTAGGCCTGCACGCAATTCACGTTGCGCAAGTTTCCAAGCCAAACCCCATTGGTTGTTGTCATGCATCGGAGATTTTTCCATCGTACATTTGGATGGTGCGTGAGCAACGCATTGCAAGTTCTGGTTGGTGCGTAACTAAAACTAAGGTTGTGTTGCATCGCTCTTTTAAGTCGAATAAAAGATTCATGATCTTCTGGCCAGTTTCACCGTCTAGGTTACCGGTTGGTTCATCAGCAAGCAAGATTGATGGTTCGTGGGTAAATGCGCGTGCTAGGGCGACGCGTTGCTGCTCTCCACCAGAGAGTTGACTGGGGTAATGATTAAGACGGTGCCCAAGGCCAACGGCCTTAAGCTCAGATTGAGCGCGTCCCATTGCGTTGGTATGATTTGCAAACTCTAGTGGCATCGCAGTATTTTCAAGAGCAGTCATGGTTGGAACTAGATGAAAATCTTGAAAGACAATTCCAATATGACTTTGCCGAAACAATGCAAGCTTGTCCTCACTCATTGAATTTAAAACATGTCCAGCAACAATTATGTCGCCGCCATTGATACTCTCTAGCCCAGCCATCACCATAAGTAAGGATGTTTTTCCGGAACCGCTGGGGCCAATCACACTAACAGCCTCACCGGACTTGATGGTAAGGTTAATCTCACGCAAGATATTGACCTTGCCCGCATTGCTATTCAGGGTAAGTTTGACATTATTTAGTTTGATTATTACATCGAGTTTTTTAGTCATGTTAGTTCCAAATTCTTTACGCAATCGTTATGGCAACGCTATAAATTTAGTCAACGATTTGCTGGTGTTGTTAATGTTAGGTGGTTTTGTTTCTATATCACCGGGTGCCGCCAAAGCAACCGATATGGTTCGCATTCTAGCTCTAGGTGACAGTTTGACTGCAGGATATGGCCTGCCACAGAAAGATTCATTTCCCAGCCAGCTTGAGCGTGCCCTCTTAAATAAGGGCATTTCCGCGAAAGTTACCAATGGAGGCGTTTCGGGAGATACCTCAGCGGGTGGGGTTTCTCGACTTGATTGGCTGTTATCTGAGGGCTTTGACGGTGTCATAATTGAACTCGGCGCAAATGATGGTTTGCGTGGACTGGAGCCAAAAGAGACACAAAAAAACCTCAATTCTATTATTAACTTGCTTAAACAAAAAAATATTGCGGTGCTTTTAACCGGCATGCAAGCGCCGCCCAATTTAGGAAGTGATTACGGCAAGGAGTTTACTGAAATTTTCTCTTATTTGGCCACAAAACATAAAATTGTATTTTTTCCATTCTTCTTAGAAGGGGTTGCAACCGTTGTTGAATTGAATCAGAAAGATGGCATCCATCCAAATCTGAAAGGAGTTGAAGTTATAGTAAAAAATATACTTCCTTACGTTGAAGAGATGTTAATGAATGTAAAAAGAAGATGACATCAATTAAAGTTTTCCATGGTAAAGCGGATGACTGGTCTGAAGCTGTAAGACTCTGTACTGAAGAATTTGGAACTGTTCGGAATCCATATACGCTCGGTCTTATCTACGTAACTGATAATCTGGTTGAAGATTTACAATCAATCTTAACTTACCTGCGAAACAAAACAGCCATAAAGCACTGGGTAGGGAGTGTAGGCATTGGTGTTTGTGCTATATCTTCAAATGATAAATACGGTTCTGCTGAGTACTTTGATCAAAAAGCTATAGCATTAATGGTATTAGATTTGCCGATAGAGACCTTTCAAGTGCTGCCAAGTATTGAAAATGAATTTGGGCAGTTGCCCAAAGAAATGCTTGACTGGATAAACAAAAATGGTTCTTTCTTCGGAGTTGTTCATGGTGACCCAAATAATATCCATTTACAGTCCTTAATTGAAGGCCTAGCATTAGATCCACCCGGGTTTTTAGTAGGAGGTCTAACATCTTCAAGAAAACAAACTCTTCAAGTAGCAGATAAGATCATTACGGGTGGGCTGTCTGGAGTTATGTTTGCTCCTAGTTTGGAGGTAGTTACATGCCTGTCACAGGGTTGTGTTCCATTAGCAGATTCTCACTTTATCTCAGGTTGTATTGGTAATATTATAACTAGCCTAGATGGGCGCCCCGCCCTAGACATATTTAAAGAGGATATTGGAGAAGTGCCATTAGGTGATGTGAATCAGGTAGCAGGGTTGTTTCATGCCGCCCTACCTATCAAAGGATCCGATATGGGGGATTATCTGGTTCGTTCACTAGTTGGGATAGATTTTGAGCGTGGTTGGCTCGCTATAGGGGAAGATGTTGAAGTTGGTGAGCAAGTGTTTTTTGTGCGGCGAGATCCTCTTTGTGCTGAAGCTGACTTGCGAAATCGTATAGAAAATCTAAAAAGTCGCTTTGGACGAAAACCTGCTGCTGCATTCTACCACAGTTGTGTTGGGCGAGGGCCTAGCATGTTTGGCAAAAAAGGAGCTGAACTGTCTATTGTTGAGGACGTTTTTAAAGGTGTGCCACTAATCGGCTTTTTTGGTAATGGTGAAATTTCGTACAATCGTCTGTATGGATTTACTGGTGTATTAACTCTGATTGCTTAAATTGTACTATAGCTAAAAACCAAATTTTTTCAATATTGTGTCAACGGACCCAACATAAGATCCACCAAAGAGCCTCACGTGGACTAGTAGTGGGTATAGATTGTAAAGATCTTTTCGTTCTTCAAAAAAACCGGGCTGTATTTGTCGATGTTCGCGATAACGAGAAAAAAAAGGGTCTCCAAAGGTTGAAAAAAGAGTTGTGAAAGCTAGCTCTATCTCTGGATCGGCAAAGTATATAGCTGGGTCAATAAAACCGCTGATACGACCGTTGTTGGCTAGTACATTTCCAGCCCACATGTCGCCGTGAATTAGCGATGGTTGATCTGGCTCCTTTAGCCACTTATCCAAGTTTTGAGAGCATTTTTCTATTCGTGCCATTATTCCTTTGGGTAAATGACCGGCCTCAAGACCCTGTAATGCCATGTTAAGTATGCGATGTTTTGCAAAAAAATCCAGCCAGCTTTTTGTTTGTGTATTGGTTTGTTTTAGCCCACCTATGACTGTGTCGCATGAGAAACCAAAGTGACTATTACTTATTTGATGAAGAGAAGCGACGAGATCTGCAGCATTAATTTGTGCAGATTTATCGAGTGTCCCCTCTGATGGTACCCAAGTCATTAACAGTAAATTATCATCAGCGTAAAGCACATCAGGTACAGGAATTTCTGAATTTTGAGTTAAGTAACCAAGCATCATTCCTTCTATAGCAAGGCCGCTTCCATCGTCGCCAACTTTTGCAACTAAAGTTTTGCTATTACTTAAGGTAATTTTATAAACTTCGCCCACACAACCGCCACCAAGGGGTTTCTCTCGTTGAACACTTGATCCAGTAAGTTTCTCTATTAGCTCGTTAATGTGATTTTTCAAAAGGTTTTCCCTTAGCTATGATGAAGGTGTTGTTATGAGCATGTGCAAGTTAGAAATTGTGAAAACAAACGTAAAATAAATATTTTTCACGAAAAGGAACCAAGAAGTAAGATTTTTTGCATTCTACGACTATATTTTTGAGAGGAAATTAGTTTGTGTTTATATTTACAACATTTCAGAGATAGCTGTTAAGTTAGTTTGTGTGCATAGCTCTCACAGATGCTTATTGCAAATTTCTTTGAGTAATCCATTTGATGCATTTTCAATCATGTTCAGAACTACCTCAAAGCCCTCTCCTCCGACGTAGTAGGGGTCGGGTACATCTTGACCCTTCGTGCCTTCGCCAAAGTCCATCATAAGGTGAATTTTGTGTTCGCTTCCAGGTGGGCACAAACGCATCAAAGCGTCTTTGTTGGCTGCATCCATAGCTAGGAGATAGTCAAATTTCTCGAAGTCTTTGGCCTCAACGCGCCTTGCTCGTTGCTTGCTAAGATCAATTCCTCTTAGTTTAGCTGCGGCTTGTGAGCGTGGATCTGGTGGTTCACCAATGTGGAAAGCAGAAGTTCCTGCAGAGTCCACGGTAATTTTCTGATTCAGTTTTTTACGTTTTACAAGATCTTGAAAAAGGCCTTCACCCGTAGGGGAGCGACATATGTTACCAAGGCAGACAAAAAGAACACCAACCAAAATTTAGACCCCCAATAATTGAAAGGACATTATTTGCAAACTTTCATGTACTTAAGTTAGTATAAGATCAAAATTTGTTCTTAGCCATTTCTTTGATAACTAGATGCTTTTTTTTTGCAATGTTAACTGGGTTTAGCCAACATTAGAGCAACACACAAGCGTTCAAGTGAAGTGCATACTTAACAGATATTTATTATGTTCACATTGGCTCCTATCTCTGAAAAGTTTCAGCCTTTTAGTCGTTTTCCCAAGCGGAGCCTTAGTGCGTTGAGTTTTATAAATCCCTCGGCGTCACGTTGATCGTAGACATCATCCTCTTCAAATGTGACTACAGACTCGTCGTAAAGGCTCATGTCTGATTTACGTCCCACCACAGAAACAGTCCCTTTAAAGAGCTTAACTCTTACGACTCCATTGACAACTTCTGATGTTTTGTCAATAGCGGCCTGCATTATGGATCGTTCAGGGCTAAACCAAAATCCGTTGTAAATGCATTCAGCATATCGAGGCATCATTTCGTCTTTCATGTGTGCGGCATTGCGGTCTAGGGTAATACTTTCCATCCCGCGCCGCGCCTCTAGTAAAATTGTCCCGCCGGGGGTTTCATAGACTCCACGAGATTTCATGCCAACAAAACGGTTCTCAACAATATCTTTTCGTCCTATACCATTATCACCTCCGAGTTTATTAAGTTTAGTCAGTAATTTAGCAGGGCTATGTTTCTCATCGTTGATGGCGATGGGGTCTCCCTTTGAGAATTTTATTTCTATATAGGTTGCTTTTTCTGGTGCGTCTTCAGCAGAGACAGTCCTGGTGTAGATATCTTCTGGTGGCTCTACCCAAGGATCTTCTAATGCTTTTCCTTCGCAGCTAATGTGCAATAAGTTTGCGTCTGCTGAGTAAGGTGGCTCACCCTTCTTGTTGCTAGGTACAGGGATCTTATGTTGGGTAGCATACTCAATAAGTTTGGTTCGAGAATTTAGGTCCCATTCACGCCATGGGGCTATGATTCTAATTTCTGGGTTGAGAGCGTAATAACCAAGTTCAAAACGGACTTGGTCATTGCCTTTCCCAGTAGCTCCGTGTGAGACTGCGTCGGCCCCTACTTCGCTTGCAATTTCGATCTGGCGTTTAGCAATCAGAGGACGGGCAATGGCGGTTCCTAGTAGGTAAGCCCCCTCGTAAAGTGCGTTTCCCCTGAACATGGGGAATACATAATTACTTACAAATTCTTCACGCAAATCTTCAACGTATATTTCTTTTATCCCCATCTTTTTTGCTTTTGTGCGGGCAGGCTCAACCTCCTCTCCTTGGCCAAGATCAGCCGTAAAGGTTACGACTTCGCAAGCATATGTATCTTGTAACCATCGTAGGATGACTGAAGTGTCTAATCCTCCAGAATAAGCTAGCACCACTTTTTTAATTTTAGAGTGCATTAGTTTAAGAGCCCCCAGCAAAAAGGAATTACATGGCTTTGCAGTATAGGCAAATGTCAAGCATGAGCAAGTGAGCTGTCATGCAGTAAGCCATTTCTGTGTAGTAACTCACAAAACATCTTTGTTCGTTATCTGACATTTTACTGAAACTGCAGGTAATTGAAATGCAAGGCCCCAGTATGACGCATAGGTAGGATTTGCCACAAATCAGTAATTTTTTCAGTTTAAATGACTAATGAATCTAAAAAAAAGCATTGAATAAAAAAAGTTCAGTAATCAACAGATACTAATTTTGTGTTTCGGCGTGAACCCATTTGAGGTAATGCAAAAATATTGAAAATTGCTAAGGATAAGCATATTTTGAACAATCATTCAAGAAATAGCAAACATATAACAATGGAGATTGTAAAAATTATTTGAATGAACGTTCAGTTATATTGTTTTTAATCCAACAAAGATAGAGCCGCATTAGCTATATCAAGGAGTGTTTCATTGCCAGGATCAACCTTGGAAATCAAAATTAAGCCTTCTGCAGAAGCAAGTAGTGAGCGAGCAAGGGAGCGTGGATTACGCCAAGGGTTAATGTCTCCTGTTTCTTGACCTCTCTTTACCAGGGTGTATAAGGCATTTTCTGAATTATTGATATAAATTTTGAAGTGAGCAGCTAATTTCTTATCAAGGTATGCCAGTTCTGCAATTGAATTTGTGATTAAACAACCACGTTTTTCACCTTGTTCTCCATGTAAATAAAGAATTCGGTGGAAATAGTCCTCTATTTCTTTGCGTGGGTTAGCAGTTTTAGCATTGTTGAGTAATTTTTGGGTGGGCGTTGCTTTTTGATAGTGAGTTAGAGCTAGATTGAATAATCTGGCTTTGTTACCAAAAGTATCATAAATAGACCCGCGATTGATACGTGTTGCGTTTACAAGATCTTGTATCGTTGTTGCTTCGAACCCCTTACTCCAGAAAACACCTATTGCTTTTTCTAAAATTGCAATTTTATCAAATTCTTTATGCCTAGCCATGATTTATAGTACCATTTTTGAATGGTTGTTCAAATAAAAATTTTATTTTGTATGTTTGAATTTTCTGACTAGATAAACTTACTAGTTTTGCTGGAAGACTTAAGTTGTCCGCAAGCAGCTAAGATATCGCGTCCTCGGGGTGTGCGGATCGGTGCAGTATATCCTCCATCGTTTAGAATCTCAGAAAAGCGTTTAATGGCCGCTGAAGTTGAGCATTCATACTCAGCTCCAGGCCACTTATTGAATGGTATCAGGTTAAACTTTGCTGGAATCCCTTTAACCATACGCAGTAATTCTCTTGCATCAGCAGTTGAGTCATTAATACCTCTCAGCATTACATATTCAAAAGTAATTCGTCGTGAATTGTTTGCGCCCGGATATTCTCGGCAAGCCTGTAATAACTGTTTTAAAGGGTATTTCTTGTTGATTGGCATAATTTCGTTTCGAAGTTCGTCATTTACTGCATGCAGACTGATGGCAAGGTTTACACCTAATTCTGCACCACATTTACGAATTAAGGGTACAACACCTGAAGTTGACAATGTTATGCGGCGTTTTGAAATAGCAATTCCATCCCCATCCATTATTATATGTAGTGCCTTTGCTACATTCTCATAATTAAACAATGGTTCTCCCATGCCCATCATCACTATGTTAGAAAATAACCTCTCCCCTTTTTGGGATGGCCACTCTTTATAGGCATCTCTGGCCAACATTAATTGTCCAACAATTTCCTCTGCATTAAGGTTTCTGACTAGGCGTTGAGTTCCAGTATGGCAAAATGTACACGTTAGTGTACATCCTATTTGAGATGAAAGGCAAAGAGCTCCACGACCATCCTCTGGGATGAACACTGTTTCGGCTTCACTACCATCACGAAATTTTAACAACCACTTATGAGAGGTATCTTTTGATTTCTGTTGCTTTGAAAGTTTGGGTCTACCAACGACATAAAGCTCGCTTAGTTTTTGTTGGAGCGGTTTTGCAATCGTGGTCATGAGCTTGAAGTTGGTTTCCCCTCTGTTATAAATCCAATGCCAAAGTTGTTTTGCACGAAAGGGTTTTTCTCCAATTTTCTCTAGCTCTAACGCAAGCTCGGTTCGGTCAAGCCCTAATAAAGACAATTTTGCTGTATTTTTTTGACTCATTTTGATCTTTACTATAGCGCAATTCTTATGACCAACGTAGCTTACTTTATTTTGCACGCTTTTCTTGCTGCTTTATGTGCAGCTGTGAAACCACTTAGTGAAAAGGTATCAGTAGTCTCAGTTCCACGAGAGGAGACCCCAACTACTATCATTTGAGATCCACGAATCATTGCTTGGGTTATTTGATTGTCTGTTTTGCTATCCTTTGCCCAACCATCGCTCCCTTGCGTGAAGAGCGTAAACTTTTTTTGGTTTATGGTTATGGTCGCCTTTGTGTTCTTTTTAAATTTATACCCTGCACGAAAGTTAATTTCACCAGGCGCACTCTTTGCTGCTCTATGCGTAACCATAAAAAGTACGTCCCCTCGTTTTGTATAGTTTCCTTTTGACTTGGTGGCAAGACTGCTGAGATAACAAACCTTTGTTTCTTTTTGTTTGAGTGTAAAGACGTACCAGTCTTTATAAACCTCAATAAATTTTGGTTCTTCTGCATGAACCAAATTAAATGAATGCAACACAATGTACACACAACATAAAGAAAAAAACTTTTTCATGTTTATATTGATAACCTGTCGTCTGATGATTGCCAATAGAACTAAATTGGCCAAAAATTCTTTTGACACAAACTCATTTTTTATTTTTTTTAACATTAACTGTACTCATGTGATTGAAGAAGATTAACCACTTACTAAATAAAGGCTCTGGCCCATTTATTTGTAATCGTATGCCTCTCACTTAGGAACAAGTATTTTCTCTCTGCAATAGGTTTGTGTGTCGTATTCAATCGTGGTCTTTTGGATGAACCTGTATTGGAGGCTTTGATAAATACTCCTTTGCTTTAGACCTAAACCTGGGCTCCCCAAACAAGGGCATGTCCTTTTCATCTATAGGGCCACCTGGTCTTTCGGGACGTCTCTGGAAACGGCCCATGCTCTGAACTCGGTCATACATTACAATAGCAGCAGCAATTGATACATTTACGCAAAATTGCATGGGAATTCTAACAACATATTCACAGAGGCTGACCATATCTTGAGATAGGGAGTTTCTCTCTGGGCCGAGCACATAGGCAGCACGTGTCGGATGCCTAAAACTTGGTAGTTCGATTGAATCTTCGATCAGTTCAATGCCTACTAGTGTGCACTTTTTAGGTAACATCAGAGTTTGCTGGTCTGGGAACTCATAGAAAGGTGTATGGTTGAGGCTGTTTGAGGTGTCTGCCTTACCTCCTTCTTCAACAGGATATGCTGCTCCAACCGTAAACACAAAACTAGCGTTAAAGGCATGCGCCGTTCTAAAAATAGAGCCTATATTCATGGCTTTTGAAATACCCTCTACGCCAATACCAAAATAACCACGCATACGGACAACCTCTTTTGTATAAAATTAAATTTATGCTTTTGCTCTTTGTAATGACACTTCGCGAATCGGTAAGTGCATCAAAGCAGCTATAAAACCTAGCAAAATAGAACCATACCAAACTAGTTCATAAGAATTCATTTCATCAAATAGATAGCCCCCAATCCAGACACCAAAGAAGCTACCAAGTTGGTGTCCAAAATAAACAATTCCAAAAAGTGTAGCCATATATTGAGCACCAAATATCTTTGCAACCAATGCGCTTGTAAGGGGAACTGTTCCTAACCATAATAAGCCTATCATTATGGAAAATAAGTAAACTGAACCCTCACTTACTGGGAAACTAATAAAAATTGAGAAAACGATAGCTCTGGTAAAATAAAGAAGGCTTAGTATATATCTCTTGGGGAAAATCCCCCCCAAAACACCACAAGCGTAGGTGCCTACAATATTAAAAAAACCGATTAAAGCTAGTGCAATAGCGCTTGTTCGTGCGGTCATTCCAGCATCTTGTAAGTAAGCCGGTAAGTGCATTGCTAGAAATGCGACTTGAAATCCACAGACAAAAAAACCAATAGTCAATAATTGGTAACTTCTATTAGCTGCTGCTTCTGCAAGCGCTTCTCTCATCGTCTGTGAAACGAAATTTGTTGGTTGGTATGTTTTATCGCTTGCTTTACTCTGTAAAAAAGCAGCAGATATTATTATGGCGCAAACAACTACTGATAGTATGATTAGCGCTTGTGACCAGCCTTGGGTTTGAATTATCTGTTGGCCCAGTGGTGCCATAATAAATTGGCCGAATGATCCTCCAGCACTCGCAATGCCAAATGCCACGGACTGTCGTTCAACTGGTACTAGGCGTCCAAGTGCTCCAAGAACAACTGAAAAACTAGTTGCGGCAAGTCCAAATCCTATAAGCCAGCCACCACCAATATTTAGGACAAATGGGGTTTCAGCTCCTGACATAACAAATAGACCAAACGAATAGATAATTGCACCACCTACAATTACTCTGCCACTACCGTAGCGATCAGCGATCATCCCGCAAATAGGTTGAAACAATCCCCATAATAATTGCTGTAAAGCCATCGCAAAACCAAAGATTTCGCGATCAAACCCTAGTTCAAAATTCATTGGGGTTTGAAATAACCCGAAAGTTGAACGAATGCCCATTGAGAGGCTTATGGCTAAAGCGGCGGCAATAATTAGCACATTGGTGTTTGAACGTAATGCTATGTTGGTAATTTTTTTTTGCATTTTTTAGATTTTTTTAAACGGCGGCTAAGGTTTAAGTCTTGATTGGTAATTTTAAGTAAAAATAAGTGCAATAAACACCATAAATTTCACCACAAATAGATCAAAGTGTCCTAACAATTAATCTGGTTGAATGCTGAATCTAATAATCTGCCGATGAAAATTCTAGTAAACAACGAGTTGTTGATAAAGGACATTTTCTAAGGTTTTCGCAAGCACCGTATTTTTTATAGCAAATAGTTCGTACTTTCCACTTAGCAGGCCATCTCGTATGCTTTAAAAAATTGTAATAATGTGCTCTTCTTTCAGTACAAATTATAAGTAGAGTAATCATAATCAAATAATTGTTCATATTCTGTGACAAAGGAAATTCAGTAGATGAAGTCAATACGAACTTATGCGGAATTTACTAGTCACTTTGGAAATACTAGTCGACTACGTACCATTTTTCGCGATGCTGCAATTCTGGCGCTATCTGTTGGGAGAAATATAAGCAGTTCATCAAATTGGATACGTTTTCCTTATTATCACCACGTTTTTGATGATGAGCGTTATGGCTTTACTCGTCAACTAAACTATTTACGTGATTTTGGTGAATTTATCTCTCTTGATGATGTAGTCGGTTTGCTAAACTCTGGTGGAAAAATAGACGGGCGTTATTTTTGTGTAACTTTTGACGATGGGTTCAAAAATTGCCACACTAACGCAGTTCCAATCCTGATAGACAATGGAGCCAATGCAGTTTTTTTTATTGCCACCGGTTACATAGATACTGACCTAGAAAATGATAAGGAAAAATTGTTTAATTTTTTTGATTATGGGAAGATCTTGATAGAGTTTCTTAGCTGGCAGAATTGTCGTGATATGGCTGAAGCGGGTATGACTATTGGTTCGCATACTGTTAATCACGCCCGTCTAGCTAAACTAGATGAAAAAGAGGTTGCTCATGAGCTGACTACGTCCAAAGAGATGATTGAAAATAACGTGGGTCAAGTGTGTAATCATTTTTGCATTCCTTTTGGTATTCCAAATCGTGACTACAAAGTTGAGCGTGATCTCAAACTCGTTCGTGCATCAGGATACAAGTCCATGTTAACTACGCAGCGTGGAGCCACACATATGGGGGCGTCCCCATACCAATTATGTCGGGACCACATACTTGCCAATTGGTGTAATTATCAACTTCGTTATTTCCTAAGTTTATAAGTATTTAAGTATGTCTGATGCTACCATCGAAAGCTGTATTCTCCGTAGGGTTGAATTTAAAGACTCCGAAAGGGTAACGGAATTGCTACGCAATCTAGGCCTGGTTTTGCCGGAAGGCCAAAAAGAAATACATAAGCATTGGCAAAGACTCTGGATAGATAATCCAGCACTGCAAATTAAGGGTGCCTCTCCAGCTCGTGGCTGGGTTCTTGAAAATGCAGAACGTATGGTCGGGTTCTTTGGTAATATTCCATTATTATATGATTATGGAGGTAGGCCAATTATTGTTGCTGATGCAAGTCAGTGGGGGGTTGAAAAAAATTACCGAAGTGAAACATCGCGCCTAGCTAAAGCCTATTTCACCCAAAAAAATGTAGCACTTCTGTTAGTGACTACCGGTATAAAGCCAACAGGACGCATTTTCTTACGCTATGGCGGTCGTCCTGTGCCACAGCTCGGTTGTGACCAAGTTTTACTGTGGGTTCTTAATCCTCACGGGTTTATGCGTGCTGGCCTAACTAAAAAAGGGATTAATGAAAAAATCGCTGCTGTGGTTTCCTCAACCTGCGCACCAGTAATACGAGCTGGAATTATGATCAGCAACCATAGCCCTTCGGGCATTGCAGAAAATATTGATCAAATCAAGGTTCATCAAATTGAGGATGAATTTGATGGGCTATGGTTGCGCAAGCGTGACGAAGTTGACTGTCTTATGGCGAATAGGACAAGTGAGTGCCTTAGATGGCACTTTGGCACAAAAAGTATGATGCAACGTACACACCTACTTGTATGCAGGAAGCAAAAAGAATTGGTAGGATATGCTGCAATTATGCGAGAGGATGCTCCAAATATTGGACTAAAGCGACTTAAAATAATAGATCTTTTTGTAGCCAATAATAACGAGGAAGTAATTGATCGTTTGATTGCAGCGGCTTTTGAATTAGCGCAGTCCGACGGTTGCGATGTCTTGGAGCTGATTGGCTTGCCTAGTGCTTTGCGTGATTATATCATCTCTCGTCACAACCCATGTAGAAGGAAGCTGGAGACGTGGCCAGCTTTTTATAAAGTTATGCAAGATGATTTAAAAGCTCCGTTAAAAAGCGAAAATGCTTGGTATATGACTGGATATGATGGAGATACGGCACTTTTTTAAAATTGTCCATTATCTTGCGTTTCTAACTAGTTATGCATAAATAATATTTTCTATCTATCCCAGTTTAGCTAATAACTAACTAGTATCAATAATGGAAATAAAGATGTTTGCCAAATCAGGTCTTTTCGTTGAAGGACAAAAATTTCAAAATGTAATTACAATTTTGATTGTACTCAATGCTATTGCGCTGGGCCTAGAAACAAATCCGAATATTATGAATCAATTTGGGAAGGAACTGCATTTTTTTGATAACATTGTGTTAGCAATTTTTGGAGTTGAAATTGCAATTAAGCTATTACACCGACGTCTAGATTTTTTTAAAAGAGGTTGGAATATCTTTGATTTTATCATTGTTAGTTTTGCATTAATACCAAGTTCGGGACCGTTAGAGGTTTTACGCACTCTCAGAATCTTCCGAGCTATGCGCTTACTGTCAGTTGTCCCTTCGATGAGAAAAGTCATTCAAGCCCTGTTTTTGGCCATTCCGGGTATTTTTTCTGTTGGCTCAATTATATTGTTAATCTTCTATGTGTCTTCCGTTCTAACAACAAACTTCTTTGGGACTGAATTTGACGAGTGGTTTGGTAGTATTGGCCGCTCTATGTATTCACTTTTTCAGATTATGACTCTTGAAAGTTGGTCTATGGGAATAGTGCGTCCTGTGATGGAGGTTTACCCATGGTCTTGGATCTTCTTTGTTGTCTTTATTTTGATTACTAGTTTTGCTGTTTTAAATTTATTTATTGGTATTATTGTTGATGCTATGCAACAGCAGAGCTTTACAGAGAAAGTTTCAAACCGTGAAGAGGTTGCTATAACGCAGTCAAAAGCCACAGAGACCCACCATGAAATAATTGCACTCCGCCAAGAGGTGCGCGAGCTCAAAGAGTTGCTTCTTCGCTAGCGGAGGGACAATAAAAGATTATACAGGAAATAAAGAAGTATCCCTTCGAAAGAGGCAATTTAGGTGTGGTTTAAAAAAGTACACCAATGACTAAATTTGTTTAAATTTAATACCTTTTATATAAATTATTCATATGCACGAGCAAGGTCTTGTGCCTCTTTAATTTAAGAGGGGGTCTTTCTGTATATTTTGTCACTAACTTAGACAAACAATTTGTAGGCTTAATTTATTAGGAGACCCATTAAGTCAAGAGAGTTCCGTAGGGTTTTTAGGGTCAGACTCCCTTTATCTCAGGTTTGTCATCACTCTTTCTAGGTTCACAACTTGTACTCATTGAGATCACAGGTAAAGAGAACCGAAACGTATTTGCAGACTTCGTACACTCTTCGAGGTTCTCTTGAGGAATCCTCAACTCAAAAGTTTTCTGTTCCTTTCCGATCTTTTGTGATCCCATCGTAATCAAAACAACTAGCATATATTTCATTATTCGGTTCCCTCCACGGAATCGAACCAATCTATGTATCCGATCATTTCCCAAACCTTATTGAAGGATATACTTGTCTCTTTGACTTTTTTCCGAACATGACCTGTAATCTCAGGCCTACCCAAGAATCTGCCAATGAACTGGTTTGGGTTGTAGCATGTCTTAGCGTACACAGCCAAACATGAAATTCATTAAGTTACTGTTTTATATTGGATTATTATTGAAGAAATGGCGGAAGGAGAGTCCGCCTTAAAGCAAGGTTTTCTGCGGCTATTGCGCCATTATTCAAATTCTACCCTCAAATTTACCCATAAACTGATTTGGATTGTAGCATGTCTCAGCGTATACAGCCAAACATGAAATTCATTAAGCCACTGTTTTATATAGGATTATTGGACACTGGCGGACATCAGCAGACTAAGGTATGGCGGAGGGAGAGGGATTCGAACCCTCGATACGGTTTCCCGCATACACGCTTTCCAAGCGTGCGCCTTCAGCCACTCGGCCACCCCTCCTCTGGGGCCCGGCATGCTCTCAAATATCAGGCC
>PBDF01000016.1 GCA_002717285.1 Magnetovibrio sp.
GCGGGTATTGAGACGGCTTACGGTAATGCTGGTAATGATGTCTTTGATGGATCAGACCTGACGGTTGCGGCCAACTTTGAGGGTGGTTCTGGCAATGATGTGCTCACGGGTGGTTCTGGTAATGATACGTTGAGTGGTCAGGCTGGCAATGATGTGCTCACGGGCGGAACTGGTGACGATGTGCTGACAGGTGGTTCTGGTGATGATGTGATAAGCGGTGGGGACGGCGTTGACTTTTTGACTGGCGGTCTAGGGAATGATATTTTCGTGTTTAACTTGGAGACAGATACCATGTCAAATGGTATTGGGTCTTCGGATGTCATTGTAGACTTTAACTCCGATAATTCTGATACCATTCAATTTACAAATCTAACACAATTTACTTTTGTTGGAGATGAAACGGCAAATTTTGTTAATTATTCTACATCAGGTGCGTCTGGTCGCTATAACGCTCAGACAAGAATGCTGGAAATTAACTCAGATACTGATGAGGATATTGATGCTGAAATTCAACTTCAAAATATAGTTTCGGAAAACCTGGACGATAGTGATTTTGTCGCTAGTGGATATATGTAACGCTAACGTTCCCCGAATGCATCTTCCATTGATGATTGCCATGGTCCAGTTAAATACTCAAATACTGTACGTTGACCTGTTTGAATGCTTACGGCAACTTGTATGCCTGGGAAAAGATTATATCTGAATTTTCCTCTTTCAAATCTGTCGCTCTCGGGCTCAATCATGACTTTGTAGTATGGAACGCCATCTTCCATTACTAATGAGTCAGGGCTTATAGTGCGGACAATACCTTTTATATGTCCGAACCGCATTGCATCTGCTGATGTTAGCCTCAGTGTTGCTCTCTGGCCGACACTAATGTAACCGACGTCCTGATTAGCTAACTTGGCCTCAATGATTAATCGGTCACCTGATGGTACAACATCAACGATAACGTCACCTGGTTTAACAACTCCTCCTTCTGTAAAAACATAAAGCGATTTGATTGTACCGTTAACCGGAGAGCGAACAATTGTCCGTTTGAGATTATCCTTGAGCTTTTTCATACGTTGACTAAGTTCTCTGAAAGTGAGATTCGCATCATCTAACTCTATGCGATGTTCCTCATTAAAGGCATTGGTTATGTTTTGAAGCTCAGTTTTCGCTTCCTCCAAAGCGGAACGGGCACTTTTTTGGGCAGCTTGATCAACATTTATAGCTCCTGACAAGCGGCCAGCTTCCTTCAGTAGATCAAGGTGTTCATAGCGATTGGTTAAATTTTGGTTTAATAGCTTCAAGCTGATGGCGACTTGTTCATTTACCAATTTTAAGCTTTCTTTACTATTTTTAATTCGGGCTCTGATTCTATTAATTTCATCTTTTCGTTGTTGAATAGTTTGACGTTGCTTTTTTAATTCTCCATTTAAGCTTGCACGTTGTGCTTCAAATAGTTTCAGCGCCTGGCGGACCATTTCTGGGTGATCTTTCTCTAAATCAGGGTCAAAAATGGGCTTGCCAGCACCTCTTGCAAACCCTTTTAAACGGGAAATTTTTGCTCTGAGGGAAGTTAGACGAACCTGAAGTTCCCCAACATCAGCGCTGTTAGCCATTGGCTCAAGAACTACAAGAGGCTGATTTAATTGTACGGAGTCACCCTCTTTTATTAATATTTGACGAACAATACCACCCTCTAAATGCTGTACTGACTTTACCTGAGAAGATGGCACAACTTCACCAGTTGTTATGCTGACAATGTCAATAGTGCTGAGATTGGACCAGAATCCAAAAACGACAACAATAAAGCCACATATAATGAAAACAAGATGAGCTGTATAGCCCAACGTTTCACGGGGTTCCTCAAGTTCAGGTGAGGCTTTGGTCATTTATTTCCCCTTTACCGTTTTCTCCAAAACTTGGGTACCTTCTGGATTTCGACCCATTATTTTGGTGATTTTGGGTTTTGGTTTTTCATTAAGATCCAGCAGGGTATGTGGGCCGGTCACGCTGTTAATATCATGCGTCATTATTATGACTGTACTACCCTGTTTAACCATGCTTCCTAATATCCTGCGAACGGCTGCACAGCCATCAGCATCAAAGCTCTCGGTCGGCTCGTCTATAATCACCAGTTTACCGTGAGTAGCAAGGGCTCTAGCTAATGCAATACGGCGACGAATTCCTTCCGACAGACGCCAGCCGTTTTGAAGAATTACCGTATCTAAGCCGTCTTTGCTTTCATCTAGAAATTTTTTTAGGTTTGAAGCCCCAATGATTAGATCAAGTTGCTCTTTGGTCATTTCTGGGTTATTGATCCGAAGATTTTCCTCAATGGTAGCATTTATTAACGCCGGTTCTTGAGGCAAATATGTAATTTGTCTGCGCCACCAGTGAGTTGAAACTTGTTGCAAATCCATGCCATCAACAAGCACTTGTCCTCTCGTAGGATCTAAAAGTCCAGATAGTAATCGGGCTACCGTGGTTTTGCCACTTCCATTAGATCCAGTTACGACTAGGACTGATCCCGGAGACAGCTTAAGATCTATGGATTCAAATAATGGTGTAGAATCCTTGGTAAAAGAAAAAGCAAGATCGCGCAATTCAAGACCGCCTTTGTATTGAGCCATTTTAGCCCCGCTGTCGAGCTCTTCAGGCATGCTATCAAATTCTAAAACCAGATCTAATGCCTGACGTGCTTTAGCAAACGTAGTTGCTAATTGTGAGAATTTTGATATTGGTAGTAAGGCTCGAGCAGCTAGAATGTTAGCGCTCATCATTGTGCCAACGTCGAGATCTCCCTGCACTACTAGAGTGGCGCCTATGCCAATTACAGCAACGCTAAGCAAGCCATTGGCTGTCTGATTGACAGTTTGCCCTAATGCTTGTCTGGCAGTTATATCACGTCGTAGTTTCTGGATATGGGAAGTGTGTTTGGACCATGCAGAACGCAAATAATCCCCAGCATTGAACGCCCTTAAAGTATCGGTCTCGCGCGTTACTGTCCCTAATAACGCGCTGCCCTCTCCTGAAGCCTGCTGTAATTCAGCAGTTTTAGTTTTTGTCGACATGTTGGATAACAAGCCCAAACAGAACACGACAATTACAAAACTGGCGACTATGAGGGCAATGACAGGTTCCATGAGGTAAATGACGAAAATGAAAATTAGTGAAAAGGGGACATCAAGTATGGTGGTAATATTGTTGGCATTAAATGCTGTTTCAACTGCGGCGACACCATTAACCATCTCTCTTCTTGTCCCCACAGGGACTTGTTCAAGATCTTGTACTTTTGCTCTGGTTAGGACAGAAAAGCTCTTTAGGGCTATTAACTCATCAGGCATGACGTTAACCCCACGTGCTAGACGTAATCTCGCTTGTCTGAGGGAAAATTCTAGAGCAATAGCTATAAGAACACCTGAAACTAAAGTTAAAAGTGTGGCGTCTACGCCTTGGGATACGTAGCGATTAAGTACCTGCAAGACAAAAAGAGGACTTGCTAGAGCTAGTATGTTGATGAATATTGACGCTAAGATCAGTTCTGATGAGATTAACGGTGTAGATTTTAAGCGTTGAATTAAATCTTTCATTTGATTTTTACTTGCTCTTCACATATTCCGTCTAGATTCTTAGCTTATGTGTTTTACTCATGGGTTGAATACCAAGATTATTTTTTTGAATGTTGCGCAATAAAGTAAGACCCCGTGATTTGGTTGCATACTTTAGATTAAGATATAGCCTAAACGGAGGAAACAATAAAGCTTCCTTCCCGACGCCTGTTTTCATTGTATGGAAAGTAAAAACACAGAGTGCATTTCCTATTCATTACTGGTTTTTGCGAGTTTTTTTTAATATGTTCATACCTTGATTAATTCTAACACCAAAGCTCTTGATTTATAAAAGCTAGCTCAGTTTAAACATGGTTAACAGTTATCTAATCTCTCCTAACCCAGAAGATAGTCGTTTGACAGAGAGTGTTGAAGGAATTGACCAGAAGGGTCAGTTAATTGAAACGTCCGTCACAGTTGAGCGTCCTCTGACATTATTTCTAAATGGCCAAGAAATTGTCACCATGATGACTATCGGGGATTACCCAGAATATCTGGCAGTTGGGTATTTGCTTAATCAGAATATGCTTCACAAGGATGATTCTATTACTGCTATTGATTATGATGCTGATATTGAATGCGTTGTTGTTCGTACTGCCATGAAAACAACTTTTGAAGAAAAAGTTAAAAAGAAAACTTTGACTTCTGGTTGCGCTCAAGGAACAGTATTTGGTGACGTAATGGAAAAATTTGAGGATATTACTCTCTCCAATAACACCATTATCAAAACATCTTGGTTGGCGAGTTTAATGAAAGACGTCAACACAATGCCAAGTTTGTACCTCAAGGCAGGTGCTATTCACGGTTGCGTTTTAGCTGTTGAGGATCGTCCTTTGTTATACATGGAGGATGTTGGACGTCATAATGCAGTGGACAAAATAGCCGGCTACATGTATCGCCACGATATAGATGGAAATGATAAGATTTTTTATACAACTGGCAGATTAACTAGTGAGATGGTTATCAAGACCGTGCAGATGGGGGTTCCAATTCTGGTTTCCCGTTCTGGATTTACTGCGTGGGGCGTGGAGTTGGCTAGAAAGGTTGGGCTGACATTAATAGGTAGGGCTCGAGGAAAACGTTTTATTGCTCTAGCCGGGCAACATCGCATTGTTGGTGATCTGGCCTCTTGAAAGTAAGGCTTGGTTAAAAGACTTGCTTTGGCTGAGGGTTTTGAATGAGTTTAGACATTCTCCGGCAGAAAAAATGGTTCACCGCAATCCATTTCGTAAAGCTTGTGCTTGATACCATTATGTTTCTTTTGCCAAAATTATTTGGCAAAAAAGCTACTAATTTGTTTATCTAAACAAAATCTTTAGAAGTACAGTTGGGAGTATTATAGGTAATTGTAGTAGTAATCTTGACATATTTACTTTAATTTGCAATTTTGCTTTTATTACGTATCTTTAACGTATTTTATGCGGGCTCCATAACACAATGGCGAATGTCGCTCTAGCCCTATATCCAATTCTACAAATACCATTTTGTCTGGGATAGGCTAGTCATGCTTAATATGGAAGATGCTTTCAGTAAAGAATGGAAGCGAAAAGTTGATTATAAACTTCTACAATTAAGAGGTAGCATGTTTGAGCCCGTACCAATTGAGCTTAGTGTAGACAAAGTTCTACGACTGCTTGGCTATACAGACATGGAACGGGTTAAATTGGCTATTCGCAAAGCTAGTGAGGAAGTGGTTGTCCAAGTTAAGGATGTAGTTAAGCCTGTTGTTTACTTCAAATATAAAGACATTAGATCGTGCTCAGATGGGGTCCTTGAGATAGAGGACGGTACCCTTCTCCACTGTAAAGCGTTTCAACGTTACATGGAAGGTTGCGATAAAGTCGTTGCCCTTGTTCTTACTCTTGGTCAACCCATTGATGATTTAGAGGCAGAGTTTTCAGCAAAAGACCAGTTATTAGAAATGGTCATATTGGAGATGGCTGCTTGGCTGGCTATCGAAGAGGTAACCAAGCAGTTCACTATCTACTTGCGCGATATTGAAAGGCAAAGACGGTATCGCCTTTCACGCCGTATGGCGCCAGGGTATGGATACAAAATTGATGGGGAAAAATGTACCTGGGCTTTGGAAGAACAGCCCAAAATTTTTGATTTTTTTGAGCCAAGAAGTCTTCCGGTTCAGTTACTTGAAAATAGTTTTGCCATGATGCCCAAGATGTCCCGCTCAGGAATATTTGGCTTACGGCCTTTTTGAGATTATGTTTGAAATTTGACAATGGAGTAAGTTTAAGATGGTTGCAAAAGTACTTGATATTATCGGTGAAAATTTCAACACCTCGCGAAGAATAAAAGCAACTAGCCCGCGAGTTGTTAAAGATGGTGACTCGGTTAAATTGTCTTATGTTAACCTTAAGGGTGAGACAGACTTTCTTGATGTAACTAGTATTTATCCAGAAGATCCGAACGAAGTGAAGAAAACACAATTAACGCATGTTGCCCAAGCTTTGCATACAAAGAATATGGACTATATTGAATGGTTAATTCAAAGGCAGATTGAAGCTGGAGCAAACATTATAGACATTTGCGTTGATGAAATATGTGTAGACGAAGAAGAGCGTCGCAATTGGATGCGCTGGATTATACCGGTTGTTCAGAAGATGTCGGATCACACCTTTGCGATCGATTCCTCAGATCCTTTAACCATCACTGCGGGGCTTGAAGTTTATGACTGTTCAAAAAGTCAGCCAGCCATAAATTCTGTCAATTTGGAGCGAGGACGGGATGTTCTGATTCCTTTGGCTAAAAAATATGATGCCTTATTGCTTGCCAATGCAAGTGGACGCGACAACATTCCCACAAGTAAAGAGGAACGGGTCGAAAATCTAAGCAAGCTTATGGAAATGATGGATGAAGAAGATATTCCAATGGGTAATCGTTACCTTGATCCGCTTTGCTTCCCAGTTGGTGCCGCTCCAGAAGCTGCTATGCATTACCTTGAAGCCTGCAAAGAGTTAAGGGATAAATATCCTGATGTGCACCTTTTTGGCGGACACTCCAATACTTCTTTTGGAATGCCACAACGAAAGGTGCTCAACAGTGCTTTTATAATCAGCTCAATCCTCAATGGTTGTGATACACTTATGATTGATCCAATCATGAATGAGGTTGGACCTTTTAATGAATTTAAACTTTCTTACGACGTGCTCCAAGGAAAAGATTTGATGGGTATGGAGTACATCAGTTACTTCCGATCATAACCAACTTATTTAACGAGTTACCTGCGATCATGACTAATAAAATAACTATAAGCTTTCAAGAGAGCGGATCTGATAAAGCCACAAAGAGTATTGATGTTGATCTTGGTACAACCATGTTGGATGCAGCTGCTGAGGCCCAATTGGACATCGATGCAACGTGTGGTCGCCGTGGAAAATGCCGCAGTTGCCGTATTAAAGTCCTGTCTGGAAAGATTCCGCCAGCGACCTTACAAGATACTATACAACTTGGGCATGAGGCTGTGGGAGAGAGGTTTCGTTTGGCCTGTCAGACGCCACTCATAGCAGATTGTTCTGTAATGATTGCCCCACTTAGAACTGAGAGTGGTCACCAAATACTTAGTGCGGGAGAGCGAAGTGCAGATTCTATAACAGAGATCGAGTCTGGCGTGGACAAGTACTTGATTAAGGCTGAGGAACCAAAGGATGAGAATGAGCAAACGTCTGATTTTGAAAAAATAGTAGAAGACTCTCTCGCTGAATTAAATTTAACTCCCTCCCTAGATGTATTGCGTCGTATACCTGAAGTTTTGAGAGATGATCCTCAAGGTCTTACACTCACGACTTTTCAAGGACACGTTGTAGATATTGAACCAGGCGATACAACAGAAAACAAATTTGGTATGGCTTTTGATATTGGTACAACCAGCATCGTTGGTAGCCTCGTTGACTTAAGTACTGGTGAGTCTATGGCGTCTGTCGGTGGCGTAAATCCCCAGGCTGTATATGGTGGCGATCTGATGTCGCGAATATCGTATGCACAGTTTGACTCAAAAAAATTAGCAACGATGCGGGCAAAGGTGCTGGGTGCTATCAACGGTTACATTGAAGAGGCATGTGAGAAAGCAAATATACCCACAACACAAGTATACAAACTAGTAATTGCTGGAAACACCTGCATGCACCATATGTTTTTGGGAGTTGACACCAGCTACGTTGGGCTTGCCCCCTATGCACCAGTGATGAGAAAGGCAATAGTAGTTCCAGCGCGTGATGTTCCGCTTAAACAAGCACCAAATGCACATGTCTGCATGTTACCAATTATTGCTGGGTTTGTGGGTGCAGATACTATCGCTGCAATTCTTGCGACTAGGATTTATGATAGTGATGAAGTTCGAGTTATTGCGGATATTGGTACTAACGGTGAAATGGTGATGGGGTCAAAACATGGTTTAATGGCATGTTCCGCTCCTGCTGGTCCAGCCCTTGAGGGAGGTCAGATTCTTCATGGTATGCGAGCCGCCGTGGGCGCCGTCGAGGCAATATCGATTGACGATGATGTTAATTGTGAAGTTGTTGGAAAAACACCAGCTATAGGTATTTGTGGATCAGGATTAATTGATTCTGCAGCGAAAATGCTCGATGCAAATATCTTGCTACCAAGTGGTCGATATAACAACAAAAACAATGATGAGCTCTCAGATAAACTTGCTAAGCGGTTTGTTGACAATGGTGAAGGTCTTGGGTTTGTCCTAGTGCCGGGTGAGGAAACCGGTAAAGGTGAAGATATTATTCTTACTCAAATGGATATCCGCCAACTTCAATTAGCCAAGGCAGCGATCTACTCCGGTATCTTGATGTTACAAAAAATTATGGATGTTCCTGATGAAAAAATTGCTGAACTGCTCGTCGCAGGTGGTTTTGGCAACTATGTCAACATGGAAAGTGCAGTACGAATTGCCCTTTTGCCGCCACTCTCTTTGGACAAATTTACTTACGTTGGAAACGCCGCTCACATAGGTGCTGAACTGGCACTGCTTTCAGAGAGTGAGCGCCTTCGGGCTGACGATATAGCTAATAACATAGAACATGTGGCATTAGCTACCCGCATGGAATATCAAGAGTTATTTGTAGAAGCTTGTAATTTTGGAAGTGCCCCCCTTTCTCATGAGTGATATACGTATATCCCTCTGGGATAACAATAAAAAAGCAGAATACACTTCTAAACATGAAAGTCAAACAACAGAACTCGTTGCTAAAAGCAAAGGCGAGCATACAGCAGCAAAAATTGATTCTGTCCTTGCGAGTTTGTCAGAAGAAGAGTTGAGCTTTGTAAAATATCTTATTTTATCGGAAAGAAATACTGTTGTAGCTCGTTACGATAGTGAGGATACCCTGCTTCCGGGACTTGTTGAAAAAGGCTTATTGCAATTACCTACTGGAGTGGGAACAGTCTCTTTATTGAAGTTAACAACTACCTTTCGCGTTCCTATTGCCGTGTGGAAGGTTTTAAATGATTCAGATAAACTGATGTTTTCTGATGAATGCAGCAAGAATTCGATTAGCCTCACGGTATTAGAAAATCGTTTCAAACATCGATTTGATGTACTTGTTGAGAGTGAAGAAATAGCCTCCAAAGCCAAATGAGCAACATTGAAAATTTATCCAAGAATACATGGGTTACCTTATTGTTATGCGGCCGTTTTGGAGAGCGTGATATCGAAGCGAGGCCTCTAAATCAAAGTGAGTTTCATGAACTAGACCATGCACTAGAGATATGTAAGCTTGCACCAGAAGATCTCATTGGTGTGTCTCCAATGGATTTAAAAGCCGCCGGCGTCATTCATGGATTATCAGCAAAACGATTAGCCCGTTTGCTTACACGAAAAGTAGATCTTGAAAAAACTATCGATGTTTGGTCCCAGTTAGGTATATGGGTGGTTGGTGAACGCGATGAGCATTATCCTACGCGACTTCGTCAAAGGCTCAAATCTGCACGCCCTCCTTTGCTATTTGGTGCTGGCGTAATGGACTGTCTCGACATGGGTGGTGTTTGTATAGTTGGCTCTAGGGCAAGTGGTGAACCAGCCCTTCAGTTCTCTAATGCTCTTGGAAAGAGATGTGCTTCTGAAGGTTTAACTGTAATTTCAAATGACATGCGGGGGGTTGACCGAGAGGCTGTCTCAACTGCACTAGAAAATTCAGGACAAGCTGTCATTGTGTTATCAGATAGACTGGAAAAGTCAGTAGTGTCTAGACGTTATCGCGATGCACTTGCGAATAAGCAACTAACTATGGTTACACCTTTCTCACCAAATGCCAGTTTTTCTGTTGCCAATGCTATTCGTCTTAATCGTTACCAATATGTACTATCTGATGTTGCCGTGATTGTCGAAACCCGTCGTAAGGGTGGCGTCTGGACTGGAGCAGATGAAAATAGAATCGAAAAATGGGTCCCCGCTTTCGTCCGTGTTGACCATCCCATGTCGCCTGGAACTTTTGCGCTATTGCACCTTGGTCTTCATGCTATTACTCAAAACGACGTTGAGAGTACTGATTCTCTGGGGGACTTTTTTATTGCTCAGGCCAGCAAAGACATAAATAATAAAAACCATGATGCAATCAATACGGACGAATTTGTTAAGCCAAAAGATTTATATTCCTTTTTTCTGGCGGAACTCCAAAATATCGCAAAGAAAACCCCACGTACTGAAACTTACATTATGAAATATTTTGAGATTGAACGAATTCAAGCTCGAAAATGGTTGGTGCGAGCTGTTGAAGAAGGGTTGATAGATAAAGAAAACGGAAAAGATAGTTACACTGCAAAATAGGGTCACAAAAAATATTTTTAAAGCTCTTTAGTTAATAATTTTTTTTTATATGACCCAAAAGTTTTTTTTTGGAATATATCTTGACCTTTCACTCCCATTAAGGCGATAATATATATGTAAGTAAGTTTATTACTGCTTTCCGTGGTTCTCAAACGACGCTCGCTTCCACGACAAGATAAGCTGAGTGGGCTCTTAAAAGCGGCATTGCCGCACCAGCCCTCAACCTGATTTAGTTATCTTAGCTAGAAGGACGACACTTTTCCTCTCATTAGGATGTGATTGTGTTCTGAAATTGCATATTATCATAATAGGTATGTATTAATTATCATGTTAAGGTATTTTTATAATAAGAGTTAGAAGGGCAAGTAGATGTCAAAATATGAATATGATTTTGATAAGGGTATAAAAGAATATAAAAAAATTCTTAATGGTGGTGAGGCTGACTTCATCCCTGTTACGACGCAAATGGCCGAGTTTTGCATGGCATACGGTGGGTATAATGGCAAAGAGTTTTTTAGGGACCCAGAAATGTTTGTCCGAGGCTCTCTGGACGTCCAGCAGGAAATGGGCTTCCACGTTCCAGACATGGTGTGGGACGTTTACTCGGTTGAGGCTGAAGCCTTAGGTGGAAATATGGCTTGGTTTGACGAGCTTTACCCAGCGCTAGATAATACTGCACCAATCATTATGACGGAAAAGGATTTGGCAGCAGCTAAAGCCCCAGATCCTTTCAAGACAGCTCGCATGCCGTGGGTGCTTGAGGCACTGCAGATTTGTAAAGAACTGAGCGGATATACTCCCTTTGTTCATTATTGTTCCCCCATCAACCTTGCAGCACAGGTTATGCAGTTTGAAAACTTAGTTATGGCTATGGTGGAGCGCCCAGCATTTGTTCATAAGCTTATGAATTTTCTTGTTGAAGAAGTTTTAGCTCCTTACATCAATGCTTCCTTCAAGGTGTTGCCAGGAAATACAATTGCCAATGGTAAGGATGCAGTAGGCTCCCTGCCATTCATTACAGAAGATATCCTTGCAGAATTCTCAGTGCCATATTTGCTTAAGCTCCGCAAACTTTGTGGTGGCCATGATGGTGTTCGTAGTGACAATTGGTGGGGTGACAGTTTCGCTGAGGATGTAGATAAATATTGGGACATTAAGTTAGAGGTTACACCCCAGTATCTTAAGGTTCAGGATCCTGACTGCTTTGCAATCGGCACAGAGCGTATTCGTGAATACGCTGACAAAAGAGAATGCGCTCTGAGCTTTGGTGTTAGCACCTTATTGCTACAAAATGGGACTGAGGAGCAAATTACCAAACGTATTCATGAATACATGGAAGTCGGTAGCCGGGGACCTCATGGTAAAAAGTTTTTCCTATACTTTTGCAGTTTCAGTGCCCAAACACCGCCTGAAAATGTTAGAGCCGCGATTAATGCTGTACATATGTACAATAGGGGAGAGCGTCCTTATGCAGGTATCGTCGAGACTGGACCGGGTTTTGAAGATGTTGCAACTATGGGTGGCAAGGGTTTCATGGGCATCGGCGTCGGTGAAAAAGAAGCCACTGATTATAAAGCTGGACATACGGATGACATTTTCAGTGAAATCTATAAGTCAGTTATGGATTTTGACGAAGAGGCGTGTCCAAGGTTGGTAAAAAAAGCGTTGGACGATGGTGAAGAATGTTCAGAAATCCTCGACAACGGCCTTATTGCCCCTATGGGTGAAATTGGTGACATGTTTGCAGCTGGGGAACTTTTCGTGCCTGAAATGCTTCTTGCAGCACGTTCAATGAAGGCAGGACTTGAAATATTACGTCCAATTTTAACTGCGACCCAGGAAAAGCCTAAAGGAACGGTTGTTATGGCTACAGTATTTGGTGATCTTCATGATATTGGGAAGAATCTTGTTGGCATGATGCTTGAAGGTGCTGGTTTCAAGGTAGTTGATTTGGGGGTAAATACCAAGGCTGAGGATATTATAAGAACAGCTCGTGAAGTTGATGCTGACGTAATTGGTTTGTCCGCACTTTTGACGACGACAATGCCATTTATGAAAAAGATAATTGAAACCATCCAAAAGGATGGTTTGGGTGTGCCGGTGATTATTGGTGGAGCACCTGTCTCAAGCGATTTTGCGGATCAAGTAAATGCAAATGGGTATGGAGATAATGCTCCGTTGGCTGTGGATTTGTGCAAAAAACTTGTTCTAAAAGATGCAGCGTAGTTTGTATTTGGAAAAAATGTGTTTTTTTTTTAGTTAATAAAAGATTTCACAGGATGAATAATTGACGAAATTAGAGTAGGATAAGCATAAAATGACTGCTTAAAAGCAGAAAAATGAAAAAATTATATAGTTAATGAGTTACTTAAGTGGCGCAGAAAAGTTGTTGTTAGGCATTGTTTTTTTATCTTTTATTTAAGTCTTTGAAATGAGTCCTAGCAACAAAGCTCATGACAGTTTATCATAATCGACATGAGAACCTTTTTGTTGATTTACTATGGTCATATAGATTTATTAGGAGTCGGATTTAAAACTTAGTAATTTCATGGTCGCAGATAAGCAGTAAAATAGATTAGTTTTAAAAAAAAGAAATATTACAATATTGAAAACCTCGGGGGGGCATCGTCAACGTGTTAAAAATAATAAACATGACCAAACAATTTGGTGATCTTAAAGCCTGCGATAATATTAACTTAGAAATTCCAAGTGGCCAGATGATTGGTATTATCGGTCGATCTGGGGCTGGCAAGTCAACTTTGCTTAGGGCTATTAACCGGTTGGGTGATGCTACAGAGGGAAGTATTATATTTGGTGAGGGAGATGAGGCCTTTGATGTATGTAAGCTCAAGGGCAAAGAGCTTCGCCAATGGCGTGCTCATTGCGCGATGATTTTCCAGCAATTCAATTTGGTTCCTCGTTTAGATGTCATCACAAATGTTTTAATGGGTCGGATCAACTACAACAGCACCTGGAAAACTTTGTTGAAAAGATTTAGCCCTGAGGAGCGTGCGTTTGCTATTCGCGCTTTGGATCGTTTGGATGTAAGTAGCCAAGCACTACAGCGAGCTGACACCCTGTCTGGTGGTCAGCAACAACGCGTTGCCATCGCAAGAGGTCTGGTTCAAGAACCACGTTTGCTACTGGCTGATGAGCCTATTTCATCTCTTGATCCCCGCAACGCTGGTATTGTTATGGATGCGTTGAAAAAAATAAATGAGGAAGATGGAATAACTGTCATATGCAACTTACACACACTTGACACAGCAAAAAAGTATTGCGAGCGTCTTCTTGGTATGAAAAACGGGGTTGTTGTTTTTGACGGTGAACCATCAGAGTTAACAGTTGATATGATCCGCGAGCTCTATGCACTTGGTGATGGAAGTGATGATGAGGAATTTGATCAGGCAATAACTCAAACCTCAGTCAACGTGGCGACTGATTAAAACGGATAAAGGAAATTTACATAATTTTAGGAATCTAATTGTTGTTAGACTTCTTTAATACTTGGGTTGTTAAAAAATGACCCCAATAATAAGAAAAAAATAGAATACTAACCAAAATTTTAAGGTAATTTATTACCTTATCAACAGGAGGTAAAAAATGTTGCTTCGACGTTCTCTACTAAAAACTGCTACAGCAGTACTTTTCGGTGCTGCTCTTACAGTTAATTCTGCAAGTGCCGACTCTTATATTGGTGGCTGGCAGAAAGATTACCCAGTGGTCAACTACGGTGTGATCTCCGTGGAAACAGCCACTGATAATCTTAAATCTCAGAAAAAGTTTGTTGACTATGCTTCTAAGGAGCTGGGCGTACAGTTCAAGTTGTTCACAGCTGCTGAATATTCAGGAATTATGAACGGCCTTGTTGCTGGTCAGGTTCAGGTTGGATGGCTTGGTGCAAGTAGTTATGCTAGTGTCTGGCAAAACTGTAAGTGCGTAGAGCCTATTGCTGGTGCTCAAGATGTTGCTGGCGGTATGGGTTATAACTCTGTGCTTATAGTTAAGTCTGATAGCCCCTACAAGTCATATCAAGATCTAAAAGGTAAAACTGTAGCCCGTAATGACGCTAACTCTACATCTGGGTTTACCGTTCCCACTTATACCTGGGCTGAAGAAATCGGCACACCTATTGATGACTACTTTAATTCTCCATTGTCAGGTGGCCATCAGCAAACAGTAACTGGTGTGCTCAACGGCACCTTTGATGGTGGTTTCACATGGACCACAGTAAACGATGGTTTTGGCGCTCTTCGCAAAATGATTGACAAGGGTTTGTTGAACCGTAAAGACATCCGTGTGATTTGGACATCTGCTTTGATTCCAACGCCACCAGTCGTGATCCGAAGTGATTTGCCACAAGCTATGAAGTCTGATTTGATCAAACTGTTCTTACGTTTGGAAGAAAATGATCCAAAAGTAGCTGAGGCTGTTGCTCAAGGTAAAACTCTTGGAATGCAACGTGTTTATCATGAAGATTACATTACGATTATGAAAGCTAAAGCTTGGCTGAAGGCGAATCGTAAGAAGAAAAAGTCTTAAAATTAGTTATCTGAAGCGAAGTCGTCCAAAGTGACGTCTTCGCTTCTTCTTCTTTTTAATTTATATTTTTTTTATAAATTTTGTATCTGAATTAAATAAGGTGAATTTGCCGTGACCGAAGAAGCCCTTACATCCCGACAGTCAAATGCAGTTGAGCAGTTTGAAAGAGCCCGTGCAGCTTACGGTCTTCACAAGCGTATATATATGATCCTATTTTGGTCTGCTTTCTTCCTTGCTTTAACATTATCAGTCATCCAGTCTGAATTTAGTATCTTGGCAGTCATAGACGCTATGCCACGGACGGGTAGTTTTATACATAATTCGTTTAATGTTTTTAGTGGCTGGGACAATTTGTGGCCAGAGTTTACTGACTGGTATTGGGGTTTTGGGAAATGGGCGGATGCTGTTTTTGTAAGTTTGTTAATGGCATTTACTGCTACTGTGATAGGGACAACCATCGGTGGCCTTCTTAGCTTTATAGCTTCAGCAAATTTAATGAAAAACTATGCTATATACTTTGTAGCAAGGCGGTCCCTAGAGATTGCTCGCACAGTCCCTGATATTGTGTGGGCCATGATTTTTATTTATCCTTTTGGTGTTGGCCCCTTAGCGGGTGTTCTGGCTCTGATAGTTCACACTACTGGAGCACAAGGTAAGCTTTTCTCTGAAGTTAATGAAAATGTAGATTTTAAACCAATTGAGGGAATACGTGCTTCAGGTGGTAATTGGTTTGAAGAAATTCGCTTTGCTGTTTACCCACAGGTTCTGCCGAATTTTCTCTCATACAGTTTTTGGCGTTTGGCGTTAAATGTTCAAGCTGCAACAGTTATGGGCTTTGTTGCTGCTGGTGGAATAGGCTATGAGTTAATAACCGCCATCAAGCTAATGTATTTCTTAGATGTAGGTGCTATTTTGCTGATGATTATTGGTACTGTTTTTGTAATTGACATGGTAAGTGAAAAGTGTCGTCACTACTTTATCGGCAAAGAAAACCTAGGCCAGTAAAATTATTGTAACAAATTAACAAGAAAATTGACGAATAAAGAATAGGAATTTTGAGATGGCTGATAACAGCATCATGAATATGACCGCAGAGGACGTACAAATACAGCGTGAGCGTTTTCCGCGTGCTTTTTCTGATACCTTTCTAAGTAAATTAGTAACTCGGGGTTCATATTTGATCCTGCTATGTATCTTATTGTATGCGATGAATCGCTTTGGCTTTTTTTCTGAGAGATTTTACGGGTCATTTGAAAAAATGGCCGTCATGTTCGGTCAGATGTTCCCTCCAACTACAGGTGGGCAGTTTTATGATTATATAGATGCGATTCTTGAAACCTTGTCCATGGCCTTTATTGGCAGTTTGATTGGGGGTTTGCTTGCGCTTCCATTTGCTTTTATGGCTGCAAAAAACTTTAACAAAATTAGACCCATACAATTTTCAACAAGACGTTTTGCAGACGTTCTTCGGGCTGCTGATTATATGATTTGGGGGTTAATTTTTGTAAGAGCAATTGGTCTAGGCCCTATTCCTGGAATTATGGCTATTGCTATCATAGATACTGGAATATTAATTGTGCTATATTCCGAGGCCATCGAAAATATAGATCGCAAGCAGATTGAGGGTGTTAAAGCTTCGGGTGGAAGTACCCTTGAAGTTATTCGTTTTGGAGTTTTTCCTCAAGTGATGCCTGTGCTATTGACTAACGCTCTTTACATGTTTGAATCAAATACAAGAGCAGCAACAATTCTTGGCATTGTTGGAGCAGGTGGAATTGGGTTCTTGTTGTCTGATAATCTTCGTGCTTTTGAATTTTCTAATGCAACTACTATCATCATGATGATCATTTTTGTCGTCTACGTGATTGACTATTTATCAAGGAAGTTGCGTGAGCGCTACATACGTGGTGATGATTACTTACAAGGTGATGAAGATAAAAAAAGTGGTGGAATTTTCTCTATTTTCTCACGTAGAAAAAGTTAGTTAGATATACTTTCCATAGACTTTATGGTGGCACAACAAAACTAGGTGGTTTTGTTGTGCCCTTTCTTCTGAGGGGACATTTGATAACGAGTTTGTGCTTTTTTTGCTTCCACAGTAATCCAATCTCTAAATGCTGACACCTCTGGGACATTCTCTAGTCCTAGTGGGCATACCAGGAAGTAACTTATTGGTGACTTCAAATCGATATCAAATAATTTTACTAGATGCCCATCAAGTAACTCCTCATGAACAAGTGAACTTCTTGCTAGTGCAATTCCTTGGTCTCCCATAGCTGCAAGTAATGCAGTATTGGTGTCGGGGAATTTCGGGCCTTCAGGTAATATTTGGATTTCTACTCCTGCTTTTGAAAACCAGTCAAGCCAGGTTGGCGCCGATTCATCTTCTATACGATAAAGTAGTTTTTGTTTGAGTAAGTTTGCTGGTTCCTTGATTTGGTTTCTCAAATTTTTTGCAACTCTTGGGCTGCAAACTGGAAATACAAAATCGTCAAGTAAAAAAGTTGAGTGTAACCCTGGATACTTACCTGCTCCTAATCGTATTACCGTGTCAAAATTTTCTTTGGCAAAGTTAGTAAGTTTGTTACTTGTTGATATCCAAACTTCAATATTAGGATGTCTTTCATGAAAACTACCAAGTCTTGGTACAAGCCATTTATATGCAAATGACGTCATTGTGTTGATGCGAAGTGGTTTTCGTTCTCCTTCATCATTTAAATTTTTTATGATTGATTTTATGCCACACAAAAAGCTCCTAACAAAAGTTGCGAGCTCTTGGCCACTTCTGGTTTGGGCAACCTGTCTTGGCCGTCGTTCAAATAACTTCAATCCCCACATTTCTTCAAGTTTTCGAATTTGATGGCTTACTGCGCTTGGAGTAATATTTAATTCCTGTGCTGCTTGAGTAAAATTATTGTGCCTGGTTGCCGCCTCAAGAATTCGAAGGGCAGTTATGGAAGGTAGAATATCAGACATATGTTCCTCAATAGTTGAGCTGAGACTCAATTATAATATGAAAATCTATCGTTTGTTTAAAGTGCTGATTTAATGAAATATTTGCTAGTTTTGTTGGAATAAAATTCTACTACATTTTTTACTTCTGGGGTCTACGATATTAGCAATGAAATCAATGCGCTTTCTGACTTTATTACTCATGCTGGCTACACCTTTGATTTTAATTGGTGTGGGTTTTTTTTACTACGTTAGTCAGAGTCGATTTGCGAGCACTGAGAATGCATACATAAAGGCAAATAAAATTGCTGTTAGTGCTGAAATATCAGGTCGGGTTATCTCCGTTCTCGTTAATGAGAATGACGCGGTTAAAGCAGGGCAGCCTCTATTCGAGTTAGATAAAGAGCCTTACCTAATTGAGCTTGAAAAAGCAGACGCTAGCCTTTCTCGTGCTCGACAGGATCTAATGGCTTTGAAAGGACAATTTCGCCAAAAACAAGCAGAATTGCGAATAGCTGAAGGAGAAAGCTCCTATTATGGTGGTGAACTACTGCGTCAAAAAAAACTCCGTTCCAATGGTGTTGCTTCACAAGCACAACTTGACGAGGCTAAACAAACATATTTTGTTTCTAGAGAGCGCAAAAACGCCATTAAGGAAGAACTAAACCGTTTGCTGATTATGTTGGGAGGTTCCGTTGACATGCCCGCTAATCAACACCCGATTATACGCGAGGCAACTGCTGTTAAAAATACTGCTTCCTTGAATATTCGTCGAACGACAATTTATTCTCCAGCAGATAGTGTTGTTACAAATTTTAACCTTTATACTGGTGAGCATGTTGAAGCTGGTCGGCCTGTCTTTAGTTTGATTGAAAATAAAAATTTATGGATTGAGGCTAATTTTAAAGAAACTGATTTGACAAATGTGGTTGTTGGTCAGACAGCCGAGGTACGGGTTGATAGTTTTCCCAGTTTGGTATTGACAGCTCAAGTTGTGGGTATAAGTCCAGCAACCGGATCTGAATTTTCTCTTTTACCCGCGCAAAATGCAACTGGTAATTGGGTAAAAGTAGTCCAAAGATTACCCGTACGTCTTGCGTTTAGCAATCCTACGCAAGTGTTACAACTTCGAGCAGGTATGACCGTTTTGGTTAAAATTGATACAGGTCGTTCAATTAATTTGCCTGGTTTTCTGTCTCATCTCACGCCATTTTAAGTAGGAATTTATGAGTGATCTAAGGGTTGCAACGTCTGACACGAGGGATATCAATCCCGCTCTTATTATTTTAGCAACAGTTTTAGGACCTATGATTCAGGAAATTGACTCTATGGTAGTAGGGGTGGCGTTGCCGCATATGCGTGGTCAATTCTCAGCTGCCCCAGATCAAATCTCATGGGTCTTGACAACTTTTTTGATTGGCGTGGCCGTGACTATGCCAGCAACTGGGGCCTTAGCTTCAAGATTTGGACGAAAAAGAATACTCATAATAGCCATAATCGGCTTCACATTAATGTCGGTATTTGGAGCACTTGCAAATTCTCTGAATGAAATTATTGCAATAAGGTTTGTTCAAGGGTGTTTTGGGGCCGTGCTGACACCTCTGTCAATGTCTACATTGTTAGATAATTTTCACCGTGAAGATCACGGTATGGCTCTTGGCTGGTGGGGTGTAGGGATTATGGTCGCACCAATACTTGGACCGACAGTAGGAGCTTTTATTGCTGAACACTTCACTTGGAGAGGGGTTTTTTTTATTAATGTTCCAATTGGAATTTTTGCATGCATAGTAATAGCATCAAACGTACCTGTGAGAGCTAAAAGGGATGTGAAGAATTTTAACTTTTCTGGTTTTTTAATGATCGCCATTAGCGCAGGGTGCCTTCAATTTATTCTAGATCAGGGTGAAAGACTAGATTGGTTTGATGCAGGAAAAATTGTTTTTGCTGCTTTGATTGCCGGTATTTCACTTTATTGTTTCATCCTCAACACCATCTACGCTCAAAATCCATTTTTGGATTATAGAGTTTTAATGGATAGGAATTTCTGTGTTGGTATGGTTCTAAAGGTATTACTCAGTATAATACTGGTTAGTATAGTTGCCTTGCTTCCACCCTTTTTGATTGACTTGTGGAACTACCCAATAATCACAGCAGGTTTGGTCATGGCGCCTCGTGGTGTAGGTGTTGTCTTGAGTGTGATTTTAGTTGGCTACTTAATGAAACACTTTGACTCAAGAACTCTTATGGCATTTGGTATGTTATTGGCCGCTTATTCAACCTGGTTAATGGCCGATCATACTTCAAACGTAACGCCCTGGGACCTTGTTTTTACAAATTTTTTTCAGGGGGTGGGTTGGAGCTTTTTGTTCGTGCCGTTAACTGCGGCAACCTTTTCAACCTTAAATCCAGTATTTCTGGATGTCGGGGCAGGGCTATATGGCTTGATTGGTAATTTAGGGAAAAGTGTCGGCGTCTCAATTTTGGTTGGTTTCTACATAAGAAATACACAGGCGAATAGGTCAGATCTTATGGCGTACATTTCTCCCTATAATGAAGCAATTCAACATAATCCACTACCAAATATGTGGAATATTGACAGCGTTACTGGATTAATTGCTCTAGAAGGTGAGATTGAGCGTCAAGCTAATCTCATGGCATACACTAATGATTTTCGGTTACTGACGTTCATCATTTTAGCCTGCCTACCTTTAGTTTTTCTAATGCGTCGATCTGAGAATAGGGTTGAAGAAGATGAAATTAAGGGCGATTCAGTTGAGAAAAAAGGTCAGATACCAATGTGAGGAAAGTTTTATTCCGTATTTTCTTCCCTAATCAAATCCAAGAACGCTTTAATTAGTGGTGCCTGACTTCGCTCTTGTAGACAAATCACATGAGGTTGCAAAAAAAGGTCAACATCTGAAACTTTAAGAATGGCCACACGATTGTCCGGTCGGGACTCATTTTCTAAAGCGATGCCTATGCCAAGCCCATTGGCTACAGCCTCATGAACCGCCTCTCTGCTGCCAATAGACATAACGCGACGAATAGTTATGTTGCTATCAAATAGTGCATCTTCAAAAACACGCCTTGTTGCAGAACCTTGTTCACGTAATACAAGTCGTCTACCGCCCAGTTCTTTTAATTTTACAGTTTTTTTCTTTGCCCATTCGTGATTTTTGGGAACAAGTAGAACAACCTGGTTGCGACTGTAGGCAATGGAGAGGAACCGGGGGTCTTTTTCAATCTGAGGAACAATCCCAACGTCATCTCTAAAATTTAAAACACGCTCAATTATTTCCTGACTATTACCTAGGGAAACAGAGAGATCAACGTCGGGATATTTTTTTCCAAAATCCATGACAGAGCTTGTTATTTGATGCGGGCTTATAGCACCTATGCTTAGGTGTCCAATTTGGAAGCCACTAGCAGCGGTCAAAAGTTCAATTGCTTCTGTTTCAAGGGTAAAAATGCGTTTGGTTATGTTAAGAAGTGTTTTCCCAAGTGTAGTTAACTCAACGTGATGTCCATGCCGACTAAATAACTCTACATTAAAATATTCTTCAAGGGCTTTAACATGAACGGTTATGCTTGGTTGTCCAACTCTCAAAGCCTTACCCGCTTGGGTGAAACTACCTGTTGTCCCAACTGTGTGAAAGCAACGTAGTTGTTTAAAGTTTATAGAAGATCTTTGTGTGCGTTTTGGCATAGTGAACTGTTTTCATATAAAAAAACTTCCATTTCAAGAACTAATTGATAGCATTGAAATTCCGAATTGGACCCACCATTGACAATATGGGATCTTAATCCTAATTATTTTATGTTTATGGTTAATAAACTTGTGAAGATTATGAGTTTTTAACATCAAAATTTAGGTTTTTTTTAATATGAATTGGAAAATAACAAATGATTCTTGAGGGCGAAGAGGGTCAATACCCTAAAGAAAGTCTGCGCCTTAAATTGCGGCAAATCACCAATCAAGCGGAGTTAATTAACTCATTTGAAATGGTCGATGTTGATGGAAAAGATTTGCCTGAATATACAGCTGGCGCTCACATTGATTTTTTCTTTCACGATGGTAGAATCCGCCAATATTCACTATGTGGTGACCCAGCCGATAGAAAGCGTTATCTGATCGCGGTGCTTCGCGATCTTAGGGGTACGGGTGGCTCCATGGACTTACATGAGCGTTTACATACGCAACGCAATGTTTTTGTTGGAAAACCCAGAAACAATTTTCCAGTACACAAAGAAGCTAAACATCATCTGATGTTAGCCGGGGGTATTGGCGTCACACCTATGCTCTCAATGATACATGAAATAAAACAAACAGGTAATAACTTTACTTTGCATTACTGTACAAAATCCTTGAAGCATACTGCTTTTCAGGACGAACTTGCAGGGCTAGTTAAAGAAGGACGTGTAATTTTTCATCATGATCAGGGCATACCCGGCAATGGGCTCGATATTGAAAAGCTTTTAAAGAATCATGATCCAGGCACACACCTTTACTATTGTGGCCCTCCAGGTTTTATGGGTGCAGTTGAAAAATTTTCTTCTCATTGGCCAGAGGAGACGGTGCATTATGAATATTTTGGTGTTCCAAAAAAACCAGTTGAGCCAAAAAAAGATTCTGCTAAATCTACCGATGGATTCCAAATAAAGATTGCAAGTTCAAGCGCAACGTTTTCAGTTCCAGAAAATAAAACTATACTTGATGTTCTGGCAGAAAACGGTATTAAGGTTGAAATGTCTTGTAATACAGGTCTTTGCAAGACTTGTGCTTTAAAATATCTAGAAGGTGAAGTTGATCACCGAGATGTTGTCCTGTCTAAAAAAGAGCAGGAAGAATATTTGACACCCTGTGTATCGCGTGCGAAAAGCGATCTTCTTGTCTTAGACTTATAGCCAATTTGCCGTTTAGAATTATAGACTTTTGTCAGCTTTCTGTCTGTTTGTGAACGAAGGCAGTTTACTTGTGAACAAATCTTTTCTTTTCTTCAGGCTAAAAAAAAATTAGAAAGAGTGATATGTGGATGACTATATCACGCAATTAACAAAAGTAATTTTAACTGTAGCGGCAGATATTATTTAATCCTAAGTTGTTGTTAATGCAAAGCACAGGTTTATGTTTGAAATAAAGAAGTTTGATGACCGAGTTGTACTTGAAGAAAAGACAACGCCATACAATGGTTTTTTTCAAGTAGACCGTTACAAATTAAAATATCAAAAACATGAGGGTGGATGGTCATCCGTGGTTGTTAGGGAATTGTTTGAGCGTGGTCACACAGTCGCAGTTTTGCCTTATGATCCCGTGCAAGATAAAGTAGTTTTGATTGAACAATTCCGTATCGGGGCCTACGCTGCAGGGTTGGAGCCATGGCTAAGTGAAACCATAGCCGGTATCATAGACTCAGGTGAAGGGGCTGAAGAAGTGGCGCACCGGGAGGCCCTAGAAGAGGCGAATTGTAGAATGTTAGAGCTTGTAAAGATTGGAACTTTTGTAATGTCCCCTGGAGGTAGCTCTGAAACAACCACAATGTTCTGTGGCCGGGTTGATAGCGGCGGGGTTGGGGGTGTCTATGGGCTTGCTCAGGAAGGTGAAGATATCCTAGCAAGGGTTGTGTCCCTAGATGAGGCATTGAAAAATCTAGCTGTGGGAAAAATTGTCAGTGCTTATGCAGTAATTCCACTGCTTTGGCTTCAATCAAATAAGGCCTCTTTGAAGGCTCAATGGACATAGTTGTATTATAAAATGTGGTCTTTTACTATCCCTACTCAGGTAAATTTTGGTGTTGGCTCACTAGCTAAAATTGGTGAGCTGATTAATGGGCGCAAATACTGTTTAGTTACATACAGTCATCCTCCTTTTGATGCACATGCAAGGCGCATAGAAGAGATTTCCGGTTCGGCTCATGCTTTTATTTGTAACGTTGATACCAATCCTGACTACGACTCCTTGAAGGAAAGCTGTATCATGGGTGGAGTAGCTAATGAGATCGAGGTGATTGTGGCGCTCGGGGGTGGTTCTGTGATTGATACTGCAAAAGTAATGTCTGCATGTGATGGCGATTTTACTAACGTTCAGCGATTATTGGAAACCGGAGAGGGAAGAGAAAACTTGAGTGATATACCTATAATTGCAATTCCAACTACATCGGGAACAGGAAGCGAGGTTACTGGTTTCTCAACAGTCTGGGATATGGTATCAATGAAGAAGCATTCTCTTAATTTGCCTGGACCTTATTGCGAATCTGCATTAGTTGACCCAGAATTAACGTTGGGTGCTCCACGAGGACTTACTGTCAGCACCGGCCTTGATGCGCTATCACATGCCATGGAGGGTATATGGAACATCAACGCCAATCCTGCCACAACGTCTTTGGCTGTAACCGCAGCGCGTGAGGTTATTGAGGTCCTTCCCGCACTAGCTGAAGATCTGGATAATCTAGATCTTCGCAGCCGTATGTCACGTGCTGCTCTAATCTCCGGTCTTTCAGTATCAAATACTCGCACGGCCTTGGCGCATTCTCTTTCTTACGCTATCACAATTGAGCACGGTATACCTCACGGGATTGCTTGCTCTTTTAGCTTGCCTGATTTGATGCGCTGCGTAATTGGATTTGATCCAAATTGTGATGTTGCTTTGAAACAGATATTTGGTCCAGACTTGGAAAAGGGTGCGGATGACCTGACTGAGATGTTAAAGAAACTTGGAGTAAATACCTGTGCCCAAGATTATGGCGTAACTCCTAAAAAATGGCGTGAAATGGTTAAATTTGCTCTTGAAGGTGAGCGGGGTCGAAATTTCATAGGAGATCCTAAAGTGATAATAGAGACCCTAACTGCCTGATACGTTGAAAAAAAAGAAATCAACTATGCCTCATTCGGAAAGACTGAATGAAACGCAACAAAAGATACTGTCGGTAAAGAATTTAAAAAAGCGCCGAGGTGCACTTTGTATAGGTTCTGGTGCTCATTTTATTCATGACGGGTTTGCCGATGTGCTATATCTACTTTTGCCTTTATGGCAGGCTGAATTCGCCCTCAGTTTAACTCAGGTTGGGTTTCTTAGGACAGCGTATTCTGGTGCTATGGCTTTGCTTCAGGTTCCCGCAGGAATGCTTGCGGAGCGTTTTGGGGAGCGCTTGCTACTTTGCTTTGGGACTCTGGTTACAGGGCTTGCTTATTTAAGTCTCGGTTCCTCGGGTGGGCATTTAACCTTGTTATCGATCTTGTTGATTGGTGGAGCAGGTTCAACTGTTCAACATGCCCTTTGCTCTTCATTAATATCTCAGGCTTATGAGCGTGGTCCTCGTAGAGAAGCTCTTGGTGTATATAATTTTGCTGGCGATTTGGGTAAAATTGCAGTGCCTTTTTTAGTGGCTATGGTTATCACAGGTTTCGGCTGGAGGTGGGGAACTACCAGCATAGGAGTGCTAGGTATTTCATGTAGTATTATTGCATATTTGTTGTTGACGAGACTAGGGATTGGAGCGCAACCCGTAGTGACCGTCGGAAGCAAGTCAACCAACAATAAATATACTTTGCAAAAAAGAGGTTGGGGCATTAAGGATGGCAGAGGGTTCGCTGTGCTCTCGATCATAGCTATTCTTGATAGTGCTGCTCGAAGTGGATTCCTAACCTTCTTACCCTTTTTGATGGTTTCAAAGGGTGCTGATGTTGGAACAATTGGTTTTGCTTTAGCCGTGACTTTTGCAGGTGGTGCAACAGGAAAGTTTATTTGTGGTTTTTTAGCTTCAAAATTTGGCATTATTCATACAGTTATTTTGACAGAAGCCATCACTTGTTTTGGAATTGCAATTATTTTACCTCTCTCTTTGAATTTGACGTTAGTATTGTTGCCCCTGATTGGAATAGGGCTCAATGGTACTTCTTCTGTGCTTTACGGGACAGTATCTGATTTTATTACTTCAAAGAGTCAGGCAAGAGGGTTTGGCCTGTTTTATACACTCGCAATAGGCGGCGGCGCCTCTGCGCCAGTGCTCTTTGGTGTGTTGAGTGATTTCTCTAATGTTGAAATGACTTTGAAGGTAATTGCATTAGTTGCTTTCACGACTATTCCATTATGCAAGCTTTTGATAGGACCTCTAGCACAGGCAGATCAAAGATCTGCATAATTACTTTTACACATCTAAATTTTTGTCGCTTTCTGATTTGCAATACAAACTATATGAATGTAAACTATTATATAAATTTATTGGACCGATAATATCGATAAAATGTATTTATGCTTTGCCTTTTTGTGAATAATTTTGTGTAATATTTCTCCGTAAAACTTAATTAAAAAAACAAACAATTTTAGTTGCATAAACCTAACATCATGTTCCGACTGTTAAAGCCTTTTTAATTGTTTCTGAATAACTGAGGAGCATACATTTAACATTTTTTAATGATGTTTTGCTTCACACAGAACATAGTGATGATGAAGAAAACGTGTGTTGAAGAACTATGGAGAATTTGTGTTTCAAATTTTTTTACGTAATTTTATTAAAGTTAAGTAATAAGATGTTAACATATAAAAAAGAAATTTTAGTTTAATATAAATTTACAATTTGGGTATATAATGTTCGTTAGTTTTTCTTCAAATACAGAGAAGAGACAAAATATAACTGGGTAAAATTGATGCTTCATCGTCCTCCACCGATTGCCACATTAAGAGCTTTAGAAGCTGCTGCTCGGCATTTAAATTTTACAAAAGCTGCTGAGGAATTGTGTGTAACCCAGAGTGCAGTTAGCCACCAGATTAGACATCTGGAGGATCTCTGGGACCTTAAATTATTTGATCGACCGCCGCGAGGTTTAGTTTTAACCCGAAATGGGCAGGCGTTGGCTCCCGTGGTCCGCAATTTCTTTGATCATCTTTCGGAAACGCTTGAGACTCTAAAAAACGAGGTAAAACGAGACCCACTACGCATTGATACGCTTCAGTCTTTTTCTGTTAAGTGGCTCGTACCACGGCTGACGGACTTTCATGAAATTTTTCCTGATATTGATGTTTGGATTTCTACTCATGATGAGCTTGTTAATTTCTTTACTGACAATGTTGACCTTGCTATTAGGCTTGGAGAAGGAAACTGGCCTGGCCTTCATTCTACTTTGTTGTTAAAGGAATACGTTTTTCCTGTTTGCTCTCCCGCATTCTTGGAAAGAGTTGGTATGCCCAAGACCCCAATGGACTTGTTAAAGCTTCCTTTATTGTTACGTTTAGGTGATCCGTGCCATCACAATTGGGAAGACTGGTTTGCTAAGGTTGGAAATGAAGATGTTGTTGTAATTGAAGGACCGCGCTTCCCTGATACAAACATGGCATTGCAAGCTGCCTTAGATGGACAAGGTGTAGCCCTCGCTCGTAGTGCTCATGTTTGTGATGATTTGGAGGCTGGAAAACTAGTTAAATTGTTCGATCTGGATTACTTATCAAACGTCTTTTATTATTTAGTTTGTCCAACAGGAACAGAAAACACTCCTAAGATTGAGTCAGCAAGAAATTGGTTGTTGTCTGAAGCTGCAGTTGCTCAGGCTCAATATGATAAAATATCTGGAGCTAGCAGCACCTCTTAAATCAGATTGGTTTTTATTTGGAACCCATAGTTACTTTTCTTATTCTAGCTGCGGCTTTAATGCACGCAACATGGAACACCTTGGTCAAGGTCGATGATGATAGGCTTATGACTATGGTGGTGGTCATAGGGACAACTGGGCTTCTTGCTCCATTCCTATTGCTTTTGGGTCCTAGTCCGACAATTGAAAGTTGGCCTTACATAGTAGCCTCAGCCATACTTAATAATATTTATTTTTTATTTTTAATAGAGGCCTATCGAGTTGGTGATTTTTCTCATTCTTATCCACTTGCTCGTGGCTCTGCGCCGCTTATGGTGGCGGTCGGTGCGATGTTTTTTGGCGGTGAAACCTTGGGTATTGGTGAAATTCTTGGAATTGCCTTTATAAGTGCAGGTATCATTAGCCTCATGTGGGGTGGTGGTTTAAAATTAGGATGGGCCCCTTTAGTATACCCTTTGTTGACTGGATCAATGATTGCTAGTTATACAATTGTTGATGGAATTGGAGTTCGATTGTCGGGAAGTCCAGTTGGGTATGTGGGCTGGCTTTTTATAATAAGCCCTATACCATTGTGCGTAATTGCTCTTGTAAGAAGGGGTGTTGGTGCGTTTGCTTTTCTGAGTAAACAGTGGCGTCGAGGTGTAATAGGTGGTTTATGCAATTTGATCTCTTACGGTATAGCGATTTGGGCCCTCACTTTTACAGCAATGGCAAATGTTTCAGCTTTGCGTGAGACTAGTGTGGTCATAGCAGCTTTGATTGGATCACGGGTTCTAGGAGAGGCATTTGGTTTAAGGAGACTTGTTTCTGCTGTTGGAGTATTCCTTGGAATTGTAATGATCAGTTTTAGTGCAGCACAATAAAAAAAATCTATCTTAGTCCCTTGTTTTTTTTATGTGAAATTTGTTGGCCTAAGGCTGTTTCTTCATTTATATTTTATAATTCTAAGATTACCTTATAAAGATGTTAGTATAGCTTTTGTTGCAACTCAGTAATAACTAAGGCTTGAAAATGGCAGAAGACCAGTCGTCTGAATTCAAAATTAAAATCTCAAGTACTGGAGACACTCTTGGTGTGCCAAGTGACAAGTCTGTATTGGCCGTATTAAATGAGAATGGTTATCGAGTTGAGCATAGTTGTGGCCATGGTCTCTGTGGTGTCTGTAAGGTTCGGGTTTTGGAGGGTGAACCAGAACATAAAGACATGGTACTCAGCCCAGCAGAACAATCTGAGTATATGACTACTTGTGTCTCACGCTCAAGGAGTGCCGAAATTGTGCTAGAGTTGGGTCCACCTAGTGAAGGTGGTGAGGCCATTCCAATTTCACCTGTTGCCGTAGTTGATAATTCAATTTGTGTTGGCTGTCTTACTTGTGTAAGAGCGTGCACTTTTGGCGCTGCTTCTATTGATCCACACTTAGTTGGTGTCGGCGGTATTATGGGTGCCGCAACAATAAATGATGAGGATTGTACAGGTTGCGGACTTTGTGCGGCTTCCTGTCCTACTGGAGCTATTGATTTAACTCGTTTTGCTAATCAAGAAATAGTATCTCAGTTTGATGAACTGTTGGGTTCAGGTGTTCCGGTTGCAAATACTCCAAGAGTGGTAGTTTTTGCTTGTCCAAGTTGTCCTGCATCGATTGAAAAGTTTACGTCAGACCCCTCTAGGCCAGTAGACCTGAAGGTAGTAGAAATGCCTTGCTCAGGCCGAGTTGATAATTTTTCAATGTTGAAGGCTTTCGAATATGGAGCTGACGGAGTGATAGTCTCAGGGTGTGAACCCGGCAAGTGTTATTTTAATGCAGGAAATACCAATGCGGCCAAACGAGTGCGTCGAACTGAGGCCTGGCTTGATAATGTTGGTCTTGGCGCAAACAGAGTACAAATGTTACATTTGCCGCAAGACGGGGCAGAACCCTTCAGGAGGGCGGTACAAGAAATGGCGGATGAACTTCGACCAGTATTGCGTGGTGGCTTGCCTAAACAAACTTTATCCGGTGCTGATACAGGAAAATCTGAGGTTGTAGCTGAGGAGGTAAAGGCAGCTGAGGATGCCTTTCTGCGCGAGATAGGAGTAATTTAGAAGTGTTTGGATTAAATAGGAAAATGGAATCATGATTGTAGCTGAACAGAAAGAGTTGCCTGAATTGAAAAAAATGTTGAAGGGCAAAAAGAAGGTGCTGGCAGTTGGTTGTGGTACTTGTGTGTCTGTATGCTTTGCTGGTGGGCAGACCGAAACTCGTGGCCTCGCTGCTGAATTAAGCACGGCCGCGAATGTTGATGGTGAAAGTCTGGACGTTGATGTGAAAACAGTTCAACGCCAATGCGTTCAGGAATTTATTGAACCGTTAGACGATGATTTAAAAGACTATGACGCAGTACTCTCGCTTGGGTGTGGGGTTGGTGTCCAAACTCTTGCTCAACGCTACCCTGATACTAGAATTTTCCCGGGACTAGATACACAGTTTATGGGGCAGCCTGTCGAACCTGGCGTTTGGGAAGAACGGTGTGTTGGTTGTGGTAGTTGTGTTCTCGAATACACAGGGGGTTTGTGCCCAATTACACGTTGTCCTAAACAATTATTTAATGGGCCTTGCGGAGGCTCTGAGGGGGGCATGTGTGAGGTTGATTTATCAATGCCCTGCGTATGGTCAAATATTTGGGGAAATGCAGAAAATTTAGACTTAACGGATACCTTGATGGAAATAAGACCGCCACAGGATTGGTCAACAAGTCGAAGTGGTGGTCTGAGGCGTACGGTGGTGCGTGATGATTTGCATCAACCAAGTGCAGTCAAAACAAAAGATGACACAAAAGTAGGTGATCAATCAGAGGAGGAAGCAAAAGAAGAAAGACCTGAAGATGCTTTCCTTCGTGGTATAGGATTAATTTAACATGGGTCAGGCGTTAGAAAAACCAATTGAAAAGGAGTTGAAATCAGGAAGCAATCTTGAGCGTGTTCTGGCTTCTGGACATTTTGCAGTTACTGGTGAGTTAGGACCTCCAAGGAGCATGAACCTTGATTTGATTAACCGTAAAATAACTTATTTAAAAGGTTTTGTAGATGCTGCTAATCTAACTGATAATCAAACAGGCATAGTTCGATTGAGCAGCATTGCGACAAGTATTTTATGTCATCAAGGTGGTCTTGAACCTGTAATGCAGATGACTTGCCGCGATAGGAATCGTTTGGCTATGCAAAGCGATCTTCTGGGTGCAAATATTCATGGGGTAAAAAATGTACTTTGCCTCTCTGGTGATCACCAGTCTTTTGGGGACCATCCTGGAACAAAAAATGTCCATGATATAGACTCCATGCAGCTGATTAGGATGGTTTCAGAAATGCGTGATAAAAACCAATTCCAAAATGGCGTTGAAATAAAAGGGGGAGGACCTAAGATGTTCATTGGAGCTGCAGCTAGCCCATTTTCCTCACCAGTTGAAATGCGCCCTCTAAGATTAGCAAAAAAAGTCCTTGCAGGCGCAGACTTTACGCAAACACAAATGATTTTTGATATGGAGAAGTTCAAAATCTACATGCGCCGAATTGTTGACATGGGATTGCATGAAAAGATCTCGATTTTAGCGGGAGTTGGTCCCTTGAAAAGTGCGCCAATGGCTAGATTTCTACACGAGAAAATCCCTGGAATTGAGGTGCCTGAACATTTAATAGAGCGAATGGAAAATGCAGTAAAGGATATAGACAAAGAAGATAAAGAGGCTCGACAAGAAGCTGGGCGCGCCGAAGGTATAAAAATCTGTATTGAACAAATAGAAAAGGCAAAAGAAATAGAGGGCGTTGCGGGTGTTCATATTATGGCCATTGAGTGGGAGGCTGCAATTGAGAGTATTGTCAAAGGTGCAGGACTTTTCCCCAGACCCGTAATCTGAAAGTAAACCTAATATGTCTCTTGTTCTCTTTAACTAAAGCATTTTTAGGTTGCCAGTTCTACATTTCTTAATGTGTCAGAACTAAAAAAAGCTTACACACAGTTCTGTTTAAAATTACATGTGGGTTAAATACAATGCACGAACTAGTTATGTGTATAATCTATACTAAAAACTATCGTCTTGTTTTGGCTGATTATTGGAAGTGGCGAAGAATTGGAATTTTTAAATGACACTTCTTCTTGGCTGTATTGCTGATGACTACACAGGTGCTGGTGACCTTGCAAATACTCTCGTTAAAAGTGGCTTAAAAACGGCTCAATTGATAGGCCAACCCTATTGTGATTTAGATTTGCCAGAAGCTGATGCATTGGTAGTGGCTTTGAAGACAAGAACTAGGCCGGTATCTGCAGCGGTTGAAGAAACACTCTCTGTGCTAAAGTGGTTACAGAAACGTGGTGCAACCCAGTTTTTTTTTAAATATTGCTCTACTTTTGACTCTACAACAGAAGGTAATATAGGCCCAGTATTGGATGCCCTAATGGAAAGTCTTAGTTGTGATTTTACCATTGCGTGTCCGGCTTTTCCAGAGACTGGAAGAACAGTCTATCAGGGACATTTGTTTGTTGACAATAAACTTTTATCAAATTCTCCGATGCGTAACCACCCTTTGACCCCAATGACTGAATCAAATTTGGTTTGTCTATTGGGTAGACAAACAAGACAAGAGGTTGATCTAATCCCCACAGCAATAGTCGAGAAAGGTCCCGAGTCAATAAAGACTGCAATGTCAGAACTTAAGGATTCTGGTGTGCGTATTGCCATTGTTGATGCACTCAATGACAACCATTTGATGAATATTGGAGCTGCCTGTAAGGGTATGAAGCTAATTACTGGAAGCTCAGGGCCGGCTATGGGATTAGCCAAAAATTTTTTGACTCAATTTGATATTAAGCTTAATAAACCTGCCTCAACAATACCGTGTGTGAAAGGGCCTGAAGCAGTAATTGCGGGTAGTTGCTCACAGATTACTTTGGCTCAGATTGAAAAAATGAGTAGGAGCCACCCTGTTTTTCGTTTCAATGCCATCGACATTGTAGAAAATCGGGTCACAACAAATCAAATTTTAGACTGGGCTCATCCTTACTTGTTGGCTAAAAAAGCTTTTTTAGTAGCAGCAAGTGCATCGCCTGAGATAATCTTGGAGGCTCAAAAACGTTTGGGCAGAATTGAGTCTGGAGAGTTGGTGGAGAAAACTCTGTCTGAAGTTACATGCCTCTTGGTTGAAAATGGCCTTCGCCGTTTGATTGTAGCTGGTGGGGAAACCTCTGGTGCAGTAGTTCAGGCTCTTGGTATTGAGGGTATGCAGATTGGTCATGAAATCGCCCCTGGTATTCCTTGTATGGTGACCCTTGGTAAAGATCCAATCGCCTTAACTTTGAAGTCCGGCAACTTTGGAAGTGAAGACTTTTTTCTTAATGCATTAAGAGCGATGCCATGAGTGAGACAAAAGCTCGCGATGAGATTACTCTTTTAGCAAAGTCTTTGTTCGATCGCGGCCTGACGTTTGGTAGTTCAGGGAACATAAGTCAACGTATCGACGACGGCTGGCTTATGACACCAACTGGTTCAACTATGGGAAATTTGGATCCAGTTCAAATTTCTAAGCTAGACAATAAAGGAAATCATCTTTCAGGTGACAAGCCAACTAAAGAGAGCTTTCTGCATATGGCAATGTACTGTGAACGCCCTGAAACTGGTGCAGTAGTCCATCTTCATTCAACTCACTCAGTAGCAGTAAGCTGTCTTGCTGATGTAGATATTGAGAATGTGTTACCACCAATCACAGCATATTATGTGATGAAAATTGGTAAATTACCACTAATACCTTATTTTCCACCAGGAGACATAAATTTGGTTAAGGCTGTTCAAGAAATGGCAGGTAAGCATCATGCGGTTTTACTTGCAAATCATGGGCCAGTGGTTGCGGGAAAAAGCCTTCACGATGCAGTCTATGCAACAGAGGAATTGGAGGAAACAGCAAAGTTGTTTCTTTTGCTAAAGGGTATGAATACTCGTTTTCTATCTAGTTCTGAGGTGACCAAGCTTCAGGAGCGTTTTGAGTCATAAGCCCAACAGGCATTTTCTTCATTTGACTCACAATGACTATATATTTTTTGAAGTGATTTAACTTCCTATAAAGTAAGACAGACAATTGAGTTTGATTCCGATAAAGTAGCCACTCAGTATATTCATGGTTGACATGTTGTTAAATCTCTATCGCAGTTAGCATACCAGAATTTATTATACTTTAATGTAAAGTGTTAAAAAATTTTGCACACGTTAGGATTTACGGTAATAAAACTGTATGTAACGATTCTTTTGCCAATTGATTGGGTTGTTCTGAAAAGATCCCTTCAGTCAACTTTGGTATAGGACAATGATTTTAATTAGTTCACTTTGGGGGCTTTGATAATGGATCTCTACGTCTACATTTTAATTTGTGGTTTTATCGCACTGGCATATGGACTTTATGCGTCACGCTCTGTGCTCTCGGCAACTGCTGGAAATGAGCGTATGCAAGAAATTTCTGCTGCAATTCGCGAAGGTGCGAGTGCTTATCTCAATCGTCAGTACAAGACTGTTGCAGTAGTCGGAATTGTCATAGGTATAGTGCTTGGTGCGCTTCTTGGTATTAAAATAGCTATCGGTTATTTTATAGGCGCAATTCTCTCTGGTGCAACCGGCTATATTGGAATGAATATATCCGTTCGTGCCAATGTTCGAACTGCTGAGGCTGCCCGTAGCAGTGGAATTGCAGGGGGACTTAACATTGCCTTTAAAGCGGGTGCCGTTACCGGACTTTTGGTTGTTGGCTTGGCGTTATTGGGACTTGCTGGATATTATATGTTCCTAAATAGTGTCATTGACTCAAGCACTCCTGAGGGCTCTCGACACATACTTGAGGCTATGGTTGCTCTTGGATTTGGTGCATCTTTGATATCTATATTTGCTCGTCTTGGTGGTGGTATTTTTACTAAGGGCGCTGACGTTGGTTCCGATTTGGTTGGAAAAATTGAGGCTGGCATCCCCGAGGATGATCCGCGTAACGCAGGAGTGATAGCTGATAACGTTGGAGATAATGTGGGTGATTGTGCTGGCATGGCTGCCGACTTGTTTGAAACATATGCGGTAACATTAGTTGGAGCTATGCTTCTTGCAGGTATATTTTTTACTGGTGAAGACCAAGAGAAAATGATGGCACTCCCACTTTTGATTGGAGCTGTCTGCATTATTGCGTCTGTAATATCGACAGCTTTTGTGAGGCTAGGAGAGAGCAATAATATTATGGGGGCTTTATACAAAGGGTTTGTTGCTAGTGCTGTCATTTCTCTAATTTTCATTGGTGCAGTTATCTCTTTCTATATCGGCTGGGATACAGCTTATCAAATGGGTGATCAAACAGTTTCTGGCACTCAAATTTTTTATAGTGTCGTTGCAGGCCTTGCTGTTACGGGTTTAATAGTATGGATTACTGAATACTATACAGGCACTTCTTATCGGCCAGTCAGGGGAATTGCTGAAGCCTCTAAAACGGGTCATGCCACAAATATTATTCAAGGTCTTGCCATATCTATGGAGGCGACAGCTCTACCTGTTATTGTAATCTGCGGTGGCATTATGGTCTCTTTCCTGAGTGCAGGGCTTTTTGGAATAGCCATAGCCGCTACCACAATGTTAGCCCTAGCTGGCATTGTTGTTGCCCTTGATGCTTTCGGACCGGTTACAGATAATGCTGGTGGGATTGCGGAAATGGCTGAATTACCTGCGGATGTTCGAAACACAACAGACGCACTTGATGCAGTTGGGAATACGACTAAAGCTGTTACTAAGGGTTACGCTATAGGTTCAGCTGGACTTGCTTCACTAGTCCTTTTTGCTGCCTACACAGAAGACTTGGCACATTACTTTCCAGGGCTTGAAGTAACATTTCAATTGCAGGACCCCTTTGTAATCATAGGCTTGTTCGTTGGTGGACTTCTTCCTTATTTATTTGGTTCTTTGGGTATGATGGCAGTTGGTCGTGCGGGTAGCGCAGTTGTTGTTGAGGTGCGTCGCCAGTTTAAGGAAATCTCTGGAATTATGGAGGGAACAGCCAAGCCAGAATATGGTCGTTGTGTTGACATTCTTACACAGAATGCAATTAAGGAAATGATTGTTCCAAGTTTATTACCAGTTCTTGCTCCCCCATTAATGTACTTTGTTGTGTTTATGATTGCAGATCAAACAGCAGCATTTACGGCACTTGGAGCTATGTTGCTTGGAACTGTTGTTACTGGTCTCTTCGTTGCTTTATCAATGACTGCAGGTGGCGGAGCTTGGGATAATGCTAAAAAATTTATTGAGGAAGGCAATTGTGGAGGCAAGGGCTCGGAAGCTCATAAAGCTGTCGTAACTGGTGATACAGTTGGAGATCCATATAAGGATACTGCTGGTCCAGCTATTAACCCAATGATTAAAATTATAAATATCGTTGCAATTTTGATGCTGGCGATACTTGCCTAAAAACCAAATGTAAAAAATGGTTTCGTGATGTTGAGAGGAAAAGCCCGGCGCATAAACGTCGGGCTTTTTTCTTACATAGCAGAATTTTTGGTAACCGTTTGAATTGGACTGCGCACATTAAATAGAACTGTTAAGGTAAAAAATTATTCAAAGCTACGGGTGGATTTTGTGAGTGATACACTGGGCTTTTATCTACAATTAGCATTGTCATATCTTTTATGCGGCATGTTGTTTTTTCTCGAAGTAAGTTTGACAAGAGTCATATTTATTTGTTTCTAGGTAAGTAAATTAATTAAATATAGCAGAAGATAGGCCCATTGTTATAGATACATGTCTGTGATTTCTGGTTGCAATCTCTTCCCAGCAGATGTGTATAAGTTTTGAGCACCCTTTGACAAGTGCACTTCTATTGTTGTTGTTTCATGAAACTCATGAAAAAGATTCGTTTGACCCTTCAAAGACCTCTATTATTTACTGTAAGAAGACTTTCACAAATGCGTTATTGAGACTCTTCCGTTTGGGTGCTCTTAGCGCTGTTTTTTTCATAGGTAAAATAAGGTAAAATACTATGTCAAGCTTTAAGGTATCTCTGGTTACAAAGGCTAAAGAAGAAACTGAAGCGTTCGTTAAAGGCGTTTTCCCTCCAGAATGTGAAGTTCTATTCCAAACAGAGGAAGAACTGAGGGCAGGGATTGCTGAAATTGACATTATGGTTCCAGGACACATTAACGTGGATGGTGATCTCATTCGTCGTGGCACGAAGCTTAAGATGATACACGCTGGTACAGGCTATAATAATGTTGACATGGACGCCTGCAATGAAATTGGTTGCTATGTGGCTGTAACGCCAAATGTCGCTGCGCAATCTGTTGCGGAACTCGTTTTTTCTGGCTTTGGAGCTCTAAAAAATCAGATTAGAATGTGGGACAACGTAATGAAGAATGGTGGATGGAAATCCAGCGACTTTATTGGTGTTCCAGAATTCAAAGGTAAGACTTTGGGAGTTGTCGGATATGGTAATATTGGCAAATGCGTTGGAAAAATCGGTCGTGGGTTCAGTATGAATGTCATTGCACATGATCCATATTGCAAGGATTCTGGTGATGGTTCTGAATTGGTTGATTTCGACAGGCTTCTTGCAGAGTCAGATTACATTGCGCTTCACGTGCTGCTTACAGATGAAACCAAACATTTGATGAGCACGGCTCAATTTGATGCTATGAAAGATACAGCTTTCTTGGCAAATGCTTGCCGTGGTCCAGTAGTTGACGAAGAGGCTTTAGCTGTTGCACTAAGGGAAAAGAAGATAGCTGGAGCTTGCATTGATGTATTTGAGAAAGAACCTTTAACTACAGAAAGTCCACTTCGTAGTATGGATAATGTGATGCTGACACCACATATCGCCTATTGTTCTAATGAGGCACTACTAGGTCGTTATGCTTTCTTTGCGGACAATTGCCAGAAAATTATTGATGGAGTCGTCCCGCACATGGCAGTAAATGCAGATCAAGTCAAGAAATAGGTAAAAAGCATATGGAATTCTCCCATTTCGTATGCCTGTTACCGGACGGCGCAGTCAAATACAAAGGTGGAATGATTTTAGAAAGGTAATTTTAGCGAAGGTTGAAATTGCACTACACCAGCTAAAAATCCCATCATATTATGACTAATGCTGTCCGGTTACCTAATCAGGATATTCAAGTGTGTCATCGCATAAAGAGGATGTACAAAAAGTTTTAATTTTGTATTTTCTGAGTTTTGACCCAATATTAGCAAAACTAGCCGACAAATATCCTATTGTTTTGTCAGCTGATCTGTCTCAGGTTCCATATAGCTTTACTAACTATGCGAATCATAATTGATATGAGGAATTCACGCTCGAAGAATTTGAAAATTTTTGTCAATCAGGCGCATGCACAGTGGGTCATTCACAATATGGACAAGTACCGGGAATTGAGACAATAATATTTTATAAATTTTTTTTATTGCAATTTAGCTGTAATGCCTCGTTAGCCTGAGCTAGAAGGCTTCATGATGAATCATTCATGTATTTTATGAGTAGGCTTCGTTTGAACCTTGATTGAAAGAGTAATTTAATTATTCTCAGGGAATATGTATAGTCTATAATATCAACAAGTAGTAATCGATTTCTTCTATTGCGTTGGGCTCAAAGGGATCATATATCCTATGTCAGCTTCAGCACGTTGAAGAGATATTTTTAAATAGCAAAGAGTATGGGTTGAATTTGGCAACGTAAGGATTGCTAGTCCTTTACCTAATGTAATATGAAAAAAGTTTTCAGGAGTGAGTTTTTATGAATGAGATGTCTATAAAGAAAAGTGGAAACACAGTTGAAGAGCTCAAAGAGCTGGTCAAAAATTTTAAGGCACATGCAATGACATTGAGTTCAGCAGCTGGCGCCGGTCATGTTGGCGGTGCTATGTCGAGTGCAGAATGGCTTATTGCTAGTTGGTTTGATAAGCTAGATATGAATCCAGACTCTAATAAACGTGATCGTTTTTTCATTGGCCAGGGGCACATTACTCCCGGTATAGCAGCATTATTATCTATGTACGGTCATTACAGCAGGGAAGAAACAGCTTCATATCGTCGTTATGCTAGTCCATTTCAAGCCCACCCTGACCTTGGTTTAAAGGGCTGGGATATGTGCTCAGGTTCTCTTGGACAGGCTTTGGGTGTTGCTGTAGGTTGCGCTTTGGCTGCAAAGTTTCGTGGAGAGAAACATCGAATTGTCACCTTAAATAGCGATGGAGAGTTGATGGAAGGTTCTATGTGGGAGGCAATTATGTTTGCTGGATCACAAAAATTAGATAATCTGACCACGTTCTTTGATTTTAATCGCATCCAAAATTATAGCCGAATTGATGACACAAACGAGCTTGAGCCTCTGGCTGACAAGCTTCGTGCCTTTAATTGGGAAGTTCTTGAAATCGATGGTAACGACATGGAGGCTGTTCTTGAGGCTTATGACAAGGCACTTGAACCTGGCCGAGGCAAACCTTTCGCAATTGTTGGACACACCAAAATTGGCAGGGGTGTCTCCTTTATGGAAGATGTCGTTGCTTTTCACTCTAAGGCACCTGCGCGTGATTTGCTAGCCGGTGGCATTGAGGAACTTGGAGCTGATTTCCCCCATGAGCAAATGCTCAAGTGGCATGATGAATATACTGCTCGTATGGGAGAAGAACTGAACGCCAAAGATCCAAAATTCTCAAAGGATTATTCTTGGAACATAGGTGACGATATGGCTGTTGAGAGCGTTTGGACAGGTATAGGAATTACAGAGGGTTTTCGATCCTGCATGGATTCAGATCCAAATGTAATAGTTTGTACTGACGACTCCCACAAGCTGATTGGACTTACTGACGAAGACAAAGAAAAGTACACTAAAACTAATCAATACACTGATGTTGGATGTGCGGAGCAAAATATGGCAGTTGTTTCTGCTGGCCTTGCAAAAGAAGGTTTCATTCCTTTAACTCAAGGTTATACCTGTTTCTCAATGGGTCGTGGTTACGATCACATTCGAACTAGTATTGCTTTTCCAAAATTTAATGTTAAGTATTTTCCTACTGAAGGACTTCTTGGTGGTGACGGTGCCATGCACGAGTGTCTTGAGGGAATCACACTTGGGTACTATCTGCCAAATATGAGGGTTCAGTGGCCCTCTGATGTGAATGAGGCACGTAAAGCAACCAAGGCTGCCATTCATGAGGTTGTTGGTCCAATTGCAACTCTTCAGGAACGTGCTCCAAAGCCTGTTGTTACTACGGAGTCGACTCCCTACAAACACGGAGTTGCAAACATCATTCGTTTCACAGGGCGGAAGCCTAATTTTGTAGACGCATTTGAAACTACCCTCTCAACTAACTGGAAAGGACAAAGTGCTGATGTTGCTATTATTGCTTGTGGGTCGCAAGTAAGTGAAGCTATGCGTGCAGCCCTTATCTTGAAGGAAGAAAAAGATTTAGAAACCAATATTGTTAACTTACACACCATCAAGCCATTAGACATTGACGGCATGCTTAAAGCAACAGCTGGGGTTAAAGTTGTGATCGCAACTTCACAGGATCACGAAGGTGCACTTGGCAATATCGTTGCGGGTGCTCTTTTAGAAGCTGGCATGGAGGAAGGCCAAAAATTCAAGAAAATTGGTGTGCCTGATGAATTTGGTCAAACTGCTAAGCCTTATGAGCTTGTTCAGCATTATGGTCTCACAGCTGAGCATCTGGCAGAAGCAGTTATTGGATTACTATAAAGTTATTCGGCATATTACCCAGTTGATTAATCTCCGGAGGATTATACCTCCGGAGAAAAAAAGGAGAGTAAAAGGCAATGGGAAGTAAAAGTATAATCGATTTGGCGATTTTTGATCTTGGTGGAACCGTTTGTGATGGTATAGATGAAGCCACAGGACTTGCAAACATTGGTCCAATTAATGCCTTAAAGTTTAGTCTGAAAGAAGTTTGGGATATTGATCCAGGTTTTGATGTTATTTTGCCACATATGGCAACTAGGAAATTAGACCATTTGTATGCTATCCTTACAACGCCCTCCATTACTGAAGAGTTCATAGAAAAGCATGGACGTCCACCTACTCGTGAAGATGCACAGGTGACCTTTGATACTGCATTCAAGCGGATTTTAGAGATTGATGAAATGCCAGGAAGGTCTGAGCCATTCCCTGGTGTCATAGAAATGTTTGAAGGCCTTCGCGCAAAAGATATTAAGATTGGCATAAATACCGGTTTTTACGCCAAAGCAGTAAGAATTATTTTGGCTAATTTTGGGCATAATCACCTTATCGACTCCGATTGTGGCGCTGACGAGGTATCCCAGGCTCGTCCCTATCCCTACATGATGTTCAAGGCAATGGATGACTTGGGTATTGCTGATGTACACAGGGTTATGAAAGTTGGTGATGTCTACCCCACTGATTTCCTTGAGGGTTACAACTTAGGCGGAATTTCGGTTGGTGTTACAGAGTGCGGAAATACGCGACCAGCGAGTGCATGGAAACCAATTCAACATAATGGCCGTGAACTGCGTCCTGTTGATTGGTTTGGATGCACACTTAAAGATAAAGACGCTCTCTTCCGTAGTTGGTTGAACGAGACTGCTGAAAAGGGAACTCGTCTTCCTTATCCGATGGTTTTAATCCCTCATTCAAACCAACTCAACAAACTGATTGATGAAATGGAACAGATTGAGGAATTGTTCTGTTCGTTTATTTAAGAAAACTCCCCCCACCGGTACCTCCTGAGCTTTTACGAATATAGGGTGGGGGGAACAACTGCTACTGTTCTCGCATTGCTCGTGTTGCTTATAAACTGAGCAACTGTAGGTTCAGAATACATCAGCTTCATCAAACACCTTTAGATTTAACTAGATATGGTAGCCACCTCTATGGATTTATCTCTTGAGGTGCTTACCTGTTTTTGGTCTATTCTCCACCCCGCCCCTCCTACTTACTTGTTCCCAATGTGCTCAAAATAAAAATAATATTGTGGCGATGAAATGAAGGCTAATTATTACTTTCTTTACTTGCTATGGTTGTTGTTTTTTATCTTAAATATTATCATCAAATAGAGGGATTTAACTTAAAGTATAAAAAAACCTTTAAGAACTAAGAAAAGATGCTCGATAAACAACTTTTACAATCTCAAATAAAGAACGTTTTAATTGACGCTACTATTCCGGGGTTGCCGAATCATTATAAAGGCAAGGTTCGCGACACCTACGAACTTAATGATGGACGAATTATTATAGTTGCTACAGATCGTCAAAGTGCTTTTGATAAAAATATGGGAGCAGTCCCTTTTAAAGGGCAAGTCTTAACTCAAACAGCTCGCTTTTGGTTTGAGGCAACCAGCAACATATGCCCCAATCACGTTATAGAATACCCTGACCCAAATGTTGTGGTTTGCAAAAAGCTAGATATGCTGCCCATAGAGATAATTGTACGTGATTACCTTACTGGTTCGACCAACACCTCAATTTGGCCTATGTACCGAGCTGGTGAGAGGAATATGTACGGAATCTCTCTCCCTGATGGATTGGTTAAGAACCAGAAATTACCAAGAACTATACTAACCCCGACAACAAAAGCCAACCAAGGTGAGCATGATAAACCAATTTCTCCCACGGAAGTTGTTAAACAAGGTATCTTGACACAAAAGCGCTGGGAAGAGTTGGCTCAATTATCCCTTGATGTCTTTTCCCGTGGTCGGGAATTGGCGGCTAAGCGTGGTTTAATTCTTGTTGATACAAAGTTTGAATTTGGGTTAGATGAGGATGGGGAAATCTGTCTTGCTGATGAAATTTTGACACCAGATAGTAGCCGTTTCTGGTTGCAGGACACATACGCTAAAAGAATGGCTGCTAAAAAAAGTCCTGTAAGTTTGGACAAAGACTTCCTAAGATTGTGGATCAATGAGCGCTGTAACCCCTATACAGACAATATCCCCCAAATACCAGAAGATACACTTATTGAATTTTCTCGTCGGTATGTTCAGTTGTTTGAAAAAATTACTGGACAGGAATTTGTTGCTGACAATTGTGAAACAACCGTTCTGGAACGTATAAAAAAGAATCTTGGTAATTATTTTTAAGAACTCTCAGGGACGTAAGTAGTAACTAGCGAGTTGATTTGAGAGTATTTATCAATCAATGAATAATACTTGTGGCTTTGAAGTTCATTAAACTTCGTCAGAATTATTAACTTTTTTTCTTCAGATTAATATTGCAGGTTGGTATTTTTCAGCTTGATAGTTTAAAAACTGAGGAAATTAGATTGACCTAAGCTGTGGAGATCCTCAATGGCGTCCTATCAATATTCTTATGTGATGAAAAACCTGACTAAGACATTCCCGGGAGGTAAAGAAGTTTTGAAGGGGATCACACTCTCTTTCTTACCCGGAGCGAAAATAGGCGTGCTGGGTCCAAACGGTGCTGGTAAGTCAACCTTGATGAAAATTGTTGGTGGAATTGATACTGATTTTGGTGGTGAGGCATGGGCAGCCGATGGAATTCGTGTAGGTTACTTGCCGCAGGAGCCAGTATTAGATGAGAGGAAGAATGTTGAGGGTAATATCCTAGTTGCGCTTGGTGAAACCAAGGATTTACTCGATCGATTTGGCGAAATAAGTAAGAGTTTTGCAGAACCCATGGACGACGATGAAATGAATCGTCTGCTTACTGAGCAAGGTGATTTGCAAGAGAAAATTGATGCCGTAAATGGATGGGAAATTGAGCGCACTATTGAAATAGCAATGAATGCCTTGCGCTGCCCACCCGGCAAAGCTGATGTTACCAAGCTTTCAGGTGGGGAGCGTCGCCGTGTTGCTTTGTGTAAGCTACTTTTGGAGCGCCCAGATATCCTGATGCTCGATGAACCTACCAATCATTTAGACGCAGAATCTGTGGCGTGGTTAGAACGATTTCTGAATGAATATGAAGGAACGGTTATGGTTGTAACCCATGATCGCTATTTTCTTGATAATATAACGGGCTGGATACTCGAATTAGATCGAGGTAGGGGTATTCCCTACGAGGGAAACTATTCATCGTGGCTTGAACAGAAACGTAAGCGCTTAGCTCAAGAAGAACGCGAAGAAACCGCACGCCAACGCACTTTGAAAAACGAACTAGATTGGATTCAGGCTTCACCACGAGCACGTCAGGCTAAAAGCAAAGCGCGTATAACTGCTTATGATGAGTTATTATCTAAGGCTGGAAATGCAAAACATGATCATTCCCAAATAATAATACCCCCAGGTCCACGCTTAGGTGATCTAGTGATCGAAGCAAAGGATCTTCATAAAGGCTTTGAAAATAAAATATTGATTGAGGGTCTTAATTTTAAGCTACCACCAGGTGGTATAGTTGGTGTGATTGGTGCTAATGGGGCAGGAAAAACCACTTTGTTTAAGATGATTACAGGTTTTGAAAACCCAGATAGGGGAGACCTTCGTCTAGGAGAAACAGTAAAGTTGGGTTACGTTGATCAGTCCCGTAGTTCTTTGGATGATCAGAAAACTGTTTGGGAAGAAATTAGTGGTGGTAATGATGAAATTCTTTTAGGTAAGGAGTCAATTCCCAGTCGTGCCTATGTTGCGCGTTTTAATTTCAAGGGTGCTGATCAACAAAAGAAGATTGGTCAGCTCTCTGGAGGTGAACGTAATCGTGTCCATTTAGCAAATATGCTTAAATCAGGTGCAAATGTTTTACTCCTTGATGAGCCGACTAATGACCTTGATGTTGAAACGTTAAGTGCTCTTGAAGATGCGCTGACTAATTTTGCGGGTTGTGCAGTTATTATTAGTCACGACCGTTGGTTTTTAGACCGCCTTGCGACCCATATACTTGCTTTTGAGGGTGATAGTCAGGTTGTTTGGTTTGAGGGTAATTATGAGGATTATGAGGCAGATCGTCATCGTCGTCTGGGGACAGATGCTGATCAACCCCGCAGGATAAAGTACAAGCCGCTGATTAAGTAGGGTTCTTAATCATTGATTTTTTTTGCTAGGAATCTTGGAAATTGTAGCATCATTTGCGTGTTGAATCATAGATGCTGTTATTTGTAAAGGTTTTGCTGTACTTGATGAAAATCGATCAACCAAAAGAAAAACCGCTGGATGATTATTTTGATTTTCCTTAGTTAATTGGTCTGTGAAATCTTCTCAGTGTAACTAGGGGCTGGTTCATCCTCAAAGAACTCTCCAATACTTGGTACAGATTTGGAGGGATCAGCTTGACCATTATTGATTTTGTCTATGCGGCGTTGTCTGTATAGGCTACGAATTGCAGCGTAAAAATCGAGGGATGATTTCTCTAATTCTTCAATCGTGTCATAATGCAAAGCTCTAAAGTCAATGACTTTAAGTGCAGTGTGTGCTGGGAGAACCCAATCATGATTATTGTTGGTAGCCCATATATTAAGTGGATCTATGAAAAAATCTACAACCCGTCCAACGGCATCTCGAGGATTTGACGGACCAAGAACGGGTAACATCAAATATGGCCCTTCCGGCATATTCCAAACAGCCAAAGTTTGGCCAAAATCTTCATCGTGGAACTCAAATCCAAGGTCTGCCGCAACATCATTAAAACCAAGAATGCCAACTGTGGAATTGACTAAGAAACGAAATAAAGTTGTGATTGCACGTTCAAATTCCCCTTGAAGAACATCGTTAAAGAAGATAACTGGGGATCGAAGGTTGTTTAAAAAGTTATGGGTTTTAGCACGAAAATTTTCTGAAGTAATTTTTCGATAACCAATTGTAGTAGGTTTTACTATTGCTTTATCTAGCACTTGATTAAATGCGAAAATTGCACGCATTGTTGGCTCACCGGGGTCATTAATTTCCTGATACTCTGCTAAAGCTTCCACATCGCTAGGATCTGGTGCTGTTGCACAGCCGGCAAGTGCAAAAGTCGCAACTGCAAGCGTAGGGATAAGAACCCTTGACCTAATGATGGAAAAAATTTTTACAAGGGTTTTAAGCATCAAGGAAAAGTGCGCCTCATTGTCTTCTATCTTAAGTTTAAATATAAATTGCTTCTAATTTTTATTATTTTTCTACCAAAAGCATAATTTATTGTTAACCGAACCAATTATAACTTTTTCACACTTCTTAGAAAAAAACTTAATTTTAGTAATATTTGTGAATACCACAAGGCTGTTGTTTTAACCAGCTAAGACACGTCTAATTTGAAGCAAACATGTCTAGGTGTTGTAATAATGCAACAATATAAGAAAAAATTTAATTTTTGCGCTTTACGCTCAGGTGAAAGATGGGTTCCCGGCATTTTTCAATTGAGTTCTATTAAAGGCCGATCCTATGTTTTATGTGTTCCTAGAAATTAAATGATTGATGTCATCCATTGACATCTGGGATGTTTTCAACCCTACAAGTAGTTCAATCTCCGTTGCCACAACAGAGCCTAACTTTTCTGAAATTGCTTCACGGACAAAAGAAGTTAGCCTTTTATTATGCCCTTGTAGGGTAAGAATGTTGGTCAGTAGTTCGCGGCGTATAATTGCTGGGAATTCTAGCAATTCGGAAATTAAAAAACCTTTAGCACGCAAAGGGATCTCACCATTATCAAAGATGCGGTCAATGCAGAAACTATAAATACCAAAGTCAAGTCGTCCTGCGACGGCGTAAGTGAATTCTAGAAATTCATCCCGGAATAATTGAGGTGTGATTTTATGTTCAATCAAGTAGCGAACTATTTTAAGGAACGATCGATAGCGTGATCGTGCAGGACTAACCTTTTCATCAAGGCTACATTCGATCTCTCGAATACGAATTTTTTGAAAACCTGTTTCAAGCATGGATTGTGCAGATACTTTAACTGAAGTATTCAAGGCCTCCTTTTCAATAAGTTGAAATAATTCTTCGTAATTCTTTCGTTTTCCAATTGCTTTTCTTTGTGCTGCTTTACTGAGTGGCAGGAGGGCAGCTTCAGCGACTAATGGATCGTTGGAAAAAATTGAGGCAACTGCAGCAGCAGTTCGATCAACTGTACCGTTTTCTATAAAATCATCAGTTATTACAAAACGACTTTCGTCGAAGACGGTTAGGTAACGTCCGAGCGAGCTACAAGCCACAAAGTGGTCAGCTAGATCTGGTTTTCTTGATATCTTATACTCGGAAGTACGTGTATTTATATTAACCATCTTAAAATAAAATCCTTAACTAACAGGACAATAACCATATTCGATTTTATGGTTGTTGGGCGACTCCTTTATTTCAGCATGTGGTAGAAGGATTACAGAACTTAATCTTTTGCAATTATTTTTTTAAATTAAATATAATCTTTTGTCTTTAATAGCTCGAATCCTCTAGGTCATAAGTTATGAATGATAGTTTAAAATCAGAAGCAGGTCCTATTCTTATACCAGATGCTCCTGCCATAGTCGCTGGTGTCAGGACAGTAGCTTGCCTTAACTTTGACGGTGAAATAGAAACCTTAAGTAAAGCTGAGGCTACTAAGTTTCTCCATCCTGGTAAACCTCCCATAATTTGTCACTCAAAGAGCTTTTTTGCCAGACTTGGGGCAAAACCATTTCCTGTTTATGACATACTTGAACTATTTGCTTTCGTGCGCCCAGCACAGTTCACTATACCAACCCCTCGGGGTGTTGCTCAAGTTCTGGGCTTAACAATTCCAGAGAATCAAGATCAGGAAGCTCAAAGTCTATTGTCATCAGCACATGCCTTGATATCAGAACTGGCAGTCACAAAAGTGGATAGTAATACTGAATCAATTGCGTGGGCTATGTATAGTGTTAGGTGGCCTTGGGCAGAAATGGTAATTGCTGCCTTGGGCGGTAAGAAACGTCCTAGTAGCTCTAAAATTACTAGTGGGCTTGCTGTTTGGGACAGATTACCCAAGTGGGATGATAGGCCGCCAGAGATTTTACCACGGAATTTCCCCGTAGAGGCTGCAGAGGCACAAGCCCAACTGGTGAAAATACTTGGAATTGGTGCCGAGAAGCGGCTTGAGCAACTTCAGTATTCGGGTAGTGTAAGCCCAGCTTTTGACGCCCGAAGTAAATGTGAAGAGCCCACAGTAGTTCTTGCTGATGCTGGTACTGGCGTTGGCAAAACTTTGGGCTATATTGCGCCGGCTAGCGTTTGGGCTGAAAAAAATGAGGGTGTAGTCTGGTTATCCACATATACTCGTAACTTACAGCGCCAACTCGACTTTGAGCTGAACCGTCTTTATCCGGACCCAGTTGAAAAAAACAAGAAGGTTGTAATTCGCAAAGGTCGCGAGAACTACTTTTGTTTACTCAATTTTTCTGAAGCCATAGGACAACTTAGTTTGAGAAGTGGAACAGAGGCAATAGGTTTAGGGCTAATGGCAAGGTGGGCATTAGTGACGAGGGATGGCGACATGATTGGGGGAGATTTTCCATCTTGGTTAACGGACCTCTTAGGAAGGGGTGTAACTTTGGATTTAAGTGATAAAAGAGGGGAGTGCACTTACTCAGCTTGCCAACATTATAGCCGTTGTTTTATTGAACGCACTATTCAGCGTGCTCGGCACGCTCGAATTGTAGTAGCAAACCATGCTCTTGTGATGGGTCAGGCGGCAGTAGGAGTTGGAGACGAAGGCCAGCTGCCAACACGTTATGTATTTGATGAGGGCCATCATATTTTAGCAGCTGCAGATAGTGCCTTTTCTGCTGCTTTAACAGGGTATGAGTGTGAGGATTTAAGGCGTTGGCTGGTAGGGGCTGAGACTGGTCACAATTTCCGCTCACGAGGATTAAGGACTAGAATGGAAGGTCTAGTTAATGGTGATGAGCAGGCTACTGAAGCGCTTGATGCTGTTCTTCTTACTGCTAGAGAACTTCCGGGGCCTGGCTGGCGACAGCGTCTTGAAGGAGATACTCCGCATGGAACTGCAGAAAAATTTCTCAGCCTAGTGCGACAGCAAGTTTTTGCTCGGACAAATGGTAAAGAAACCACATACAGCTTGGAAACGGGTACAGAAAATCCAGTTACAGGATTGCTTGACACAGCGGGTGACCTACATGAATTGCTCCTACGTTTATTGAATCCTTTGCAATCGTTGGTTCACTTTCTTATTCATTTGCTTGATGAAGAGTCTGAAAATTTAGACACGGCAACTCGTAACCGTATAGATGCTATTGTGCGTGGAATACAGCGACGTGGTACGGATCAAATCACTTCCTGGATGTCAATGCTTAAAGCTTTAGATAATGAAATACCTGAAGGTTTTGTTGATTGGTTTTCTGTTGAGCGTAAAGATGGACATGAGATTGATGTTGGTTTGCACCGTCACTATGTTGATCCAACCTTACCCTTTGTTAAAATGGTGCTGAGTCCGGCCCATGGTGCATTAATAACATCTGCTACACTTCGTGATTCTATATCTGAGGAAGATAATGAAATCCCCCATATCACTAATGAAGATGCTAAAATGGTTAGTGAAAGAGGGTGGTTGGGTGCAGAGGTGCGCACCGGTGCTACACATCTTTCAAAGCCCGCCTTACTTACGGCAGTTAAATCTCCCTTTGATTATTCAAGTAATACCAAGGTATTGATTGTTGAAGACGTTGATAAAGTAAACTTAGTTCAAGTGGCTAGTGCGTATCGAGAATTATTTTTAGCATCTGGAGGTGGTGGGCTGGGACTTTTTACAGCTATTTCACGCCTTAGAGTTATACATGAACGTATCGTAGCCCCTCTGGATGAAGCTGGTATAGAAGTTATGGCCCAACATGTAGATGCAATTGATACGGGAACCTTGATTGACATGTTCAGGGCTGAAGACAATTCTTGTTTACTTGGTACAGATGCAGTTAGAGATGGAATTGATGTGTCTGGACCCTCCTTGAGGCTCATAGTCTTTGATAGAGTGCCATGGCCACGTCCTGATATCTTACATAGGGCCCGTCGTAAGGTGTTTGGTGAGCGTGCCTATGATGAAATATTAACTCGATTGAAGCTGAAACAAGCTTATGGTCGCTTAATAAGAAAAAAAACAGACAGAGGTGTTTTTGTCATGTTGGACAAGGCCATGCCCTCAAGGTTGTTAACCGCATTTCCAAGAGATGTTCAGGTGTTTCGGCTTGGTTTAAAAAAGGCAATCATTGAAATTCGCAGTTTTTTTGACGAGGGTTGAGAGGAATCGAAAGAATAAATTAAAATTTCCTAGACTGTTGAAGAAACTTTCCCCCAAGTTTCCTCCAAAGTAGGCGTAAGAAATGTCAGGATACGAATGATTGCTCAACCAGTTTCCCACAAAGGAAATACCAAGTTAAGTTTAATTGAAATCTCAATATAAAGAACGGGGCCGTAATGGAATTACGACCCCGCCTGTTATATTTTTAAAATTGATGTTTGGAACTAGCTTAGAAACCCATTCCGCCCATTCCGCCCATTCCGCCCATATCTGGGGCACCACCACCGGGCATAGCCGGTTCATCTTTGGTGGGTGCATCGGTAACCATAGCCTCTGTTGTTACGAGCAAGCCAGCAACGGAAGCTGCATCCTGCAGGGCAGTACGCACAACTTTTGCAGGATCTATGATACCGGCTTTGACTAGGTCCGTATATTTACCATTTTGTGCGTCAAAACCTATGTTACTTTTACCTTCCAAGAGTTTTCCAGCAACCACTGCACCATCTACACCAGCATTTTCAGCTATCTGGCGTGCGGGAGCCTCAATAGCACGGCGTATGATATCGATCCCAACTTTTTGATCGTTGTTTTTGACAGCAATTTTATCAAGGGCTTTTGTAGCAAATAATAGAGCTGTACCACCACCAGGGACAACGCCTTCTTCTACTGCTGCACGGGTAGCGTGTAGGGCGTCGTCTACTCGATCTTTTCTTTCTTTCACTTCAACTTCTGTTGCGCCACCAACACTAATGACAGCAACGCCACCAGCTAGTTTGGCCAGACGTTCTTGGAGTTTTTCGCGGTCATAGTCAGAGGTGGTTTCTTCAGCCTGAGCTCGAATTTGACCACAACGAGCCATAATAGCTTTTTTTGAACCAGCACCTTCAACTACTGTTGTTTCTTCTTTAGTAACAAGTACTCTCTTGGCAGTACCAAGCATATCAAGTGTGACATTTTCAAGCTTAATACCCAAATCTTCACTAATAACTTGACCGTTAGTCAAAATCGAGATGTCTTCTAACATGGCTTTTCTGCGGTCGCCAAAGCCAGGAGCCTTGACTGCACATACTTTAAGCCCACCACGTAATTTATTTACAACCAGTGTCGCTAGTGCTTCACCTTCGATATCTTCTGCAATAATCAATAACGGACGTGAAGATTGAACTATACTTTCAAGAACTGGAAGGAGAGGTTGAAGACTAGATAGTTTGGACTCGTGTATTAAAATGTGCGGATTTTCCATTTCACAAGTCATCTTTTCAGCATTTGTGACAAAGTAGGGTGACGTGTAACCCCGATCGAATTGCATACCTTCAACAACTGTGAGTTCAGTTTCAAGCCCTTTGGACTCCTCGACGGTGATTACTCCTTCATTGCCTACACGTTCCATTGCTTCAGAAATTTTACCACCAATATCAGCATCACCATTAGATGAAATTGTTCCAACTTGGGCAACTTCAGCACTAGTAGAAACTTTTTTTGATCGTTTTTTCACATCTGCAACCACAGCTGTAACTGCCATGTCAATGCCTCGCTTAAGGTCCATTGGATTCATGCCAGCTGCAACGGCTTTTGTACCCTCACGGACAATGGATTGGGCTAATATCGTTGCAGTAGTGGTGCCATCACCCGCCTCGTCGTTAGTTTTAGAAGCTACTTCCTTAACCATTTGTGCACCCATGTTTTCGAATTTATCTGTTAATTCGATTTCTTTGGCGACAGTAACCCCATCTTTTGTAATGCGCGGCGCCCCAAACGATTTGTCAAGAACAACATTACGACCTTTGGGACCTAATGTTACTTTTACAGCGTTGGCGAGTGTATCGACGCCGGCAAGCATGCGCGAGCGCGCATCAGAACTAAATTTTACTTCTTTTGCAGCCATTTTGAATTATCCTTATTAACTTGCTTAGGTTTATTTTTTCTTCTTGGGCGTATCAATAATGCCAAGAAGATCTGATTCTTTCATGATTAGTAGGTCTTCTCCATCGACCGTAACCTCAGTACCTGACCATTTGCCAAACAGCACCTGATCACCAGCTTTAACATCAAGTGGCATAATAGTACCGTCTTCTCGCCGAGCTCCGGATCCAGCGGCGATTATTAGGCCTTCACTTGGTTTCTCTTTAGCGGTGTCGGGAATTATTATACCCCCAGCAGTTTTTTCGTCTTGCTCAACACGCCTAACTAAAACGCGGTCATGCAGTGGTGTAAATTTCATTGTTCATACTCCGTGAACCAATTGATAAATAACAAATAAGAGTTTGTTAGCACTCTAAAACCATGAGTGCTAGGGATCTAAGGTTGTTTATCAATAATGTCAAGGCTTGGTACCTATTTTTTTGTAAAACTTATGGGTTACCGATAACGTTGGTATGAGTAATAGATTGCCGGGCACTAATGACAATAAGCCTACGGCCTCTGTATGGTTGGGTGTAAATGGGTGTAACTTCTTCGTGTTTCTTCCCCACAGGAACAATTAGATATCCATTTGGATTAGCTTTTTGCCAATTTTCAAGATCTGGGTATTGAAGCCCTACAGGTCTGACTTGCGCCTCTAGACGTCCCAAGAAATTAAACATGCCATGATATTTTCCCAAGTAGGCAATTGAAATACCCGACTCTTGCCATTTTCGTAATTGCTCAGAAAAAGTTTTCAAATTGTAACGCTCGTTGAGCACCGGCTTCAGACTTAAATGTAAAAAAACGACCAGTGCTACAGACATTGTTGCAATACTTGCAGCTCGATGCTTGAGGCTATTTGTTTTTTGGCCAAAATAAATCAACGCAACGGCCAGCAATGCTAGTAATACACCCCACATAAAATCCACTTCTACAACCATAGGGAGTAGTCCTATTTTTTTTATGAATGTAGGGGCAAGAATTAAAAACAGTCCCAAAGTGATGAACAAGCTTGCTGGGATGTGAAGCCCATAGTGTTTCCATAGGCCTTGACCTCCCCTTTCCTGGTGATGATCAACCAACAATCGCCCACCAATCAATGCTAGCGCAGGAAAGACAGGCAAAAGGTAATGTAGTTGTTTGCCGCTGATGCAGGAGAAAGTTACTAATGCAGGTAAAAACCATGCTAGGCAAAACTGAATACCATTATCTTTGTATTTGTACCTGAGACCTCTCATTGCACGCCAAGTCGCTGGCCAAATTGTCCAAGGTAGTAAAAGGGCAGGAAGGACAGCTAAAAACCACCACCATGGTCGCGCATGGGCAAAACTGTTAACCATTCGTCCAGCTGATTGGCCCCAAAATATTGCGTCGCTGTATTCATCGCCACCAATGATTGCAGCTGGAATAGCCCAAAGTAGGGCAATAATTACTCCACCGAGGGTAGCTAAGCCGATATTAAAATACCATTGTTTCAAACCCTTGTTCCACGTATTTCCTTCACTATTGAATTCAGTATAACTGACTGTTTGTTTCGAGCCCCAGAATGGAACTAGGAGTGCTACAGGCAAGGCAGTTAAGAGAATTGCTGGACCCTTAGTTAGCAGACCGATACCAATGGCTAGGGTAAGGAAAACAAAACTACAGGGCTGATTCTTTTGCCATGCACGTATAACTCCAAGCATTGCAAGTAGCGTACAAAAGGCAAGTAACATGTCAAACATTGTAAGTGTTGTAAATAAAGTCCAAAACAGACAGGCCATTAAAATTAAGGGGGCTACCGTAGCAACTTTTGACTTGCTGGGCCACAGATGCTTTGCCACTGACCTAGTCAAAAACAAATTAATCAAACCAAATAATGGTGCGATAATGCGTGGCCACCAGTCATTGACTCCAAAAATGAACCAGCCCAGATGCATTAGCCAAAATAACAGAGGTGGCTTGTGGCTGTAGGTTTCACCATTCAAGTGGGGAACAAGAAAATTTCCATCTCTCCACATTTCCCATGCGACTGCAAGATAACGTGTTTCATCTACTGGCAAAAGGGGGCGAAATCCTATAGCAGTAGCTACCATAACTATCCAAAGACCTGTCCAGAGTAATGCATAGTTATCAGCATTTACCCTGATTTTTGACAACAGGCTAGCCACGCTTGTTTGACTCTTCCACATCGACACCTAGCTTATATTCAATGTTTCTATCAAAAGATTTTCCATGACGATATTTGCGGTATAATGAAATACCAATGATTCCAGAAATCATAAATAAAACAACGCTTATAGCGATGCGAAGTTCTGGATCAACACTAAAACCGCTTCCAACAAGTGCAAAAATAACTGTTTGGGGGAGATAGCCAATGGCTGATCCTTGAAAAAAAGGAAGCGGTCTGACACTAGATACTCCTGCTGCAAGGTTGGTAACAAGATTACTACCAATGGGCAGGAGGCGTATCAGAAGGGTCATACTCAATGGATTGTCACGAAGGAAATTATCAATATTTTTTACTCGCCCTGAAAAGCGTGAGACAATGAAGTTTTGCCCTAACAAGCGGGCATAGAAGAATGCAATAAAACAACCCAATAAAGTTCCTATTAAAGATAATATTGTTCCTATGGTTAGACCAAATGCATAGCCACCAAGAAAGCAAATGACCTGGCGAGGTAGTCCGATTGCTGTATATAGTACACATACCCCTATGAATAGGAGCTCGCCGCTTGGACCTTGGCCTAGGACATCGCTGTCAATCCAAGTTTTGTCGACAGATGATCCTATGCCTGTAGTTTTAATAGCGTAACCAAGAGCACTTAGTGTTAATATCCAAATTAATCCACGAAAAAAAACTCCTGTTGTCATCGTTATCTAACCTTGGATTCTTTTTCTTTATGGTCAAGTTCCTCGACAGTATGATGTATGGTGCGACTTTGTAACCACAGCACACCAAACAAGTCAATAAAGCCCGCAGCGAGGCGGTCAAGCGTACCATAATTTGATTTGCCACTTTTCCTAGGGCGATGTCTGACTTTCAAGGAAACCACCTTACCGCCTTGACGAATCATAAGAGCCGGTAAAAAACGATGCATATGATTAAAGTGGGGCATGTCTAGAAAGGCCGTCCGAGTGAACAGTTTCAAACCACAACCCGTATCAGGTGTATTATCACTCAACAAGCTACTTCGAACTTTATTTGCAACTTTTGATGTGACGCGCTTAATCCAGGTATCCTGCCTTCTGGCTCGAAAGCCTGCGATTAGAATCTTGTTTGGGTCCTTGGCGTCTCTAAATGCGCCATAAAGAATTGGTATGTCAGCTGGATCATTTTGTCCATCTCCATCAAGCGTTACAATTAGGTTTGATTCTGCGGCCTTCACCCCAGTAATAATGCTAGCGCTTTGACCGAAACACTTCTTGTGGGCGAGAACTCTTAGTTTTGGACAATTTGCTTGTATAGACAAAAGTAACTCAATACTGTTATCAGAAGAACCATCATCAACAAATATGATCTCACTATTCCCATCGATTTTACTTAATGCAATGCAAATTTCATTAATTAAATTATGTAAATTCCCTGCCTCATTATGGGCGGGAACTACAACTGATAGTCTCAGTTTATTATTAAATTCTCTTTGACTTGATATAGTCATAAAAAAGACCGCCTGGTATATAACCTCGAGGACAATTACTTATCATCCGGGTCCAGTTTGGCAAAGATTTTTCCATGCACATTTATAATCAAGATTGTATGATAACGAAAAATTATAAGGATTATGCGTATGACAATGACAAATGTTATTGATACTCCATAGCGTATGTTTACTGTAAGAATATCTTTTGTTTATAAAAAAAATAGAAGAAAATGGAAAGATTGCCATTATTTGGCAAATTGTTACTACCACTATAGGCATTAGGTATCAATTTCTTATGTAAATTGAAAATATATTAAGCTTTATTTGGTAAAAAATATTTAGCTAACAAGCTTATAGTTGTATCAACTGAATATTAATGAAGGCCCCCAAAAAATGGTTTTTGGTCATTTTTCAGTAAGTCGGTTTTATGTTCGTCTCCGACGTACAATACAAGGTGGTCAGGTAGCTTTAATTGCACTTGCCTTTGCAGTTGGGGGAGGTGTTGGCGGTGCTGTTATCCTTTTTCGTGAGACTATAGCGTTGGTCCAGTTCGCTACTTTTGGAACAGAAAGTGAACGATTGTTTGCCTACATTGATCTTTTACCTTGGTGGCAAGTAATCGGAGTACCAACGATTGGGGGTATTGTAGTTGGTCTTCTAGTTAAGTACCTAATGCCTGCAAACCGACCAGAGGGAGTAGCTGATGTTATCGAGGCTGGGGCATTGAGAGGTGGTCGAATGTCTGGCTTGATAGGGGTTAAAGCGGCCTTGATAAATGCTCTCTCAATTGGTTTTGGCGCTTCGGTCGGTCGTGAAGGTCCAGCAGTTCACTTTGGCGCGGCACTTGGTGGTTGGTTAGCAGGATCTCTAAATTTAAACCGATCAGTATCGCGAACACTTTTAGGGTGTGGCGCAGCGGCTGCAGTTGCTGCATCATTTAATGCACCAATTGCAGGGGCTCTATTTGCATCAGAGGTTGTGATTGGTCACTATGCACTAAGTGCTTTTGCACCAGTTGTAATTGCAAGTGTGACTGCGACAGCAATTTCCCGCTCTTATTTTGGTGACTTCCCTGCGTTTGTTATCCATGAACATGTGATCCAGTCACTATGGGAATTTCCTGCTTTTATAATTTTTGGCGTAGTTGCGGGCCTAGTTGCCATGGGCTTTATGAAAAGTATAATGCTTAGTAGCAGCTTGGCTGATAAATTAGCGGTCCCAAGCTTTTTGAAGCCTGCTATTGGTGGTGCTATAATTGGGTGTGTGGCGATTTGGTTTCCACAGGTTCTAGGCATTGGATATGGTACAACAGAAGCTGCAGTAATGGTTTCTTTTTCACTCGGGTTACTTGTCTCAATTTGTATTGCAAAAATTATTGCAACATCAATCAGTATTGGTTTTGGGTTTGGAGGTGGAGTGTTTTCTCCAGCCCTTGTCATTGGCGCAATGCTAGGTGGGGCATACGGAACTGTCTTTACAGGTTTGTTTCCGGAATTGTCTACAGGTATTGGCGCATATACCATTCTTGGCATGGGGGCCTTAGCGGCGGCAGTGCTCGGAGCCCCAATTTCGACAGCTTTGGTGATTTTTGAGATGACAAACGATTATGCATTAACACTAGCCCTGATGGTTGTTGTCGTCATTTCGTCATTGATTACCCGCCAATTTCATGGGGGCTCATTCTTCTCTTGGCAACTTGAACAGCGCGGTCTTGACCTTCGTGAGGGCATGGAAGTGGCTTTACTTCGAAGTCTGCGGTTGCAAAGTATGCTCTCCTATACTGAAAAGCAGGTTCCGCTTGGAGTTAGGCTACCCGACATTCGCATAATGTTGCAGAAGTCAGATGCAGGTGAGTTATTTGTAGTCAATGAGTTCGGAGTTCTATTTGGTACCATCACTCTTGCTGATATGAGTGAGTTTGCTTTTGATACTGAACTAGATTACTTGATTACGGCTAGTGATGTAGCAAAAAGAAATCCACCTGTGTTAGCTGTTGATGAAGGCCTCGAGAGAGCATTAACTCTAATGCGCGAAACCGGTGAAGATTATCTTCCTGTTGTTGAAAACCATGAGACAATGAAATTTCTCGGTTGTGTGCGTCAAGGACAGTTAATGAGCGCTTATAATCGTGCTTTGATCGAAAATCGCCGCGAATAAGTTAAGGCAATAAAGATGAAGAATCTGTGATTTTTGTTAGCTTGGGGTACAATATGAAAACTTTTAATGATAGTTTAGTTGAACATCTCCTGTTTTATCATCTTAGCGGAAATTAATGAGGATGTCTGATCCTTTTGATCTAGCAAGTGTGTCCACTTCCAATAATAAGGTTTCTGACTCTTTAGAAATGCCCTATTTGGATGGCTTAAATGAAAGTCAGCTCGAGGCTGTTCAGGCCTCTGATGGTCCGGTGCTTGTCTTGGCTGGAGCTGGAACTGGTAAAACCCGAGCTTTGACCACGCGTCTAGCGCATATTTTGTTGCAGGGAAAAGCTAGCCCATGGGAAATTTTGGCGGTTACCTTCACAAATAAGGCAGCCCGTGAGATGCAAAGTCGGGTTGGTAAACTGCTTGGTTGTGAAACTGAGGGTTGGTGGGTCGGCACTTTTCATGCTCTTGCGGCGCGTATTTTGCGGAAAAATGCTGAGTCCGTTGGCTTAAAGTCAAATTTTACCATTATTGATCAGGATGACCAGTTGCGCTTGCTTAAACAGCTAATTCAAGCCCACGATATTGATGAAAAGCGTTGGCCGCCTAGGGTTATTTGTGGTGTCATACAACGGTGGAAAGACCGGGGCCTGATGCCAGATGCGGTTAGTGAAGCAGAGGGAGACGATGTTGCCGATGGTAAGGCCAAGTTAATTTATTTAGAATATCAAGAGCGTCTTACGCTTTTAAATGTGGTAGATTTTGGAGACCTCCTATTGTTATGCTTGGAGCTTTTCAAACTTCAACCCTCAGTTCTTGCAGATTATCAACGCAAGTTTCGTTACATCCTTGTTGATGAATATCAAGATACAAATGTTGCACAATATTTGTGGCTTCGAATGTTAGCTCAAGTACATAAAAATATATGTTGTGTTGGCGATGATGATCAGTCGATTTATTCTTGGCGTGGAGCTGAGGTTGGTAATATCCTTCGTTTTGAAAATGATTTCCCAGGTTCCAAAGTGGTCCGACTTGAACGCAATTATCGATCCACCCACCACATCTTGGGAGCTGCTTCCGGTTTGATATCTAAAAATCAGGGACGCCTTGGTAAGACTTTATGGACGGAACTGAACGAGGGAGAGAAGGTTGGTGTACGGGGTGTTTGGGACGGGGTTGAGGAAGCCCGTGTCGTTGGTGACGAAATAGAGGCACATCAAAAAAGAGGGAATAGTTTAAATGAAGTGGCAGTTTTAGTTAGAGCAGGATTTCAAACCCGTGAGTTTGAAGAACGCATGATTAGCCTAGGATTGCCCTATCGTATTGTTGGTGGTGCACGGTTTTATGAGCGTTTGGAGATCCGGGATACAATTGCTTACATGAGGGTAATTATGCAACCCGATGACGATTTGGCTTTTGAGCGTATAGTGAATACACCGAAACGTGGACTTGGAAACGCTACCATTCAAACCATCAATATTTTTGCTCGAGCAGAGCGTGTTCCAATGATTGTAGCTGCTACTCGTTTGCTTGAAACCGACGAGATTGGGGCTAGAGCCCAAGCTAATTTGCAAAAATTATTAAGTGATTTTTGTCGCTGGCGCACTTTGGCAAGTGAAATAGATCATGTTGATCTTGTTCGTCAAGTTCTTAAAGAGTCAGGTTATATTGACATGTGGCAATTGAGCAAGGCGCCTGAAGCACCCGGCCGACTCGAAAATCTTAGGGAATTATTGACTGCCCTAGAAGACTTTGAAAGCCTACAAGGCTTTCTTGATCATGTTTCACTAGTTATGGAGAACGAAGCTTTAACCTCAGAAGACAAAGTAACTTTAATGACCTTACATGGAGCAAAAGGACTTGAATTTGATACAGTTTTTCTTCCGGGATGGGAAGAAGGGCTGTTTCCCCATCAACGTGCCTTGGACGAGGGTGGGTCCTCAGCTCTTGAGGAAGAGCGTCGACTGGCCTATGTCGGGTTGACACGTGCGCGAAAAAAAATCTTGATAAGCTTTGTCGCTAATCGCAGAGTGTACGGCAACTGGCAATCGGCAATTCCGTCGCGATTTATTGACGAAATTCCTCCTGAAAATGTGCACAAGGTAATGAACCAAAGACTTTACGGAATTGGTGAGCACTCAAGTGGTTCGGAGGATTTTGCAGCCCCTTATGATAGTGCAAAGCAGAGCCAAATTTGGGCTGGTCGTTATAAAAAGCTCTCTGGTTGGCAGAGTTCGGTGCCCACAACGAAAGCTCCTGACTCTGTCGGATTTGAACTAGGGCAACGCATTTTTCACCAGAAATTTGGCTACGGGATGATTCTGGGCATCAACGGAGATAAGTTAGAAATTTCATTTGAAAAGGCAGGGCACAAAAGAGTGATGACAGGGTTTGTGGAGAGAATTTAACACTTAAAAGATTGAAACAGATAGATGTCGCATAGCTGTTAGTTGAAATCCTTGAAATGATTGATCCCAATAACTTATGGCGTGTCGTAATTCTAACGACAGACAAAACTGTTAATGCGTTTGAAGAGGCATTATATCCACATTCTGATGCGGTTTCTTGGCAGCCAACTGACAGAGACGGTGAATGGCAAGTTGAAGGCTTCTCTGTGTGCAAGCCAAATAGAGAAAAGCTAACTGAAGCCTTGAGTGTTGTCGCAGGTGTTTTTTCAATACCTGTTCCAGAAGTATTAATAACCCCTGTTGAGTCAAGTAACTGGATTGCTGATAACTTGAGGATGTTTCCTCCAGTTCACGCAGGAAGATTTTTTATTTATGGTTCAAATTATCAAAATTCTTTACCTTTTGGACTTATCTCTATTCGTCTAGATCCTGGCAGGGCTTTTGGTGCCGGTAACCATGCATCAACCATGGGTTGTCTTCATGCCATAAGTGATATGATAGGAAAGAAAAAATATCATAAGCCTCTAGATATGGGTACTGGTTCTGGCATTCTCTCCATAGCACTTGCCAAAGTTTGGCGAGTACCTGTGTATGGGTTCGATGCGGATGTAAATGCAGTTTCAGTAGCAAAGGAAAATTTTCGTCGTAATAATGTTTTGCCACAAGCACGAGTTAAATATGCAAACGCCTATGACTCATCTGCAGTAGTGGAAAATGCTCCTTATGACTTAGTTGTTTCAAATATTTTAGCAAATTCATTGTGCCAAATGGCAAAAAAAATGAGTCGGATTTCAAGGGATATTTCTTTTGGGGGTAGTGTTGCCATTCTTTCGGGGTTTCTTGACTGTGATGCCAATCGAGTTTACTCAGCTTACAAGGCTTATGGTTTTTGTGTGGTACGCACATACCATATCAAAGGGTGGTGCACATTGGTTTTAGAGAGGTAAACGACAACTAGCTGACAATCCTTATTGATTTTAAGGACCTAGACACAAGCAAAAATTTTGCAGATTGTTAGGTTTGACCGAGCTGTAGGAAGGCCCCCGGTATCTCATCAAAGTGATTAATCACCAAATCACCATTCAGGTTCTCTGCAGGTCCATTGGTATAACCAAACCGGCAGACGATTACCGGAAGTTCAGCAGCTCGAGCTGCATTCACATCATTAGCATGATCGCCTATCATGATTGCATTCTTAGGAGATATATTCATAATTTCTAGGGCTGCCAACAAATGGCGTGGGTCCGGTTTTTTAATTCCCGGTAGGGTGTCGCCACCTATAATTGTTGAAAATAAGTTTGCCAATCCCAGTTTGTTTAGTATCTTTTGGGTTGCGGCGAACGGTTTGTTTGTGCAAACGGCCATTTTATAACTTTCAAGTCTGAGTCGTTCAAGGCATTCAACACACCCTGAAAAAGGAACAGTTAGATTTGCAGCATTTGGTTCGTAGAATGCCAAATAGCGTTTTACAAACTCATCAAGTTGTTCTTCTTTCACAGTATACCCGGTTGCAGCAAAAGCGCGCTCAACAATTTTTGGCACACCGTCCCCAATCATGCGGATAGTTTGTTCAAGGGTGATACTCTGACGATTTTCCTCGTTGAGTAGTTTATTAGCCGCAACCTGAAGATCTGGGGCGCTGTCAATTAAAGTTCCATCTAGGTCGAATAGTACAGCCTTGATTGGGGGTTGGTCGTTCATTGCAAAACTCCGTAACAATCTTTGACTTGGCGAGCTTCACCCCATGTGGCAAGTTTCTATGAGATTCTGCAATAGAGAAAAGCAATTTTAGGGTATATCAGAATATATGATTAAATCAAAAGTTGCCGTAATTGTGCTTGCAGCTGGGCTGGGCACGAGAATGAAATCAAAAAAACCCAAGGTGCTTCACTCTCTTGGTTGCAGACCAATGATAAATCATCTTATGGAGACTGTTACAGGACTTGACCCAGACGAGGTTGTAGTTGTTGTTGGTGATTCTATGGATGATGTCTCTCATGCGGTTTCGCCGTTTCCAACTGCAGTACAATCTGAAAGATTAGGTACAGCCCATGCGGTTCTTGCAGCACGTGAATACATATTGGACTTTGATGGTGACATTTTAGTTCTTTATGGAGATACACCTTTGATTAAATTGGAAACCCTCGAGGCTATGCTTGATGCTCGTGCTTCTAAGTTAGATCCTGGCGTTGTTGTTTTGGGGTTTACTCCAGATGATCCTGGTAACTACGGGCGTCTTATTTTAAGTGATGATGGTACCCTGCATTCAATTGTTGAAGTAAAGGATGCAACGGATGAGCAGTTGCAGATAAAAATTTGTAATTCAGGCGTTATGGCAATTGATGGCAAAGCTTTATGTAGCCTTCTTGATAGAGTCTCAACTGAGAATGCAACAGGAGAGTATTATCTGACGGACATTATTCAGTTGGCTGTGAAAGATGGGCGTACCTGTGTTGTATTAGAAGGTGATGAGGATGAATTAATTGGTGTCAACTCACGTGTTGAATTGGCCAAGGCTGAGAAAATATTTCAAGATCGGTTGCGTATTCAGGCAATGGAAAATGGGGTTAGCTTTACGGATCCAAAAACGGTTTTCCTTTGTCAAGATACAAAGTTTGGAAAGGATGTTCAAGTTGGCCCAAATGTATTGTTTGGTCCAGGTGTTACAGTAGGTGATGGGGCAGTAATAAATGCTTTTTGCCATATTGAGGGCACAGAAATTATGTCAAAGGCGAGTGTAGGGCCTTTTGCAAGGCTGAGGCCGGGGACTAAGGTCAGTACTGGTGCCAAAGTTGGCAATTTTGTTGAGGTAAAGAGTACTTTACTCGAATCAAATTCCAAGGTATCGCATTTGAGCTACTTAGGTGATGCTCAGATTGGTGAAGGGGCGAATATTGGAGCTGGCACAATCACCTGCAATTATGACGGCTTTCAGAAATCGCAAACGATTATTGGTAAAAGTGCATTTGTTGGCTCTAATACGGCCTTGGTGGCTCCTGTAAATATAGGCGCCGGTGCTATTGTTGGAGCAGGGTCAACTATAACTAAGGATGTAAAGGCAGACGCTTTAGGTATCACCCGCGCACCACAAAATACAGTTTTTGGCTGGGCGAAGAAAAAACGTAAACCTAAGTTTCCAGAGAAAGCACCAAAGAAGAAAAAATAATGTGTGGTATTATTGGAGTCATTGGAAAAAGGTCAGCTGCACCGCTTTTGCTGGATGGTCTTAAGCGCCTTGAATATCGTGGTTATGACTCTGCTGGGATTGCTACACTCACTAAAAATGGTATTGAGCGTCGCCGTTCTGAGGGTAAACTTATAAATCTGGAAAAGCGTCTGAAGAAAGATCCTCTTGAAGGTAGAACAGGGCTTGGCCACACCCGCTGGGCAACTCACGGCATGCCGAATGAAAAAAATGCTCATCCTCATGCAACTGATCAAGTGGTTATTGTGCACAATGGTATCATCGAGAACTTTCAAGAATTGAAAGACGAGGTCATAGCTGGAGGTGCGACATTGATTTCTGATACAGATACAGAAGTTGTTGCCCACCTAATTACGGCATACTTGAATGCTGGGGATAACCCGTGCATTGCCTCAGCTAAGACATTTAAGCGTCTGCGTGGGGCTTTTTCACTAGGTATTTTATTTAGTGGTGAGGAAGATCTGATGATCGCTGCCCGTCGTGGCACGCCACTTGCCATCGGAATTGGTGAGGGAGAGATGTTTTTAGGTTCTGATGCGCTCGCTTTAGCGCAACTAACTAAAAAAATTATTTATCTGGAAGATGGAGATTGGGCAAAGATCACTAGTGCCGGAGCAGTACTTTATGACGAAGATGATAACAAAATAGATCGTCCGATTTGTCTCACTGAGTTGTCTGGTGAGGCAGTAGGGAAGGGAGGGTATCGTCACTTTATGCTTAAGGAGATCTACGAACAGCCGCAAGCTATCGGTGACACCCTACATTCATATATAAACCCAACGACACAAGAAGTTTCTTTAGGAAACATAGGTTTCGATCTTGGTAGCGTTAGAGGAGTAACTATTATTGCTTGTGGCACATCATATTATGCAGCCCTAGTTGCTAAATACTGGATCGAGAGCCTGGTGCATATTCCTGTGGAGGTCGATGTTGCTTCTGAATTTCGTTACAGGCACGCATCTATGTCTGAAGGGGGACTCGCTTTGTTTATTTCACAATCGGGAGAAACTTTGGACACACTAGCCGCACTCCGTTATGCACATAAGCAGGAACAAAAAATCCTCTCAATTGTTAATGTTCCTGAGAGCACTATTGCCCGGGAGTCAGATGCAGTATTGCAAACTTATGCAGGACCAGAGGTAGGTGTTGCCTCGACAAAGGCTTTTACCACCCAACTGACAGTTTTAGCCTGTTTGACTTTAGCTTTAGGACGTGAGCTTGGGAGTATAACTCATGAGACAGAGGCAAAGCTTGCAAGTGCGTTGGCAGAGGTTCCTGCACGGGCAGCGGAAGTTCTTAATCACGATGAACGTTTAAAAGAACTCTCTCTCGAAATTGCAGAGTCACATGATGTCCTATATCTGGGGCGCGGGGTGAGTTATCCCATAGCCCTTGAAGGAGCACTAAAGTTGAAAGAAATTTCCTACATTCATGCTGAAGGGTATGCTGCCGGTGAAATGAAACATGGCCCCATAGCTCTGATCAATGACGGTGTTCCTGTCATTGTGATAGCCCCAAAAGATAGCTTGTTTGAAAAAACGGCTTCTAACATGCAAGAGGTCATTGCAAGAGGTGGCCGGGTTATTTTTATGAGCGATACAGGTGGCGTGAAAGTCCTTGGAAAACTTGCAGCAGCTACAGTAGCACTACCTGTCGTTAATGCTTTTGTTACGCCTATACTCTATGCTATTCCTGTTCAATTACTTGCTTACCACACAGCAGTTATAAAAGGTACTGATGTGGATCAGCCTAGGAATCTTGCAAAAAGTGTAACCGTGGAGTAGTTCCTAACTGTGAATTAACATCAAGAAAGAATCCTTATTCTTACTATACATGTTTCATTGTTTCCATCAGAACTAACAAACTCCAACACTAGCAAAATAGATACACAGAACGACAAAAGGCGACACATAGTCTCATCAAACCCCTACGCGATGGTGGTATGGGATACAGAAAGATTTCCCATTTTTTGAGAGTTGGGTGGTCATGCGCCACACGCATATCAGGGATAGTAAATGAACAAAGTTACTTTTCTCACTTCTATGATTAAATACAGATTGAAAGGAGGTAAAGACTATGAGTGCAAGAATTTCTTACTACCAATTCGTAATAAACATGTATTATAAATCAGCAAAACAAAAATAATTTTTGCTAAGGACTTTGGGGGAAGTCCTTGTAAATTAGTTGCAGCAAAAAAAATTACCATAAAAATCTTTCTGTAGTCGGTGAGTAAGAAAATGAAAACATTACTCACCATATCGACACTCCTATTCACCCTGATATTCTCATCAACTAGTTTTGCAGATTGGACGAAGGTAGGAACAACCTAATTCACTGTTCTCAATCACTCCGTCACGGTGGAGTAGTTCCTAACTGTGAATTAACATCAACTAATAATCCTTATTCTCACTACATCTGTTTCACAATTTCCGTCAGAACCAACAAACTCCAACATTACCAAAATAGATACACAGAACGACAAGAGGAGACACATAGTCTAATCAAATTCCTACACGATGGTGGTATGGGATATAGAAAGATTTCCCATTATCTAAATGATAGAGGGATCACCACAAGCAAAGGAAACAGATGGCAGAATACTCAAGTTTATAGTGTTCTCAAGAGGTATAAAGAGAGACTAGAACGTCGTGATTTTATTGAGCAGGATTACGAACCAGTATGGGGAAGAATGGAAGTGA